>NZ_JBSAXC010000013.1:0-189077 GCF_053427725.1 Burkholderia sp. PU8-34
CCCTCTCCGCCCCGGCGTTGCCGTCAGCGCGAAAGAGGCGTGATTCTAGGCAGCTCCCGCGCCGAGCGCAAGGGGTTTCTCGAAAAAAATTCACGGCCACGCACGCGGCAGCGTGCGGGGCCGTGAATAGAGGCTGCCGAGCCGTCAGGCAGCGCGCACCTGGCGCGAGATGATCTCTATATAGTGATCGAGATCCGGCGTCGGCTTTCCTTCCACCTTCGCGGTATCGTCCCAGCGGCGCAGCCGCAGCGCATCCTCCGCGAACGGGCGCTGCAGGAACGCCGCAGCCTCCTCATCGCTGAAAATCCCGCCCTGCAGCGCCAGGCTGCGCACCGAGTCCGGCGACAGGCTCTCGAAGTACCCGGCGTCCGTGCGGCACAGGCAACGCTTCGCGTCGACGTGCAGGCGGATCGGCTCCAGCACCGCATCGGAGAACAGCGGCCGCAGGAACGGCAGCGCGTAATACTGGTGCAGATCGTCGATGCCGCGTGCGCTCGGCGTCTCGCCCTGGGGATTCAGCAGATGCCCGAGGTCGTGCAGGAACGCCGCCGCGACCAGCGCTTCGCCGGCCCCCGCCTCCTCCGCCAGCAACCCGCTCTGCAGCGCGTGCTCGAGCTGCGTGACGGGCTCGCCGCTGTAGGCCACGTGGCCATGCTCACGATACAGCCCGCGAATCTCTTCCACCGTCAGTGCCATTCCGTCACTCCCATGGCAGCGAGAAGGTCTTCAGGTTCGTGAAGCTCTTCATCGCCTCCTGAACGCCTTCCTTGTAACCGAGCCCCGAATCCTTGATCCCGCCGAACGGCGTCAGCTCGATCCGGTATCCGGGCACTTCCCACACGTTCACGGTGCCGACGTTCAGTTCGTTGACGAACCGCACGACCGCAGCGGTGCTGTCCGTACAGACGCCCGACGACAGCCCGAACGCCGTCCCGTTGCTGATCCGGATCGCATCGTCGATCGTGTCGAATGCGATCACGGGCGATACGGGGCCGAACGTCTCTTCGCGCACGACCGTCATCGACGGATCGACGTTGTCGAGCACGGTCGGCGCATACAGCGCGCCACGCCGCACGTTGCCGGTCAGCAGGCGCGCGCCCTGCGCGACCGCTTCCCCGACCCGCGCCTCGAACAGCCGCGCCGCCGCTTCGTCGATCACCGTGCCCATTTCGTTCGCGGGATCGAACGGGTCGCCGTACTTCCATGCGCGCGTCTTTTCGACGAGCAACTCGGTGAACGCGGGCGCGATCGAGCGCTGGACCAGGATCCGCTTGACGGCCGTGCAGCGCTGCCCCGAGTTCCGGTACGAGCCGAGCGCCGCCAGCGAAGCCGCACGTTCGAGATCGGCATCGTCGAGCACGATCAGCGGATCGTTGCCGCCCAGTTCCAGCACGATGCGCCGGTAGCCGGCTTTCGCGGCAATCGCCTTGCCGATCGCGACGCCGCCCGTAAACGTGATCAGCGACGCATGCGGGTGCGTGACGAGTTCGTCCGCGATCTCGCGCGGATCGCCGGTCAGCACCTGCAGCATCGGCTCCGGCAGCCCGGCTTCGTACAGCAGGTCCGCCAGATAGAACGCGGACAGCGGCACCTTCTCCGACGGCTTCACGATCACGCGGTTGTTGGTCGCGATCGCCGGTGCGACCTTGTGCGCGACCTGGTTCATCGGATGATTGAACGGCGTGATCGCGACGATCACCCCGTCGAGCGGCTGGCGCTGCGAGAACACGCGCCGCGCCTTGCCGTGAGGCGTCAGGTCGCACGAGAAGCTCTGCGCGTCGTCGCGCAACGCCTCGATCGACGCGAACTTCAGCACGTCCGCCACGCGGCCGATCTCGTAGCGCGAATCCTGTTTCGACAGCCCCGACTCGAGCGTGATCAGGTCGGAGGCCTCCTCGGTGCGCTCACGCAGCAGCGCGGCCGCACGTTCGAGGATCTGCGAGCGCTCGTAGCGCGTGAGCGTCGGCCGGTAGGCCATCGCGTAGTCGAACGCGGCGCGCACGTCGTCGACGCTCGCGAGCGGCGCCGTGCCGACGCGCGCGCCCGTATAAGGATCGTCGATGTCGAAGCTGCGCTCGCGCGTCGCGCGGGTACCGCACCAGCGCAGCGCCTCGGCGCGAAACGATGGGTGGTCCAGTCGGGGATGAGCCATCATGTCGCGATCCGGTTCAGCACGAAATCGAAAACGTCGTAGTTGCGCGGGCGACGCGCGGGGTCGGCCGGCTCGATACGACGGTTGAACAGCAGCGGCACTTCCTGCTCCGACACGCCGCCGTGCGAACGCAGCGGCACGGTCAGGCCCGACAGGTCGTGCTCGCGCTCGCGCGTGCCGAGCGTCATGTCGCGGCGGCCGATCACGACGAGATCGCCGATCCGGTCGGCCGGCAGTTCGAAGCGCGCGGCGGCTTCCGCGTTGTCGAGCACGAGTTCGACGCCGTCGAGGCCGCCGATACGCCACATCGCGTCCGTCCGGTCGACACCCGGCGCCAGGTAGACGGTTGCGAACGAGCCGAGCGCTCCGTGGTGCACGACGTACGGATCGGTAATCGGCAGGATCACGCGGGCCGCCTGCGCGCCGAACCAGCCGTCGATCGCATCCTGCAGATAGATGACGTTCGGCCGCCCCGTCGCCGGATCGTGTTTCGCGTTCATCCCGTGATCGGCAGTCAGCCCGATCACCCAGCCGAGCGCATCGAGCTGCGCGAGATAGCGGTCCATCATCGCGTAGAACGCATTCGCGCCGTCGCTGCCGGGCGCGCACTTGTGCTGCACATAGTCGGTCGTCGACAGATACATCAGGTCGACCTGGCGCGTCTGCGCGAGCCGCACGCCCGCCGCGAACACGAATTCCGACAGCGCCGCGCTGTAGACGTCCGGCGACGGCATGCCGACCCAGTCGAGCACGTCGACGATCCCGTTTTCCGCGAGATTCGCCTGCGCGGCCTTCTCCGCCGAGAAGCAGATCCCGCGCATCCGCCAGCCGAGCAGGCGGCGCAGCTTGTCCTTCGCCGTCACGACCGCCACGCGCGCGCCCGCGTCGGACGCCGCCGCGAGCAGCGTGTCGGCGCGCAGGTACGCGGGATCGTTCATCATCACTTCGGCGCCGCGGCCGCCGTTCGCGTCCGGATCCCAGAAGTAGTTGCCGCAGATCCCGTGCACCGACGGCGGTGCACCGCAGACGATCGACAGGTTGTTCGGGTTGGTGAACGTCGGCACGACGCAATCGGCGCGCCACGCGGTGCCTTCGGCAATCATCCGTCCGATGAACGGCGCGACGCCGGCTTCCACGGCCCGTTCGAGATAGTCGTATTCGCAGCCGTCGACGCATACGACGACGGTCGGTTCGGTCGGCAGCCGGTAGCGGCGGCCGTTGACGTCGACGAACTTGCCCGCCAGGTCCGGCGCCGCGCCGGCCGGCGCCGGCTCGCCGGGCGGCCGCATTGCAAACGCGGCGTTCATGGCGTCACCCGCTTGCCGCGCGGCACGCGCGCGGCGATCAGCAGCAGCGCCGCGAGCGACGCGCCGAGCATCAGCAGCGACAGCGCCGACGCCGGCAGGTAATAGCCGCGCTCCACCTGGCCGATCACGACGATCGGCACGGTCGCGAAGCCGGGCGGATACACCGTCAGCGTCGCGCCGAGTTCGCCGAGCGACAGCGCGAAGCCGAGCGCGAGGCTCGCGCGCAGCGCCGGCACGAGCTGCGGCACCAGCACGCGGCGCAGCACCATCGCCGGCGGTGCACCGAGGCTGGCCGCGGCTTCGCGTAGCACCGTCAGTTCCGGGCGCAATGCCGCCGCTGCGCAGCGATAGCAGAACGGCAGGATCAGCGCGAGCTGCACGAGCACGACGATCGCCGCCGAGCTCGACAGATCGACAGGCTTCTGGTGATACGCGATCAGCACCGCAAGCCCGAGCACGACGCTCGGCACGCCATTGGGCACCATCACGAGCGCGTCGACGACCGCGCCGATCCCGCGCCGGTCGCGCCCTTCGAGCGCCAGTGCGAGCCACAGGCCGAGGATCGTGCCGATCACGGCGACGCCGAAGCCGATCTCGAGGCTCGTCACGAGCGCGCCGTATTCCTGCGAACCGAGCTGTCCGAACCAGCGCAGGCTGTAGCCGGCCGGCAGTACGGTGCCCGACCAGCGGGTCGACACACTCGACAGCGCGACGACGACCACCGGCAGCACGAACAGCCAGAAGCATGCGAATGCGGCGAGCGCCAGCGCGACACGCGACGCGTGCTTGAGCAGCGTATCGGTCCAGCCGATCTCATGACGGGGCACCGCGGGCCCGATCCGGTATTCAACGGACATCGTTCGTCCCTCCCATCGCACGCCGGTTCACCCGGCGATAGACCGCATACAGCGCCAGCGACAGCGCGAGCATCGCGACCGCGCCGGCCGATGCGGTCGGCAGGTCGAGATCGACGGTCGCGCTGCTGTAGATCGCGACCGGCAGCGTGACGAGCTTCGCGCTGCCGAGCACCAGCAGGATCCCGAATTCGTTCAGCGTCAGCAGGAAGCACAGCACGGTGCCGGCTGCGATTCCCGGCCACGCGATCGGCAGCACGACGCGCCGCGCGAGCATTCCGCCGGACGCGCCGAGGCTGCGCGCCGCTTCGATCAGCCGCAGGTCGAGCGTCGCGAACGACGCAAGCGTCGGCCGCACGACGAACGGCGTATAGAACACGGTCTGCGCGAGGATCACGCCGCCGAAGCCGAACAGGAAGTCGAGCGGCGGCTGATCGAGATGGAACACCTGCTGCAGCGCGATGCTGACCGAGCCTTGCGAGCCGTACAGGAAGATCAGCGTGAACGCTACCAGAAACGACGGGAACGCGACGTACAGCTCCAGGAAGCGCGTGACGAGCGACGCGCCCGGGAACGGCTTGAAGAACAGCAGCGCCGCCAGCAGCACGCCGAGCACCGATGCGGTGCCGGCGCTCGCGAACAGTACGCCGAGCGTCGTCAGCAGCACGCTGCGCGTGTCGGGGTTGCCGAAGAAGTTCCGGTACGCGGCGAAGCTCAGCCCGTGATCGCCGGTCAGGCTCAGCAGCACGAGCTGCACGAGCGGATAGACGACGAGCGGGCCGAGCACGACGACCGCGAGCAGGATCAGGTGCAAGTCGCCCGCGCGCTTGCGGCGCCGTGCGGCGGCGGCATGCGCGGCGGCCGATGCGAGCGCGCGCGGCGACAGCGCGGCGTCAGGGCTCGATAAGGACGACATCATCTGCCTCGCAATGCAGGGAAACGCGCGCGCCGCGCTCGGGCGCCGTGCCACGGCCGCGTTGCATCGTCACGCGCACCGGCTCGTCGGGCGCCGCGTCGATCACGACCGCGATCGACAGCTCCGCGCCTTGCCATTCGACCGACGAAACCGTGCCGTGCAGCCCGCCCGCGGCGAGCGGCCTGACGGTCAGCTGCTCGGGCCGCACGCACGCGACCTTGTCGCGCACTTCATAGCGCGGATCGCCGAGCGGGAAGATCACGCGCGGCGGCAGCAGGTTCGCCGGGCCCAGGTAGCGCGCGACATAGCCGTTGCTCGGCGTGTCGTAAAGCTGCTGCGGCGTGCCGAGCTGCGCGACGTGGCCGTCGCGCATCAGCAGCGCGCGATCGGACAGCACCAGCGCGTCGTCGCGATCGTGCGTCACGCAGACGACGGTCAGGTTCGGCAGCCGCTCGTGCAGCGCCTTCAGTTCGCTGCGCACCGACGCACGCAGGTTCGCGTCGAGCGCGGACAGCGGCTCGTCGAGCAGCAGCACGTCGGGCTCGATCACGAGCGCGCGCGCGAGCGCGACGCGCTGCTGCATCCCGCCCGACAGTTGTGCCGGCAGGTGGTGGCCGGCGTCGCCGAGCTGGACGAGCTTCAGCGCGTCGGCGACGCGGCGCGTCACCTCGGCCGAGGCCATCCGCCGCGCGCGCAGGCCGAATGCGACGTTCTCGAACACCGACAGGTGCGGGAACAGCGCGTAGTTCTGGAACAGGAGACCGAGATTGCGCTTGTGCGGCGGCGCATAGGTCAGGTCACGCCCGGCAACGGTCAGCGTGCCGGTCAGGCCGTCGGCCTTCACGAACCCGGCGATGAAGCGCAGCAGCGTGGTCTTGCCGCAGCCGCTCTTGCCGAGCACGGTCAAAAATTCGCCGGCGCCGATCGACAGCGTCAGATCGTCCAGCACCGTACGTGCGCCGTAGCGCACGCTCAGGTGCTCGATCTGCACGCCGCCCGGCGCGCCGGACCGCTGCGTCGCATGCGGTCCGGCGGCGCCGAATGCGCCGGGATGGGTCATGGCGGTATCCACCGGTTTCATCCTTTCAATTGCAAGCGGCGTGCGCCGATCACTTCGGCTTGACGACGTCGAGCTGCTTGCCCGAGCTGCCGATCACGTCCTTCTTCCAGCGCTCGATCCACACCGGCTTCTTCGCCATCACCTGGGTCCAGTCGACCGGGATCAGCTTGACACCCGCGATCGCCTTCTTGACCGCTTCGCCGTTCTTGCCCGTCAGCGGCACGTCGGTGCGGCCCGGAATGCCGAACATGTCCGGCACCTTCGACTGCACGTCCGTCGACATCAGGTAGTCGATCAGCTTCTTGCCCACTTCCTGGTTCGGGCCGCTCTTGATCAGGCCGATGCCGTACGGGAGCTGGAACGTCGTCGGCTGGTCGCCGTCCTTCGCCGCGAGGAAGATCGGCTTGACGGACAGCGCGCCGTGTTCGGCGTCGTCGAGATCCATCTGCAGGTCGCCGTTCGCGACGCTGATCTCGTTACGCGACAGCAGCACGTTCAGGTAGCCCGTGCCCTTCGTGTGGAACTTCACGCTCTGCGACAGCTTCGCGAGGTAGTCGAACGCCTTGTCCTCGCCCATCAGCGAGGTCGTCAGGATCAGCACGGCCATCCCGTCGCCGGCCGTGGCCGGGTTCGAGTACGCGACCTTGCCCGCATAGTTCGGCGACAGCAGGTCGGCGAACGTCTTCGGCTGCTGCTTGACGACTTCCGGGTTGATCGCGAACGAGAAATAGTTGTTCACGAACGTCGCCCACGTGCCGTCTTCCGCCTTCGCAATCGCCGGCACGTTCTTGTAGTTGACGCTCTGGTACGGCTGCAGCAGGCCCATCTGGCCGGCTTGCTGGATGAACGGCGGCAGCGTGACGATCACGTCGGCCTTCGGCGAATTCTTCTCGACGTTCGCGCGGTTGACCACTTCGCCGCTGCCCGCCGTGACGATGTTGACCTTGACGCCTTCCTTCTTCTCGAACGCCGGCAGCACGTCGCGGTAGAGGTTCTCGAGACCGTCCGCCGTATACAGCACGACCGCGTTCGCCGCGTGCGCAGGCAGCGCGGCGCCTTGCAGCAGACCGGCGGCACAGGCGGCCAGCGCGAGCTTGCGGAACGCGCCGGCACCGGCGCGCGAGGAATTCTGCAGTGTCATCTCACTTCTCCGTAGACGGAACACCAAACGGCCGGGGCACGCCGGCTCCTGTTATGCGGGCGAACCGCCAGCCGGCCCGCCTCGTTGCCGCCCGACCGATCCGGTTCCGCGCGGCAACCGAAGGATCACAGCGTTCGATGACAACCCCGTGACGAATGCCACAATTTCCACAAAATGACACATTCTGCCAATATCATACACATCAATCCGGAGACGTCGACCTGCGTCCCGCCCTATTCCTGTTGGAGAAAACCCGATGTCCGCCCCCGATCCGATCCTGCTCACCCCCGGCCCGCTGACCACCTCCGCGGCGACTCGCCATGCCATGCAACACGACTGGGGATCGTGGGATGCCGCGTTCAATCGTCTGACCGAAAGCGTCTGCGCCGATCTCGTCGGGATCGCGCGCGGCGGCAATGAATACGTCTGCGTGCCGATGCAGGGTAGCGGCACATTCGCGGTCGAAGCCGCGCTCGGCACGCTGGTGCCGCGCGACGGTGTCGTGCTCGTGCCGGACAACGGCGCATATTGCACGCGCATCCTGAAGATCCTCGGCCGGCTCGGCATTGACGCGGTCGCGCTGCCGTTCGGCGAAGACGCAGCCGTCGATCCCGCCGCGATCGAGGCGGCCTTCGCGCGCGACGCGCGCATCACACACGTCGCGCTCGTGCATCTCGAGACGAGCGCCGGGATCCTGAATCCGCTCGACGAGATCGCCGCACTGTGCAGCCGGCACGGCAAGCGGCTGATCGTCGACGCGATGAGCTCGTTCGGCGCGTTGCCGATCACGCTCGACGGCAGCGGCATCGACGCGCTGATTTCCGCGAGCGGCAAATGCCTCGAAGGCGTGCCGGGAATGGGGTTCGTGATCGCGCGACGCGATGCGCTCGAAGCCAGCGAAGGCCGCTCGCCGTCGCTCGCGCTCGACCTGTACGACCAGTACGCGTACCTGCGCAAGACCGGTCAGTGGCGCTTCACGCCGCCGACGCACGTGGTTGCCGCGCTGCGCGCCGCACTCGACCAGTTCCTCGCCGAAGGCGGCCAGCCCGCGCGCGGCGCGCGATACGTGGCGAACTGCCGGACGCTGATCGACTCGATGCGCGCGCTCGGCTTCGCGCCGTTCCTCGATGAGCGCGTGCAGGCACCCGTGATCGTGACCTTCCACGCGCCGGCCGACCCTGCGTACGATTTCCGGCGCTTCTACGACGCGGTGCGCGACGCCGGCTTCATCCTGTACCCCGGCAAGCTCACGCAGCTCGAGACGTTCCGGGTCGGATGCATCGGCGCAATCGATGCCGACGACGTCCGCCGTGCGGTCACCGCGATCGCGCACGCGGTCGAGTCGCTCGGCATTTCGCTGCGCCGCGCGTAAACGAGAAAAACCCGGCGAAACGGACCGGCGAAAAAAAGCCCGGCGGTTCGATCCGCCGGGCCCAACTCACTGCACCTGCAGGGAATGCGTTACAGCTCGATCCGCTTGATGTCGCCGACGACGAAGATGTAAGACGCCGCGCCGATCAGCGCGATCACGCCGATGAACACCAGCGCGCCGACGAACGAACCTGTCGTCGCGACAATGAAGCCGACGACGAGCGGCGTGATGATCCCGGCAAGGTTTGCCGCGAAGTTGAAGATGCCGCCCGTCACGCCGAGCAGGCCGTCCGGCGCAATGTCCGACACGAGCGTCCAGCCGAGCGCGGCCATCCCCTGCGCGAAGAATGCCACCGACATGATCGCGATCACCGCCTCGTTGCTCTTCACGTAGTTCGCGAGAATGATCGTCGACGCGAGCAGCAGGCCGGCGATGATCGGCAGCTTGCGCGCGAGGTTCGCGGACTTGCCGCGGCGCAGCAGCCAGTCGGAGAAGATCCCGCCGAACATCACGCCGACCGACGCGGCGATGAACGGCATCACCGCGAAGAAGCCGATCTTCAGCCAGCCCATGTGGCGCTCGGTGGCGAGATAGGTCGGGAACCAGGTCAGGAAGAACACGAGCGTCGAGTTGCCGGCGAACTGGCCGAGGCAGATGCCCGCGAGCTGGCGCTTCTTCAGCAGCCGGCCGGCCATGCTCCAGCTGAATTTCGCCTGCTCGGGCCGGTCGTTCTTCTTCGCGCCGTGCGCGAGGCCGCCGCCCGCTTCGATGTACTCGATCTCTTCCTTGTTCGCACCCGGATGATTGTGCGGCTCGTGGTAGAGCTTCCACCAGACGAGACCGAACACGATGCCGACGACGCCGACGACCCAGAACAGCGAACGCCAGCCGAACGCGCCCATCAGCGCGAACAGCACGGGGCTGAAGAACGCGAGGCCGACGTACTCGCCGACCGTGTAGGTGCCGGTCGCCATCGCGCGCTCGTTTTGCGGGAACCACGTCGCGACCACGCGGCTGTTGGTCGGGAAGCACGGCGCTTCCGCGATGCCGAGGCCGAGGCGGCACGCGAGCAGCGATGCGACGCCGGGCACGAAGCCCTGCAGCAGCGTGCACAGCGACCACAGCGTCATCGACCAGTAATAGGTGATCTTGCTGCCGAGGCGGTCGAGGAACAGGCCGCCGGGCACCTGCATCGCGACGTACGTCCACGAGAACGCGGAGAACATGATGCCCATCACCGCCGCGTTGATGCCGAGCTCCTTCGTGAGCTGAGGCGCAGCCACCCCCAGCACCGTGCGGTCGAGATAGTTGATCATCGTGCCGATTGCGAGCAGCGCGAGGATCTTGTAGCGCGCCGACGTGCGCCGGACCGCGCCGGCCGCCTGCGCCGGCCGGGCCGGCACGGTGTTCGTGTGGGTGGTGTGCTGCATGTCGTCTCCTGGTCTCGTCTTTCTCTGACGCTGAATCTGTCGAGGGTCAGCGCGCAACGAGCGATTGAAAGTGGTCGAACATCCGCTCGGCGTCGGGCGTGCGTCCGGTGAAGATCTCGAACGCGTCGACGGCCTGGTAGACAGCCATCCCGCCGCCCGGCAGCGTCGCGCAGCCTGCCGCGCGCGCCGCCCGGATCAGCTCGGTTTCGAGCGGGAAGTACACGATGTCGGCGACCCACATCCCCGGATGCAGCAGCGCCGCCGGCAGCGGCAGGCCCGGGTGCTTGACCATGCCGGTCGGCGTCGCGTGGATCAGGCCCGTCGCCGCACGCACCGTCGCCGCGAGGTCATCGCCCTGCGTGACCTTTGCGGCCGGGAAGCGCTGCTGCAGCTCGTCGGCGAGCGCGCGGGCGCGCGTTGCGTCGACGTCGAAAATCGCCAGTTCAGCCGCACCCATCTGCAGCGCCGCATGCGCGACGGCAGCGCCCGCGCCACCCGCGCCGAGCTGGACGACGCGTTCGAGCGACACGCCCGGCAGCCCGCGCCGGAACGACTTCGCGAACCCCGACCAGTCGGTGTTGTGGCCGATCCGCTTGCCGTCCTTGAACAGCACGGTGTTGACCGCGCCGAGCGCGCGCGCGTCGTCGGACAGCGCGTCGAGGTGCTCGATCACGCGCTGCTTGCACGGATGCGTGATGTTCAGGCCGTTGAAGCCCATCTGCTGGGCGGCTGCGAGCAGCTGCGGCAGCGCGTCGGCGGTCAGGCCCAGCACGTCGAGGTCGATGCGCCGGTACACGTAGCCGAATCCCTGCCGGAATCCCTCTTCTTCATGCATCGCGGGCGACAGCGAACCGCCGATGCCCTGGCCGATCAGACCGATCAGGAAGGTCGGGCGGCTCATCGCTTGGCGCCTTGCGAAAGAATCGTGGCCATGCGCTGCAGCGCGAACACGTAGCCTTCGGTGCCGCATCCGCAGATCACCGCCTCGGCGACCGCCGAAACGTATGAGTGGTGGCGGAACGGCTCGCGGCGATGTACGTTGGAGATATGGACTTCGATCACCGGCTTCGCGATTGCGGACAGCGCGTCGGCCAGCGCGACCGACGTGTGCGTGTACGCGGCCGGGTTGATCACGATGCCGTCCGTATCGTGGCGCGCCGCGTGCAGCCAGTCGATCAGCTCGTGCTCGGCGTTCGACTGGCGAAAGTCGACCTCCAGTCCAAGCCCGTCCGCCGCCACGCGGCAGCGCTCCGCCACGTCGGCGAGCGTCTCCGCACCGTAGATCTGGGGCTCGCGCGTCCCCAGCAGATTCAGGTTCGGGCCGTTCAGTACCAGTACCTTGCGCTTGCTCATGTCAGTTGCTCCGATAACGGGGGCGAATCGCGAGCGAATTCGCCCCTTCACGTCAAGATTCGGCGCTAGTGTGCGCTTGCGCAAACGCAATGTCTTTTCGGGTTTTCGCTAATTTGTACCATCTAGTTAGTTTGTATAATTCGCCACATCAACCTAGTAAACTTGGGGTATGGCGCATTCCCAGGACTCCATGAATGGTTCATTCAGGGTCAAGTCCAGCCGGCGCCGTCCCGCTTCTTGGCAGGATTAGCCCATGCAGCGCTCGATCGCCACCGTGTCCCTGTCCGGCACACTCGCCGAGAAGCTCGCCGCCATCCAGGCCGCGGGCTTCGACGGCGTCGAAATCTTCGAGAACGACCTCGTTTATTTCGACGGGTCGCCCGCCGACGTGCGGAACATGGCCGCCGACCTCGGTCTCGACATCGTGCTGTTCCAGCCGTTTCGCGACTTCGAGGGCGTGAGCCCCGCGCAGCTCGCACGCAACCTCGACCGCATCCGGCGCAAGTTCGACGTGATGCATGCGCTCGGCACCGACCGCATCCTCGTCTGCAGCAACGTGTCGCCCGACACGATTGCGGACGACGCGCTGCTCGTCGACCAGCTCGGCGCGCTCGCCGAGGCGGCGCAGCAGGCGGGTGTCGTCGTCGCGTACGAAGCGCTCGCATGGGGCCGCGTCGTGAAGACGTACGGCCACGCGTGGCGGCTCGTGAATGCGGTGAACAATCCGCACCTCGGGCTCGCGCTCGACAGCTTCCACACGCTGTCGCTCGACGATTCGCCGGATGCGATCGCCGACATCCCTGGCGACCGGATCGCGTTCGTGCAGATCGCCGATGCGCCGAAGCTCGCGATGGACGTCCTCGAATGGAGCCGCCACTACCGCTCGTTCCCCGGCCAGGGCGACTTCGATCTCGCGCGCTTCACCGCACGCGTAATCGAAGCCGGCTATACGGGGCCGCTGTCGCTCGAGATCTTCAACGACGGGTTCCGCGCGGCGCCCACCGCGCTCACCGCCGCCGACGGGCACCGCTCGCTGCTCTATCTGGAAGAGCAGACGCGCGCGCAGCTCGCACGGGAGAACCGCACGCCCGGCGCCGACCAGCCGCTGTTCGCGCCGCCCGCGCCGCCCGCGCACGTCGGCTTCCAGTTCATCGAATTCGCGGTCGACGCGCAGGCGGCAGCCAATGTCGGCGAGTGGCTCGGCAAGATGCGGTTCCGCCTCGCGGGCCGCCATCGGTCGAAGGACGTGACGCTGTTCCAGCACGGCGCCGCGTCGATCGTGCTGAACGCCGAGCGCGACTCGTTCGCGGACGCGTTCTTCCAGCAGCACGGGCTGTCGCTGTGCGCGTCGGCGTTCCGCGTCGACGACGCGAACGTCGCGTTCGAACGCGCGGCGGGCTTCGGCTACGCGCCGTTTTCCGGGCGCGTCGGCCCGAACGAGCGCGTGCTGCCGAGCGTGAAGGCGCCGGACGGCAGCCTCGAATATTTCGTCGACGAGACGCCGAACGCGCCAACGCTGTATGAATCGGACTTCGTGCTGACCGACATCGACGGCCCGAGCGAGATTGGCCCGCTGACCGGCATCGACCACGTGTGCCTCGCGCTGCCGGGCGATGCGCTGGACACGTGGATCCTGTTCTTCAAGACGGCGTTCGGTTTCGAGGCCGAGCGCAGCTGGCTCGTCCCCGATCCGTACGGGCTGATGCGCAGCCGCGCGGTGCGGAGCGTGGACGGCTCGGTGCGGATCGCGCTGAACGCATCGGTCGACCGCCACACCGCGGTGGCCGAATCGCTGGACCGCTACCACGGCACCGGGCTGAACCACGTCGCGTTCCGCACTGACGACATCGTGCAGACCGTCGCCGAATTCGCGGCCGACGGCGTGCCGTTCCTGCGCATCCCGCGCAACTACTACGACGACCTCGCCGCGCGCTATGCGCTGCCGGACGACCTGATCGAGACGCTCAGCGCCCATCACCTGCTGTACGACCGCGACGAGCACGGCGGCGAGTTCCTGCATGCGTATACGGAACTGGTCGACAACCGCTTCTCGCTGGAAATCGTCGAGCGGCGCGGCGGGTATGACGGCTACGGCGCGGCGAACGCGGCGGTGCGGCTCGCCGCGCAGGCGCAGAGAAAGAAATAAGGAAAAACGAGGTGCACGGCGTGCGGCGGCGCGTCGTCAGGCGATACGGCTGCGGCTGCGGCTGCGGCCGCACCGTCATGGTGAATCGGGCGCCCGACACCCGCCCGGCACGGATTCCCGCGATCGGGCCGCGACGGCCTCCGGCATGACGTTACATCCGGTAACCATGAGTTTGTCACGGCAGGATGTCGCTCCGCCCGGTTTTAAGAATCGTTTAAGTCTTCGACGGCACTATCCGCAACCGTACCCGAAGAATCTCTCTAATAGGAGGAATGCGATGAGCGCCGTAGAAGGACCCGCGGGCCGCCCGGCCGCGCCCCCTGCCAAAAAAACGATGCTGCGCCGCCTGCTCAGCCATCACGAAATCGCGACGCTGCTCGTGCTGCTGCACGCGCCGATCAGCGCGAACGCAAAACCCGAACTGCCGGGGCTGCAGGAAGCAGGCCTCGTCGAAATGGTCCGCGCGGACGCGGACACCCCGCCGAGCTTCCGCCTGACCGAAGACGGCACGGCCGTCCTGAAGGGACTCGGCTACCGCTGATCGGGCCGGCTGCCGCCCGCCGGTCGCGCCCGCCACTCGTGCCGCGCTGCATTTGTTGCGGAGCCGCCGACGTGGAAGCGTCTTCGCTCAACGCCGCGCCCGGATCGCCACTTAAATCGCGCCCCAATCAGGCGCCCCCCCGCACCCCGGCACGTAGCGCCCCGATTCGACGAGCGCCCCGAACGTACCGCCCCGAATCGACGCACTCCCCGATCGTACCGCCCCGATTCGACGCGCTGCCCGATCGTGCCGCACCGTTATCGGCAAGCCTTCGCGAGCGAACGATGCCGCGTCGCACCGTATCGCACTAGCCGTCGCGTTTCCGAAACGCAGCCTCTCCCGCATCCGACACTTCGACCCACTTCGGATCGGGCGCGGCGTCGGGGACGTAACTGTCGTGCCAGTTCCACCATTTGTACGGCCGGCTCTGCGGATAGCCCTCCGGCGAATCCTCCCACGCCTCCTGCCGCCCGAGCGCCGTCATGTCGAGGTAGCTCCATGTCGTGCCCATCGCCTCGTCGCCACGGCTGTTGATGAAGTAGGTGCGGAAGATGCGGTCGCCGTCGCGAATGAACGCATTGTGGCCGTGCCACTCGTCCACGCCGAAGTCGGCATCGAAACTGTCGGTGATCGTGTACCAGGGGATCCTCTCCCAGCCCATGCGGGCCTTCAGGCGCGCGATGTCGGCCTGCGGCGCGCGCGACGCGAATACGAGGGTCGTGTCGCGGGCGTTCAGATGCGCGAGATGAGCGACATGGTCGGCCACCATCGAACAGCCGATGCACGCATGCTCCGGCCAGCCGTGCACGCCGGGTTCGAAAAACGCGCGGTAGACGATCAGCTGGCGGCGGCCGACGAACAGGTCGAGCAGGCTTGCCTTGCCGCCAGGCCCGTCGAACAGGTACGCCTTTTCCACGGCAACCCAGGGCATCCGCCGTCGCTCGGCGGCCAATGCGTCACGGGCACGAGTCAGCGCCTTCTCCTTGGCGAGCAGTTGAACGCGCGCCGCCTCCCACTCCTGCGGCGACACGATCGGCGGCGTTTTCATCGCCGGCTGCCCATCCTTCCGTCCGTTGTCCGTTGATGTGTCTGCGGTCATCACAACCTCCGAATCGGAGCGACCTCCCGCGCCTTCGGGCCGGAACGCGATACCGTCTCCTGCCGATCGCTCGGTGTTGGTCGCTCGGTGTTGGTCATGAGACAGTTTTAGTCGCCGGGCATCGAATGGTGGGAGTGACAAATGTGGCGGGATTCATGGTCCGGCCGCCCCCGGTCACGTCGGGGTGGCGCCGAGCGCCCGCACCGGCCTTTCGGCGGGCACGTGCTGCCACGCGTTCTTCGACGATGACCGCTCAACCCGCCCGTTCCTGCAGCATCATCCGGTATTCCGTCGGCGTCACGCCGACCGTCGCCTTGAACTGGCGCGTAAATGCGCTGTGATCGGTGTACCCGCACAGCGCCGCCACGTCGGTCACCTTGTCGTGCGTGACGAGCAGCGCGGTCGCGGCATCCAGCCGCGTCTTCAGCAGCACCTGGCGTGGCGTCAGATGGAACACCTTGTGGAAGTAGCGCTCGAGCTGCGCGACCGACATCCCCGCCATCTGCGCGAGCTGCTTCAGGTTCAGCGGCTGCACGTAATGATCCTGGATGTACTGGACGACGTCAGCGAGCTTGCTGTAGGCCGGATGCGAGCCCTCGTGCGCCTTCAGGTCGCGCGAAATGCCCGCGAGGCCGATCACCTTGCCTGCCGCGTCGCGCAGCGGCTCCTTGCAGGTCAGGCACCAGCCCGGCTGGCGTCCCGGATACAGGTGTAGTTCGAGCTGGTCCATCAGCTGGTGGCCCGCGTTGATGGTCGCCATGTCCTGCTCGAAGTAGCCGCGGCCGAACCGGCGCGGGAACACTTCGTCCGTTGTCTTGCCGAGCAGGTCGCGCTTGTCCTTGTAGCCGCAGCGCATCGCCAGCGTGCGGTTGACGAGCGCATAGCGGCCGTCCGCGTCCTTCACGAAAAACGCGACGTCGGGCAGCGCATCGAGCACGGGCTCGAGCAGGCGAAAGTGCGCGAGCATCGCGCCGAAGTCGGCATTGCCGGCCTGGTAGCGCAACGTATCGGACAGGCTCATCGGCGGTACGGCTACAAATGTCGTCATCCCGGCATCCGCGAAGCGAGTGGCTGATGACGTCGATTATAGGAGCGCACCCCGGCGCGCGTCGGCCGGCATGGGCACGGGAACACGCGGGACTTGCGCAGCATGCGCGCCACCGAAACCTGCCATCGTAAAAATGCCGCCCCGCCGCGTCTTGGCGCCATTACGCACACCGAATGACGATTTCAGCATATATCAGGGTTATCGACGATATGCCGAAATCGTCGCCAGCCACGCTCCGAACGCGCAAGACGCATGCATTTTCGCTATCTAGACTTCACTTCACGGTCACGAGACGACACACGGCGACGCCTGCATGCGACCCGCATCGCATGCCGCAATCGCCGCGTGGCATGCCGATTTTGGCATAACCATGCTGCCGCGGATGCGCGAACCGATGCGCGACGCGCGGCATGACCGTGACGCACGCGGCGACGCCCGCCGGCCTCGCAGCCGACACGTCTCGCACGGCTCTCCGCCGCCGGCCACGGTCCGGCGCGGGCCCAACCACGCCATCAAGGGGAAGTGAAAGTGAAGCTGAAGGTATCGCACGTCGCGCTGGCCGCCGCCTGCGCACTGTCGGGCGCCCACGCCAGCGCCGCCGACGTCGTCAAGATCGGTTTCGCCGCGCCGCTTACCGGCCCGCAATCGAACTACGGCACGGACATGCAGAAAGGCGTGCAACTGGCAATCGCCGATTTCAACGCAACGCATCCGACGATCGGCGGCAAGCCGGTCACGTTCCAGCTCGACTCGCAGGACGACCAGGCCGATCCGCGTACCGGCACGACCGTCGCGCAGCGGCTGATCGACGACAACGTCAGCGGCGTGATCGGCCACTTCAACTCGGGCACCAGCATCCCGGCGTCCGACCTGTACGATCGCGCGGGGCTGCCGCAGATCTCGATGGCGACGTCGCCGCAGTACACCGCGCGCGGCTACAAGACCACCTACCGGCTGCTGACGAGCGACGCACAGGCGGGCCGCATTGTCGGCACGTACGCGGTGAAGAACATGCACTTCAAGCGCATCGCGATCATCGACGACCGCACCGCGTACGGCCAGGGTATCGCCGACGAATTCGCGAAGGCCGTGCAGGCGGCCGGCGGCACGATCATCAAGCGCGATTTCACGAACGACAAGGCGCTCGATTTCTCCGCGATCCTGACCAACCTGAAGGGCATGAATCCCGATGCGATCTTCTACGGCGGCGGCGACGCGCAGTCGTCGCCGATGATCCGCAAGATGCGTCAGCTCGGGATGAAGTCGGCGTTCGTGACGGGCGAGATGTCGCGCTCGCCGACGTTCCTGAAGGTCGGCGGCGACGCGGCCGAAGGTGCGATCGTCTACATGGGCGGGCTGCCGAAGGAAAAGATGCCGGGCTTCGCCGGCTACGCGGCGCGCTACAAGGCGCGCTTCAACGAGGACGTGATTACCTATTCGCCCTACTCGTACGACGGTACGATCGCGCTGCTCACCGCGATGAAGAACGCGAACTCGACCGACCCGAAGGTCTACACGCCGTATCTCGGCAAGGTGACTGTCAAGGGCGTGTCGGCGGACCGCATCGCGTACGACGGGAAGGGCGACCTGAAGGATGCGCCGGTGACGATCTACAAGGTCGAGCACGGCGAGTTCAAGCCGGTCGATACGATCGCCGGCAACTGACGCGGCACTGCCGCCCACGCGGCGCACGGACGGATCGCCCGACGTGCGCCGCGTCGTTCCCGCGGCCCGAAGGTTTCCTCGACGCGCGCTGTCGCTGCGCGGGCCTCGCGCGGACGTTCTCGTGCCACAGTCCTTGCGCCGCAGTTCTCATGCCGACGTTCTCGTGCCACCGTTCTCGTGCCACCGTTCTCGCGCCGCAGTTCTCATGCCGCAGTTCTCATGCCGCCGTTCTCGCGCCACCGTCCTCGCGCCGCCTTCCTCGCGCATTTCGCGCTCCTGTAGAATCCCCCCACCCGCTTTGACGCTTCGTCCCCGCCGCGCCCCATCCCGGTGCGGCGACGCGTGTTCCGTGCTCTATCCGGCGCTCAGCACACCTTCCGACGACGCAGGCTGCGCCGCAGCGCCTGTCCACGCCAATAGCGGGCCCTGGAGACGCAGCATCGACAACAACATTCGAAAACCGATCGTCCTGACCATGCAAGCTTCCGAATTGAGCGGCGTCCCGCGCGCCGCCGAGCGCGCGCTGACGCGCAGCGACTACAAAACCCTCGGCCTCGCCGCACTCGGCGGCGCACTCGAGTTCTACGACTTCATCATCTTCGTGTTCTTCGCGCCCGCGATCGGGCAGCTGTTCTTCCCGCACGACATTCCCGACTGGCTGCGCGTGCTGCAGACCTACGGCATCTTCGCGGCCGGCTACCTCGCGCGTCCGCTCGGCGGCGTGATCATGGCGCACTTCGGCGACCTCGTCGGCCGCAAGCGGATGTTCACGCTGAGCGTGCTGATGATGTCGGTCCCGACGCTGTTGATGGGCCTCCTGCCGACCTATGACTCGGTCGGCATCCTCGCGCCCGTGTTGCTGCTGTTGTTCCGCATCCTGCAGGGCGCGGCCGTCGGCGGCGAGGTGCCCGGCGCGTGGGTGTTCGTGTCCGAGCACGTGCCGTCGCGTCACATCGGCTACGCGTGCGGCACGCTGACCGCGGGCCTCACGGCCGGCATCCTGCTCGGCTCGCTCGTCGCGGCCGCCGTCAACAGCCGCTACTCGGCGGCCGAAGTCATCGCGTTCGGCTGGCGCGTCCCGTTCCTGCTCGGCGGCGTGTTCGGCCTGTTCTCCGTGTACCTGCGCCGCTGGCTGCACGAGACGCCCGTGTTCGCCGAGATGAAGGCGAAGAAGGCGCTGGCTGCCGAGATTCCGCTGAAGGCCGTGCTGCGCGACCACGGCCGCGCGGTGATCGTGTCGATGCTGCTGACGTGGATGCTGTCCGCGGCGATCGTCGTCGTGATCCTGATGACGCCCGCGCTGCTGCAAAAGCAGTTTCACCTGACGCCCGCGACGACGCTGTTCGCGAACAGCATCGCGACGCTGTGCCTGACGGCCGGCTGCATCTGCGCGGGCTCGCTCGCCGGCGCGATCGGCGCGAAGCGCGTGCTCGGCATCGGGGGCCTCGTGCTGGCCGCGTGCTACTACCTGCTGTTCGCGCAGGTCGCGGCCGACGCGTCGACGCTGCCGCTGTACTACGGGATCGCCGGCTTCGCGGTCGGCACGATCGGCGCGGTGCCGTTCGTGATGGTGAAGAGCTTCCCGGCAGTCGTGCGGTTCTCGGGCATCTCGTTCTCGTACAACGTCGCGTATGCGATCTTCGGCGGCCTCACGCCGGTGATCGTATCGCTGATGATGAAATCGAACCCGCTTGCGCCGGTCGTGTATGTCGCGGCGATCTGCGTGCTTGGCGCGATCGCGGTGCAGTTCGCGAAGGACGCGCGCTGAGCGCGACGATGCGTGATCGGTTCGCCGTAGCCGGCAGGCGCGGTGATCACGCGCGTTGCCGGCTCGACGACTGAAAAGTTGAACGCCGGGCGTTGACGCGCCGAACGACAAAGGGCCGAATCCCGCAGTGCGCAGGATTCGGCCCTTTCCGTTGATGCATGCGTCGTTCGGGTTCGCGGATCCGCGCACAGTCCGCACCCTTCGGCGGGTGCGGCGCTGTGCATCGCATTTATTGCAACGCGCTGCAGAACATGCGACCGGATACGTCCCCGGAAATGACAAGGGCGGCTTGCGCCGCCCTGCTTTCAACTCGTGACGCCGGACACCCGGCTGCGCTGCACGAACGCGTTCAGCGCAGCGAGCCGTACGACGAACTCGGCCGGCGCATGCCGTCGATGCTCGCGCCGCCCGCGCCGGTCACGTACAGCAGCAGGAAACCGCCGGCAATCGCGACGTTCTTCCAGAAATGGATCACCATCTCGTGCTGGACGGCGGAACTCGTCGCGTCCCAGAAATTGTGCCCGATCACTGCGGTGGCGAGCGTGTAGAACGCCATCAGCAACGCGAGCGGCTTCACCTTGTAGCCGACGATCAGCAGCAGCGCGCCGAGCCCTTCGATCGCGACGACGGCCGGCGCAACGTATTGCGGGAGCGGCACGTTCAGGCCGCGCAGATAGCCGACGAAATCGCCGTAGCCGAGCAGCTTCATCACGCCGCCCCACAGGAACAGCGCCGCCAGCGCCAGACGCGCAAAAAATATGACGCCGGAATCGACGGGACGCGACATGCCTTTCTCCTCGTTGCAGTTCGGCCGGCCGCGCAGGTCATGCCCGTGCGGCTCGCCGGGCCTGCCCGGCCCGGCAAATGGGTCAGCATAGAGGCTCTTTTCGCCGCGTCCAAGCAAAAGCTTGTAGCAAATCTTTACACAGGGGCCGGTGGCTGCGATTCCGGAGAACGAAGCGAATGCGGGGTCAAAGCGGTCTGCGCACGTACTGAGCACGTACTGAGCACGCGCACTGAGTACGCGTACTCGACGCGTGTGCGACGCGTATGTTTAGTCCGCGTCGCTCAACAGCACGCCTTTCTTGAACAGGAAGCAGCCGTAGCCACGCAGCTCGCCGGTGACGATCACCGCATACGCCCGCTGCGCACGTGCATAGAACGCGAAGCGGTCGACACCCGCGAGCGGCACCGCGCGCCCTTCGGCGCGATCGACCTCGGCCTGCACTTCGTGCTGCACGGGCGGTAGCGCGGCCGGATCGCCGACGACTTCCATCCGCCACGCGGGCGTGTCAACGAACGTGTCGAGCGGCAGCACGGACAGCACCGCGCGCACGACCCGCGCCGAATCGGCGCCGTCGATCCGCAGCGCGCGGCCGACCGCCGTGTGCTGCGCGACGGATTCCGCCGGGAAATTCGCGTCGCAGATCGCCACTTCATCTCCGTGGCCCATCGCGCGCAGCGCATGCAGGATGTCGGCGTTGAGCAGCGGGTCGAGGTTCTTCAGCATGTCGGCAGGCTCCGGGATCGTGAACGAACCGCATACGTTACAGGATCCCGGCGGCCGCTGCGGCCGACCCGCGCGGCTCACGACGCGGCGGCCGGCATCTCGTCGATGAAGCCCGTCACCGACTTCAGGCGGCCCGACGCGTCGACCGTCCCGAAGTCCGAGCCCTTCACGAGCGCCGCGCCGTCCGGCGACACGAGCGTCCACGAAAAGCGCAGATGCGGCCCGAACCCGTCGACGTCCGTGGTCCGGCGAAAGCGATGCGACGGAAAGCGTTCCTGCACCGCGGCAATCATCGTGTCGATGCCCGTAGGGCCGTCGCCGTTCATCAGCGGATCGCGATACGCGGCGTCGCTCGCATACGTCGCGTCGATCAGCGCGCGCCGCCGCGCGGCATCGGGCTCGTTCCACGCGTCGAAGTAGCGGTCGATCAGGTCGGCATGGACGGATTGTGCGGGGTTCATGCGGGGTTCATGCGGGGTTCATGCGGGGTTCATGCGGGGTTCATGCGGGGTTCATGCGGGGTTCATGCGGGGTTCATGCGCGGTTCATGCGCGGTTCATGCGGGTTTCATGCGAGGCTCCTGGTGTGGATGATGGGACGACGGCGCCGCGAACGTGTCGTGTCCGCATGTCTGTATCGTCGCCCGCCTCGCCGCGCCAGTCGATTACGTTCGAGGTAAGGATTTCGGCGGCGCCGCCGCGATTGCGCAGCACATCGCGCGCGCGTCCAGACAAAAACGGGCGCCCCGAAGGCGCCCGCCTGCCGCTCGTCCGAACGCGCGCGTCAGGTCACCGGCGCCGGATTGAACAGCGTCAGCGCGTTCGCGAGCTTCCATTGCTCGGCCCACGTGCGGCGCTTGCCGCTCGCGACGTCGAGCATCAGCCGGAACAGTTCCCAGCCGACGTCCTCGATCGTCGCCGCGCCGGTCGCGATCTGTCCCGCGTCGAGATCCATCAGGTCGTGCCAGCGGCGCGCGAGATCGCTGCGCGTCGCGACCTTGATCACCGGCACCTGCGCGAGGCCGTACGGCGTGCCGCGCCCGGTCGTGAACACGTGCAGGTTCATCCCCGCGGCGAGCTGCAGCGTGCCGCAGATGAAGTCGCTCGCGGGCGTCGCCGCGTACAGCAGCCCCTTCTGCCGCGCGCGCTCGCCCGGCGGCACGACGCCGGCAATCGGCGCGCTGCCCGACTTCACGATCGAGCCCATCGCCTTCTCGACGATGTTCGACAGGCCGCCTTTCTTGTTGCCGGGCGTCGTGTTCGCGCTGCGGTCGACGCGGCCGCGCTGCAGGTAGCGGTCGTACCAGTCCATCTCGCGGATGATCGCGCGCGCGACGTCCTCGTTCGCCGCACGCGACGTGAGCTGCGCGACGCCGTCGCGCACTTCCGTCACCTCGGAGAACATGATCGTCGCGCCCGCGCGCACCAGCAGGTCCGCCGCGAAGCCGACCGCAGGGTTCGCGGTCAGCCCCGAGAACGCGTCGCTGCCGCCGCACTGCACGCCGACCACGAGGTCCGACGCCGGGCAGGTCTCGCGGCGGCGGCGGTTCAGCCGCTCCAGATGCGATTCGGCCATCCGCATGATCGAGTCGATCATCGAGTTGAAGCCGACGTGCGCGGCGTCCTGCAGGCACACGACGCCGCCGTTGTCATCGTTATCGCCGTCATCGCCCGGATCGCCGCCGGCCGCGACCGGAATCGCGCCCGGCGGCAGCAGGCGGTCCGGCTGCAGCTTTTCGCAACCGAGGCTCACCATCATCACCTCGCCGCCGAAGTTCGGGTTCAGGCTGATGTTGCGCAGCGTGCGGATCGGGATGTCGGCGTCCGGCGCGTCGATCGCGACGCCGCAGCCATACGTGTGCTCGAGCCCGACCACGTCGTCGACGTTCGGATAGCGCGGCAGCAGCTCGGCCTTGATGCGCTTCACCGCGTGCTCGACGACGCCCGACACGCACTGCACGGTCGTCGTGATCGCGAGGATGTTGCGCGTGCCGACCGAGCCATCGGGATTGCGGAAGCCCTCGAACGTATAGCCTTCGAGCGGCGGCAGCGGCGGCGCGCTGCGGGTCGCGAGCGGCAGGTCGTCGAGCCTCGGCGGCTCGGGCATGCGCATCGTGCGCTCGTTGACCCAGCTGCCGCGCCGCAGGTCGGTCAGCGCGTAGCCGATCACGACGTTGTAGCGGACGATCGGGTCGCCGGCCGCGAGATCGGCCAGCGCGACCTTGTGGCCCTGCGGCACGCCTTCGCGCAGCGTCAGGCCGTCGGCAAACGTCGCGCCTTCGGGCAGGCCCCCGTCGTTGACGACAATCGCGACGTTGTCGTCCGGATGCACGCGGATGTAAAGAGGGGAAGCAATCATCGGAATTCCTGGAGGCTACCGTCTGAATCGTTAGTCATCATATGACATTGAGCACGACCGGGATATTGTGCGTAAACCCTTATCGGTAAAGACCCTACTCCGGCGATACCGGCAAACAGCTTGCGTCCTACCCGGTCACGTTGTACGATGACATACAACGACATCGCCACTCATGGCACGCATGCCGTTCCCGACGAACCCAGCACTCGCGCTAGACGGACGACCAACCATGACTTCTCCGCAAGAACTCAAACAGATCATTTCCCACGGCCTGCTGTCGTTTCCGCTGACGGACTTCGACGCCGCGGGCAATTTCCGCCCGACCACCTATGCCGAGCGTCTCGAGTGGCTCGCGCCGTACGGCGCGACCGCGCTGTTCGCCGCCGGCGGCACGGGCGAATTCTTCTCGCTCACGCAGCGTGAATATTCGGACGTGATCCGCGTCGCGACCGAGACCTGCAAGGGCAAGGTGCCGATCCTGGCCGGCGCCGGCGGCGCGACGCGCGTCGCGATCGAATATGCGCAGGAAGCCGAGCGCCTCGGCGCGAGCGGCATCCTGCTGATGCCGCACTACCTGACCGAAGCGAGCCAGGAAGGCATCGCCGAGCACGTCGAGCAGGTCTGCCGCGCGCTGAAGATCGGCGTCGTGGTCTACAACCGCGCGAATTCGAAGCTGAACGCGGACATGCTCGAACGCCTCGCCGACCGCTGCCCGAACCTGATCGGCTTCAAGGACGGCGTGGGCGACATCGAGAGCATGGTGACGATCCGCCGCCGCCTCGGCGACCGCTTCTCGTACCTCGGCGGCCTGCCGACCGCCGAAGTCTATGCGGCGGCCTACAAGGCGCTCGGCGTGCCCGTGTATTCGTCGGCGGTATTCAACTTCATCCCGAAGACCGCGATGGCCTTCTACGAAGCGATCGCGAAGGACGACCACGCGACGGTCGGCCGGCTGATCGACGAGTTCTTCCTGCCGTACCTGCAGATCCGCAACCGCCGCGCGGGCTACGCGGTCAGCATCGTCAAGGCGGGCGCGAAGCTCGTCGGCCACGACGCGGGCCCGGTGCGCGCACCGCTCGTCGACCTGAACGACGAGGAAATCGCGCAGCTCGACGTGCTGATCAAGAAGATGGGCCCGCAGTAAGCGGTTCGGATGGTCAAGCGACGAAGCGGCCGTGTGCTGCTTCGTCGCGATGCATGACATGACAGCCCGGCACCCGCCGGGAGAAAAGCCGGCGACGGAACCACCGGCAATGAAGCAAGCAAAAAAGGCAGAAGCGGCCAGTCGACCGCTTCCGCCTGCACGCTCCCGCCGACAGGCCCGGCGCATGTGCCGCCGGGCCGCCCCGCTCACTCCGTGTTGCCGTCCCGCAGCCGCGGAATCCCCAGCGGATTCGATTCCTGCAGCCCTTCCGGCAGCAGATCGTCCGGGAAGTCCTGATAGCACACCGGCCGCAGGAAGCGCTCGATCGCGGTCGCGCCGACCGACGTCACCGCCGGGTTCGACGTCGCCGGGAACGGCCCGCCGTGCACCATCGCGTCGCACACCTCGACGCCGGTCGGGAAACCGTTGACCAGCAGGCGCCCCGCCTTGCGCTCCAGGATCGGCAGCAACCGGCGCGCGAGCGGCTTGTCGGCGGCGTCCATCTGCAGCGTCGCCGTCAACTGGCCTTCGAGCGCACCGAGCACACGCGCCATCTCGTCGAGATCGCGGCAGCGCACGATCAGCGACGACGGACCGAACACTTCATGGCCGAACGCCGGCTCGGCCAGGAACGCCTGCGCGCCGACTTCGAACAGCGCGCCGCTCACGTCGCACGCGCCTTGCGCCGCGCCGCCCGCGCCGATCGGACGCACGCCCGGCAGTTCGGCAAGCTGGCCGCGGCCGTTGCGGTACGCGTCGGCGATGCCGCGCGTCAGCATCACGCCGGCCGGCTTCGCGGCGAGCGCCTGCGCAGCGACGGCTTCGAAGCGATCGAGATCCGCGCCGTCGACCGCAAGCACGAGCCCCGGGTTCGTGCAGAACTGGCCGACGCCTAGCGTCAGCGAATCGACGAAGCCCGTCGCGAGCGACTCGGCGCGCGCGGCGAGCGCGGCCGGGAACAGCAGCACCGGGTTGATGCTGCTCATTTCCGCGTAGACGGGAATCGGCTGCGGACGCGCGTTCGCGAGCTGCGTCAGCGCGACCCCGCCCTGCCGCGAACCGGTGAAGCCGACCGCCTGGATCGCTGGATGGCTGACGAGCGCCGCGCCGACCACGCGGCCCGGCCCGATCAGCAGCGAAAACACGCCGGCCGGCATCGCGCACTTCACAACGGCGGCGCGGATCGCGCGGCCGACCAGCTCGGACGTGCCGAGGTGCGCCTCGTGCGCCTTCACGATCACCGGGCAGCCGGCCGCGAGCGCCGACGCAGTGTCGCCGCCGGCGACCGAGAACGCGAGCGGGAAGTTGCTCGCGCCGAACACGGCCACCGGCCCGAGCGGAATCTTCTGCAGCCGCAGGTCGGCGCGCGGCAGCGGCGTGCGTGCCGGCTGCGCGGGATCGATCGATGCAGCCAGGAAACGGCCGTCGCGCACGACGCGAGCGAACAGACGAAGCTGGCCAACCGTGCGGCCGCGCTCGCCCTGCAGGCGCGCAACCGGCAGGCCCGTCTCGGCGTGCGCGCGCTCGATCAGCGCGTCGCCGAGCGCGACGATCTCGTCGGCGATCGCTTCGAGAAACGCCGCGCGCGCGGCCAGCGGCTGCGCACGGTACGTGTCGAACGCGTCGCGCGCGCGTTCGCAAGCACGCTCGACGTCGGCCAGCTCGCCGACGCCGAACGCCGGCGTATCGATCGGCGCGCCCTGCGCCGGATCGAATGCGCGCAAAGTACCGGCCGAGCCGTAGACCGCATCGGCGCCGATCAGCATCTCACCTGTCAGTTGCATGGGGTGTGCTCCGTGGTTCGGGAATAGGTCGCCCATTGTAGCCCAACAGATACGATGTCTGCCGACTTGATTTTGGCGAGCCGTGTGCGCGCCGCGAACGCCCCATCACCACATAGCCTTATACATAGTGGGATTCGGCGGCATTTTGATCTGCTTCGGCATTGGCGAGAGGGAAAACCCGGGTTACGTCGGCCGGCCTGTCGTCACTAAACTTCACGCGATGTCATATGACGACGTACATTAAAGTGCCTAATCAGACTCCCTCCCGCGATCTCCCGATCGACCTCGCCCGGGTCGCACGCCGCAGCGCCGTGCGCTACTGGATCCTCGCGATGCTGTTCGTCGTCACGACACTCAACTACGCGGACCGCGCGACGCTGTCGATCACCGGCACGCCGATTCGCAAGGCGTTCGGCATCGATCCGGTGACGATGGGCTACATCTTCTCGGCATTCAGCTGGGCGTACGTGCTCGCGCAGCTGCCGAGCGGCTGGCTGCTCGACCGCTTCGGCGCGCGGCGCGTCTATGCGGCCAGCATCTTCCTGTGGTCGGCGTTCACGCTGCTGCAGAGCACGATCGGGCTCGGCGGCAGCGCCGCGTTCGCGGTCGCCGCGCTGTTCGCGATGCGCTTCGCGGTCGGCATCGCCGAAGCGCCCGCGTTCCCGGCGAACGCGAAGGTCGTCGCGAGCTGGTTCCCGACTGCCGAGCGCGGCACCGCATCGGCAATCTTCAACTCCGCGCAGTATTTCGCGGCGGTCGTGTTCTCGCCGCTGATGGCATGGCTCACGCATGCGTACGGCTGGCACCACGTGTACCTGTTGCTCGGCGTCGCGGGCATCGCGCTCGCACTGCTGTGGCTGCGCGTCGTGAAGGATCCGGCCGACCATCCGGCGGTGAACCGCGCGGAACTCGAACACATCGAGCTGGGCGGCGGCCTCGTGCGCACGACGGGCAGGCCGACCTGCACGCGCGGCAAGGACGCGCGGGGTGCGCCGTCCGAGGGCAGCAAGGTCGCGGGCTGGTACTACGTGCGCCAGCTGCTGTCGAACCGGATGCTGATCGGCGTCTACCTCGGCCAGTACTGCGTGAACGTGCTCACGTACTTCTTCCTCACGTGGTTCCCGATCTACCTCGTGCAGGCGCGCGGGATGTCGCTGCTGAAGGCCGGCTTCATGACGTCGCTGCCCGCGATCTGCGGGTTCCTCGGCGGCGTGCTGGGCGGGATGCTGTCGGACGGGCTGATCCGCCGCGGCGTATCGCTGACGCTCGCGCGCAAGATTCCGATCGTCGGCGGGATGCTGCTGTCGATGGCCATCATCGGCTGCAACTACGTCGACAGCGAAGCACCCGTGATTGCGCTGATGGCGCTGTCGTTCTTCGGCAAGGGCATCGGCTCACTCGGCTGGGCGGTCGTCGCGGATACGGCGCCGAAGGAGGCGATCGGGCTGTCGGGCAGCCTGTTCAACATGTTCGGCAACACGGCGGGCATCGTCGCGCCGATCGCGATCGGCTACCTCGTCGGCGCGAGCGGCTCGTTCAACGGCGCGCTCGTGTTCGTCGGGCTCAACGCGCTCGTCACGGTGCTGAGCTACCTCGTGATCGTGAAAGACATCAAGCGGGTCGAGCTGCGGCATCGCGACGCTTGAGGCATCGGCGGGGCCGGAAGGACCGACGGCCGCACGGAGCGACCGCCGCCTGCATCGGCCCGCTGCCGCGCAGCAAGCAGCACGGCAGGCAAGCACCCGCCGCGACCTTGCGCTTACGTATAGAGCGACGCCTGCGGCAACTCGCCCGTCAACGCAAACCGCCCGACATCCCGCAACCGATAATCAAGCGGATCGTGCAGCGTATGCGTGCGCGCATTGCGCCAGAACCGGTCGAGCCCGAGCGACGCGGCCGTCGCCCGCGCGCCGCAGGCATCGAACAGCGCTTCGCCGTTCTCGAGCGCCGCGCGTTGCGCGACGACCTTCGCTTCCGACACGGCCAGCGCGACTTCGGAACGCCCGTCTGCCGTCAGCGCATCGTGCTGCACCCAAGCACGCTGCAACGCGCCGGCCGCACGATCGGCGAGCGCCGCGGCGGCCACCGCCTGCACGCGCATGTCACCGAAGCGCTGCAGCGTGTACGGATCGTCGGTCGCGCGTTCGACACCCGCATGAATCCACGGCCGCCCATGCTGCAGCACATAGCCGCGCGCGGCAGCGAGCGCGCCTTCGGCGAGCCCGACGAACAGGTTCGTCAGCACGAGCTGCGACACGAGCGTGCGCAGTGTCGCGCGCGGCGTCGGCGGCGCTTCCGAGCGATGCAGCACTTCATCGGGCGCCAGCGTCACGCGGTCGAAAGTCACGCTGCCGCTGTCGGTCTGCCGCTGGCCGACCGGATCCCAGTCGTCGTTCACGGTGATGCCCGCGCGGTCGGTCGGCACGACGCCGAACACCGTGCGGCCGATGGCCGGATCGTGCGCGGACACCGTCATCCGCTGCGAGCCGCGCGTGCCCGAGCAGAAGCCCTTCACGCCGTCGAGCCGGTAGCCGCCGTCGGCCGTCGCGGTCGCGACGAGCCGCGTGTCGAGCGGATTGACTGCATTGCCCCACCACCAGCGATGCCCGACCGTGCCGCGCAGATAGCGTTCGCGCTGCGCCGGGTTGCCCCACACGTCGACGCTCACGACCTGCAGGCACTGAAACCCGACGAGATGCGCGAGCGCGCTGTCGACGCGCGCGATCTGCCGGATCGCGTCGTAGATCGCGGGCCACGCGGCTTCCTGGCCTCCGAACGCGCGCGGCACCGCAAGCGTCAGCAGCCCCGCGTCGGCAAGCCACTGCTTTTCCTGCGCTGCATGGCCGCCCGCGCGATCGCGCGCGGCGGCGGTTTCGCGCAGCGCGTCGATCACGCGCGCAAGTGCGTCCGGATCGATTGCTGACACATCCGTTGCCGCGGCGAGGGTCGCCGGGCCGCGTGGATCATTCATGCGAGGGCTTCCTGTTCCTGTGCCGGGACGGCTCCCGACAACGGCACAAGTTTCCCGAGTTCGCGCCTGCCGGTCAACTGCGCGAGGATCTCGCGCCGCCAGTCGTCATAGATCGCGCGATAGTCCGCGATGTCCGCGCCGAACACGTGCGCGGTGTGCGCGTATTCGTCGTGCAGGTAGGCGTCGAGCCGCACCTGCATTTCGTCGTCGGCCGCGATCACGCGATCGATCAGCGCTTCGCGCTCCGCGGCCGGCAGTGCCGCGAGCGTGTCGAACCACCATTGCACGATCTGCACGCGATGCCATTCCTCGTCGGGACGGATGCGGTTCTCGCCGTGCTCGCGCATCGCGCCGTCGGCGACGCGGCCGGTCTTGCGCTGGATCCACAGCTTCGCGAGGATGTGCAGCTCGTAATGCCATTCGAACGCGAGAAAGCCCGCGATGTCGCGCACGGCCAGATCGCCGATGCGCGCCCAGTGCGCGGCGACGAGCCGGCCGACCTCCGGCAGCGGATCCTGCCCGGTCAGCTCGGTCACGCGTTCGCGGCCGATCACCGCGTGCGCGCCGTCGTCGCCGAGCTGGCGCGACAGGATCAGCTGGAAATGCGGATCGTCGCGGAACAGCGTGTCGATCGCCTTCGCGACAACCTGCACGATGAACAGGTCGTGCGATGCCATCTTCGTGTAGTAGTCCGCGACCGCGGCGAACTCGTCCGCGGTGCGCGGCTCGCGCGGCGGCGTCGCGAGCTTCGCGCGGAAATCGGGACGATGGCGTCGCGCTATATCGAGAAACAGCGCTTCCTCGAATTGTCCGTTCCACTCGCGCGGCGTGCCGATGGGCAGTGTCATGATGTTTCGGTCTCTCAGGATCATTGGTTGGGAAAGCGGGCGCTCGTGGCGCCCGCTCATGCACGCCGGGTCAGTTGTCGGACCAGGCGATCGCCCGTGACTTGCACGGCCGAGACGAGCGCGATCAGGATCACGATCACGGTCGCCATCACAGTGGTATCGAAGCGCTGGTAGCCGTAGCGGATCGCGAGATCGCCGAGCCCGCCCGCGCCGACCGCGCCCGCCATCGCGGTCGAGCCGATCAGCGCGACCACGGTGATCGTGAAGCCGCCGACCATGCCGGGCAGCGCCTCCGGCAGCAGCACGTGCCAGACGATGTGGCGGCGTTTCGCGCCCATCGCGAGCGCGGCTTCGATCAGCCCGCGATCCACTTCGCGCAGGCTCACCTCGGCGACACGCGCGAAGAACGGGATCGCCGCGATCGACAGCGGCACGACGGCTGCCCAGATGCCGATCGTCGTGCCGATCAGCAGGCGCGTGAACGGCAGCAGCGCGACGAGCAGGATGATGAACGGCGTCGAGCGGAACACATTGACGATCGCGCCGAGCGCAGCGTTCAGCGCGCGCCGCTCGTAGATGCCGCCGGGCGCGGTCGTCACGAGGATCACCGCAAGCGGGATGCCGACGAGCGCCGCAACGGCCGCCGATGCCGCGACCATCGACAGCGTGTCGCGAATCGCGTCGAGCAGTTCGGGCCACCAGAGCTCAAACATAGCCGAGCACCTCCGCGTGGTTCGCGTGGCGGCGCCCGCGTTCGAGCAGCGCGGCGGCCACATCGGCAGCATCGGCCACATCAACCGCAACGACCGCATCGGCCACGCGCGCATCGGTTGCGCCGGGCGCCGCCGCGATCACGAGGCGGCCGTGCGCGCGCCCCTGGATGCGCTCGATGCCGCCGTGCAGGAACCGCACCGATCCGCCGAGTGCCGCCGCGAGCGCGCCGACGTCCGGCTCGCCGCCGCTCTCGCCCGTATAGCGGACGTCGAGCACGACCTGCGCGCCGTCCGGCAGTGCCGCGCGGTGCGGCAGCGGCTGCACGCGCGCGGCAAGTTCGGCCGGCAGGTCGTGCACGAGCGTGCTGAGCAGCGCGCGCGTCGCGCCATGTTGCGGATTGCCGAACACGCGCCACACCGGCCCCGTCTCGACGAGTTCACCCTGTTCGATCACCGCGACCGTGTCGCATACCGCGCGGATCACGTCCATCTCGTGCGTGATCAGCACGATCGTCAGGCCGAGCCGGCGGTTGATGTCGGCGAGCAGCGCGAGGATCGACTGCGACGTCAGCGGATCGAGCGCCGACGTCGCCTCGTCGCACAGCAGCACTTCCGGATCGTGCACGAGCGCGCGTGCGATGCCGACGCGCTGCTTCTGTCCGCCGGACAGGCTCGCCGGATACGCATCGCGCTTCGCGGTCAGGCCGACGAGTTCGAGCAGCGCGGCGACCTTGCGCGCACGCTCGGCCTTCGGCACGCCGGCGATCTTCAGCGGCAGCGCGACGTTCTCGGCAACCGTCTTCGCGGACAGCAGGTTGAAATGCTGGAACACCATGCCGGTGCGGCGGCGCAGCGCGACGAGCCCGTTCTCGTCGAGCGCGCCGACATCGACGCCCTGCACGCGCACGCGGCCCGACGTCGGCCGTTCGAGCCCGTTGACGAGACGCAGCAGCGTCGACTTGCCCGCGCCGCTGCGGCCGATGATCCCGAACACCTCGCCGCGCCGCACGTTCAGCGTCACGTCGCGCAGCGCGGCGGCCTGCCCGCGTGGCGAGGCGAACACCTTGCCGACGTGTTCGAGCGCGACGGCGATGCCGTCCGTAGCGACATCGTCGGCCGCGCGCGTGTGCGCGTCAGGCTCCGCGCGTGCCGCCGAAGCCTCGATGAAACCCAGCCTGTCGAAAAATTGCGTCATCGCGTGGCTCCTTCAGGCCGAAACGTGCGCCGGCTCGCGTGCGGCGGCCGGCCGGTGCTGCGCGCCCGCATGCCACGCGGGCAGGCGCGCGCCCGCGCCGAACAGCTTCTCGCGCAGCGTCGGCGCGGGATCGTAGTCTTCCTTGTACAGCCCGCGGTTCTGCAGTTCCGGCACGACCCAGTCGACGAAATCCTCGAACGATTCGGGCATCACCGTGCGCGTCAGGTTGAAGCCGTCGATGCCGGTTTCGTCGATCCACGACTTCAGTTCGTCCGCGACCTGCGACGGCGAGCCGACGATCGGGTGATAGCGGCCGCCGAGCGACATCTGGTCGAGCATCCGGCGCACGGTCCACGTGCCGCTCGTGCTCTTCTTCGAGATCGCGTCGACCGCCGACTGGATCGAATCGGTCTTCACGTACGAGATCGGCTCGTCGAGCCCGTACTTTGCGAAGTCGATGCCGGTCGAGCTCGCGAAGTGCGCGAGGCCGGCCTCGGCGCTCGCGTAGCGCCGGTATTCGTCGAACTTCTCGCGTGCCAGCCGCTCGTTCTCGGCGGTGACGACGGTCACGCCCGCGAAGATCTTGATCGACGCCGGATCGCGCCCTTGCCGCGCCGCCGCCGCGCGGATGTCGAGCGCCGCCGCGCGCGCGGCCGCCTTGCTCTGGCCGTTCACGAACACGCATTCCGCGTGCCGGCCCGCGAACTCGGCGCCGCGCGCCGACGAGCCGGCCTGGTACAGCACCGGCGTGCGCTGCAGCGACGGCTCGCTCAGGTGGATCGCGTCGATCGAATAGAACGGCCCGTCGTGCTTCACGCGCCGCACCTTGCCCGGCTGCGCGAACACGCGCGCATGCGTGTCGCGGATCACGGCATCGTCGTCCCAGCTCTGTTCCCACAGCTTGTAGACGACGTCCATGTAGTCGTCCGCGCGTTCGTAGCGGTCGTCGTGGCCGATCTGCTGCGCGAGGCCCATGCCGCGCGCGGCGCTGTCGAGATAGCCGGTGACGATGTTCCAGCCGACGCGGCCCTTCGTCAGGTGATCGAGCGTCGACATGCGCCGCGCGAACAGGTACGGCGGCTCGTAGGTCAGGTTCGCGGTCACGCCGAAGCCGAGATGCTTCGTCACCTGCGCCATCGCGGGCACGATCAGCAGCGGATCGTTGACGGGCACCTGCACCGACTCGCGCAGCGCGGCGTCCGGGCTGCCGCCGAACACGTCGTACACGCCCACGATGTCCGCGAGGAAGATGCCGTCGAACTTGCCGCGCTCGAGCGTCTTCGCGAGATCGGCCCAGTAGTCGAGATCCGTGTAGTGCGCGGAGCGGTCGCGCGGGTGCGTCCACAGGCCGTGGTTGATGTGCCCGACGCAGTTCATGTTGAACGCGTTGAGCAGGATTTTCTTGTTCGCCATCTGCGCCTCCGTCACCACGCGATCGCGTACAGCGAGCCGAACGCTTCGTCGAGCGCCTTGCGCACCGCCGGCGAATGCTGGTAGATCGCGATGAACTTGCGGATGCGCGGATCGTTCGCGCTCTCCGGCCGCACGACCCACTGCAGCGCGTAGTTCCTGTTCTCGGTGCCGTCGAACAGCAGCGCGCTGTTCGGATCGGTCGTGCCGGCGAGCTTGATGAAGCTCGGGTAGCCCTGTGCGAGATCGACGTCGTCGAGCGCGCGCGCGAGCTGCGATGCTTCGAGCGCAATGATCTTCAGGTGCTTCGGATTGGACACGATGTCGTGCGTCGTCGCGCGGTAGTCGACGCCCGGCTTCAGCGTGATGAGCCCCGCCCGCTGCAGCAGCAGCAGGCCGCGGCCGCCGTTGACGGGATCGTTCGCGATCGCGACCTTCGCGCCGTCCTTCAATTCGCCGAAGCTTTTCACCTTCTTCGAATACAGGCCGATCTTCATGATCGTGCCCGGCGCGATCGACACGAAGTCGTAGCCGCGCTGCTTCTTCGCGTTCTCGAGGAACGGGATGTGCTGGAAGTAGTTGACGTCGATGTCCTTGTTCGCGAGCGCCGCGTTCGGCGTATTCCAGTCGGTGAACTCGATGATCTTCACGTCGAGCCCCTGCGCCTTCGCCTCGTTCGCGGCGATCTTCAGCGCGCCGATCTGCGGGGTGGTCGACACGCCGACCTTCAGCGGCGCGGGTTCGGCCTGCGCGCCGGCCACGAGCGCCATGCCGAGCAGGGTGGCCGCCAGCAGCCGCACGAAACGGCGCTGATGGCTTGCGAAAAAAACGGGATGCAGCATGGAAACCACTCTCCAGACCAGGGACGGAATCAACGCATGAGCGACGCCGCGGCGAACGCGGGGGCGTTCTCCGGACCGGTCGTCATGCCAACGGAAATGTCAGACGATGATAGAGAGCGGCCGTAGGGTGGTCTACGAAGCGATTCTGCGAAGAAAATCGCCGCCAGCGATATGCGCGCGCCAGCGCCGGCGGCAGCCCGGATGGCTGAAATCTCGGCCTGCCCACGGCGGGAATTCCGAAGTCTCGGAACGCCGTTGCCCAACCGCTTTCCCCAGACAACAAAAACACCATAAAAATCAACAGGTTGAAAAATCTCCGACGACAACGACGCTGGCACGGACGTTGCGTATTACCCGGCATGCGATGCCGCGACGCGGCGCCTGCATTCCAAATTCAAGGAGACACGTCTTGCAGACCTCGACCCCTACCCCTATTCACGCGGAGCCGATTGCCGAGGCCCGCACTGCCACCGGCACGTCCACCCGCACCCGCTTCTGGCCGGAAGGCTGGTGGAAGCTGATGGAAATCCGCATCGGCATCATCCCGCTGCCGGTCTATTTCATCCTGCTCGCGCTGATCGTCGGCTTCTCGGTCACCGGCAAGGTGCCCGGCGAGATCTCGATGGCGATCGCCGTGCTCGCGTTCTTCGGCTTCACGTGCGCGGAACTCGGCAAGCGCCTGCCGCTGTTGCGCAACATCGGCGCCGCGGCGATCTTCGCGACCTTCGTGCCGTCCGCGCTGACCTACTATCACGTGCTGCCGAAGCCCGTGCTGAACCTGACGGTCGAGTTCACGAAGTCGACGAACTTCCTGTACCTGTTCATCGCGTCGATCATCGTCGGCAGCATCCTGAGCATGGACCGGCGCGTGCTGATCCAGGGCTTCGTGAAGATCTTCATCCCGCTCGCGGCCGGCTCGGTCGCCGCCGCGATCGTCGGCACCGCGGTCGGCACCCTGCTCGGGCTCGGCGCGCGGCACACGCTGCTGTACATCGTCGTGCCGATCATGGCGGGCGGCGTCGGCGAAGGCGCGATCCCGCTGTCGATCGGCTATTCGGAAATCCTGCACCTGCCGCAAGGCGAGATGTTCGCGATGGTGCTGCCGCCGGTGATGCTCGGCAGCCTGACCGCGATCATCCTGTCCGGCGCGCTCGACATGCTCGGCAAGCGCCTGCCGCACCTGACCGGCAACGGCCGCCTGCAAGTGGGCGAAAGCGGCGACATGACGCCGGAGAACGAAGAGATCCGCGGCCACGTCGACGTCACGCACATCGCGGGCGCCGGCATCACCGCAATCACGCTGTACCTCGTCGGCCTGATGGCGCACAAGCTGTTCGGCCTGCCTGCGCCGGTCGCGATGCTGTTCCTTGCGGTGCTCGTGAAGCTCGCGCGAGCGGTGTCGCCGCCGCTGCAGGAAGGCGCGTTCGTCGTCTACAAGTTCTTCTCGACCGCCGTCACCTATCCGCTGCTGTTCGCGATCGGTGTCGCGATGACGCCGTGGGACAAGCTGACCGCCGCGTTCACGCTCGTCAACGTGATCACGATCGTCTCGACCGTCGCGACGCTGATGGGCACGGGCTTCGTGGTCGGCCGCCTGCTGAAGATGTACCCTATCGACACGGCCATCGTGAACGCCTGCCACAGCGGGCAAGGCGGCACCGGCGACGTCGCGATCCTGACCGCCGCGAACCGGATGCAGCTGATGCCGTTCGCGCAAATCGCAACGCGCATCGGCGGCGCGATCGTCGTCACGGTCACGCTGATCCTGCTGGCCCATCTCGGATGACGGGCCGCCGCGCGGCCGCTCGCGATGGCCGTGCAATGCGCCGCGCCGCCGGTTCGTCCGGCGCGCGGCGCGCGCATTCGGTGGGCGGGCGGCAGGCCGGCGACGGGCATCGATGAGGGAGAACGTGGGCAAGCGTTTCAAGGGAATTGCGTGGTGGGCCTGGGCAGGCGCGGCCGCGCTGTATGTCGGCGTGACCGCCGCCGCGGTCGAGTTCGCGTGGGACCGCGCGATCGACGGGCTCGAGGAAGTCGGCGCACACCGGCTCGACCTGTACGCGGCGAGCCTGAAGAGCGAACTCGGGCGCTACGAAACGATGCCCGCGCTGATCGCGCGCCAGGACAGCGTGCGCGCGCTGCTGAAAACCGTGCCCCACGCGGCGCCCGGCCTGCTGCAGACGGTCAACACCTACCTCGAAGCCGTGAACCGCGATGCCGGCAGCGGCGCGGCCGACGTGATCGACCTGCAGGGCTCGGTGATTGCCGCGAGCAACTGGAACGAGCCGGTCAGCTTCGTCGGCACCAATGTGTCGTACCGACCTTACTTCAAGGACGCGCTCGCGCGCGGCAGCGGGCGCTTTTTCGGGATCGGCACCAACACGGGCATTCCCGGGCTGTATTTCGCGAGCGCGGTCCGCGACGACGGCGTGACGCTCGGCGCGGCGGCCGTCAAGGTCAGCGTCGACGCGCTGGAATCGGCGTGGCGCGCGCCCGGCATCGCCGCGATGGTCGTCGACGGCAACGGCGTGATCGTGATCTCGACCGAACCCGAATGGAAGTTCACCGCGCTGCGGCCGATCACCGCGCAACAGCAGCAAGAGATCCAGGCCTCGCGGCAATACGCGGGACGCACGGTCGAGGTGCTGCCCCATCGCCGCGCCGGCGACTGGACTGCCGCCGCATGGCTCGGCACCTTCCCCGACCTGCGTCACGCGGGACGCACCGCGCGCTATCTCGTGATGTCGCGGCCCGCGCCGCAGGCCGGCGATTCGCTGATGGTGCTGCTCGACACCGCCGGCGCGCGGCGCCAGCAGCAGATGGCGTTCGCGTTCGTGACGGCCGCGTTCCTGATCGCCGCGCTTTATGCCGCGTACGCGATCCAGCGCCGCCGCACGATCGCCGCGCGGCTGAACGCACAGGACGCGCTGCGCCGCGCGAACGACCAGCTCGAACTCACCGTCGCGCAGCGCACGGCCGCGCTGACGGCCGCGAACGAACGAATGCAGCAGGAGATCGTCGAGCGCGAGCGCACCGAGCAACGGCTGCGCGATTCGCAGCAGGAAGTCGTGCATGCGGGCAAGCTCGCGGTGCTCGGGCAGATGGCCGCGGGCCTCACGCACGAGCTGAACCAGCCGCTCGTCGCGATCCGCACGCTGTGCGACAACGCGCGCACGTTCTTCGAACGCAACCAGCCCGCGCAGGCGATCGCGAACCTCGAACGCATCGGGCGGCTCGTCGACAGCATGGCCGTGCTGACGGGCGAGCTGAAGACGTTCGCGCGCAAGCCGGACATCGAGCGCGTCGCGGTGTCGCTCGCCGAGGCGGTCGCGCATGCGCGGCTCATCTACGAAGCGCGGATCCGCGACGAAGGCGTGCGGCTCGACGTGCGGATTCCGGCCGGTGCGGCCGTGTACGCGGAATCGAGCCAGCTGCAGCAGGTGATCGTGAACCTGCTCGGCAATGCGCTCGACGCAGTGCGCGACGCCGCCACACGCGTGATCGTCATCGAAGCGGGCGAGCCCGATCCGCATGGCCGCGTGCGGTTCACGATCGCCGACAGCGGCGCCGGCATTGCACCAGACGTGCTCGCGCACCTGTTCGAGCCGTTCGTCACGACCAAGCCGCGCGGGCAAGGCCTCGGGCTCGGCCTCGCGATCACGTCCCGCATCGTCGAAGGGTTCGGCGCGAAGATCACCGCCGCAAACCGCCACGACGGTGACGTCGGAGGCGCGCAGTTCAGTATCGATTTCGCAGCGGCCACGCTGCAAAGGACAGAGCATGGAAGATGAGATTCGGGTGCTGGTCGTCGAGGACGATGAAAACGTCCGGATCGGCGTCGAGCAGGCCGTCGCGCTCGCCGGGTTTCCGGTGAGCGCGTACGCATCGGCGGCCGACGCGCTCGCGAACGTCGCGCCCGGCGCCCCGATCGTGATCGTGTCCGACGTGCGGATGCCGGGCATCGACGGGCTGCAGCTGCTCGAGCGCGTAATGGCCGTCGACTCGCAGATCCCGGTCGTGCTGATCAGCGGCCACGCCGACATCTCGACGGCCGTCGGCGCGATGCAGGTCGGCGCGTACGACTTCATCGAGAAGCCGTTCTCGTCCGACGTGATCGCCGGCCGTGTCGCGCGCGCGGTCGAGAAGCGCCGCCTGACGCTCGAGGTGCAGGGCCTGCGCGCGGCGCTCAACAACTGGCAGGGCATCGAGGCGCTCGTGCTCGGCAAGTCGCCCGCGATGGCCGACGTCCGCAAGAAGATCCTGCGGCTCGCCGACACGTCGGTGTCGGTGCTGATCACCGGCGAGACCGGCACCGGCAAGGAACTGATCGCGCGCAGCCTGCACGACTTCGGCGGACGGCGCGACGCACATTTCGTCGCGCTGAACTGCGGCGGGCTGCCGGAACAGGTGTTCGAAAGCGAACTGTTCGGCCACGAGGCCGGCGCGTTCACGGGCGCGATCAAGAAGCGTATCGGCAAGATCGAGTGGGCACACGGCGGCACGCTGTTCCTCGACGAGATCGAGACGATGCCGATCCCGCTGCAGATCAAGATGCTGCGCGTGCTGCAGGAGCGCGTGATCGAACGGCTCGGCGCGAACGAGCTGATTCCGGTCGATTGCCGCGTGATCGCCGCGTCGAAGGGCGACCTCGCCGAACTCGCGGCCGACGGCCGTTTCCGTGCGGACTTGCTGTACCGGCTGAACGTCGCGCAGATCGAGCTGCCGCCGCTGCGCGAGCGGCGCGAAGACGTGCCGCTCCTGTTCGAGCACTTCGTGCTCGCGGCCGCGCGCCGCTTCGGGCAGCCGGCACCCGTCGTGTCCGCTGCGCAGGTGTCCGAACTGATGACGCACCAGTGGCCCGGCAACGTGCGCGAACTGCAGAACGTCGCCGATCGCTTCGTGCTCGGGCTGACCGGCGACAGCCTGCTGTCGGCCGGCGGCGCGCCGGCTGCGGGCGGCACGCTCGCGGAACAGCTCGCATACTTCGAGCGCACGCTGATCGAGGACATGCTGCGCCGGCACAACGGCAACGTCGCGGACGCAAGCGTCGAACTCGGGATGCCGAAGAAGACGCTGTATCACAAGCTGCGCAACCTGCGGATACCCGCACGCGGCGACGGCGCGGCCGACGGGACCGAGCCTTGATCACACCCACGGGCGGCGCACGGCCGCGTCGCGGCAGGCGCGCGGCGCGTACGGCGGCGCAGTGCACGCACCCGCCATGCGCGTGCCCGTCGTGCGGCCGAACCACCACTGCCGCCGCACGCACCCAACATCGACATCGAACACGGCACGCCGCTCTGGCGCGGCCGCGGATGGAACGCCAACGAGGATCGTACAGGGATGGATCGCATTAACATGACCGATGAAGGCCGGATCGACGGCTTCCTGATCCGGGGCGTCACGCACGCGCGCAAGACGTTTCGGCCGAGCGACTGGCCCGAACGGCTCGCGGGCGTCATCACGCTGTTCGTCGGCGAGAAGCGGCCGAATTACCCGAGCGCGCTGACGCGGCTCGCGGCGCCGGTCGTCGACGACGGCGCCAAGTGCCTGCTCGTGTCGCACGAATTGCAGGCCGTGTGCCCCGATGCATTCGAATTCGCGATGCAGTTCGCGCGCGACAACGACTTGCCGGTCGACGTGCGCTCGGCGCCCGTCATCGCGGCCCGCTGACGGCGGGCCCGCCTCCTCGCTTCCGACGACGTCTGCCGCTTCTCTGCCTCCGCGCCTCGGACGACGACTGCCGCTTCTACGCGTCCCAGCCCTCGGCGACATCTGCCGCTTCTGCGCCTCCGCGCCTCGGCGACGTCTGTCGCTTCTACGCCTCCGCGCCTCGGACGACGGCTGCCGCTTCTACGCCTCTCTGCCTCGGCGACGTCTGCCGCTTCTACGCCGCGCCGCTCCGGCGACGTCTGCCGCTTCTCCGCAGCGCCGCGCCAGGCTCGCACGCCCGCCGCATGCAGCCGCTCGCCCCTCTGCAAACATCAGACGAATAACATGCCGCGCCAAAGGCCCTTGCACCGACCTGGGTTTGCGGCGCTGGTATCAGAAAAATTGAACGATGCGATGAGAATTATGCGTTTTTCTTACGTGCCGCCGTCGGGCATAGTTGCGACGTGATGACGCACCTGTGAGTTTTTTCAGTCATGAACATGCGAATCGAGCCTTCGGTGCTCGCGAACCCCGACCTGCAATTTGCGACGCTGTCGTCAGGCATCAGCCTGCCTTACGTCGAGAAGGGCACGGGCGCGCCGATGGTGTTCGTTCATGGATCGCTCTGCGATTACCGCTATTGGGACGCGCAGCTTGCGTCGCTGTCCGCGCACTACCGCTGCATCGCGCCGAGTCTCAGCCACTACTGGCCGGCCGTCGAAGCGGGCATCCAGGACGAGTTCGGCTGGCAGACGCACGTCGACGAACTCGCCGAATTCATCGACGCGCTCGACCTCGGCCCAGTGCACCTCGTCGGCCATTCGCGCGGCGGCAGTGTCGCATTCAACGTCGCGCGCAGCCGTCCTGATCTCGTCGCGACGCTGACGCTCGCCGATCCGGGCGGCCCGCTGCAGCGCGAAGGCGTGCGTGAGGAAGCGAAGCTGCCGCCGGCTGCGCTCGCGCTGCGCGCGAAGGCCGTGAACCTCGTCGAAAACGGCGATGTCGATGCGGGGCTCGAGATGTTCGTCGATTCCGTCAGTATCCCCGGCGCATGGAAGAAGAGCACGACGCGCTTCCGCACGATGGCGATCGACAACGCGAGCACGCTGCCGAAGCAGCTGCGCGATCCGCTGCCCGCGTATTCGCGCGACACGGCCGCGCAGATCCGCTGCCGCACGCTGCTGATCGACGGCCAGCGCAGCCCGAAGATGTTCCGCAACAACGTCGAGACGCTCGCGCAGTGGATCGGCAACGCGCAACGCGAGACCGTCGCGGGTGCGTCGCACGGGATGAACACCGCCAACCCCGGTGCGTTCAACCGTTACGTCCACGAGTTCATCGCGAAGTAATCGCGATCGGGCGGCACGTCACACACGCGTGCCGAGCACTCCCTCCGCGAGCCCCCTCAACTCCCCGAGGACGGCGCGCACGTATGCGATCTGGTCGATCGCCCAGCGTTCTTCGCCATCCATCATCTGTTCGACCGTGAAGCCGGCAGGCAGCGGCGTATCGCTCATCGCGCGATAAGGAATGAACGGATCGGGTTCTTCGTCGCGCATCCGGAACGCCGGCGCGGGGTAATGGTTTTCCTGTTCGAGGATGAACGCGATCACCTGCGGTGCATCCTCCCCCAGCATCAGCAACTCGAACAGCATGCGCGCGCCGGGCAGTTCGTCGTCGGCGCTGCCCTGCAGCACGCCGTAATGCCCGAATCCGCACGCTTCCGGCACGATGCGCACGCCTTTCATGTGGACCTGGCGAATGTGCGGCGCCAGGTTCCGCAATGCGTGCAGCGGTTGCTCGCATGCGTTGATCATGTTGCCGAAGTCGAACAGCGCATTGATGCGGGGATGGCCGACGCGACCCAACAGCGCGGCGATTTCGGCACTCTTGAGTTCTTCGTGCTGTTCGAAGTCGACGTGCAGGTCGAAGCGCTCGGCCAGTTGCGCGACGTAGCGCAGATCCGCGTCGATTTGCTCCATGACCGCAGACAGCCGGCCCTCGTAGCGCGAATAGACGCGGAGATTGTGCACGCCCATCACCCGGGCGATGCGTGCCGCGTCGTCCACGTCGGCACGCGCGGTGCTGCTCAGTTCGAGATGGAGTGCAAGCCCCAGCGTTTGCGCGCGCTCGGCGACCGCGCGCAACCCGTCGTCGGACATTCGCGCGAGACTGTTCGCTTCGCCGTCGAGCAGATGAATGCACATGCCGTCCAATTCGTGACGCCACGCGAAATCGAGCAGATCGATCGGCCGATAGCGGCCGTGCGTCAGGTTGGTCAATAGCGGATACGCGTGGCCGAACAGCCGCACGTTGTCGAGCCGCTCCAGCAACTTCGCGGCGAGCGGCCGCGTGAGCGTGGGCACCGGCCAGTACGACGGATCAATCACGTTGTGGTTCAACAGCGCGTCGAACCGGTCCTGAAGGGGTTGCAGCGATGACATGCTCGTTTTCTCGATGAAGGGACATCAACGACGGACCGCGCAACGGACGGCAGATACACGGGCCGGCGGATCGTGCCGGCGTTCAGGCGGTGTCCTCGCCGCCCCACGGCTGGTCGGCCTGACTGTCGACCGAAATGCACACAGCGTCGTGGCGCCAGTATTCGTGGTCGCAGTCGACCAGCGTGCCGTGCTGATCGAAATTGACCCTCGTGATCATCAGGATCGGGCTGCCGGGCGTGACGTTCAACTGCTGAGCGACGTCACCGCGCGCGGCCGACGGATAGATCTCGAATCGCGAGCGGGAAAAGTGCAGGTCGTAGAACTGTTCATAGGTCTGCGTCAGCGATTTCGACAAGTCGTGCTCGAGGATGCCGGGGAAGCGCTCCGGCTTGAGGAAATGCTCGACGTACGACACCGCGCGGCGGTCCAGATAGCGCAGGCGACGGATCTGGTATAGGCGGGTGAGTGGCGCGAGCGCCATTTCCTTGCACAGCAGCGCGTTCGCGACGACTTGCCCGGTACCGACGACCTTCGTCTCCACCTGACGCTTCTGCAGCGTGACCATGCGCTGAAAGTAGGTGCGGTAGAGCGGGTTGTAGTTCAGCCGCGGATAGGCGACGAACCAGCCGCGCCGTTCCTCCCGGTAGATCAGGCCTTCGGCCTCGAGCGCCAGCAGCGCGTCCTTGAGCGTAATGCGGGTCGTGTCGAACAGCTCGCACAGCTCACGTTCGGACGGCAGCTTCGTGCCGGGGGCGAGCAGGCCGCTGTCGATCTGGCCGGTAAGCGCCTGCCGGATCTGCATGATCTGGGTTGGAGGGCGATCGTTCATGCTGTGACTAGTCCAGTGTTGCTATTTTTCGGATGCCGCCTTTTTGCCAAAGCTTGATGACGGCCGTATGACAACGGAATAATCAACGATGCAGCGCATATGCGACTGAAGCTCGTGCCAATTTTTCGGATTCCGAGCCAATCGCAAGCGCGAAGACGCAAAACTGACATATTCGGCATCTAACATTCGCGCTGTTTTTTGACTAGTCCAGAGGACGACCACCATGCGCACCCTGATTGCCGGTTGCATCGCCGGCGCCCTGAGCCTGACCATCACCACCGCGTTCGCGCAAAACATCGACGGCCTGATCGGTGCTGCGAAGAAAGAGGGCGCAGTCAACAGCCTCGGCATGCCGGCCGACTGGGCCAACTGGCAGGACACGTGGGCCCAGCTTTCGCAGAAATACGGCCTGAAGCACCAGGACACCGACCTGAGCTCCGCCGAGGAGATCGCCAAGTTCGACGCCGAGAAGACCAACGCGAGCGGCGACATCGGCGACGTCGGCTATACGTTCGCGCCGATCGCGGTGCAAAAGGGCGTAACCCAGCCGTACAAGCCGACCACCTGGGACCGGATCCCCGCATGGGCGAAGGACAAGGACGGCCAATGGGCAGTGTCGTACACCGGCACGATCGCGTTCATCGTCAACAACAAGCTGGTGAAGAATCCGCCGAAGACGTGGGCCGACCTGCTGAAGGGCAAATACAAGGTCGCGCTCGGCGACGTCGGCACGTCGGCGCGCGCGAGCAGCGCGGTACTGGCCGCGGCCTACGCGCTCGGCGGCAACGAGAAAAACCTGAAGCCGGCGCTCGACCTGTTCGCTCAGCTCGCGAAGCAGGGCCGCCTGACGCTGAACGACCCGAACATCGCGAATCTGGAAAAAGGCGAGGTCGAGGTCGGCATCCAGTGGGATTTCAATGCGCTCGCGTATCGCGACAAGATCGACGCGTCGCGCTTCGACGTGCTGATCCCGCAGGACGGTTCGCTGACCTACGGCTACTCGACGATCATCAACAAGTACGCGAAGCACCCGAGCGCGGCGATGCTCGCGCGTGAATACATCCTGAGCGACGCCGGCCAGGTCAACCTGGCGCGCGGCTACGCGCGTCCGATCCGCACCGACGTGAAGATTCCGCAGGACGTCGCCGCGAAACTGCTGCCGGCGTCGCAGTACCGCGTCGCGAAGCCGATCGGCGACTTCGCCGCGTGGGAAGCCACGCAGAAGCAACTGCCGCGCGCATGGCAGGAGCAGGTGATCGTCAACATGCAGTGAGGCTGCGTCGCGCAACCCGGGCCGCAGCGCTTGCGCGACGGTCCGGCGCGCAAGCAGCCCGTGCCCGCACGGGCTGCCGCAAGCCTCGCGGAGCTCCAATCCGATGAAACTCTCCGTCTCCCCACCGCTGCCGCGGGCCGCGTGCATCGTGCCCGCCCGCGGCCGCCGCCTGCATCACTGGCGCTCGGCGCTGCTGCTCGTACCGATGCTTGCGCTGCTGACGCTGTTCTGCCTCGCGCCGATGGGCTGGGTGCTCGCGCACAGCGTCGCGGGCGAGCACAGCCTGTCGCTCGACAACTTCCGGATAATCGCCGGCTCGCCGTTCTATCGTCAGGCGTTCGGCAACAGCCTGAGCATCTCGCTCTACTCGAGCGTGCTGGCGCTGCTGATCACCCTGCCGGGCGCGGTCTCGCTGCGTCGCGCAGGCGGCCGCTTCCGGAACGCCGTGATCGCGCTCACCAACATGACCGGCAATCTGTCCGGCGTGCCGCTCGCATTCGCGTTCGTCATCCTGATCGGCACCAACGGCACGCTCACGCTGCTGCTGCGCGAATGGGGCTGGCTGCAGGACTTCCGTCTGTATTCGCGCGACGGGTTGATCCTGCTGTACACGTACTTCCAGTTGCCGCTCGGCCTGCTGCTGCTCTATCCGGCGCTCGACGCGCTCGACGACCACTGGCAGGAAGCGGCGGCGCTGCTCGGCGCGGGCCATTGGGCTTATTGGCGGCATGTCGCGCTGCCGGTGCTCGCGCCGGCACTGCTCGGCACGTTCATCCTGCTGCTCGCGAACGCGATGGGCGCCTATGCGACCGCTTTCGCGCTGACGTCGGGCAACTTCAATCTGGTGACCGTGCGGATTGCGAGTCTCGTATCCGGCAACATCGACCTGCAGCCGGACCTGGCCGCCGCGCTGTCGGTGATGCTCGTCGGACTCCTCGCGCTCGTCGCCGCCGTCAACCAGTGGCTGCTGAAGAGGAGCTACCATGCGCGCTGACCGTTTCCATCGCGTCGTCATCGGGCTGCTGAGCGCGCTGCTCGTCGCCCCCGTCGTCGCAACGCTGCTCTACTCGCTGTCGCGGCGCTGGGAAGCGACGATCCTGCCCGAGGGGCTGACGTTCGACTGGTATGCGCGGCTCTGGCACGACACGCGCTTCATCGCCGCGTTCGGTCATTCGCTGCTGCTGTGCGTCGGCACGCTGCTGCTCGCGACGCTCGTGATCGTGCCGGCCGCGTTCGTCGTCTGCTACCGCTTTCCGCGGCTCGATCGCTGGATGAACGTGCTGATCCTGATCCCGTTCTCGATGCCGCCGGTGGTCGCGTCCGTCGGATTGCTGCAGCTGTTCGCCGATGGTCCGCTGCCGCTCGTCGGCACGCCGTGGATCCTGGTCGGCAGCTATTTCACGATCGCCTTGCCGTTTGTCTATCGCGCGCTGGCCGACAGCCTGCGCGCGATAGACGTGACGAGCCTGATGGACGCCGCCTATCTGCTGGGCGCCGATACGCCGCAGGCTTTCATTCGCGTGATCCTGCCGAACCTGCGCAAGGGCCTGATGGCGTCGCTGTTTCTGTCGTTCTCGCTGCTGCTCGGCGAATTCGTGTTCGCCAACATGCTCGCCGGCGCGCGCTACGAGACGCTGCAGGTCTATCTGTACAGCATCAACGCCGGCAGCGGCCACCTGACCAGCGCGCTCGTGATGAGCTACTTCCTGTCTACTCTCGTGCTGACCTGGTTCGCGACCCGGCTCGGCCGCTCAAGCAAATAAAGAGGCTGCATCATGTCTCATGTGGAAATCGACGGTCTGACCAAGCGCTACGGCGCGACGACCATCTTCGACGACATCCGGCTCGTCCTCCGGCACGGCGAGTTCGTCACGCTGCTCGGTCCGAGCGGCTGCGGCAAGTCGACGCTGCTGCGCTGTCTCGCGGGCCTGACCGGCGTCGACGGCGGATGCATTCGCGTCGACGGCCAGGACATCACGACACTCGCGCCACAGCGGCGCGGCATCGGCATGGTGTTCCAGAACTATGCGCTGTTCCCGAACCTGACCGTCGCGGGCAACATCGCGTTCGGCCTCAAGATGCAGAAGCGCACGGCCGGCGACATCGCGCGGCGCGTGGCCGACGTGATTCGTCTCGTCGAGCTGAACGGCATGGAGGCGCGCTATCCGCATGCACTGTCCGGCGGACAGCGCCAGCGCGTCGCGCTCGCACGCGCACTGGTCGTGGAGCCGCGCATCCTGCTGCTCGACGAACCGCTGTCGGCGCTCGACGCGCGCATTCGCCGCAGCCTGCGCGAGCAGATCCGCGACATCCAGCAACGTCTCGGCCTGACTACCGTGTTCGTCACGCACGACCAGGAGGAAGCGCTCACGCTGTCGGACCGGATCTGCGTGATGAATCGCGGACGGATCGTGCAGGAAGGCGCCGCGGAGACCATCTATACGGCGCCGGCCAGCGAGTTCGTCGCACGCTTCATCGGGAGCTACAACCTGCTGTCGCCGGCCGAAGCGGATCGGCTGCTCGGGATCGTGCTGACCGGACATCTGGCGATTCGCCCCGAATCGATCGAGCTGTGCGAGCCGGGCGCACGCCATCACGCGCACCCGGACGCGCCGGTGCCGGCCGTCATTCGCGGCCGCCAGCTGCTCGGCAATATCGTCCGCTACGAAGTCGACGCCGACGGCGTGAGCCTGCGCGTTGACCACCTGAACCGCGGCCCCGGCGAATTGTTGTCGACGGGCAGCGCGATCGGGGTATCGATCGATCGCCGTCAGATGCGGGAGGTGCACTGAATGGCGCTCGCGATCTTCGACATGGACGACACGCTGATCGACGGCGACAGTTCGAACCTGTGGCTGCGATTCCAGGTCGAGCACGGTCTCGCGCCGGCCGACATGCTGCCGCACGAGGCGGCATTGCTGCGCGACTACCATGCGGGCACGCTCGCGATGGAAGACTACATGGACTACACGCTCGCGCCGTTGCAGGGTCTTGCGTGCGACGAGGTCGGCGCATGGATCGACCGCTTCATCGAAGCGGTGATCGTGCCGCGCGTGTTCCCCGAAGCCTGGCGCCAGCTTGCGCTGCATCGCGCGCGCGGCGACCGCGTGCTCGTCATTTCGGCGTCGGGCGAGCATCTGGTCGGACCGATCGCGCGGCGGCTCGGTGTCGCGGACGTGATCGCGATCCGGCTGGAAACGACCGACGGCGTGTACAGCGGCCGGACATGCGGCGTGCTCAGCTATCGCGAAGGCAAGGTCACGCGGCTGCGCGAGTGGCTTGCGCAGCACGGCGAGTCGCTCGAGGGCAGCTACGGCTATAGCGATTCGCTGAACGACATGCCGCTGCTGCAGTCGGTACGGCATCCGCATGTCGTGAATCCGAACGACACGCTGCACAAGGAAGCGATCAGCAGACAATGGGTCCAGCTTGACTGGCGACGTGTACTGACTGAATCCTGAGTCTGGATGATTCAATAGTTGCGCGCGAACATCGCCGAGCGGCCGGTCGCGCCAACTTGTGGAAGACTCGTGGAACCGACCGTTAGTTGCAACATCGACGCAACGCACCATGAAAAAGCCCCGGCCACGCAGCCCTTCGCCGCGTGCCGGGGTTCGATTCAGCGACGGCGATGGCGGCATCGTGCCGCATCGCCCGCCTGACACACTCAACGCGCGGCGACATCCTCCTTGCCGCGTGCCGCTTCGCCGACCGCTGCCGGGGCCTCGCCCCACCCGCCGCCGAGCGCACGGATAAGGTTGACGGTCGACACCGCCTGCGTACCCGTCAGCGCATTCGCCTGCAGCTGCGACACGAGCACCGAACGCTCGCTGTCGATCACGTCGAGATAGCTGACCTCGCCTTCCTGGTACTGCGTGCGCGACAGCTTCGCCGCGCGGCGCGACGCGTTGACGGCCGCGTCCTGCGCGTGGATCTGGTCGTCGAGCAGACGCAGGTCCGCAAGATTGTCCTCGACCTCGCGGAACGCGACGAGCACCTGCTGCCGGTAGTTCGCAACCTGCTCGTCATACTGCGCGCGCGCCTGCTGCACGCCCGCCGCGCGCCGGCCGCCGTCGAAGATCGGCAGCGTCAGCGCGGTGCCCGCGAACGGCCCGAGCAGGAACGTACGGCTCGACCACATGAACAGGCTGCCGAGCGTCGACGCCTCGTAGCCGAACGCACCGGTGATGTCGAGCTTCGGGAAGTACGCGGATTTCGCGAGGCCGACCCGCGCGTTCGCCGCCGCCATCGCCCGCTCGGCCGCCGACACGTCGGGCCGCCGTTCGAGCAGCGCGGACGGCAGGCCCGCCGGAATCTTCACGCCGACCGGCACGATCGGCGTCTCCTTGAACGTGAAATCCGCGGGCGCCTTGCCGAGCAGGATCGCGAGCGCATGCTCGGACGCCGCGCGGCGACGTGCGACGCCGACCGCATCGGCCTGCGCGGTCGCCAGTTCGTTCTTCGCGCGCGACACGTCGAGTTCGCTGATGTCGCCTTCGTTGAAGCGGCGCTGCACGAGGGTCAGCGCTTCCTGGCGCAGATCGACCGTGCGGCGATACAGGTCCTGATCGGAATCGAGCTGGCGCAGTTCGAAGTAGTTCTGCGCGACGTCCGCCTGCAGCGCGAGCTGCACCGAACGGAACAGCGCCTGGCTCTGCGCCTCGTCCGCGCGCGACGCTTCGACGTTGCGGCCGACGCGGCCGAACAGGTCGGCCTCATACGACACCGTGCTCTGCGCGCGCCACAGCGTCGCGGTCGTCGGCCCCGTGCCCTGCGGCTGGAACTGCGATGCCGACGACAGCCCCTCGCGCGTCGGCCCGAAGCCGACGCCGACCTGCGGGAACCACTGCGAGCGCGCGGCGCGCGTCGCCGCGCGCGCTTCCTCGACGCGCGCCGCCGCGGCCTTCAGGTTCTGGTTTGCAGCCAGCGCCTGCTCTTCGAGCGCGTCGAGCGTCGGATCGCCGAACACCTTCCACCATTCGCCGCGAAGCGCGGCATCCGACGGCTCGGCCGTCTTCCACGTGCCGGCCTGCTCGCCCGGCGCGAGCGCGGGCGCTTCCTTGAACGCGGCGGGCGTCTCGACGTCCGGCCGCTTGTAGTCGGGCCCGACCGCGCACGCGGCGAGCAGCGACACGAGCAATCCGCTCGCCGCCGCGAGCTTCGCGATGCGCATCAGGCCGTTGTTGTTTCGAATGTTGTCCATGTTGTTGTCCTCAAGCATCCGGAGCCGGCACGCCCGAAGCCGGCGCGCCCGGAGCCGGCAGCCCATAGCCGGCCGAATCCTTGCCGGCGACGTGAATCTTGCCGCCCGCGAGCGTGCGCAGCACGACGTAGAACACCGGCGTCAGCATCAGCCCGAACAGCGTCACGCCGAGCATCCCGAAGAACACCGCGACACCCATCGCATGCCGCATCTCCGAACCCGCGCCGGTCGACGTGACGAGCGGCACGACGCCCATGATGAACGCGATCGACGTCATCAGGATCGGGCGCAGCCGCAGCCGGCTCGCCTCGATCGCGGCCTCGAGCGGCGTCCTGCCGTCATGCTCCAGTTCGCGCGCGAACTCGACGATCAGGATCGCGTTCTTCGCCGACAACCCGACCAGCACCATCAGGCCGATCTGCGTGAAGATGTTGTTGTCGCCTTGCGTCAGCCACACCCCCGTCAACGCCGACAGAATGCTCATCGGCACGATCAGGATCACCGCGAGCGGCAGCGTCAGGCTCTCGTACAGCGCGGCGAGCACGAGGAACACGAGCAGCACGCTGATCGGAAACACGTAGATTGCCGCGTTGCCCGCGAGGATCTGCTGGTACGTGAGGTCGGTCCACTCGAACCGCACGCCGCGCGGCAGCGTCTCGTGCGCGATCCGCTCGATCGCCGCCTGCGCCTGTCCCGACGAGAAGCCGGGCGCCGGGCCGCCGTTGATGTCGGCCGCCGTGTAGCCGTTGTAGCGCACCACCATCTCGGGGCCGAATGTCGGCGTCACGGTGACGAGCGACGACAGCGGCACCATTTCGCCCGCCGCGTTGCGCGTCTTCAGCTGCAGGATGTCGTCCGCGCGCTGGCGGAACGGCGCGTCCGCCTGCACGCGCACCTGGTACACGCGGCCGAAGCGGTTGAAGTCGTTCACGTACAGCGAGCCGAGGTACACCTGCATCGTGTTGAACACGTCGGTGACCGACACCCCGAGCTGCTTCGCCTTCACGCGGTCGAGATCGACGTTGAGCTGCGGCACGTTGATCTGGTAGCTCGTGAACAGCGGGCCGAGTTCCGGCGCCTGCTGCGCGCGCTTGATGAAGTCGTTGGTCGCGTCCGCAAGCCGCGCGTAGCCGACCGCGCCGCGATCCTCGATCTGCATCTTGAAGCCGCCGAGCGTGCCGAGGCCAAGCACCGGCGGCGGCGGGAACACCGCGACGAACGAGTCCTTGATGGCCCCGTACTGCTGGTTCAGCGCACCCGCGATCGCGCCGGCCGACAGCGCCTTGCCGTGCCGTTCCGAGAACGGCTTGAGCGTGACGAACACGATGCCCGCGCTCGAGCTGTTCGTGAAGCCGTTCACCGACAGCCCCGGGAACGCCACCGCGCTCTCGACGCCCGGCTGCTTCAGCGCGATCGAACCCATGTCGCGGATCACCTTCTCGGTGCGGTCGAGCGACGCGCCGTTCGGCAGCTGCGCGAACGCGATCAGGTATTCCTTGTCCTGCGCGGGCACGAAGCCGCCCGGCACGGCCTTCGACACCAGCACGGTCGCGCCCACCAGCACGAGGTAGACGCCGAGCATCAGCGTCTTGCGCGACAGCACGCCGCGCACGCCGCGCCCGTAGTTCTCCGCGCCGCGATGGAACACCTTGTTGAAGGCCCGGAAGAAGCCGCCGAGCACGCGATTCATCACGCGCGTGAGCCAGTCTTCCTTGTCGCCGTGGCCCTTCAGCAGGATCGCGGACAGCGCCGGCGACAGCGTCAGCGAGTTGAACGCGGAGATCACCGTCGAGATCGCGATCGTCATCGCGAACTGCTTGTAGAACTGGCCCGTCAGGCCCGACATGAACGCGAGCGGCACGAACACGGCGACGAGCGTCAGCGCGATCGCGATGATCGGCCCGCTCACTTCCTGCATCGCCTTGTAGGTCGCCTGCCGCGCGGTCATCCCGCTCTCGATGTTGCGCTCGACGTTCTCGACGACGACGATGGCATCGTCGACGACGATCCCGATCGCGAGCACCATCCCGAACAATGACAACGCGTTGATCGAATACCCGAAGCCGAGCAGCAGCGAGAACGTGCCGACGATCGACACCGGCACCGCGATCAGCGGAATGATCGACGCGCGCCACGTCTGCAGGAACACGATCACGACGATCACGACGAGCGCGATCGCTTCGAGCAGCGTGTGCACGACCGCCTTGATCGACGAACGCACGAACTGCGTCGGGTCGTACACGATCTTGTAGTCGACGCCGGCCGGCATGTCCTGCTTCAGCTCGGCCATCGTCTTGCGGACTTCATCCGAGATCTGCAGCGAGTTCGCGCCCGGCGACTGGTTGATCGCCATCGCGACGGCCGGCTTGTTGTCGAGCAGCGAACGCAGCCCGTATTCCGATGCGTCGAGCTCGATCCGCGCGATGTCGCGCAGGTGCGTGACGCCGCCGTCCGGCGTCGTCTTCACGACGATGTCGCCGAACTCGTCCTCCGTCTGCAGACGGCCGCGCGCGTTCACCGACAGCTGCAGCGGCGTGCCGGGCAGCGTCGGCGACGCGCCGATCACGCCGGCCGCGACCTGCACGTTCTGCTCGCGGATCGCCTGCACGACGTCCTCGGCCGACAGCCCGCGCTGCGCGACCTTCTGCGGATCGAGCCACACGCGCATCGCGTAGTCGCCCGAACCCCACAGCTGCACCTGGCCGACGCCCTGGATCCGCGACAGGCGATCCTTCACGTTGATCAGCGCGTAGTTGCGCAGGTACGTCATGTCGTAGCGGTTGTCCGGCGAGATCAGGTGCACGACCATCGTCAGCGTCGGCGAGCTCTTCACCGTCGTGATGCCGAGCCGCTGCACGTCTTCCGGCAGGCGCGGCAGCGCCTGGTTCACGCGGTTCTGCACGAGCTGCGTGGCCTTGTCCGGATCGGTGCCGAGCTTGAACGTGACGGTAATCGTCATGTTGCCGTCGCTGTTCGCCTGCGACTGCATGTACAGCATGTCCTCGACGCCGTTGATCTGCTCTTCGAGCGGCGATGCGACCGTCTCGGCGATCACCTTCGGGTTCGCGCCCGGATACTGCGCCTTGACGATCACCGACGGCGGCACGACTTCCGGATACTCCGAAATCGGCAGCAGGAACATCGCGATCACCCCGCCGAGCAGGATGATGACCGATAGCACTCCTGCGAAGATCGGCCGGTCGATAAAGAATTTGGATATGTTCATGGATGGCTCTGTCTGGTTGAGCGCGAATGCGTAGCGGACGCGCCGCTTACGAATCCGCCTTCGCCGGCGCAGCGGGCTTCGCGTTTTCCGCAAGCGGCGCCGACGGCGCATCGCCGCCCGTCATCGGCACCATGTGCGGCTTCACCTGTTCGCCCGGCCGCACGCGCTGCGTGCCGTTCACGACCACGCGATCGCCGGCAGACAGGCCGCTGACGATCACGCGCTGGTTGCCGTGCTGCATCCCCTGCTGCACTTCGCGATACGACACGCGGCCCTGCTGGTCGACGACGAACACGAACTTCTTTTCCTGGTCGGTGTTGATCGCCGCGTCGTCGACGAGCAGCGCCGGGTGCGGCGCGCTGCCACCGACCTTCACGCGCGCGTACAGGCCCGGCACGAGCGAACCGTCGGCGTTGTCGAAGCGCGCGCGCACGCGGATCGTGCCGGACGACGTGTCGAGCCGGTTGTCGACCGAGTCGATCGTGCCGCTGCGCGAATAGCCGGTTTCGTTCGCAAGGCCGAGCTCGACCGGCACCTTGCGGCCGTCACGCGCACCGCTGATGTATTGCAGGTAGGTCTGCTCGTCCGCGTCGAACGACGCGTAGATCGGCGATACCGACACGAGCGTCGTCAGCGGCGCGGCCGATGCGCCGGCCGACACGACGTTGCCGACCGTGATCTCTGCGCGCGACACGCGGCCCGACACGGGCGCGACGATTCGCGTATAGCCGAGGTTGATGCGCGCGGTCTCGAGCGCCGCTTCGGCGGCTTTCAGGTTCGCGGTCGCCTCGCGCGCGCCGTTCTGCTTCTCGTCGTAATCGCGCTTTGCGATCGCGTTGTCGCCGATCAGCCGCTGCGCGCGCTGCCAGTCGCTCTGCGCGTAGCCGTTGCGCGCCTGCGCGGCCGCGAGCTGCGCGGCCGCGCGATCGACTTCGGCCTGGTACGGGCGCGGGTCGATCACGAACAGCACGTCGTCTTTCTTCACGAGCGCGCCGTCCTTGAAGTTGACCGACACGATCGTGCCGGACACCTGCGGGCGCACGTCGACCTTCTCGACCGCTTCGAGGCGGCCCGAATAGGCCTGCCAATCGGTCACGGTCTGCGGCACGACGGTCGCGACGTCGACTTCGGGCAGCGGCGCGGTTTGCTTCTCCGGCGCGCTGGCGTTGACGCGGATCGCGCCGAACGTGCCCAGGCCGACGACGGCGAGCGTCGCGATCGCGGCGACCGCGATCCGGGAACGTGGGGTGCGTAGGATAGCCATAAAGATCTCCGGTGAGCGTGGATTGGATTGGTTATTCAGTTCAATGCGCGGTTCGATTCGCGCTTCAGTTGGGCTGGCGCGCCTGGAAGCGGCACTGGAAGAAACGCACGGCCTCGTCGAAGGCCGCCTCGTGCGTCGCGAGCGCGGCGTGCGTGACGTCCGGATAGCGGATCACCTGCGTGAGCACGCCGGACGAGATCAGGCAGCTCGCATACTTCTCCGCCTCGACGTGCAGCACGTCGTTCTGCGCGGTGACGATCAGCGTCGGCGGCAGGCCTGCGAGGCGCACCGATTCGAGCGGTGCCGCATACGGGTGCATGCGGTGCGACGCCTGCGGCAGGTACGCGCGGTAGCACGCCGCGCATTCCCGCGCGGTAATGTCTGACGACAGGCGCTCCGCATCGCCGATGCGCGTCATGCTCGGATCGAGCATCGGACCGAACAGCGCCTGCGCGACGATCGGCACGTCGCCGCGGTCGCGTGCGATGAAGGCAAGACAGTTCGCGAGCTGCCCGCCCGAGTCGTGGCCCGCGACGCCGATCTTCTTCGGGTTGCCGCCGAACGCGCGCGCGCGTGTCGCGGCCCACACCGCCGCGCGGTACGCGTCCTCCGGCGCAGCCGGAAACGGATGGGCCGGCGCGAGCGAATAATCGACGGAAACTACGAGGGCTGGTAAGCGTTCTGCTAAAAAGCGCGCGGCAAAATCGGCATCGTCGAGCGTGCCGCGCACGAAACCCCCGCCGTGGAAATAAAGCACTACTGGCAACCCGGTCTTGTCCGCGCGGCGATAGAGCCGCAACGCGATGTCCTGCGCATAGCCGGGGATTTCGACCTCGGCGACCGTCAGAGCCGCGCCGCTATTGGCTTCGGCCGGCAGCGCGGCTTTCAGGAATTTGCTGAATTCAGAAGCGTCCATGACGATGCAGCATCCATTTCGAGATGGAACGAATTCTGGGTCCGGCAGACATCCGGATAAATGCCTATAATCCGGCAACACAATTCAACGACCCCGAACAATCAGAGGCTGCGGCGCTTACAAGGCGACGCGGCCTCTTTGTTCCGTCTGTCCAAATAAGTGCGGAGGTTGTGATGGACCGGCTTCAGGCCATGCAGGTGTTTACTCGCGTCGTCGACACGAACAGCTTCACCAAGGCAGCAGAAACGCTCGCCCTGCCGCGCGCATCCGTCACGACGATCATCCAGAATCTCGAAGCATTCCTCGGCGTGCGGCTGATGCACCGGACCACCCGCCGCCTGTCGCTGACGCCCGACGGCGCCGCGTACTACGAACGATGCGTGCGGATCCTCGCGGACGTCGAGGAAACCGAGGCGAGCTTCCAGAACAACAACCGCAAGCCGCACGGAAAGTTGCGTATCGACATGCCGGGCTCGATCGGACGGCAGCTCGTGATCCCTGCGCTGTGCGAATTCCGTTCGCGCTATCCGGACATCGACCTGCAGCTCGGCCTGTCGGACCGGCCGGTCGATCTGCTGCAGGAAGGCGTCGACTGCGTGATCCGCGTCGGCGCGCTGCAGGACTCGTCGCTCGTCGCACGCCGCATCGGCCTGTTCGAAGGCGTGTCGGTCGCATCGCCCGCGTATCTCGAGAAGTACGGCGAGCCGCAGTCGATCGAGGACCTGAGCCAGCACAAGGCCGTCAACTACTTCTCGAGCCGCACGGGCCGCACGATCGAGTGGTCGTTCCTGATCGACGGCAAGGAAGTCGAGGTCAAGATGGACAGCGTCGTGTCGGTGAACGACGCGGACGCATACGTGACCTGCGGGCTCGAGGGCTTCGGGTTGATCCAGCCGCCGCTGTTCATGGTGCTGCCGCATCTGCGCGAGGGCCGGCTCAAGGAAGTCTTGCCCGGCTACAAGCCGCTGCCGATGCCGATCTCGGTCGTCTATCCGCACAGCCGCCATCTGTCGCCGAAGGTGCGCGTGTTCGTCGACTGGATCGCCGAAGTGTTCGACCGCTGCCCGTTGTTGAGCGGCAAGGGCAGCCTCGACGCGACGTGCACCAAGCGCACGTTCGAGGAAGCGGAGCGCGCACCGGCGCTCGACACGCCGGTCGTCAACGAATGGGTTGCATGATCTTCTGAACAAAGATGCGCCGGCTACGCAGCCGGCGCGTTGACTGTGCACCGCATCGAACGCACGCGTTCCGTCACCCGATCTTCTCCGATCTTCCGGAATTCACACGACACCTTTCCAGCCGCCGACATAATCTCGCGCGTGCAGGTATCGCATGCGCCGGAACACAGCATCGTCAATCGCGCGCGAGCCGCGTCGCACAAGGGTTCCTGCGGGGTTGCCGCGCATTCGTGCGATAACCCTGCCGGCAATACGGATCTCGATTGTTCCTCTCAGGCAACAATTCAATTCGCCGCAATGCCATTTATCGCCGTGACGCCGGCTCATAGAGTAGATCCTGTCGCGCAGCAGCATGCGCACCGAATCGACAGGAGTTCCATCATGAAACGCAGCGGTCTGCTTTCCGCCCTCGCCCTCGCACTCGTCGTGTCCGCGCCGGCTTTCGCCGACACCGACACGGGCCATGCAGGCGATTACGGCAACACGTCCTGGTACACGCAGAACAACGGCCCCCGTACCCGCGCCGAAGTGCGCGCGGAACTCGAACAGGCGCAACGCGACGGCACCGTCGCCTACATCCGCAAGGCCACGTCGTACGCGCAAGGGCTCGACCTCGTGCCGCGCCCGTATCGTCCGACGCCGGAAGGCAACCAGCTCGCGGGCGCGGGCCGGTAAACGTACAACGCCGCGCGTCGGGTCGCCCCGTGCGCGGCGTCGTGAATCCCGTCAGTCAATCAGTTGCAGGAGTTGCGCATCATGAACGATCAACTGCCATCGCCGCTCGACCATTGGAACAGCGATACACCGGTGTGGACGCCTTACCGTCCGTCCCGTCAATCGCACTGATGCACCGTCACCGGCGCGGCACCCCGCCGCGCCATTCGCCCCAGTGCGTGACGATGTCCTGCAAGAGCGGATTGCCCGCACGGTACAGGTTCTCGGTCGCCGGGGCGAAGCCGCCCTGGTCCGCGTAGTTCAGCAGGTTGTCGGCGCTCGTCTGGCCTTGATACGGCCGGTCGAAGTCGGAGCCCGTACGCAGCACCGCGACGCGCGACAGGTCGACCCGTTTCACGCTCGCCGCACGCTTGAGCGCTTCGAACGTCGCGTTGTCCTCCTGCGCGGTCATGCAATAGGCGCCCTTGCCGTCCGTCAGGATCTTCGTCCACTGCCGTGCGCGCTCGCCTAGCAGCGTGCCCGAGAACCACGTATTGCCCGACGACGTGTCGCAGCGGATCACCGACGGCGGCTGGTTCGCGGGCGCGTAATTGAATTTCGCGCGTGCGGCCTGCGCCTGCGTGCTGTCGGCGAGCGTGACGTTGCGCGACAGCGCGTACGCCGCATCGGCGAGCTGCGGGTTGAGCTGGAACACTTCGGTGCGATAGTCGAGCGGCGGCTTGTCCGTCGGGCTCTTCGTGTTGATGCCGAGATAGCCCGTATTCCATCCGGCGGGAATCTCGCGCGCATCGAGCTCCCATTGCAGGCCGAAATCGACGAGATAGTTCGCCCATGCGGCGGAACCCACGGTCCCTTGCGCGGGGTCGACGCCCGCGATGCCGGAGATCAGGAAGTACGTGTTGCGCAGATCGAAGCGTGGCGAGAACGTCAGCGCCATGATCGACGCCGCGGCATTCGCATAGCCCATGCCGGTCGTGATCACGCACACGTCCTGCTTGTTGCAGTGGACCGCGGGGTAGTCGGGCGACAGGCCCGGCACCGACACGTCGCGCCACGGGCCGAGACGGTCGAGCCAGGCCTGGCCTTCCGGCCCGAACATCGTGACGATCATGACCTTGACCGGGCGGCCCTGTGCACCGGTGTCGGCGAACGCATTGCTGTCGTTGTCCTGCGCGATCGACGGTGCGGTCGCGCAGGCCGCGAGCGAGAATGCGGCGGCGGAAAGAATGGAGCGAGTCAGCATCGGCGTTCCTTGTTTAGGTGATGTTGAAGTGAGAACGACTCTCGGAGACTGCGCGGGGAGTATAAATCGGCCAATGCGTGACAAGAAATTCGAATCGCGGTCGATACAGCGATCCGGTTCAGGATGACGAAGATGCGCACGGCGGCATTCCAGGCATGTAGCCGCAGACGCATCAATCTCAGGATTACTATCGAATTGACCGAAGCGCACGTCACGCACGGCATCCTGCGCGGCAGACATGCGCTTTCGCACCAGCGGATTTGCAGATTCGTCGCGGTACGCCCGCGACGCGACAGCCTGCAACCTACAGCTGCGCGAGCCCCGCGACGCCGTACCCGAGCACGACGAGCGCCGCGACGACATGGCTCGCGGCGAGCAGCGCGGGCGACTTGACGATGCGGCCGATCACGCTGCCGCCGAATGCGAACACGAGCTGGCCCGTGAGGCTGCCGGCGAACACGCACGCGGCGCCGAGCAGCCAGTGGCGATGCCCGGCCGCGGCAGCGGTCGCGTAGCCGTAGAACAGCAGGATCGTGAGCGGATTCGCGAGCGTGACGAAGAACATCGACGTAAAGGGGCGGCTGCCGGGCGGCGGCGCGTCGCCGTCGAGCGTGCGGCGGCGGTCGCGCAGCGCCTGCCACATCATTCGCGCGCCCATCGCGAGCAGCACGAGCGCGCCGACGAGGCGGAACAGCGACAGGTGCGACGCGAGCGTGCTTGCGAGCATCGCGCCGATCGTGAACGCGACGACCGCGTAGCAGCCGTCGGCCGTCGCAACGCCGACCGCCGCGCGCACGCCGCTCGCCGTGCCCGCACGCATGCCGTAGTTTGCGATCATCAGCGCAACAGGCCCGACCGACAGCGCGATCATCAGCCCGAACAGGAAATCGTTCATCGGGAATCGACGTTCAACGTTGAAAACGTCGATTCTAGTGATCGCCACGCGCGCGGCAAACCTGTCAAATTACGTCGACGCGGGCCGGCCCGTCCGTCATCTCGCCGATCACCGCCGCGCGGTCGAAACCGTCCGCGCGGAAGCACGCAAGCACGTCGTCGACCGTATCGGGTGCACAGGCGACGAGCAGGCCGCCGGACGTCTGCGGGTCGGTCAGCAGCGCCTGCGCGACCGGCGGCAGCGCGTCGCCGAGCCGCACGTCCGCGCCGTAGGCCACCCAGTTGCGCCCCGACGCGCCCGTGAACACGCCGGCCGCCGCCAGCGCCTCGACGCCCGCGAGCCACGGCAGCGCCGCATAGTTCACGCGCGCGGTGAGCCCCGCGCCGCGCGCGAGTTCCAGCGTATGGCCGAGCAGGCCGAAACCCGTCACGTCGGTCAGCGCGTGCACGCCCGGCAGCGCGGCGAGCTCGGTACCCGGCCGGTTCAGCTTGGTCGTCGTCGCGATCATCTGCGCGTAGCCGGCGTCGTCGAGCTGGTTCTTCTTCAGCGCTGCGGACAGCACGCCGACACCGAGCGGCTTGCCGAGCACGAGCACGTCGCCCGCGCGCGCCGCCGCGTTGCGCTTCACGCGCGACGGATGCACGACGCCGATCGCGGCGAGCCCGTAGATCGGCTCGACCGAGTCGATCGAATGGCCGCCCGCGACCGGAATCCCGGCTTCCGCGCACACGGATTCGCCGCCGCGCAGCACCGCCGCGATCGTCTCGTGCGGCAGCACGTTGATCGGCATGCCGACCAGCGCGAGGGCGAGGAGCGGCTTGCCGCCCATCGCGTACACGTCGGACAGCGCGTTGGTCGCCGCGATCCGGCCGAAGTCGAACGGATCGTCGACGATCGGCATGAAGAAATCGGTGGTCGCGACGATCGCCTGTTCGTCGTTCAGGCGGTAGACCGCGGCATCGTCGGACGTCTCGGTGCCGACGAGCAGGTCTGGAAACAGTGCGGGCGGCGTCGCGCGCTTCAGCAGCTCGGACAATACGCCCGGCGCGATCTTGCAGCCGCAGCCGCCTCCGTGCGACAGGCTCGTCAGGCGCGGAACGGCGGGCGGGTTCTGGGTGGCTTCGTTCATCGTCGGCATCCGGTAAATAACAACATTCCATTATCGGCAATTTCGCGTCCGGGTGCCGGCCGCCCACATAATGACGGCGCCGCCTCGTCCCTCCACCCGTCGACCGTCTTCCATGGATCACCTGTTCATCGGCCTCGTGCTGCGCTCGGCGACGAGCGGGAATTCTCTCCACGGTGAGGAGAGAATTCCTGCCGCCTGTCATGCAGTCATGACGCCTGCGCGCCCGAACGCCCGCTCGTCGATCGCTTCCGAGAGCGTCGCGAAGGCCGGCGCGATCTCGTTCTCCGGCACGCACGCATAGCCGAGCAGCAGACCCGCCGCGGCGCGCGACCGGTCCGCGTAATACCCGGACAGCGGCCGCACGACGATGTTGCGCTCCAGCGCGGCCTGCGCGACCGCGCGGTCGTCGACGCCGTCGGGCAGCCGCGTCACGAGGTGCAGCCCCGCATCGCTGCCGGCCGCCTGCAGCGTGTCGCCGTAGCGGCGCGCGACCGCGTCGAGCAGCATTTCGCGGCGCTGCCCGTACAGCGTGCGCATCTTGCGGATGTGCGACACGAAGTGCCCTTCCGCGATGAATTCCGCGAGCACCGCCTGCTGCAGCAATTGCCCTTCGCGATACAGCTCGGCGCTCGCCGTCGCGAAACTCTCCGCGAGCGGCTCGGGCGCGACCAGGTAGCCGACCCGCAGCCCCGGGAACAGCGTCTTGCCGAAGCTGCCGACGTAGATCACCTGCCCGGCCGTGTCGAGCCCCTGCAGCGACGCGAGCGGCCGGCTGCCGTAGCGGAATTCGCTGTCGTAGTCGTCCTCGATGATCCAGCAGCGATGCTGTCGCGCGTATTCGAGCAGCATCCGCCGCCGCGCGAGGCTCATCACCATGCCGAGCGGGTACTGGTGCGACGGCGTGACGAGCATCAGCTTCGGCGGCGCGGCGAGATCGTCGGCCGACGGCGCGATCCCTTCGTCGTCGACCGGAATCGGCCGCGTCGTCAGCCCCGACACGTTCAGCACGCTGCGCACGCCCCAGTAGCACGGATCCTCGGTCCAGATCGCGTCGCCGGGATCGGTCAGCAGGCGCACCGCGAGGTCGATCGACTGATGAATGCCGGTCGTGATGACGATCTGCTCCGGCGTGCAGCGCACCGAGCGCGACGTGCGCAGGTAGTCGGCGAGCGCCTCGCGCAACAGCGCGAGCCCGCCGCCCGGCGCATAGGTCAGCAGATCGGGGCGCAATCGCCGCCAGTATTTGTTGTGCAGCCGCGTCCACACCCGCGCTGGAAATCGGGACACATCGGGCACGCCCGGCATGAACGCGCCGCCCTGGCGCTTCGACACGCCCGCGCCCTCGACGAGCCGCGCGCCGCGCGCGGACAGCGGCCGCGCGGCCGTCGGCAGCGTGGCGGCCGGGCTCGCGTGGTCCGGCGGCACGCCGACGATTTCGTCCGGCGCGCTGTCGGCGACGAACGTGCCGCGCCCGGTCGCCGAACTCACATAGCCCTCGAGCGCGAGCTGCTCGTACACCTGGGTGACGGTGTTTCGGGCGATCCCGAGCTCGATCGCGAGCAGCCGCGACGACGGCACCCGCGTGCCGGCCGGCAATTCCCGCGACAGGATCGCCTGCTGCAGCAGCCGGTGCAGTTGCCGGTAGATCGGTTGTCCGCCGCCGCGCACGAGACGCTGTGCCAGCCAGTCCGACAACACGCTTGCCCGCATGATTGGCTCCTATCTAATTATTGAAATGGCTCTGAAGTTCAGAGCCAAATGTGATTATAGTCGCCTCCATGGGCTGCCGGAGCGCGCCCAAATCTTCCCACCGGATACGAAACATCAAGGAGATGACCGTGAAGAATGCCGACCTGCTGGCCCGCAAGAACGCCGCCACCCCGCGCGGCGTTGGCGTGATGTGCGAATTCTATGCAGCCCGCGCCGAGAACGCGGAGCTGTGGGATGTCGAAGGCCGCCGCTTCATCGATTTCGCCGCCGGCATCGCGGTGCTGAACACGGGCCACCGCCATCCGAAGATCGTCAAGGCGATTGCCGAGCAGCTGAACAGCTTCACGCACACCGCTTACCAGATCGTCCCGTACGCGTCGTACGTCGAACTGGCTGAAAAGATCAACGCGCGCGCGCCGGGCGACTTCCCGAAGAAGACCGCGTTCTTCACGACCGGCGCCGAAGCCGTCGAAAACGCGATCAAGATCGCGCGCGCCGCGACCGGCCGTCCGGGCGTCATCGCGTTCTCGGGCGGCTTTCACGGCCGCACGATGATGGGCATGGCGCTGACCGGCAAGGTCGCCCCGTACAAGCTGAACTTCGGCCCGTTCCCGGGCGACGTGTTCCACGCTCCGTACCCGAACGCGCTGCACGGCGTGACGACCGCCGACTCGATCAAGGCGATCGAGATGCTGTTCAAGGCCGACATCGATCCGAAGCGCGTCGCCGCGATCATCTTCGAACCGGTCCAGGGCGAAGGCGGCTTCAACCCCGCGCCGGCCGAGTTCGTGCGCGCGCTGCGCAAGATCTGTAACGAGCACGGCATCCTGCTGATCGCCGACGAAGTCCAGACGGGCTTCGCGCGTACCGGCAAGCTGTTCGCGATGCAGCACTACGACGTGCTGGCCGACCTGATCACGATGGCGAAGAGCCTCGCAGGCGGCATGCCGCTGTCGGGCGTCGTCGGCCGTGCAGAGGTGATGGACGCGGCCGCCCCCGGCGGCCTCGGCGGCACGTACGCGGGCAACCCGCTGGCCGTCGCGTCGGCGCACGCGGTGCTCGAGATCATCGACGAAGAAAAGCTGTGCGAGCGCGCGACGCAGCTCGGCGACGTGCTGAAGGCAAAGCTGAATGCGCTGCAGGCCGACGTGCCGCAGATCGCCGACGTGCGCGGCCCGGGCGCGATGATCGCGGTCGAGTTCATGAAGCCGGGCACGGGCGAGCCGGATACCGACTTCACGAAGCGCGTGCAGGCGCGTGCGCTCGAGCGCGGCCTGCTGCTGCTCGTGTGCGGCGTGTACTCGAACGTCGTGCGCTTCCTGTTCCCGCTGACGATCACGCAAGCCGTGTTCGACGAAGCGCTCGTCATCCTCGAAGAAGTGTTGAAGGAAACGGTCGGCGTGCCGGCCTGAGGTCCCGCCCACTGATCGCGCCGCCGCCGTCCCACCGGGCCGCGGCGGCCTTCGTATCTGCACAACAGGCACCATCATGAGCACTGTTCAAGAAACCCTGGCACTGAAAGACCCGTCGCTGTTCCGCCAGCAGGCGTACGTCAACGGCGAATGGCAAGGCGCGGCGAACGGCGAGACGTTCGAAGTCCGCAACCCGGCGACGGGCGGCCTGCTCGGCACCGTGCCGGCGATGGGCACGGCCGAGACGCGTCACGCGATCGACGCCGCGAACGCCGCGTGGCCGGCGTGGCGCAAGAAGACCGCGAAGGAACGCGCGGCGATCCTGCGCAAGTGGCACGACCTGATGATGGAAAACGCCGACGACCTGGCGCTGATCCTGACGACCGAGCAGGGCAAGTCGCTGGCCGAGGCGAAGGGCGAGATCGGCTACGCGGCGTCGTTCTTCGAGTGGTTCGCGGAAGAAGGCAAGCGCGTGTACGGCGACACGATCCCGACCCCGGCGAGCGACAAGCGCATCGTCGTGACGAAGGAAGCGATCGGCGTGTGCGCGGCGATCACGCCGTGGAACTTCCCGGCGGCGATGATCACCCGCAAGGTCGGCCCCGCGCTCGCGGCAGGCTGCCCGATCGTCGTGAAGCCGGCCGAGGCGACGCCGTTCTCCGCGCTCGCGATGGCCGTGCTGGCCGAGCGCGCGGGCGTGCCGGCCGGCGTGTTCAGCGTCGTCACGGGCGACCCGAAGGCGATCGGCGGCGAGCTGACGTCGAACCCGATCGTGCGCAAGCTGTCGTTCACGGGCTCGACGCCGGTCGGCCGCCTGCTGATGGCGCAATGCGCGGCGACGGTCAAGAAGGTGTCGCTGGAACTCGGCGGCAACGCGCCGTTCATCGTGTTCGACGATGCCGACCTCGATGCGGCCGTGCAGGGCGCGATCGCGTCGAAATACCGCAACAGCGGCCAGACCTGCGTGTGCACGAACCGCTTCTACGTGCATGAAGCCGTGTACGACCAATTCGCGGCAAAGCTCGCGGCGGCAGTCGGCCAGCTGAAGGTCGGTCGCGGCACCGAGCCGGGCGTCACGCAAGGCCCGCTGATCAACGAAGCGGCCGTGCTGAAGGTCGAGGCGCACATCGAGGACGCGCTCGCGAAGGGCGCGACCGTCGTGACGGGCGGCAAGCGCCACGCGCTCGGCCACGGCTTCTTCGAGCCGACCGTGCTGACGGGCGTCACGCCGGCGATGAAGGTCGCGAAGGAAGAGACGTTCGGGCCGCTCGCGCCGCTGTTCAAGTTCGACAGCGACGACGAAGTGATCCGCCTCGCGAACGACACCGAGTTCGGTCTTGCGGCGTATTTCTACAGCCGCGACATCGGCCGCGTGTGGAAGGTCGCCGAAGCGCTCGAATACGGGATGGTCGGCGTGAACACGGGCCTGATCTCGAACGAAGTCGCGCCGTTCGGCGGCGTCAAGCAGTCGGGCCTCGGCCGCGAAGGCTCGCACTACGGCATCGACGACTACGTCGTGATCAAGTATCTCTGCCTCGCCGTCTGACGGTTCAGGGCCTGTGCACCACGCGCAGGCCCTGGCCGCCCGGCCGGAACCGGGCGGCTCGACGCGGGCCGGCGCCCCTCTCCGCCGTGCCCGCGTCATCTCCCCTCCCGCCACGTTCAGCGGAACACGTTCACCGCATCCACCAAGCGCGTCGCCTGCTGCTTCAGGCTCTCCGACGCCGCCGCGCTCTGCTCGACCAGCGCCGCGTTCTGCTGCGTGATGTTGTCGAGGTGCACGACGGCCTGATCCACCTGCGACACGCCCGTGCTCTGCTCGGCCGTCGACGAACTGATCTCCGCGATCAGGTCCGACACGCGCTTCACCTGCGTGACGATGTCCTCCATCGTCTTGCCCGCCTCGTCCACGCGCCGCGAGCCCGACTCGACCCGCTCGACGCTCGCGCCGATCAGCGTCTTGATCTCCTTCGCCGCGTTCGCGCTGCGCTGGGCCAGCGCCCGCACCTCGCCGGCGACTACCGCGAACCCGCGCCCCTGCTCGCCCGCGCGCGCCGCCTCGACCGCCGCATTCAGCGCAAGGATGTTCGTCTGGAACGCGATGCCGTCGATCACCCCGATGATGTCGGCAATCTTGCGCGAACTCTCGGTGATGTCGCTCATCGTCGTCACGACCTCCGACACGGCCTGCCCGCCTCGTTCGGCCGCGTCGCTCGCGGAAACCGCGAGCCGGTTCGCCTGCAGCGCGGTTTCCGCGTTGCTGTCGACGGTCGCCGTCATCTCGGCCATCGACGCCGCCGTCTCCTGCACGCTCGACGCGGCCTGTTCGGTGCGCGAACTCAGATCGTTGTTGCCCTGCGCAATCTCGTTGCTCGCGCGCTGCACGTTGTGCACCTGCTCGCTGACATCGTCGACGAGCCAGCGGAACATCAGCCCGAGCTGGTTGATCGTGCGCAGCGTCATGCCGATCTCGTCGACACGGTTCATCCGCACGCCGCGCCGGCTCTCGCCGGTCGCGACGTTCAGCGCCTGGTCGTGCAGCCGCTTCAGCGGACGCACGATCTGCGCATCGAGCCACAGGCCGGCGGCGGCGGCCACGCCGACCGTCGCGGCCGCGAAGGCCGCGAGGCCGCCGCCGTTCAGGCCGCACGCCCAGCCCGCACCGATCGCGGCCGGCGCCAGCACGAACAGCGCCGAATGAACCCGCGCGCGCACCGACATCGTCTGCGGCAACGACGCGATCCGCATCGCCCCCGTGCGGACGACCAGCCCCTTGTGGAACCGGCGCTGGCCGGCCTTGCCGTCGCGAAACGCGCGATACAGCGCATCGGCGGCCGCGATTTCGTCGCGCGGCGCCTTCGTGCGCACCGACAGGTAGCCCTGCGGCTCGCCGTTGCGCACCACGGGCATCGCGTTCGCCCGCACCCAGTAGTGGTCGCCGTTCTTCCGGCGGTTCTTCACGAGCGCCGTCCATGGTTCGCCGCGCCGGAGCGTCGCCCACATGTCCGCAAATGCCTCGCGCGGCATGTCCGGATGACGCACGACGTTGTGCGGCTGGCCGACGAGTTCCTCGCTCGAGAAACCGCTGACGTGCGCGAACGTCGTGTTCGCATACGTGATGATGCTGTCGGCATCGGTGGTCGACATCAGCGTGAAGTCGTCGGGAAAGTCGAATTCTTGTTGTGTAACGGGCTGGTTGTTGCGCATGCAGGGCTCCGAAAGGCGGACCAGTCGTCCGCGCGCGGCAAAGTCACGCTCAGTAGCCGAAAAACGGTTTATCGCTTGACGACGGTCCTCATCTTTTCTGTCGGCAATTCGATGAAAAACCTTACCGTTGCGGCGCATGAAATATCCCTTTCTTCCATTGCCCTGATCTCGATCAAGCAATGCGGGGATAATCGCTGTGCGCGCTTTCGCCGAACTCACGGATGCGTTATGCGATGCGGCAAGCGGGCGCGACGCGCAAGGCCGCGCAGCCGGCCCGAGATGGTCGACTGCATCGCGCGCGGGCCGGAGCCCCTCTCCGCCGTGCCCGCGTCATCTCCCGTCCCCGCGTTCAGCGGAACACGTTCACCGCATCCACCAAGCGCGTCGCCTGCTGCTTCAGGCTCTCCGACGCCGCCGTGCTCTGCTCGACGAGCGCCGCGTTCTGCTGCGTGATGGTGTCGAGATGCACGACGGCCTGGTCCACTTGCGCGACACCCGTGCTCTGCTCGGCCGTCGACGAACTGATCTCCGCGATCAGGTCCGACACGCGCTTCACCTGCGTGACGATGTCCTCCATCGTCTTGCCCGCCTCGTCCACGCGCCGCGCGCCCGACTCGACCCGCTCGACGCTCGCGCCGATCAGCGTCTTGATCTCCTTCGCCGCGTTCGCGCTGCGCTGGGCCAGCGCCCGCACCTCCCCGGCGACCACCGCAAAGCCGCGCCCCTGGTCGCCTGCCCGCGCCGCCTCGACCGCCGCATTCAGCGCGAGGATGTTGGTCTGGAACGCGATGCCGTCGATCACGCCGATGATGTCGGCAATCTTGCGCGAACTCTCGGTAATATCGCTCATCGTCGTCACGACCTCCGACACGGCCTGCCCGCCTCGCTCGGCCGCGTCGCTCGCGGAAACCGACAGCTGATTCGCCTGCTGCGCCGTCTCGGCATTGCTCGACACGGTCGCCGTCATCTGCGCCATCGACGCTGCCGTCTGCTGCACGCTCGTCGCGGCCTGCTCGGTGCGCGAACTCAGGTCGTTGTTGCCCTGCGCAATCTCGTTGCTCGCGCGCTGCACGTTGTGCACCTGCTCGCTGACATCGTCGACGAGCCAGCGGAACATCAGCCCGAGCTGGTTGATCGTGCGCAACGTCATGCCGATCTCGTCGACGCGATTCATCCGCACGCCGCTGCGGCTCTCGCCCGTCGCGACGCGCAGCGCCTGATCGCGCAACTGCCTGAGCGGCCGCGCGATCTGCGCATCGAGCCACGCGCCCGCCGCGACGGACGCGCCTGCCGTGACCGCGGCGAACACCGCCAGGCTGCTGCCGGCGAGGCCGCACGCCCAGCCCGCACCGACAATGGCCGGGGCGAGCACCGCCAGCGACGAATAGAGCCGCGCGCGCACCGACATCGTCTGGAACAGCGACGCGACGCTCGCCATGCCGGTGCGGACGATCAGTCCCTTGTGAAACCGGCGCCGGCCGGCCTTGCCCTCGCGGAAGTCGCGATACAGCGCATCGGCGGCCGCGATCTCGTCCCGCGTCGCCTTCGTGCGCACCGACATGTAGCCCTTCGGCTGACCGCCGCGCATCACCGGCACCGCGTTCGCGCGCACCCAGTAGTGATCGCCGTTCTTGCGGCGGTTCTTCACGAGCGCCGTCCACGGCTCGCCGCCCTTCAGCGTCGCCCACATGTCGGCGAACGCCTCCTTCGGCATGTCGGGATGGCGCACGACGTTATGCGGCTGCCCTTTGATTTCCTCTGGGGAAAACCCGCTGACCTGGATGAATGCCGCGTTCGCGTAAGTGATGTAGCTGTCCGCGTCGGTGGTCGACATCAGCGTTGCGTCATCGGGAAAATCGAATTCGCGTTGGGTGACGGGCTGGTTGTTGCGCATGGCGTAGGGGCTCCGATAGGCGGATCTTGCGCCCGCTTCAGGATTGACGGCTTTCGATCAATGGTCTCCGCGCTTTCACAACCATCGATCCGACCCTTACGATTTCGGCAATTTCGCGGGAAACATTACGGTTCTAAGGGAAAAACATGCGATTTCTTTGCAACTTCTGATTTCCATCAAACAGATCATTTATGGATGAATGGCGCGACTCGAGCGGAAAGCTTGCTGTAATATTTCCCGCTTTATCGCGGTTCCGAACGATGGAGAACGAAATTGCAGAACGCGCCACAGCCGCGGACGCATACGAAGCCGAAGATCCTGGTCAGCATGTGCCTGCTCGGCCACCCGGTCCGTTACAACGGCTCGGCGAAGACCGCTGCGCATCAGGCGCTCGAGCAATGGCAGCGCGACGGGCGTCTCGTGCCCATCTGCCCCGAACTGGCGGGTGGATTCGGCGTTCCCCGCCCTCCCGCCGAAATCGCGGATGGAGAGTCGGGGCAGCGGGTTCTGTCGCGCGTCGCTCGGGTCGTCGACGTAGTGGGAACGGACGTAACGGAAATGTTCATTGCCGGCGCGGAGGCCGCGCTGACATTGGCGCTCGCGCATGGCTGCCGTTTCGCGGTCCTGGCTGACGGGAGCCCGTCGTGCGGCAGCGGCTTTATCTACGACGGAAGTTTCGCGAATCGGCGCCATGCGGGCGCCGGCGTCACGACGGCCTTGCTGCGACAGCATGGCATCGAGGTGTTCGCGGACACGGAGATCGACGCGCTTGGCGCGCGCCTCGCGCAAATAGCCTGAGCGGACTCAACGCGTGTCCGGCTCGTGGCGCTCGTGCGGCGGTGTCATCCGATCGGACGGCACATGCTGGCGCCTGCCGGCGACGGCTTCACCTGTCGCCGCACGGCGATACAAACAAGAACGGTGAAGCGGCCCGGCTCCGGCTGCTTCACCGCATCACGTCAGGTCAGACGCGCTCGATTGCGATCGCGATGCCCTGGCCAACGCCGATGCACATCGTGCACAGCGCGAACCGGCCGTTCGTGCGATGAAGCTGATACATCGCGGTCGTCACGAGACGCGCGCCGGAAGCGCCGAGCGGATGGCCGAGCGCAATCGCGCCGCCGTTCGGGTTCACGCGGGGATCGTCGTCGGCGACGCCCAGCATGCGCAGCACCGCAAGACCCTGCGACGCGAACGCCTCGTTCAGCTCGATCACGTCGAACTGGTCGATCGTCATCCCGAGGCGCGCCAGCAGCTTCTGCGTGGCCGGCGCGGGGCCGATGCCCATCACGCGCGGCGCGACGCCCGCCGTCGCGATGCCGAGCACGCGCGCGCGCGGCGTCAGGCCGAAACGCTTTGCGCTTTCCTCGTTCGCGAGCAGCAGCGCGGCCGCGCCGTCGTTGACGCCCGACGCATTGCCGGCCGTCACCGTGCCGTCCGGGCGCACGACGCCTTTCAGCTTCGCGAGCGCTTCGAGCGACGTCTCGCGCGGATGCTCGTCACGCGACACGACGAGCGGATCGCCCTTCTTCTGCGGAATCGTCACCGCGACGATTTCCTCGGCGAGCGTGCCGTCCTGCTGCGCGCGCGCGGCCTTCTGCTGGCTGCGCAGCGCGAACAGGTCCTGGTCGGCGCGGCTGATGTTGTAGTCGGTCGCGACGTTCTCGCCCGTTTCCGGCATCGAATCGACGCCATGCAGTTGTTTCATCAGCGGATTGATGAAGCGCCAGCCGATCGTCGTGTCGAAGATGTCGGCCTGCCGCGCGAACGCGCTGGCCGACTTGCCCATCACGAACGGTGCGCGCGTCATGCTCTCGACGCCGCCCGCGATCATCAGCGCGGCCTCGCCGGACTTGATCGCACGCGCGGCCGAACCGACCGCGTCCATCCCGGAGCCGCACAGGCGGTTGATCGTCGAGCCCGGCACGACCTGCGGCAGGCCCGCGAGCAGCAGCGACATGCGTGCGACGTTGCGGTTGTCCTCGCCGGCCTGGTTCGCGCAGCCGTAGATCACGTCGTCGACCGCGGACCAGTCGACATCGCGGTTGCGCTCGACGAGCGCCTTGAGCGGCACCGCGCCCAGATCGTCGGCGCGCACGCCGGACAGCGCGCCGCCGTAACGCCCGATCGGCGTGCGGATCGCGTCACACAGAAATGCTTCGGTCATCAATGTCTCCTGTCGAACGGAGTGGGCGCTCGAGCGCTTACTCCGGCCCCATGCTTCGCGGTCGAACAGGGTGAGCGCTTTGGCGCCTACGCTGGTCACATGCAAAGCTGGGTCATGGAACGGGCGCCCCCCATTGCATTGGTCGCCGGGATGCGCTTAAATGTTCTATATACGAACATACGATCGTGTATCGAACGTTCAGGGCATCATAGGGAGTGCAGGGACGACCTGTCAAGCGGCGGCGGCCGCCGCGCGGTTGGCGTGTCTGGCCCCATGCGCTATCTTCTCGGCTGCACGAAATTCCGACAGGTCATGACTACCGACGACATCCAGGCCAAACCCGGCGATTCCTACGTCCAGTCGTTCGCGCGCGGGCTCGCGGTGATCCGCGCGTTCGACGCGAACCGTCCCGAGCAGACGCTCACCGAAGTCGCGTCGGCGACGGGCCTGACGCGCGCGGGCGCGCGCCGGATCCTGCTCACGCTGCAGACGCTCGGCTATGTCGAGGCGGACGGCCGGCTGTTCCGGCTCACGCCGAAGATCCTCGAACTCGGCTTCGCGTACCTGACATCGATGCCGTTCTGGAACCTTGCCGAACCGGTGATGGAGCAGTTGTCCGCGCAGATTCACGAGAGCTGCTCGGCGGCCGTGCTCGACCGGACGGAGATCGTCTACGTGCTGCGCGTGCCGACGCACAAGATCATGACGATCAACCTGTCGATCGGCAGCCGGCTGCCCGCGTACTGCACGTCGATGGGGCGCGTGCTGCTGTCCGCGCTCGACGACGCGGCGCTCGACGAAACGCTCGCGCAGAGCAACATCCGCGCGCACACGGCACGCACGATCACGGATCCCGGCGAACTGAAGGCGGCGATCGCGCAGGCGCGCCAGCAAGGCTGGGCGATCGTCGACCAGGAACTGGAAGTGGGCCTGCTGTCGATCTCGGCGCCGATCCGCAACCGGCGCGGGCAGATCATCGCGGCGATGAATGTCAGCGGCAATGCGCAGCGGCATACCGCGAAGCAGATGGTGAAGGAGTTCCTCGAGCCGTTGCAGCAGGCCGCGCAGACGGTGTCGGAGCTGGTCGCGCGGCGGGGGTGAGCGAGCGGCGCGCAAGCCGCGCAGACGGTGTCGAAGCTGGTTGCGCGGCGGGGGAAGCGAGCGGCGCGCGAAGCGTGCCGGTCCGATGGGTCCCGTTGACGCGGGTCTTGCAGCGGAACCCGGGCGACGAAATGGGGCCGGCTCAAGCGTTCGGTTCAAGCGTTCGGCTCAATTGACGCATCAGTGACGCGACAATTCGCTCATAAAAAGACGGGCGGCACTAGCCGCCCGCTCAAACCTCTGACTCTGCTGCAACACTCTCACGGAACGCGGAGCAGGACTCCGCGCTATCCAATGTAGGGTCGTGGCGAACCCCGGTCAATTTGACGAGAACGAAAATGCGCGCCGCATATCGGACGCGTTCGCGATCCGCGCCGCCCGTGCACCGATCACGCGCCCAGCAGCATCCCGCTGCGCGCCGGCACCGTGCCCGTCACGCGGCCAAGCGGCGCGCCGGCCGTCACGAAGCGGATCGCCCGCCGCATGTAGAACACGCCGTCGGTCTGGCTCCGGACCGTCGTGATCGCATCGGTCAGCGGATCCACGATGTCGAACAGCGGATCGCCCGCTCGGATCGTCGCGCCGACTTCCGCCCGATGCACGAGGATGCCGCTCGCGGGCGCGTAGAACTGCTCGCTGCCGGCGAGCGGCGTCGCGGGCGTCGCGAGCGGCGGCAGCAGCGCGGGCTCGCCGCGAATCGCATCGCACCAGATGAGGTAATCAACGAGCGCATCCGCATCGCGCTCGGCGAGCGCGTACGTGACGTCGCGCTGGCCGCGGCATTCGACCGTCACGGCCACGGTGCCGGCCGCAAGCGGCGTACCTTTCGGCAACTGTTCGCGCAATTGCGACCACAGCAGATGATGCGCGTCGTCGAACGCATGTCCGCCCGAATCCTCGGCGAGCAGCGACACCTGCGCGCCGAGATAGCGCGCAAGCGGTTCGACCTGCGGCCACGCGGTGTCGCTCGTGTACACGTGCATCACGGCTTCGAGCGAGCAATGCAGGTCGATCACGACGTCGGCATCGTGCGACAGCCTCAGCAGCGCAAGCTGCAGTGCGTCGAATTCGGTGCGCGGCGCGATGCCGCCGAGCGCCGCGCCGACACATTCGCGCACGATCGCGCGATTGCGTACCGGGTCCGCGCCGAGCCGCTCGCGCGCGCTCTCAGCAATCGTCGCGAGCGGCAGGAAGCCGCGATTGAAATTGCGGCCGCTCGCCAGGTCGAAGCGGCCGATGAAATGGCCGAGCACATGATGATTGAGCCCGACCGGATTCGCGACCGGCACGAGCACGATCTCCGCGGCGAGCCGCCCGTCCGCGTCGAGTTGCGCGAGCCGCTGCTTCAGCATGAACGCGGTCAGCATCGCGGGCGTCTCGTCCGCATGCAGCGCCGCCTGCAGATAGAACTTGCGGCCGCTGCCGGCCGGCCCGAAATGAAAGCTCGTCAGCGCGCGTTGCGTGCCGATCGACGGCGACAGGAGCGGGGTGGTGCGAATCTGCATCGGCAATTCCGGTGAGGTCGGTTCATGCGGAGAAGCGGTGGACAGGCGGCGCGAGCCGGACTGCAGACGATCGTAGTGCACGTGCCGCCGCTCGGGAATCTGCGCCTGCCTTATCACGATCAGTCTTCCCGATCACCGGCCCCATCCATGGCGCTCACGCTGTCGCAGCTCCGCATCTTCCGGGCCGTCGTCGAACACGGCAGCCTGCGCGCGGCGGCGCAGGCCGTCTGCCTGCTGCAGCGCGCAGCCGTGCCGCTGACGCCGGCCGCGCAGGAGCTCGCGTCGATGCTCGCGTCCTATCTGCGGATGGTGCGCGGCCGGTAAGCGATCGCCATGCAACCGGCAAGCGGCGGCCTGTGTCAATGCCGTCGGCGCAGCGCGCCCTTTGCGCCCTTTGCGCCCTTTGCGCCCTTTGCGCCTTTACAGCCGCGGCGCCGCGGCTGCGGCTTCAGTCGGCTTCCTTCACTCGCCCGCGTCCCCTGCCGTCTCGCGCAGCATCGACACCGCCGCGAGCGACACCAGCACGCACACCGCGACATACCCGGCCGGCGCGAGCTTGCTGCCGGTCGTCTGGACGAGCCATGTCGCGACGAGCTGCGACGTGCCGCCGAAGATCGTCACCGCGAGCGCATACGCGATCGAGATGCCTGTTGCGCGCACGTGGCGCGGGAACGACTCGCACATCAGCGCGAATTCCGACGCGGAGCCCATCGAATAGAACACCAGCATCAGCGCGGTCGCCGGCATCATCACCGACAGCGTCGGATGATGGTTCATCAGCCAGAACGCCGGGAACAGCAGCACGACGAGCACCCCGCGGCCAACGAAAATCGGCAGGCGGCGGCTGCCGATCCGGTCCGACAGCCAGCCGAACAGCGGACACATCAGCAGCGTCACGCATCCCGACGCGACACCGACGAACATCGACAGCCTCATCGGCAACCCGAGCGTGTGGATCGCATAGGTCGGCATGTAGAAGGTCAGGATGTAGGTCGACACCGTGCCGCCCATCACCGTGAGCGTGAGCAGCAGCACCGTGCGCCCGTGCTGCGCAAACAGCTCGCGCAGCACGCCGCCGTCGACGCCGTGGTGGCGGTCGCCCGGCGCATCGTCGGCGAGCCGCCGACGCAAGTACATGCCGACCGGCGCGATCATCACGCCCGCGAAGAACGGCAGCCGCCAGCCCCAGCTTTCGAGCGCGTCCTTCGCGAGCGTGTTCGACAGCAGTGCCGCGAACCCCGAGCCCATCAGCGCCGCGCCGCCCTGCGTCGCGAGCTGCCAGCTCGCGCGAAAGCCGCGCCGCGACACGCCACCCTGTTCGAGTAGCGTCGACGTGGCCGCGCCGAACTCGCCGCCCTGCGAGAAGCCCTGCAGCAGCCGTGCGAACACGACGATCAGCGGCGCGGCCACCCCGATCTGCGCGTACGTCGGCGCGATCGCGATCAGGCCCGTGCCGAGCGCCATCAGCATGATCGTCAGGTTCAGCGCGGCCTTGCGGCCCTTGCGGTCCGCATAGACGCCGAGCACGATGCTGCCGAGCGGCCGCGTGAAGAAGCCCGCGGCGAACGTCGCCACCGACAGCAACAGCGACGTCGTCGGGTCGCTCGACGGGAAGAACAGCTTGCCGATCAGCACCGCGAAGAACCCGTACACGGTGAAATCGAAGAACTCCAGCCAGTTCCCGATCACCGCCGCCGCGATCGCGCCGCGCCGGGGGATGACCGGCGCGTCCGGCCAGGCAGTCGTCGTTGCGGTCGTTGCGGCCGCCGGCGGCGCGGCCGGCGCAGTCGCATGCAGCGCGAGATTGTCTTTCTGCATCGTCAGGTCTCCCCTTTAAGCGGCCGGAGGCGCCGGCCGTGTCCCGCCCGCCGCCGTCACCGGCCCAGATAGCGCTCCACGAGGCGCGTCCAGAACGCCGCGCCGATCGGCAGGTTGCGATCGTTGAAGTCGTATTTCGGGTTGTGGACCATGCAGCCGTCCTCGCCTTCGCCGTTGCCGAGCCGCACGAACGAGCCCGGGCGCTGCTGCAGCATGAACGCGAAATCCTCGCTGCCCATCAGCAGGTCGGTCTGCTCGACGACGTTCGCGTCGCCCACCAGCTCGCGCGCAACCTGCGCGGCGAAATCGGTTTCCGCATCCGAGTTGACGACGACCGGATAGCCTTCGATGTACTCGACATGCGCGGTCGCGCCGTAGCTCGCGGCCTGGGATTCGGCGAGTTCGACGATGCGGCGCTTCAGCAGCGCGCGCACGTCGGGGCTGAACGAGCGCACGCTCAGTTCGAGGCGCGCGCCGTGCGGGATCACGTTGTTCGCGGTGCCCGCGTGCATCGAGCCGACCGTGACGACGGCAGGCTGTGCCGGATCGACGTTGCGCGCGACGATCGTCTGCAGCGCCATCACGATGCTCGCGGCGACGACGACCGGATCGACGCTCAGGTGCGGCCGCGCCGCATGGCCGCCGACGCCTTCGATCGAGATGATCGCCTTGTCGCCCGCCGACATGAACGGGCCGCGCCGCGTCAGGAACACGCCGGGCGCGGCGCCCGGATGGTTGTGCATGCCGAACACCGCGTCGCACGGGAAGCGCTCGAACAGCCCGTCGTCGATCATTTTCTTCGCGCCGCTGTCGACGCCGTGTTCTTCGGCCGGCTGGAAATACAGGTGCACGGTGCCCGAGAATTGGCGCGTCTTCGCGAGCTGCTGCGCCGCGCCGAGCAGCATCGTCGTGTGGCCGTCGTGCCCGCACGCGTGCATCTTGCCGTGCGTCGCGCTCGCGTACGGCAAGCCGGTCGCCTCGTGGATCGGCAGCGCGTCCATGTCCGCGCGGATGCCGATGCTGCGCGTGCCGTCGCCCACCCGCAGCGTGCCGACCACGCCCGTCTTGCCGACGCCGCGCGTGACCTGCCAGCCCCATTGCTCGAGCCGGTCGGCGACGAGCGCGGCCGTCTCGACTTCCTCGTACGCGAGTTCCGGATGGCGGTGGATGTGATGGCGGATCTCGCGCAGCCCGGTGGCGGCAGGTTGCAGGTCTTCAATTTCGGTGAATCGGGTGTCGGTCATGGAGTGGCTCCGGCTTCTTGTCCTGTCTGGCATCCCGGCGCACATGCGTGCAACGGGACGAAAGCGAGCCACTATATCGAGCCGATTTCAATTCAATAAGATGTGAAATTTTTCACCCCGATAAGATTTCTTGATCAGGGTTATCCCGGCCCCGCCATCATTCGTGTCACTTTCGACTGGATGCTGATATGACTTTCGGTTCGATTTGGATATGAACTGGAGACGACCTGCTTTCGTGGACACGTTCTGTCCTGTCAAGGCGGTGGTACGGATCATGTCCAGATACCGAGCTTCCCGTGCACCGGAATTTCAGCAACAGATCGTGGACCTGGTACACGCCGGGCGTCGCCCAGAGGAACTGGCCAACGAGTTCGGTCCGAGCACACCGCCCCTCGATGGCTGGGTTGCCCAGCCCGATCGTGACGCCGGCACACGACACGACAGATTGACCTCGGCCGAACACGAAGAGCTATCACGCCTGCGCCACGAGTCCAACCGCAGCCGCGCTGCCGCCTCACCCTGCCTGCGGCATTTCGTCCATGAAGAGGCCGAACAGCGTAGCCTGCGACGAAATATCGAGCTTTCGGTACAGATTGCTGCGGTGAACCTTCGCCGTCGCGGGCGAGATGCCGAGTAACCGTGCGATGTTCTTGCTCGAATGTCCCGCCAGAATCTTCAGCGCGACCTCGATCTCCCGAGCTGTCAGGGGTGTGCTCGCGCGCTCGCGCAGCGCCTGCTCGAAGTGCGCGCGCCGCTCGCTTTCGGCGGTCGCGCGATCGATCCTCGGCAGCTCGCCGGCCGGCGCCGGCACGGCGCGCCGCATCAGCGGCAGGATCCACGTGCCGTACAGGCACAGCATGCCGACGTCCGCAGCACTAAAGCGCTGCCGGCTACCGAGCGACAGCGAAACACAGTCCCCGCCCGGTAGCGGCACGAGAAACTGTATCTCGTCCTCGAGCACATTCACCGAGAAATAGCGCCGAAAGTACTCTGTCTCGCGAAACTGATCGGGCGCGACCTCGTCGATCCGGTACACGCCGGGACTGATCTTCCCAAGGCTGAACTGATAGAAAGGATCGAGCAGATACACGCTGTTCAGGTAGCCCTCGAACAGCGTGTCGGGTTTCGTGCCGTGCGCGCTCTCCGCGATCAGGCAGGGCTTGTGCGTCGGGCTGAAGACCATCGCCACCCAGTTGTCGACCTGCACCGCGCCGCGCAGCAGGTCGATCAGCGCGTTCCAGAACTGTCGGTCATCGATGCGTTCGATCAGGCGTCCGAGCCGCTGATGGAACGCCAGGTCAGCAATGTCGAGCCTCATGCCATCTAATCCCAAAGGTGTAGTTCCGCGCCCGCACGCCTAGCCCGCCGGACCGATGTTCGCACTGCGCAGCGCCGCCTACCATCACCGTACCTCGACGTTCAAGCGTCGCACACAACGACAGGGCCCCCTCACGGCGCCCAGGAGGACAGGTATGCGCATTAGAGACATCGGCGTCCGGATCGGGCGCGGCACCCCCGGTCGGCTAAACAGCATCACCGACGTGGACGGCGTTCGCGTAGGCCATCGTACCGTGGTCGAAAAAAATGGAACAGTATCGATCCAGACCGGCGTGACAGTTATCGAGCCGCGTGTGGGCATGGCACGGCTCGATCCCTGCTACGCCGGCTACCACGTACTCAATGGCAACGGCGATGCGACCGGACTTGAATGGATCCGCGAATCCGGTCTCCTGACCACGCCGATTGCGTTCACGAATACGCACAGCGTCGGCGTGGTGCGCGACGCGCTTGTGCAGGCCGAGCGCGCGTCGGCGGGCTCGCAACAGTACTGGTGCATGCCGGTTGTACTCGAGACGTTCGACGGCGTGCTCAACGACATTTGGGGCCAGCATGTGACTGCCGCGCACGTTCATGATGCGCTGGCCTCGGCGCGCGGCGGCCCGGTCGCCGAAGGGTGCGTCGGCGGCGGCACCGGCATGATCTGCCATGAATTCAAAGGCGGCATTGGCACAGCGTCGCGGCGGCTGGCCAGCGACGACGGCGGCTGGACGGTCGGTGCGCTCGTGCAGGCAAACTACGGCGTCCGCGCGGAACTTCGCGTCGGCGGCTATCCGGTCGGCGAAGTACTGCACGACGTACCGTCGCCGTTCCGCAATCGCGAAGCCGGCGTGCCCGGCATGGGCTCGATCGTCGTTGCGCTCGCAACCGACGCACCGCTGCTGCCACACCAGTGCACGCAGATTGCGCATCGTGCGGGGGTCGGTCTCGCGCGCGTCGGCGGCGGCACCGAATACGCGAGCGGCGACATCTTCGTCGCGTTCTCGACCGGCAACCGCGGGTTGCCCGTCGCCGACTACAGCCGCATGAGCGCACCATTGTCGACCGTGCAGAGCGTCAATCCGGATTACATGACACCGCTGTTCGTCGCCGCTGCCGAAGCTGTCGAGGAAGCGATCCTCAACGCGCTCCTCGCCGCGACCGACGCCGACGGCCAGGGCGCGCACGTGAGCGCGCTCGGCGCCGAACGGCTACTTCACGCGCTCGAGCGCGTGGGTTGGCGCCACGACGCGCGTCGCGCGTAGCACGTAGCGCATCTGATCGACTTACGACTGCCCGAAACCCGACATCATCAAACAAGATCCCATGACCGCCCGCCACATCACCACGCCGTTAGCGGCCACTGTCGCCGCCGCGCTCATCGCTTTCGCCACGGCCGCCCCGCATGCCCACGCCGACGAGTTGAACGTCTACAACTGGTCGGACAACATCGCCGACGACACCGTATCCGGCTTCCAGAAGCAGACCGGCATCCATACGCGCTACGACGTGTACGACGGCGACGAAACACTGCAGGCGAAGCTGCTCGCCGGCTCGTCCGGCTACGACATCGTTGTTCCGTCGTCGGGCTACGCGGGCAAGCAAATCCAGGCAGGCGTGTATCAAAAGCTAGACAAGAGCAAGATACCGAACCTCGCGAATCTCGACCCGGTGCTGATGAAGCTGATGGCGACCATCGACCCGGGCAACCAGTATGCCGTGCCCTGGTCGTGGGGAACCGACGGCCTCGGCTACAACGCGACGAAGGTCCAGGAAGTCCTCGGCAAGGACGCGCCGCTCGACAGTTGGGATTTGCTGTTCAATCCGCAGTACGTGTCGAAGCTCAAGCATTGCGGCGTATCGGTGCTCGATTCGCCCGAAGATGCGTTCGCCGTTGGGCTTGTCTATTTGCACAAGAATCAGAACAGCACGAATCCCGCCGACTATCAGGCCGTCTACCAGCTCTATCGAAGCATTCGCCCCTACATCACGCAGTTCAATTCGTCGGGGTACATCAACGACCTCGCGAACAATGACATTTGCCTCGCTCTCGCGTGGTCGGGCGATGTCGCGATCGCAAAGGCGCGCGCCGCTGAAGCGCATCGCGCTTACGAGATCAGCTATGTCATTCCACCGGGCGACGGCGTGCTCTGGTTCGATCTGATGGCCGTGCCGAAGGACGCGCCGCACTCCGGTGCCGCGATGCAGTGGATCAACTATATCCTGCAACCGAAAATGAGCGCCGCGATCACGAATCAGGTGTTCTATCCGAACGCAAACGCGGCCGCGCGACCGCTGATCAAAGCCGAGATTCTGAAAAACCCGGCGATCTATCCGGGCCCCGAGCGTCTGAAAACGCTCACCCTGGCGACGCCGTTGCCAGCAGACATTACGCGGCTCGAAAGCCGGTTGTGGGCGCAACTGAAGAGCGGGCGCTAATCCAGGTTCCTGCGCGGCCCGGCCGATGGCCGGGCGCACCGCGAACCGGTTGCGCCTCGCTCGACGAGTGTCCTGCCGTTCCCGGTCTCACGCTCTGTGTATAAGCCGATTGGGCTGGTAAGAAAGCGCCTTGGTCGTAGTCTTGATCGGGAAGCAGATGCCGATTCGATGGCTAAATGCGAGACGAACCACGGCGCAATGGAGGGCGCCCGTGATGGTGGTGCGGCTCCGCTAGTTGTAGAACGACGCGTCCGAAATGCCGTGAATCCGGCACACTCCCGCCACCGTCACCCCGACCTCGACTCCGTTCAATACCCCGACAATTTGCGCTTCACTGAACCGCGACGAACTTTTCGCCGCCGCAACTGGCAGCAATACCGCCGCGCCGCCGCGTATGCGCGCGGATGCATTCGGCCAGAGACCGCAGGGCCGTTCCAGCGCGTCATCCGGAAAATCGAGACGGATTGGCCCGCTCTACAACCTGAAGGCAGGTTCTCTGTCATCGCGGCAACCGCCGGCAAAGGGTCGAGATACACTTGTCCTCAAGTGGCCTTACCGAAAGAAACGACGCCACTTTTGAGGGAAATGAGAGTCGGTTCGGCCGACGTTGAGCGCCGGCTTCGCCTGGTTTTATGAGAGCGTTACGAGCAGCCGGGGAGGCCGACCAATCGCGTTCTCCAAACCGAACTCCCTATGCGAGGTGCATCATGCTGATCATCAACGGCCAGCCGTTTACGGACGGCCAGGTGCTTCATGTGCGCGATGTGGCGCTCTCTGCGACGGACGATCTTCGGACCCAGCGAGATAAGCTCGCCCGTATCATGCTGGACGAGATGTATCAGTTCGTGGGCCTGCTTGATGTAGACGGCATGATGCTGGAAATCAACCGGGCAGCGCTTGAGGCGGTTGGAATCCAGATGGACGATGTTCGGGGAAAGCCGTTCTGGGAGGCCCGCTGGTGGGTGATCGGACAGCACACCCAAGCATTGTTGCGGGAGCTGATCCGACGGGCTGGTCAGGGTGAGTTCATCCGCTGCGACTTCGAAGTTTACGGCCAGGCAGCAGGCGAGCAGACGATTACCGTCGATTTCTCGCTTCTACCCATCCGGGATCAGAACGGCAGGATAGTGTTTCTGCTTCCGGAAGGCCGCAATATCACCGAGAAAAAGCGCGCTGAAGCCGAGATCGCAAAGAAGAACGAGGAATTGCAGGCGAGCCGGGAGCTGATTCGTCGCCAGCGCGACGAACTCCAGAGCCTCTACGACAAGATCGTCGCCGAACAGAAAGTGTCGGAGCGGTTACTGCTCAATTTGCTGCCCTATCCGATCGCCGAACGCCTGAAGGCACGTCCCGCGTTGATCGCCGACAGCATCCCGGAAGTCATCGCCGACAGTTTTCCAGAGGTGACGGTGTTATTCGCGGACATCGTGGCATTCACACGGTTTTCAGCAGGCTTGAGCCCTGAGCAACTGGTGGGCGTGCTCAATGAAATCTTCACTGAATTCGACACCATCGCTGACCGGCGTGGACTCGAGAAGATCAAGACCATTGGCGATGCTTACATGGCGGCAGCGGGGCTGCCGGAGCCAGCAGCAGATCATGCCGCGCGTACGGCGCACATGGCGCTGGACATGATCGACGCGTTGGAGCGCTTCAATCAACGCCGCGGCTACAACCTGCAGATGCGCATCGGCATCAACAGCGGCGCGGTGGTGGCCGGCGTGATCGGCAAGCACAAGTTCATCTACGATTTATGGGGCGACGCGGTCAACACCGCTAGTCGGATGGAATCCCACGGCGTGGCGGGACGCGTGCAGGTAACGGATGCCACCCGGCGCAGGCTTGGCGCGCCATTCCGATTTGAAGAGCGCGGTACCATCGAGGCGAAGGGAATCGGACAGTTGCATACCTGGTTCCTGTCTGGCCAGGATGGTGCGTCACCTGGGTGACGGCAGTGACAGTGGGGATGGGGTAGCGCGTGGGCCAAAGGCGGCCATGCGGCAGCGCGCGCCACCGCATGGCCGAGGCCCCTCGGCCGGCAATCAGCCGATCAGCGATCAGCGGCCGCCCGGCAGCGCGATGTCGACCAGCACCGGATCGTGATCCGACGAGCGGTACGCATCGGGCGCGTAGTACGTCCGTTGCTGCTCGGCAGTCTTGTACGCGAGCGTGTACTGCAGCGCGACCGGCTCGTCCGCATTGATGTGCCATTCGTGCACGGCCTTCACGTGCGCCGCGAGCGGCAGCGACGCGAGCGCGTGATCGAGATAGCCCGCTTCGCCGTTGTACACGTAGCTGTATGCATCGGCGCCGACCCAGCGCGACACGAGGTTCCGGTAGCCGCGCGACTCGAGCAGGCGGATCGGATCTTCATGCGTGTAGCTGTTGAAATCGCCGATCAGCAGCACGCCCTGGCCCGGTACGCCGGTCGGCGTGCCGGCGAGCCAGTCGGCGAGTTTCGCGGCCGCGCGCGTGCGCGTCGCGTTCCAGCAACCCTGGCCGTCGCCCTGGTCGAGATCGTCGCTCGCCGCGTCCGGGCAATTCTTCGATTTCAGATGGTTGACCGCGACCGTCAGCGCCTGGTTTCCGCCCACGCGCCGGAACGATTGAGCAAGCGGCTGACGGTTCTTGTCGTCGATCGCGAGCGTCGCCACGCGGCCGACCGGTTCGACCTTGCGGCTGTCGTAGATCAGCGCGACCGCGATCGCATCGCCGCCGAGCCGCGACGTGCCCGGATCGACGACGCGCCAGCTGTCGCCGAGCTTCGCCGCAAGCTGACGCACCGCGCTCAGCTCGCCGTAGCCGTTGTTCTGGATTTCCATCAGGCCGATCACGTCGGCGTCGAGCGCCTTCAGCGCGCTGACGATCTTCGCGTCCTGACGAACGAATTCCTGATAGTTCTTCGCGCCACGGTTGTTCGGATCGTCGAAGCCGCCGCCGAGGCCGTTGCCGTTGAAGTAATTGAGGACGTTGAACGACGCCACCCGCAGGTTCGACTTCGGATCGCGCGCCGGCGCCGCGGTGCGCGGATTCGCGCGCGTATTGAACGCCGGCGCGGCCGCGCCGGGCACCGGCTGCAGGCGCCACGTGCCGTAGCGCATCTCGAGCACGCCTTCGACGTTGCTCACCGAGTAGCCCGCACGCAGCGTGTTCGCTGCGGAGAGCGCCGGCGCCGGATACGGCACGCTCGCCGGGTTCTGCTTGTTCGAGCCGTCGTCGAGGATCAGCCGGTTGCGCGCGTTCGCGTCGATCTGCGTCTGCGCTTGTGCGGGCGGCACGACGCTCGTCGGCGTGCGCAGGCGCCCGTTGCTGAGCATCACGCTGCCGTAGCGGCCGAGTTCGTAGATGTCGGTGACGGTCAGCGTCTGCGGCAGACGCACGAGCATGCCCTCGTATGCGGCGAAGTCCGACGCCGATGCGACCGGCAGCGTGAGCGTCGCGGGCGTGACTGTCTGGCCGTTCGCGCACACCGCGATCGCGCCCGACAGCGTGAGCTGCGTCTGGCCGTATTTCTCCTCGACCTTGCCCGTCACGTGGACGAGATCGCCCGCCTTCGCGCGCGCTTTCGGCGCATAGACGAACAGCCCCTCGGAGACGCCCGGCTGGTTGCGGCGCTGCGGATCGGCCTGCTGGACGAAGAAGCCGCCGAAGCCGTCGGTGCCGCCGAAATCGGCGGTGACGACGGCTTCGATCGACACGTTCTGGCCGGCGAGCGGCGACGGCGCGCCCGGGCCTTGAATCTCGGCGATCGGCGTCGTGCTGCCGCCGCAGGACGCGCTGACGGGCGCGCCGGTCGCCGCGAACACCGGCGTGGCGAGGGCGGGCAGGAGCAACAGGGTGGTGAACAACGGGGGCGGAGTGCGCATGGCGAGATCCGGGTTGTGAGGGTGCCGAAAGCTTAGCGGCGCACGATGACAGTTTTTGGTAAATAAAAGACAGGAATGTGTAATGAATCGATGGCCCGGGCGGGTCATGCCGGAACATCGGCGGACGTCCGTTGCAGACACTCGCCAATCTGCAACCCGGTTCGAAACCGGGTTAGTCTGGAACCCTTTCAACCCTCCGCAGCCCTTCCCGAACGAACTCGACGATGAGCAAATCGTTACCCTTGAGCGCGCTGCACACTTTCATCGAAGTCGGCCGATGCGGCAGCATGAAGCGAGCAGCCGAAGTGCTTTGCGTTTCCCCGGGCGCGGTCAGCCAGAAGATTGCGAAACTCGAGGATCGGCTGATGGTCCGCCTCTTCACGCGAACGAGCCGTGAAGTCGAGCTGACTGCGTCCGGGCGCGCGTTGTTCGAGCAATTGCTGCCGAAGTTCGACGAGATCGAGGCAATCTGGTCGAATGGAATGGCCACGGATCGGCGCGTGGTTCGATTGACGATCAGCACGACCGCATCGTTTGCCGAGGCGTGGCTGGTGCCGAGACTCGGCCATTTCAATGCGCTCTATCCGGACATCGAGATTGCGATCGACAGCAGCCCGCGGCTGCTCGACCTGCGTCGCGACTATGTGGATATTGCGATTCGCCACGGATTGGGAACCTACCCGGGGCACGCGGTCTTCAAGATATGGACACCCGAGCTGGTGCCGGTCTGCAGTCCGCGCCTGTTGAATCCGGACCGGCCGATTGCCAGCCCGCAGGACTGCCTGGGCTATCCGTTGTTGCAGGACGCCGACCGGGCCGACTGGATGCTGTGGCTCAAGGCATTCGGCATCGAAGACAGGCGCGCGCAGCGCGGCACGAGCTTCAACGATGATTCGTTGCTCGTGAAGGCGGCGATCTCCGGACAAGGCATCGCGCTCGTGCGGGATGTCTATGTCCACGACGAGATCGCAGTGGGACACCTGGTCCGGGCACTGGATTTGCCGTGGCCTACGCAGTTCGCTTACTACGTGGTCTGTAGCGACCAGCGAGCGGACGAATGGAAAATCGACGCGTTCCGGACCTGGATCCAGCGCGAAATCCTGCAGGACACGGTTGTTTCCGGGACCGGAGCGTCACGCGTATGAACAGTGCTTGCGTGCGTGGATCCCGGAGTTCGAGCGACGCACGCCACACCTGAACGCAAGCGCATGAGTCACGACTGCCGCTTCATCCTCAACGCACCCGGCAGGCCGGTGATCTTGCCGGCAGCAAGCGCGGTGCCGAGCAGGATCACGATGCAGCCCAGCGACGCCTGCACCGTAATGCGTTCGTGCAGAAAAATCGCCCCCCAGACCACGCCGAAGATCGGGATCAGAAACGTCACCGATGCGGCGTACTGGGCGCCGGCATTGCGAATCAGCCCGAAGTAGAGGATGTAGGCAACTGCCGTGCAGAGCCCGCCCAGCAGCGCGACCGCCAGCCAGTCGATCGCATGGATCGGCGTGCCCGGCCAATACACGGCGGCTGCGGGCGCCAGCACGAGCGCGGCGAACAGCTGGCTGCCGAATGCGGAAACGAAGGGCCGCACGCCGGCGAGCTTGCGTTTCGAGTAGTTGGCGGCAAAACCGTACGACAGCGTCGCGAGAACCGCCGCCGCGACCGCGCCAAGCGCCCCGTTGCTCCCTGCGCCGATCGCATCCCACGCGAGCAAGACCACGCCGGCGAACCCGACCAGCAATCCCGCGACCTGAGCACGCTTGAGCGGGCTGCCCAGCCACAGAAAGGCAACGATTGCCGTCCACATCGGCGTCGTCGCGTTCAGGATCGAGTCCACGCCGGCCGATACATAGAGCGCCGCATAGGTCAGCAGACAGAACGGCAATGCCGAGTTCATGATGCCGACGACGAAGAGCGGCCCGACGTGTGTGCGGAACTCCGTGCGCGCGGCGGCGTTTCGCAATACCGGCAACAACAGCACGGTCGCGATCCCGACCCGCAGCGCGATCAGTGGAATCACCCCGAACGCGGGCGCCCCCATCCGCATGAACAGAAAGGACGCCCCCCAGATTGCAGCGAGTGAAATCAGTTGAATCGCGTTCATGGAAAAGTCTCTTGCGGAGTTCAGGGTCCGGCCTGGCGGCCGGAAACGATGACGGTTGCTGCTCGAGACAATGTGAAGGCACGGGTCCGCACGGACAAGCGAGCTTTTCGTGCAGTGACTTTAGATTTTCTGCATTGACGTGCCGGCGCCGTGCGTGCGGTGCGATTGGATGACGCGACGTCGCAGACGCAGCGTCGCGCCGACGTCCGTCGCGCTCAAGCCGCCTTGCGCGTCTCCGCGATTCGCTGCGGCGCCTTGGGCCGCGCATACAGCCGTTCGAGATACGCCTGCAGTTGCGGAAATGCGTCGATCAGATGGAATTCATTGGCCCAATCGATCAGATAGACCGTCACGCAATCGGCCACCGTCAGCGTGTCGCCGACGATGAACTGGCGCCCTTCGAGATGCCTGTCGAGGATCGCGGCCATCGCGGCGAACTCCTCCCGCGCCAGCTCGATATCGGCCGGGCTGCGCTTCTCCGGCGGATAGAGCATCGAATGCCGGGTAATTCTCCACAGCGGCTGTTCGAGTTCCGTTACCGCGAACATCACCCAGCGATACACGTGCGCCCGCTCGGCGAGCGCGTCCGGCAGCAAACCTTTCTCCGGGTATTTGTTCGCGAGATACAGCACGATCGCCGCCGATTCGGGAATCACGAGGTCGCCGTCCACCAGCACGGGAACCTTGCCTGCGGGATTGATGCGCAGGAATTCAGGCCGCTTGTGCTCGCCTTCGAGCAGGTTGACCGGGATGAATTCGAAGTCCGCGTCGAGTTCCTTGAGCCCCCAAAGCGCACGCTGCGTCCGGGTGCCGGCGAATCCGTAAAGCTTCATGACGAATCTCCAAAGTGTCTGGCAGGCTGCTGAATAGCGCCCCGGTCGTCAAAAACGACGCGCTTTTCAACAGCCTGCCAGGAAATGTCCGGCGGGCGGGCGACGGTCGCCTCGGCGTCATGACGCCCGCGGCCCGGTACGACTCAGGCGCCGGGAATCGGCAGGACCGGCATCACGTCGATCGACTCGCCCGGGAAGATCGTGAAATGCGGGTGGCTTTCGAACATCCTGGCCGCCTCTTCGTGCGACGCGGCACGCACGACCGTAAAGGCGGTCAGCGCATTCGCCGTATCGGCGATGCCGCGTTCGTCGATGGTCTTGGTCTTGCCGAGCGGCCCGCCGATCTCGACGACTGCTTCCCGATGCCGGTCGACCCACGCCTTCCATGCCGCAATGCCTTCCTTTTCCCTCGCCTGCCGATCCTGCTCCGAAAGCGACATCCACGCCTTCATGCGCGGGCTGTCCTTGCTGCCGAGAAATACGGCCAGAAACAACTGCTGTGCGCTCATGCTTCCTCCGTCTGTTGATGGGCGCGACGGGACATCCCCCCATCGCCCTTGACAAGATAGGTTGATATCAACACAATTGCAACATGTCACGTTCAGAAAAGCTCCCGTTCGAAGCGACGCTGATGGTGCGCGATTGCTGCCTGTGCCTGCACATGCAGCGGGCGGCGCGCAACCTTGCGCGGATATTCGACGACGTCCTGCGTCCGCTTGATCTCACCAACGGGCAGTTTTCGCTATTGATGTCGCTGAACCGGCCCCACCCGCCTGCGATGAAAGCGGTGTCGTCGCTGCTGGCGATGGATCGCACCACGCTGACGGCCGCGCTCAAGCCGCTCGAGCGGCGCAATCTGGTTGCGATCGAGCAGGATCCGGACGACAAGCGCAGCCGCCTGCTCAGCCTGACGCCCGCTGGTCAACGCCTGCTGGCCAAGGCGTTTCCGCTGTGGCAGCAGGCGCACGCCGAAATCGAGAAGCCGTTTTCGCCGGGCGAGGTCGATCAACTGCGTCGCCAGTTGGCCGCGCTTTCCTGATGCTTGCTACGCGGATCGATCGTATTGCATCGTTTGCGATCCGAAATAATCAACCGAAATGTCGGGAGTCCGACGCAATCCGCGAAGGGCACCCGATTCCGTGATTCAGCTTCCGGCCTTGCCTTTTGTTTTGGCTTTGGACCGGTTCAGCGTCACCGCTGCGCGAACGAGCGTCTTCAACGCATCCTCGTCGATCGCCTCGCCCTCGCGGATATCGATCGCACGCCGCGTATTTCCTTCGAGGCTCGAGTTGAAGAGGCCCGCCGGATCCGCGAGCGCCGCGCCTTTGGCGAACGTCATCTTCACGACGCTCTTGTAGGTCTCGCCGGTGCAGATGATGCCGCCGTCGGACCACACCGGAACGCCTCGCCACTTCCACTCCTCGACGACGTCGGGATCGGCTTCCCGGATCAGCGCGCGCAGCCGGCCGAGCGTCTCGCCGCGCCAGTCCCCGAGTTCCTCGATTCTCCCGTCGATCAGCTGGGACGGCGACTTTTCATCCTGCGGCCCGCCATTCTTCATGTCCTTGTCTCCTGGAAGGAAGTCAACGCGAAGCCTGCGACGCGATGCCGGCGTCAAACGATGCCGGCCGGCTTCAGTCGATCCGCGCGAGCACCTGCTCGAGCGACGCGAGGAACTTCTGCCAGCCGTACTGCGCACCGTGGTACGCCTGCTGCTGATCGTGCCGGAAGCCCGCCTGCTCCATCCGCAGCAGCGTGCCCGTCTGCGTCGGGGTGAGCGTCCACGTAACGACGCTGTCGAGGCCGTAAGCCGCCCACGTGTACGCGAGCGTCCGGTTCGGCTCGACGGTCAGCACCTGGCAGTCGACCGCGCCCCAGTCCGCGCGAAGATTGAAACGGTGCGCGACGACAGGCACGAAATCGTTCTGCATCAGCCATTCGGCGATCAGGTGCGGCTGCGTCAGCGCGCGCCAGATCTTTTCCGGCGGGAACGGCATCTCCCGTTCAACGACGACGGCGCGCGTTTCGGTCGAGATATTGCTCATTGGTCCATCCTCTTCAGCAGATCCTCGAGTTGGTCGAACCGGCTTTCCCAGAAGCCGGTCATCTGGCTTGCCCAATCGATCAGCGGCGCGAGCGCACCGAGCTGCGCGCTGTAATGCGTCTGCCGGCCCTCGTGGCGGTCGTGCACGAGCCCGGCCTGCTTCAGCACACCGAGATGCTTCGACACGGCCGGCTGCGAGACCCCGGCTTCGGCCGTCAGCGTGCCGACCGTCTGCTCGCCTTCACGGCACAAGCGCTCGAAGATCGCCCGCCGGGTCGGATCGGCCAGCGTTCTGAAAAGGACGTCGTAAGCGTTCTGCATGTTGCAATTCATAACCAGCGAGTTATGGATCACTATAGTCGAGCCGACGGACGAGTCAAGCGCGAATGCGATCCGACCGGAACAGGCACGCGTCGCGGCCGGTCACCGCCGCGCCCTCTGGCGCGCCGCGCCTATACCTGCGCGCCGATGGCCTCGCGCCCTCGATGCTACGATCGCGCTTTAAGCCAAGGAACATCCTTGACGTCCTTATATGAACACCTCCCCGTTGGCAAGCGTCGAGGCGCGCGTGCGCCGGGCGGGCGGGAGGGCGGCGCCAAGCCTGTGTGGCGTGGGAAGTCTAGGCCGCTGCGCGTTCGATCGCGTCGAGCGTGCGGCGCCTGATCCATCCGCTCGCCAGACGGATCGCGAGCCAGTAAGGCGTGAACAGGATGCGCGTTCGCGCGGTCGGGCAGTGCACGAAGGTTGCGGTGCGCAGCACGCGCGTGCCGGCTCGCTGCTCGATTACCTCGAACCTTCCGGACCCGATCGATGACCCGCATCCGCAACCACCTGAACATCGCGCAGCTCCAGGCGTTCGTCTCCGCCGCGCACCACAAGAGCCTGCGCGCCGCCGCGCGCGAACTCGGCGTCACGCAGCCCGCGATCACGCATACGATCCGCGAGCTCGAGACGGCGCTGAACGCGGAGTTGCTGGTCCGCAGCGTCCGCGGCGTCGAGCTGACTGCGTGCGGGCACGCGCTGCTGCCGCGCGCCGAGCAGCTGCTCGGCGACATGCGCCGCACCGTCGAGGCGGTCGAACAGGTGAAAGGGGAGATGTCGGGCCGCGTCGCGGTCGGCACGATGCCGTCGATCGCGCTGACCGCGTTGCCGTACGCGGTGACGGCGTTCCGCCGGTCGATGCCGCGCGTGAACCTGCACCTCGAGGAAGTGACGGTGCCGGACGCACTCGCGCAATTGCGCAACGGCACGCTCGACATCGCTGCGATGCACCATGTCCCTGCGCTCGACCGCGATTTCACGCAATGGCCGCTGTTCTCGACCGAATTCGCGGTGGTGATGCGCGAAGGCCACCCGCTCGCGCATGCGCGCCGGCTGGAGGAATTGCTCGAGGCCGAATGGATCGTCACCGTGGGCGCCGACGAGTTCCCGCACAGCGTGGTGCTGACGATGTTCGACGCGCGCGGCCTGCCGCGGCCGACGCGCCTGCTGCGTTCGCCGATGTCGTTCGCGGTGACGCTCGGGCTCGTCGCGCGCTCGGACGTGATCGCCTGCTTCACGCGCCCGCTGGCCGCGATGGTCGCGCCGCTCGGCATCCGCACGGCCGACCTCGACGAAAACATGCCGCGCTTCGACCTGTCGATCATCGCGCGCCGCGACCTGCTGCCGACGCCGGCCGTCACGCAATTCGTCACATGCCTGCGGCAGGCGGTCAACGAAACGCTCGGTTGAATCGTTCCTGTGGCAGAAACGGTTGCGCCCCGACGGTGGCGCCGCCGTCGGGCCCGGCTGGCGGCTATCGGGGCATCTCCTAGGCGCCCTGCCGGTATTTTGTCTTGATAATCTCCGCACGTCGCGTGCCCCTATCGGGCGAGCGAATTGAACAGTCCGGGACAGTCCGGCGCGAAGACGCGCCGGGCCGAAGGCTTACGGCGCGGCACAACCGCGCATCCATCGAACAAAACGAGGAGTCACCGAGTGAAAAAAGTTCTTGCGGCAGTGACGGTTGCCCTGCTCGCCGTATCGGCCGGCAGCGCATACGCGAAAGACTGGTCGACCGTGCGTTTCGGCGTCGACGCAAGCTACCCGCCTTTCGAATCGAAAGGCCCGGACGGCAAGGTCATGGGCTTCGACGTCGATCTCGGCAACGAGATCTGCACACGCCTGAAGGCGAAGTGCGTATGGATCGAGAATGACTTCGACGGGATGATCCCGGCGCTGAAGGCCCGCAAGTTCGACGGCGTGCTGTCGTCGATGTCGATGACCCCGGCGCGCGAGGAACAGATCGCGTTCTCGACGAAGCTGTTCAACACGCCCACGCGCCTCGTCGCGAAGAAGGGCTCGGGCCTGATGCCGACTGACGCGGGCGTGAAGGGCAAGCGCATCGGCGTCGAGCAGGGCACGATCCAGGAAACCTACGCGAAGGCTCACTGGGCACCGGCCGGCGCGACCGTCGTGCCGTACCAGAACCAGGACCAGGTCTACGCCGACCTGATCGCGGGCCGCCTCGACGGCGCGCTGCAGGACGCGGTGCAGGCCGACATCGGCTTCCTGAAGACGCCGCGCGGCGCGGGCTTCCAGTTCGTCGGCGGCGACATCGACGATCCGAAGACGCTCGGCAACGGCGCCGGCATCGGCCTGCGCAAGGAAGACACCGACCTGAAGGCGAAGATCGACAAGGCGATCGGCGACATGCGCAAGGACGGCACGTACGACAAGATCGCGAAGAAGTACTTCGATTTCGACGTCTACGGCAAGTAAGCGCGCGGTCTGCGCGCATGCAGACGGGCTCCGCGAGGAGCCCGTTTTTTTATGCGCGCGCGCAACGAAATGCGCGGCACGCATCGGCGCACGCCGGTTCCCCGTATCGGCACACGCTGATTTTTTTCGCGTTAACCGAATGATTTCCAACGGAAAAACCCGTGTTCCGGAACCGGTTTGATGGGTTCGCGAAAGGCAACGTACAATCAATCTTCCACGCACACCGGATCATTCGCGGCTGCGCCGCACTCTTCTCATCATGCAAACGCAGACCCATCCGCTGATTTCCCCCGCCGTCGGCACCGAGCGCCAGATCACGAGCTTCCACTACGGCCCGCGCGGCGGCAAGAAGGTCTACATCCAGTCGTCGCTGCACGCCGACGAGCTGCCCGGCATGCTGGTCGCCGCGCTGCTGCGCCGCAAGATCGCTGCGCTCGAGGCCGCCGGCAAGCTGCGCGGCGAGGTCATCATCGTGCCCGTGCCGAACCCGATCGGGCTGTCGCAGCACGTGTTCGGCGATCACCTCGGCCGCTTCGAGCTCGGCTCGATGCAGAACTTCAACCGCAATTTCTACGATCTCGCAGCGCTCGTGCTGCCGCGCATCGAAGCGCGCCTGACGCACGACGCCGAGCGCAACGTCGCGATCGTGCGCGCGGCGATGCGCGAAGCGCTCGACGAGCAGAAGCCGCGCACCGAACTCGAATCGCAGCGCCTCGCGCTGCAGAAGCTGTCGTTCGACGCCGACATCGTGCTCGACCTGCATTGCGACAACGACGCGGTGATGCACCTGTACACGAACCCAGACCTGTGGGACGACGTCGAACCGCTCGCGCGCTACCTCGATTCGCAGGCGTCGCTGCTCGCGCTGAACTCGGTCGGCAATCCGTTCGACGAGATCCACAGCTTCTGCTGGTCGGATCTGCGCGATCGCTTCGGCGACCGCTTCCCGATTCCGAACGGCGCGATCTCGGTCACGGTCGAGCTGCGCAGCGAGCGCGACGTGTCGTACGAGTTCGCGGAAAAGGATTCGCAGGCAATCGTCGAATACCTGACCGAACGCGGCGTGATCGACGGCACGCCTGCGCCGCTGCCGGCGCTCGCGTATCCGGCGACGCCGCTCGCGGGCACCGATCCGCTCGTCACGCCGGTGTCGGGCGTGATCGTGTTCCGCACGGCGGTCGGCGCGTGGATCGAGGCCGGCCAGGAGGTGGTCGACATCGTCGATCCGCTGACCGATCGCGTCGTCACGCTGAAGAGCAGCGTGGCCGGCGTGCTGTACGCGCGGCAGGTCGTGCGCTTCGCGACGGCCGGCATGGAAGTCGCGCGCATCGCCGGCGCGACGCCGTTCCGTACCGGGTCGCTGCTGACGGCCTGAGCGGCCGGGCAATCTTTGCCTGGCGGGCCGGCTTGACCGCTTGACCGCTTCTCTCGGGGCGGCCAGCTCGCCAAAACGACATCGCCCGCTTGCGCGGGCGATGTCGTTTTTCACGCTCCGACCTGGCCGGGCATGCGCTGCACGCCGGCCCGGCCAGTTTGCATTCAGAAGGCCGGCACGATCGCGCCGCCGAACTTCGCGTTGATGAACTGGCGCACATCGTCCGACTCGTAGGCCGCGACGAGCTTCTTCACCCACGGCTTGTCCCGGTCCTGCGCGCGCACCGCGATCAGGTTCGCGTACGGGCCTTTCAGGTCCTCGATCGCGATCGCATCCTTCACCGGCGTGAGCCCCGCCTTCACCGCATAGTCGGTGTTGATCGACGCGGCGTCGACATCGGGCAGCGCGCGCGGCAGTTGCGCGGCATCCAGCTCGACGAGCTTGATCTTCTTCGGGTTCTCGGCCACGTCGAGCGGCGTCGCGTTCACGCCGTTCGTGCCGACGCCCGGCTTCAATTTGATCACGCCGTATTTCTGCAGCAGCAGCAGCGCGCGGTTGCCGTTCGACGGGTCGTTCTGGATGCCGACCTTCGCGCCGGCCGGCAGATCCTTCAGCGACTTGAACTTCTTCGAATAGAAGCCCATCGGCGACGTGTAGGTCAGGCCGACGTTGACGATCCGGTAGCCGCGCTGCTTGATCTGGCTGTCGAGGAACGGCTGATGCTGGAAGCCGTTCGCGTCGAGATCGCCCGCGTCCAGCGCGGCGTTCGGCTGCACGTAGTCGTTGAATTCGATGACCTTGACCGCGAGGCCGCCGCGCGCGGCCACCTTCGTCACCTCGGACCAGATCTGCGCGTCCGGGCCGCTCATCGTGCCGACCTTCACGGTCTGCGGGGTCTGCGATTGTGCGTGCGCGCCGGGCGCCGCGAACGTCAGGGCCGCGCCAAGCGCAGCAAAGCCAGTCAACCAGATCGAGCGTCGCATGGGGTGTCCTCTGTCCCGTGTCGTTGTGAGAGCGCGCATCGTCGCATGGGGCCGGACCGGCACCAACCAAGCGAATGTCATGTGCATATTCCCGAGCCGGATCAAACGACAGCCGAAATCGGTATAACCGCGGCGAGTGCAACCGGGCATCATTTGGTGTCGCATCGACGCCACACTTCATCTACATTACAACAGCTGTCATATTCATTACGTGACGCGCCGATAAAGTTGCCGCCGGTCCACAAGAGCGCCGCCAGAGCGCCGGAACCGCAACTGGACATGCCATTTACTCGCTCGGAGAATCGTTTGAACAAGAAACTGTTGACCGCCGCCATCCTCGCAGCAACGGCCAGCGCGGCACATGCACAAAGCAGCGTCACGCTGTACGGCATCATCGACGCCGGTATCAGCTACGTGAACCACAGCAAGACCGCCAACGGCGGCAGCGGCAAGCTGTTCAAGTACGACGACGGCGTTGCCCAGGGCAGCCGTTGGGGCCTGCGCGGCACCGAAGACCTCGGTGGCGGCCTGAAGGCGATCTTCGTGCTCGAAAACGGCTTCAACAGCGGCAACGGCACGCTCGGCCAGGGCGGCGCGATGTTCGGCCGCCAGGCATACGTCGGCCTGAGCACCGCCCAGTACGGCACGGTCACGTTCGGCCGCCAGTACTCGTTCTCGACCGACATCCTCGGCTCGAACTACTCGACGGGCGGCAACACGGTCGCGGGTAACTACGCGTACCACGTGAACGACATCGACCAGCTCACGTCGAGCCGCATCAACAACGCGGTGAAGTTCCAGAGCGCGAACTACTCGGGCTTCACGTTCGGCGCGTTGTACGGCTTCTCGAACTCGACGGACTTCGCAGGCGCAGCGGGCTCGGGCGCCACGAACACCGGCGGTTCGTCGCGTGCATACAGCTTCGGCCTGAACTACGCGAACGGCCCGTTCTCGCTGGGCGCCGCGTACACGGACATCCGCTTCCCGAGCCAGTCGACGCCGGCATTCTCGACGTCGATCGCGAACATCAGCACGGGCAACGTCCGCGACCTGCGCACGTATGGCGTCGGCGGCCGCTACATCTGGGGCCCGGCAACGGCATGGCTGCTGTGGACGCGCACGCAATTCTCGACGGTCTCGGGCGCAAACGGCACGTTCTACAACGCGTATGAAGCCGGCCTGAAGTACGCGCTCACGCCGGCACTGTCGGCTGCAGCGGGCTACACGTACACGAACGCGACGCAAACCGGCGGCTCGGCTCACTGGAACCAGGGCAACCTCGCGCTCGACTACGCGCTCAGCAAGCGTACGGACGTGTATGGCCTCGTCATCTACCAGAAGGCGTCGGGCAACAACGTGCAAGCGCAGATCGGCTCGAGCACGAGCTACTTCAGCACGTCGGGCAACGGTTCGTCGAACCAGATCGCCGCTCGCGTCGGTATCCGTCACAAGTTCTAAAGCGTTCGCTTAACTCGCGGATCACCACGGCAACAGCGCCCCGCTTCCATGCGGGGCGCTTTTTTATGCACTTTTAAGTTTCGCTTAATTCTGGGCTGAGAGGATGCACTCACCCCCCCTGTTGGCCGCCTGAGCATCGGCGGCTTTTTTTTTGAGAGCGGTGGCGCAGCCGCCGTTCAACCCAAGGACAGGATCGGAAGCCATGATGATCGAAGATAGCGTATTCAGCCGTCTGCACACGATTCTGACGCGCCAGCATTCGTTGCCCGTACAGAGCTGCCGCGTGTCAGTCGAGATGCAGCGCCCGTGGGGGCGCCCGTACCGGCTCGTCGAGTGGACGATGCATCTCGACGCGCCCGCGCGGCGCCAGGTCGTGCCGGCCGACGCGACCGACGAGGAAATCGCCGAAGTCGTCGCGTCGCACGTGCCGGGACGCCTGTACGGCGACGGCCGGCTGCAGTTCTGACACTCCGCCATTTCGCGGCCCGTCCGGCCCGCACCGCCCGCGTGCGGCACTCGGTCTCGTTTGACGCGCCAACGAAGTCTGTTACGCTGCGCGTTTTCGTCCATGCAACACACGATGGAAAACGCTTTCAACGAACGAGGCGTGACAGTCACGCGCAACGGCCTGTCGGCCGCCGGCCAGGTCTTTGCACTCCGTGACATTCGCCGCGTCGACGTCGTCACGATCCGGAAAAACAAGCTCGTCCCGTCGCTGATCTCGTTGATCGGTGCCGTCGCGGCCGCCGCGGGCGGCGTGGCCGGCTCGAGCGCCGGCCTCGTCGTCGGCGTGATGCTGGTGGTGGTCGGCTATCTCGCGTGGGTGACGCAGGACGTCACGTACCGGCTCATCGTCGAGATGCCCGACGGCAAGCGCGAAGCGCTGTCGAGCATCGACGCGGAATTCGTCGAGCGGGTCGCGCAGGTCGTGCGCGACGCGCAGGCAGGCGCCGCGGCCGCCTGACGTTTCCGTTTCAATTCCCTATTCCTGTTGTTCTGCTGCACCCTGTGCGGGCCACGAGTCGCCCGCCAGGTGCTTGCGTTCGTGCAAGCGCGGGCTTCTGCGCTTCTGCGGTTTCCCGCTGCGTCACATCGTCAGCGATCCCGACATTCATGCGGCAACCGCCTAGTATGGAAAGATCGGCGCCCGCCGCCGCATCGACCGAGGAGGTCGGCATGAACGTCCAATCGCTGTCCGGCATGCTCCGCGCGCAGGAATTGCTGCTCGTCTCGATGATCCGCGCGCTTCCCCCCGACGCACGCCGCGCGCTCGGCGAAATCTACGCGGAGCAGATCGCATTCGCGGAAGACGCCAGTGTCGAAGTCCGCGGCGAACGCGACATGCACGAAGCGTTCATCGCGCACGCGCGCAACCTGCTGATCCGTCTCGAATCACTGTCGTAATGCGGCACGCGCGGGCGCCGCAAGCAGTTCGTCCCTCCTGACGCGCGCGGTCATCGCCCCCTCGCCCGCACACGCCTGTTGTCGAACTTGTATCGCGAATACTTCTCATTTACACTTCGGCAACGTGTCATATTCCTTTCAACCAGCCGTTCGCCGCCCACCGCGTGCGGATGCGCCAGCCAGGTGAACGCGTCACCCAGCCAGCCTTCGGGCTCGTTTCATCACTGGGAGACCACCTGTGCATTGCTTTTCGCTGGCGCGGCGGCCGATGTGCGCCGCGCTGTTCGGCGCCTTCGGCGTCACTGCCACCCCGGCCTTTGCCGATTCGCCGACGCAACACGCGGCCACTTTGGCAGCCACTTCGCCCGCCGTCATCATCGCTGCGTCGACGCGTGGCAACGCCGCGCTGCTCGATCCCGTCACCGTCACGGCCACCCGTACCGAGACGGCGGCGAGCCGCACGGCCGCGTCCGTCTCCGTGATCACCGACGAGGATCTCGAGGAACAGCAGGCGGCGAACATCAAGGACGCGCTGCGCTACGAGCCGGGCGTCACGGTGCGCCGCACTGCGTACCGGCCCGGCACCGCCGCGCTCGGCGGCGGCCGCGACGGCGATTCGAGCATCAACATCCGCGGCCTCGAAGGCAACCGCGTGCTGCTGATGGAAGACGGCATCCGGCTGCCGAACGCGTTCTCGTTCGGGCCGCTCGAGGCCGGCCGCGGCGATTACGCAGACCTCGACACGCTGAAGCGCATCGAGATCCTGCGCGGCCCGGCATCGGCGCTCTACGGCAGCGACGGCCTCACCGGCGCGGTGAACTTCATCACGAAAGATCCGCGGGACCTGCTGTCGATCTACCGCAAGCCCTACTACTTCTCGTTCCGGCCGAGCTACGACTCCGCCGACCGCAGCGTCGGCGCGACGGTGTCGGCCGCGGGCGGCAACGATCGCGTGCAGGGGATGATCATCGCTGACGGCCGCCGCGGCCACGAGGTCGATACGCGCGGCAGCAACAACACGGCGAGCACGCTGCGCACGACGTCGAATCCGCAGGACGTCTATTCCGAATCGCTGCTCGGCAAGCTCGTGCTGACGCCCACCCTGCGCGACACGATCAAGTTCACTGCCGAAACGGTGCAGCGGCGCGTCGGCACGGACGTGCTGTCCGCGATCAATCCGCCGGCCACGCTCGGCCTCACGACCAGCGACCGGCTCGAACGCAACCGCTTCAGCGTCGACTATGACTTCCGCGACGACACGTTCCGCTGGTTCCAGAACGCGCACGCGCAGTTCTACTATCAGGATGCGAAGCAGGACCAGTACGCGTTCGAGACGCGCGGCACGCAGCGTTCGCGCTCGCGCGACAACCAGTACAAGGAACGCACGTTCGGCGGGGCGGCCTTCGCCGAAAGCGGCTTCTCGACGGGCCCGTTCGCGCACAAGCTGCTGGTCGGCGTCGATGGCAGCCTGTCGCGCGTGACGAACCTGCGCGACGGCACCGTGCCGGGCGTCGGCGAATCGTTCCCGAACAAGGCGTTCCCGGACACCGACTACACGCTGTTCGGCGCGTTCGTGCAGGACCAGATCGGCTACGGCCGCCTGCTCGTCACGCCGGGCCTGCGCTTCGACACGTACCGGCTGAGCCCGACCGAAAACGATCCGCTGTTCACCGGCAAGGCCGTGTCGACGAACGCGAACGAACTGTCGCCGCGCGTCGCCATGCTCTACGAGGTAACGCCCGCGCTGATTCCGTACGTGCAGTACGCGCACGGGTTCCGTTCGCCGACGCCCGACCAGGTGAACAGCAGCTTCGCGAATCCGGTGTACGGCTATACGTCGATCGGCAATCCCGACCTGAAGCCCGAGACGAGCGACACGTTCGAAGCGGGCCTGCGCGGCAAGGCCGGCACGGGCTACGGCGTCGTGCGCTACAGCGCCGCCGCGTTCACGGGTCGCTACCGCAACTTCATCGCGCGCACGACGATCGCCGGCAGCGGCCGGCCGGCCGACCCGTTCGTGTTCCAGTACGTGAACTTCGCCCACGCGCGCATTCACGGCGTCGAAGGCCGCGCGGAATGGATCATGCCGAACGGCATCACGCTGAAGACGGCGATGGCGTTCACGAAGGGCTCGACGCAGGACAACGGCGCGGCCAGCCAGCCGCTCGACACGGTCAATCCGTTCTCGGCCGTGTTCGGTGTTCGCTACGAACCGAGCGAACGCTGGTTCGTGCAGACCGACCTGCTGTTCCAGGCCGTGAAGCACGACAAGGACATCGCCGCGGGCGCGTGCTCGGAGAAGAAAAAACCGTGCTTCGCACCGCCGTCGTCGTTCGTCGTCGACGTGCGCGGCGGCTACCGCTTCAACAAGCACGTGAGCGCAACGATCGGCGTCCGCAACCTGTTCGATCGCAAGTACTGGAACTGGTCGGACGTGCGCGGGATCACGTCCGATTCGCAAGTGCTCGACGCGTACACCGCGCCTGGCCGCACTGTCGCCGTCAGCATGAAGGTGGATTTCTGATGCGTGCTGCCCGCGTTCCCAACCCATCCATCACATCAAGGAGTCCGACATGATGCAATCCGCTCTTCCCGGCCAGCCGGCCACGCCGCTTCGCTCGGCCGCCGCGCTGCGCGACGCGTTCGTCAAGCTGAAGGCCGAGCGCCAGCTCCGCAACCGCGATGCCGCGCAGGCGCTCGGCGTCAGCGAAGGCGAAGCGCTCGCGGCGTTCATCGGCGAGCACGTCGTCCGGCTCGACGCGCGCTTCCCGGCGATGTTCGAGGAAATGCCGCGGCTCGGCCGCGTGATGGCGCTCACGCGCAACGAAGCGGCCGTCCACGAGAAGGACGGCAAGTATGCGCAGATGAGCCACGACGGCCCGGTCGGCCTCGCGCTCGGCGACATCGACCTGCGCATCTTCTACCGCCACTGGGCGTCCGCGTTCGCGGTTCGCGACGAGACCGCGCACGGCATGCTGAAGAGCCTGCAGTTCTTCGACGCGCATGGCGATGCGATCCACAAGGTCTATCTGCGCGCGCACAGCGATCACGCGGCGTTCGACACATTCGTCGGCCGCTGGCGCACGCCGTCGCAGGAACCCGGGCTCGCGGTCACGCCGAGCGCATCGAAAGCACCCGAGCGCGCCGACACCGACATCGACATCGCCGGCTTCCATGCGGCGTGGGACGCGATGACGGACACGCACCAGTTCTTCGGGATCACGCAACGTTTCGGCGTGAGCCGGATGCAGGCGCTGCGGCTTGCCGAGCCGCGCTACGCGTATCCGGCCGATACACGCGCGCTGCGGCACGTGCTCGAACAGGCGGCACGCAGCGCGCAGCCGATCATGGTGTTCGTCGGCAACGCGGGGATGATCCAGATCCATACGGGGCCGGTCGTGAACGTGCGCGACGTCGGTGCGTGGATCAACGTGCTCGATCCCGGCTTCAACCTGCACGTGCGCGAAGACATGATCGCCGCCGCGTGGGTCGTGAAGAAGCCGACGAGCGACGGCATCGTCACATCGCTCGAACTGTTCGACCGGCACGGCGAGCATGTCGCACTGCTGTTCGGCGAACGCAAGCCCGGCCAGCCCGAGCGCGACGACTGGCGCGCGCTGGTGGCCGGCCTGCCGCCGGCGGCGCGCGGAGACGCACGGTGAGCGGCGGGCCGTTCAGCCGGCAGCGCCGCGTCTGGCTCGCGAGCGCGGCGGCGGGCGCGCTCGCAGGCACGCTGCCGGGCCGCTCGCGCGCGCAGACGCCTGCGAAGCGCGTCGTCGTGATCGGCGGCGCGCTCGCGGAAACCGCATACGCGCTCGGCGGCGCCGACACGCGCGGCTTTCAGCTCGTCGGGGCCGATACGACCTGCACGTATCCGGACGCTGCGCGCCACCTGCCCAAGGTCGGCTATCAGCGCGCATTGTCGGCCGAGGGCCTGCTGTCGCTGCGCCCGGACCTCGTGCTTGCATCGGCCGAGGCCGGACCGCCCGCCGTGCTCGCGCAGGTGAAGCGCGCCGGCGTCACGGTGACGACGTTCGGCGAACGCCACGACGTCGACTCCGTGCGCGCGAAGATCGCGGGCGTCGCGCAGGCGCTCGACGTGCGCGTCGCCGGCACCGCGCTGCTGCAGCGCTTCGACCGCGAATGGCAGGCCGCGCGCGACACGGTCGCCGCTCGACCGCCCGGCGGCGCACGGGCGCCGCGCGTACTGTTCGTGCTCAATCACACCGGCAACCAGGCGCTCGCGGCCGGCCAGCGCACCGCCGCCGACGCAATGATCCGCTACGCCGGCGCGCGCAACGCGATGCAGGGCTTCGATCACTACAAGCCGCTGACGACCGAGGCGCTCGCCGCGGCCGCGCCCGACGTCGTGCTGATTTCCGACGAAGGGCTCGCGGCGGTCGGCGGACGCGCGGCGCTGCTGGCCGCGCCTGGCTTCGCCGCGACGCCGGCAGGCCGCGCGCGGCGCGTCGTGTCGCTCGACGCGCTGCTGCTGCTCGGCTTCGGCCCGCGCCTGCCGCTCGCCGTCACGTCGCTGTACGAGCGCCTGTCGGCAGGCGTCGCCTGATACGGGATCGCGCCGATGTCCGTTCATGCCTCCTCCTTCTCCGCCGGACCACGCACGATATCGCGCGGCGCTGCCCGCCTGGGCGCGTCGCGCCGGTTCGCGCCGCTCGCGCTGGCCGTGCTCGCCGCCATGGTCGTCACGGCGGCCATTGCCTCGCTGTGCGTTGGCGCGTATCGCATTTCGCCCGCCGAACTCTGGGCCGCGCTGACCGGCGACACCGCCGCGCAGCAGGCGCGCGCGGTCCTGTTCGAGATCCGCGCGCCGCGCGTCGCGCTTGCGCTGCTGGTCGGCGGCGGATTCGGCGCGGCCGGCGCCGCAATGCAGGCGCTGTTCCGCAATCCGCTCGCGGATCCGGGGCTCGTCGGCGTATCGAGCGGCGCGGCGCTCGGCGCGACGACGATGATCGTGCTCGGCCCCGTGCTGTTCGCCGCACAGGCCGGCGCGTTGCCCGTCGCCGCGCTGCCGGTCGCCGCATTCTCGGGCGCGCTCGCGGTCGCCGCGCTCGTCTATCGCCTTGCCGCGTCACGTGGCCGGCTCGCGCTGCCGCTGCTGCTGCTCGCGGGGATCGCGATCAACGCGCTCGTCGGCGCGGCGATCGGCCTGCTCACGTTCGTCGCGGACGACGCGCAGCTGCGCTCGCTGACGTTCTGGAGCCTCGGCAGCCTCGGGGGCGCGCAGTGGCCGGCGCTCGCGGCGGTCACGCCATGCGTCGCGATCGGCTGCGCGCTGCTTGCGCGCGAACGCGACGCGCTGAATGCGCTGCAGCTCGGCGAAACCGAGGCGCTGCACCTCGGCGTGCCCGTGCCGCGCCTGAAGCGCCGCGTGCTCGTCGCGGTTGCGCTTGCCGTCGGCGCGCTCGTGTCGTGCGCCGGCGTCATCGGCTTCATCGGCCTCGTCGCGCCGCACTGCGTCCGCCTCGCATGCGGCCCCGACCAGCGGATCGTGCTGCCCGGCGCCGCGTTGCTCGGCGCGCTGCTGACGCTGGCCGCCGATCTCGCGGCGCGCACCGTCGCCGCGCCGGCGGAGCTTCCGCTCGGCGTGCTGACCGCGCTGCTCGGCGCACCGTTCTTTCTCGCGCTGCTGTGGAAAAACCGCAGTGCGCTCGGCGGATGAGCGAGCCGGACGTCATTGCACAAGCACGGCCCACCGATCCGCCCCACCCTGCCGGAGATTGCCTTGTCATCACTCGCATCGACGATCAACGACGCATTGCCAGGCGCGGCGTAACGCCCGCGCCACTTCCCGCGCCAGCCACTCCTTCACGACCATGCTGATCGCCCACCAGCTCGAAGTCGCGCGCCGTCGCGCCGTCATCCTTCGCGACCTGTCGCTGTCGATCGAACCCGGCCGCGTCACCGCGCTGCTCGGCCGCAACGGCGCGGGCAAGAGCACGCTGCTGAAGACCTTCGCCGGCGAGCTGACTGGCGGCGGAGCGCCGAACGGCGTGCGCGTCTCCGGGCGCATCACGCTGAACGGCGAGCCGCTCGCGCGCATCGACGCAGCACGGCTTGCGTGCCTGCGCGCCGTGCTGCCGCAGGCCGCACAGCCGGCGTTTCCGTTCAGCGTCGACGAGATCGTGCTGCTCGGCCGCTATCCGCATGCGCGCCGCAGCGGCGCAGCGTCGCACCGGGATCGCGACATCGCATGGCGCGCGCTCGAACGCGCGGACGCGCACATGCTGGTTGGCCGCGACGTCACGACGCTGTCGGGCGGCGAATTCGCGCGCGTCCAGTTCGCGCGCGCGCTGGCGCAGCTGTGGCCCGACGATGGCCATGACGCGGCACGGCCCCGCTACCTGCTGCTCGACGAACCGACCGCCGCGCTCGATCTCGCGCACCAGCACCGGCTGCTCGACACCGTGCGCACCGTCGCGCACGAATGGGGGCTCGGCGTGCTCGCGATCGTTCATGACCCGAACCTCGCCGCGCGACATGCGGACCGCATCGCGATGCTGGCCGACGGCACGATCGTCGCGCACGGCCCGCCGCGCGACGTGATGACGCCCGCGCATATCGCGCGCTGCTATGGATTTGCGGTCAGGATGGTCGAGACCGGCGACGGGTCGCCGCCGGTGATGGTGCCTGCATGAGGGCCTGTTCACGCCTGCAACAGGCTGCGTCACCCCTCAATGCTCGACGTCAGCCACACCAAACGTCCGCATCTTCCAGCCAAGCCGCACCGCAAGCATCCGCATCGTGAAGCCGGCCACGAGCGCAACCACCGTCGCGACGCCGGCATCGACACCCAGGTGCTGCATGCCGACATAGAGCGTGCCCGTGAAGAACGCGACGCTCGCATACAGTTCCTCGCGCAGGATCAGCGGCATTTCGTTGCACAACAGGTCGCGCAGCATCCCGCCGCACACGCCGGTGATCGCGCCGGCGAGCACGACGATGATCGGTGCGTTGCCCGTCTTCGCGCCGATGTCGCAGCCGATGATCGTGAACGCCGCGAGGCCGACCGCGTCGACGGTGACGAACAGCGTCTTCATTCGCGCAAGACGGCGCGCGACGCCCGATGCGCACGTCGCCGCGGCAAGCGTAATCACGAGATACTCGGGATGCGCGATCCAGCCGAGCGGATAGTGGCCGAGCAGCACGTCGCGCACGGTGCCGCCGCCGAGCGCCGTCACCGCGCCGACGAGCGCGAGCCCGAAGCGGTCCATTCCACGCCGCATTCCCATCAGCGCCCCCGACATCGCTTCCGCGACGATCGCAATCAGATAAAGCGTATGCATGTCGCGTCGCCTCAGTCGTCGGTGCGGAACAGGTCGAGCACGCGCGTGCCGGCCGCGGGCGGCGCTTCGAACAGCACGCCGCCATGCCGCTGCTTCACCGACGCGATCAGGCGCGGCTCGAGCCGCATCCCGGCGTTCGCGAATACCGCATACGCGCTCGCCAGCTCGAGCGGCGTCACCGCGCCCGACCCGAGCGCAAGCGGCAGCGACGCGGGATTGCGCCGCGCATCGAAACCGAAGCGCATCGCATGCTGCTGCACGTACTGCGGATCGGCAGCCTGCATCAGGCTGACCGCAACGAGATTCTTCGAGCGCACGAGCGCGCGCCGCACCGGGATGAAGCCTTCGTAGTGGTTGCCGAAATTGCGCGGTCGCCACGGCTGCGCGCCGGTTTCCGCGCGGGTCAGCGTGCGCTGCGTGTCGTCGACGAGCACGCCCGGGAAGTAGCCCTTCTCCAGCGCGGCCGAATAGACGAACGGCTTGAAGCTCGAACCCGGCTGGCGGTACGCCTGCAGCGCATGATCGAACACGTTGCGGCTGAAATTCGCGCCGCCGACGAGCGCGAGCATGTCGCCGCTCGCCGCCGGGCGATAGACGGCCAGATGTTCGACGGACGGCAACTGCGTCCAGATCCTGTGGATCGTCCACGCGCCGATGCCGGCGCACGCGACCATCAGCCCGAGCAGCACGCCCGCGAGCATGCGCCAGATGCGGCGGCGCGACGGTGCGGAGTCCGGCGGTGCGGAGTCCGGCGGCGGGGAAGTGGAGGTGTCGGTCATGTCGGATCCCTTGTTCGATGCGGCGACGGCATGGCGCAAGCAGTCGCCATCCATCGCGAAAGGCGCGCATTGTCGAAGGGATACCGCGAATCCGGAACATTCTTTAGCCAATGTTGGGCTGGCCAAATTTTATTTAGGAAAGGATTGCGTGCCGATCACATAAGTCGGCGACGCTGCGCTGCTGCTCTTGCACGACTCCGATGCGACCGGATGGCGCGCATGGTTCGATACACTGGACATCCCGCTCAAGCCACGCGCCCAGGATCGCCGTTTCGAGGACTACACGCTCGTACTCGCAGCAGCCGAGGCAGGACTCGGCGTGGCGCTGGCGCGCACGCCGCTCGCCGACGCGTATCTGAAGCGCAGCGGCCTCGTTCGCGTGAGCCGCCACGAGGTCGCCTCTCCGCTCAGGTATTACCTCGTGCACGCCAAGGGCGAGAGCCGGCAGGAAGTGCTGGCGCTGATCGAGCGGATGCAGAAGGCGCTGGTGACGCTGCCGCCCGCGTAGGCGGGACAACAACGGCCGGGCTCGAACATCATCCGTCTCGCAGATCCGCCGCCTCGCACCGACTCATCCTGACGATCTGTCCTGTGTTCCCCGGCATTCCGCGACGATCCAGACAAAAAGCCCGCCGGCTTGCACCGGCGGGCCTGTCCTGCGGACACGCAATACGCGCTGTTTAGCGCGGCGCGTTCAGCGTCAGGTTCATGTGACGGTTCACGTCTTTGTACAGCAGGTAGCGGAAGCGGCCGGGGCCGCCCGAGTAGCACGCCTGCGGGCAGAACGCGCGCAGCCACATGAAGTCGCCCGCTTCGACCTCGACCCAGTCCTGGTTCAGGCGATACACGGCCTTGCCCTCGAGCACGTACAGACCATGCTCCATCACGTGCGTTTCGGCGAACGGAATCACGCCGCCCGGCTCGAACGTGACGATGTTCACGTGCATGTCGTGACGCATGTCGCTCATGTCGACGAAGCGCGTCGTTACCCAGGCGCCGTTGGTGCCCGGCATCGGGATCGGCTCGACGTCCTGCTCGTTGGTCACGAACGCTTCCGGCAGCGGGATGCCGTCGACGGCCTGGTAGCGCTTGCGGATCCAGTGGAAGCGCGCGGCGGCGTCGCTGACGTTGTGCAGCGTCCAGTTCGCGCCCGGCGGAATGAACGCGTAGCCGCCCGGCTTCAGCACGTGCTTCGAACCCTGCAACGTCAGTTCGGCCTCGCCTTCGACGACGAACAGCACCGCTTCGGCTTCCTTGTCCTGCTCCGGCTTGTCGCTGCCGCCGCCCGGGTTCACTTCGACGATGTACTGCGAGAAGGTTTCGGCGAAACCCGACAGCGGGCGTGCGATCACCCACAGGCGCGTGTTGGTCCAGAACGGCAGCCAGCTCGTGACGATGTCGCGCATCACGCCCTTCGGAATGACCGCGTACGCCTCGGTGAACATCGCGCGATCGGTCAGCAGATCGGTCTGCGGCGGGTGGCCGCCATGCGGCGCGTAATACGTTGTCTTAGACATAATCATCCAGGCAATGGGTTGGTCCGGTTCCGGTGCACACGATGTCCGGGGCGCACGCGTGGGGCACGCATGCGGCGGCGGAACGCCGGTGCCGGGAACACTTGGAAGCGGATCGGCTTCCGGTCGGTCGGCCAGGTTTCGCGACGGGCCCACCCGGTTCGGCGGGTGGTCGCGGCTACGCTCAGCGGCCCGCTCGATCACGTCGCTACGCAACGGCATCGGGCGGTATGGCGCGGCGGGCACGGTCTGATTCCGTACGCGAGCAGCGTTGACGATATCGGAGTCGGTCGCGATTCACCAATTAAATGTTGCGATGGATTGCATTCGCTTTTGCACTACCTTGGCGGCGCGTGAGGGTGTGCGAAAGCTTGAACGCGTGATTACGCTTGAATGCGTGAACGCTTGAATGCTTGAATGCGCGAATGCGCGAATGCGCGAATGCGCGAATGCGCGAATCAGGATGCCGCACGCATCGCGACTGCGACGGCGGGATCAGGACACACGCACATGGCGTGCGGATCGGGAAACGATCGGGATAGCTGGCGAAGCGTGGAAAATGACGAGGCCCGGAATCGCAAGCGGTCGTGCCGCCTGGCCGGGCCATTCGGTTGCGTGGCCGCTTCACGCGATCCGGTGCGCGGGTTGTTGCGCACCGCTCGCGTCAGCGTGCCACGCGGGGACGATCAGTCCCAGTCGCGGTGATGATGATGCTTGCGATGACGATAGCCGTGACCGTCACCGTCGCCGCCGTACGAGTTGCGCGACAGGTTGCCGCCGAGCGCCGCGCCTGCGCCGCCGCCGACTGCTGCGCCGAGCAGGCCGCCCGAGCGGCCGCCCATCGCGTTGCCCGCTGCGGTGCCGGCACCGCCGCCGAGCGCGCCGCCGATGATCGCGCCCGTGCGCTCGTGACGGTTCGCCGTCACCGCGCCGCCTGCGCCACCGCCGATCGCGCCGCCGATCACCGAGCCGGTGCGACCGCCGACCGCGCCGCCGACTGCCGCGCCGGCGACCCCGCCGAGCGCGCCACCAAGCGCGTTGTTCAAATCGTTAGCTGCTGCCGGCAGCGCAGTCGCGCCAGCAAGAGCGGCGACGACGAGGGTGGGGGCGATCTTCTTCCACATGCCCGTTTCTTCCTTGTTCGCAATCTGTTGATCGAGGGTTCGCTCTGGTATGACGATTCGTGCTGACCGGCCCGTGAGAAGCACTGTATCGGGTGCCGGACGAAATCATTTCAATGAGCTTGCGGCGAAGAATAGCATCGGTCCCTGGCGCTTGCCCCGAACATTCTGGTAACAAGTTGTGTGCCGATCGGAAAGGCTTACCGCATGTATCGTGCCCGGTCTGGAAACCCGCGCCGGCACGGGTTTCCGCGTGCATCGGCGCAAGTTCGGACCCTGTTAAATGTCCGCTTCGCGGCGTTGTGCGAATGCAACCGGCGCGCGTGATACACACGCCGGCACGCAGGCGCGACGTCATGCGACGGCATGCGTTATCACATGCGTCGCTGTACCGGTTCGCAAAGGGTCAGTAGATGCCGGGAATCAGCCGCCACGTCCGCGCGAAATACGCGTCGTATTCGGCGCCGAAATGCGCGCGCAGCAGCGCCTCCTCGGAACGGATGCGCGCGACGAGCGGCACGAGCGTCACCACGACCAGCAGCACGCCGACGCCGGAGCGGAACGCGAGCGCCCAGCCGAGCGCATTGACGAGCAGGCCGAGATAGCTCGGGTTGCGGATGGTCCGATAGATGCCGTCCGTCACCAGCGTATGGCCGGGCTGGATCGCGACGAGCCCGCTGAAGCGGCGGCCCAGCACGAACACGGGCCACATGCGCAATGCACCGCCGGCGCAGTACAACCCGACGCCGGCCCAGCGCACCGTGTCGCCGTCGAACGTCCAGAAATCGAGCCGGTCGGTGTACGCAGGCAGGAACGCGGATGCAAAGCCGATCGCTGCAAACACCGCGAGCACCCAGCGGTTGTCGCGCGCCTCGCGTTCACCGGTGCTCAGGTTGCCGGGGCTGAACAGCGCGACGACCACCATCACGAGCGTGACGATCGCGATGACGGTCAGTGACGGATGGGAAAAGTACGCGGCGAACCCGCCGATGCCGACGATCGAGAGCCACAGGTAGACAAGCGTGGTGACGATCGACAGGATCGCGACCTTCGGTGATTGCGTCATGGCTGCCTCGCTTGAGCGCACGCTTTCCGCAGAAGTATAGGACGCGAAGCCTATGACATTGCGCGGCGCACGGCCGAGGAGAGGGGCAGGAAAAGGAGCCCGGCAGACCGGTGTGTGGTATGCGGCGTCAGGTGTGCGGTGTGCGGTGTGCGGTGTGCGGTGTGCGGCGTGCGGCGTGCGGCGTGCGGCGTGCGGCGTGCGGCGTGCGGCGTGCGGCGTGCGGCGTGCGGCGTGCGGCGTCAGCGAGCGTAGCCGGTGAGGTGAAACGTGTTGGGCCCGGCGTTGCGAGGCGCGCAAGCGCGCCACGCAACGCGCGATGCGCGAGCCGACGGCGTCGTCCGCTACCGCTTGTCACGCGGCATCGTGTCCCCGGCGGGCAACGAGCATCGCGTCAGCGAACGTGGAACACCCCGCCGATACCGATGCTGACTGGCGGCGCGTAGTAGGCCGGTGCATAGCCGTAATAGGCCGGCGCCGGCGCATAGCCGTAAGGCGGTGCGACGACGCAGCCGCACAGGCCGCTGATCAGGGCGAGCGTAACGAGAAGTCTGGACATGGGCTGGTTCCCGGCGCGAAAGACGCATGACACTTTGCGAAAGCCGCCTCGCCGTGACGCGAGGCGCACCCGATACGAAAGGGTCAGTCCGCCCTCCATATCACTCGATGAATCGATGCACCGAGTGTAGCGGCCGGCTCCCCTCGCCGAGTTTCGCGGGGCGTTACACCTGTTACCTGTTGTGACCGCTGAAACAATGCATCCGGCCAGCCGGGGCCAGCCCGGCGCGCCGCCGCGTGCATGCCGGGCGGCATCGCGTGGCGCGCCGTTCGCCCGCCGTTACACGAACTGTTCGCGGATGCGCTTCGCGATCGATTCGAGAGTTGCCGCATCGGCGATGTCGCGTGCGTGCATCCGCAACGCAACATCCTCCCAGCGCGGGATCACGTGGAAGTGCACGTGCGCGACCGTCTGGCCGGCCGCGCGGCCGTTGAACTGTCCGATGAACATGCCGTCCGGATTCAGCGCGCCGCGCACCGCCGCCGCAATGCGCTGCGTCATCCGGATGCACGACGCGGCGGATTCGGCGGACAGGTCGAAGATTTCCGCCGCGGCTTCCTTCGGGATCACGAGCACGTGCCCGTCCGCCTGCGGCATCAGGTCCATGATCGCGAGCGTGGTTTCATCCTCCGCGACCTTGACGCACGGCAGCTCGCCGCGAAGGATTTTTGCGAACGGGTTGTTGTTGTCGTAGGACATGGCAATTTCCGGATAACGATGGCTGGGAGAGTCGGTCGATTCCGGACGATTATCAGCCGATGGCGACCGGGATTTCAACCTGTCAGGCGGCATGGCCATCTTCGCAAACAATCGATGTCGGTTCGCATGCAATGCACGAAAACAGATGGAATAACCGCGTGCTGCAAACCGTTTACTCCGAGCGTCGGTTCACGCCGGAACGCCGCGAACCGGCGTCGGACGCCCATCGTCTGCGCTAGCCGGCAGCCGGGGCGATTTCTTATGGCCGTCAGAAGGAGTTGAACAATGAACCCACTTCCCTCCCGAGCTTCGCCCGACCCACCCGCTGCCAGCTTGCCGGCCTTCGCGCGCACCTCGCGCGCGATAGCGCGCACGCTACGTCGCGCGGCTTGCGGCGCCGGGCTGGTCGCGCTGTCGTCGACCGCCGCATGGGCAGGCGGCGAAACGATTCTGCCGCCGTCGGCCGTGATCTCGACGACCATCCCCACAAACGGCGACGTGAATCCGTACGGGATCGCGTTCGTGCCGCAGGGCGTGCCGGCATGGAGCACGCTGAAGCCGGGCGACGTCATCGTGTCGAACTTCAACAACAGTTCGAACGTGCAAGGCACCGGCACGACGATCGTGAAACTGACGCCCGGCAGCAGCCAGGCGACGACGTTCTTCCAGGGCAGCAACCTCGGCCTCACGACCGCGCTCACGGTGCTGCGCAACGGCTTCGTGCTGGTCGGCAACGTGCCGACGACGACAACCGGCGGGATCACCAACATCGGACAAGGCTCGCTGCTCGTCATCAATCCGCAGGGCACGCACGCCCAGCCACTGGTCGACCCCAGACTGCTGAACGGGCCGTGGGACATGACCGTCATCGATCGCGGCCAGCGCGTGACCGCGTTCGTGTCGAACGTCCTGGGCGGCAACGTCTCGCGGATCGACCTGATGTTCGACAGCAGCGGCGTCGCGACGATGCTGTCGAGTTCGACCGTCATTGCGGCGGGCTATAAGACAGGTCGCGATCCGAGTGCGCTCGTCCTGGGTCCGACGGGGCTCGCCTACGACCCGACCATCGACGTCCTGTATGTCGCATCCACAGCCGACAACGCAGTGTTCGCGATCCAGCATGCCGCGTCGACGAGCAGCAATCCCGGCGTCGGCCGGATGATCTACTTCGACAACATGCACCTGCATGGCCCGCTCGCGCTGGCGCTCGCGCCGAACGGCCATCTCGTGACCGCCAACGGGGACGCGGTCAATGCCGATCCGAATCAGCCAAGCGAAATCGTCGAGTTCACGGCGCAAGGCCGCTTCATCGCGCAGATGCAGGTCGATATCGTGGGGGGCGCGGCCTTCGGTCTCGCATTCGGACTCAGCAGCAGCAACCAGCCGCAGTTCGCAGCCGTCAACGACAACACGAACACCGCAACCGTCTGGACGCTACGTCTGGACAACAACGGCAACACCCGATAACGCGGTGAACGGGCGGGCCGCGCACGCCGCGTTGCGCCGGCGGTCCGCCCGAACGCAGGCAATGCGCATGCCGACGACATAGCCGACCGAGGCTGACACCGTTCGCCGCCGCGCGCATCGCCTGGCCGGCTTGCGGCAGCACCTGCCGCGAGCCGGCGTTTTTTCGTTGTGCCTGCCGGGACGATCTTTCATCCGTCCGGACGTCACCGGTCGCGACTGAGCATCCATCGTCACACGCGACGACCGCGATGCGCGCCGCGATCGAGCATGCGAGCCACCGCGCATCGCATACCGCCCTGCGCGCGTTGCGAAGCCGTGCCGCCCGTGCGTGGCCGCCGACAAACACGCCATCGCCACACTGTCCCGCGCCATTGACACACGCGATTCGCACACGCCGGGCAGCATGAACCCGGCGCGACGCCGCGCGGTGCCCCGCACGCGCCCGCGATTGCCACCGCTCGCCCGGACCTGCGACACTGCCGGTTCGTGGCCCGCCCGCAGACAACCGAGGACGCTCCCGCATGACGATCCCCTACAGGAAGCTGATGCTGCGCGGCGCCGCGCTCGTGCTGGCCGCCGGCGTCGGCTATGCCGGCTACACGCTGTCCCGCCTCGCGCCGATCGCGACCGGCTATGCGGCGAAGGCGCTGTGCTCGGGCGTGTTCGTGTCCGGCCGCCCGGCGTCTTCGGTGATCGACGTGGACATCATGGCGGGCGTCCACCCGCTGCTCAAGCTCGTGCATCCGTCGGTCGATGCTGAGCACCATCGCGCACGCGCGACCTTCGTTTGGTTCGCCGAACGCGAAGCCGAATTCCGGCCGGGGCTCGGCTGCACGCTCGCGCTCGGGCCATCGGCGAGCGCGCTGCCGGCTGCCGGCGTAACGGCGTCCGATCCGCCGTCGGCGCCCATGGCACCGGCCGTGCCGCCCGCCGGCGTGGACGCCCGCAAGCTGCAGGCCGCGATCGACAGTGCGTTCGGCGAGCCCGATCCGGCGCGGCCGCGCCGCACGCGCGCGGTCGTCGTGCTGTATCGCGGGCAACTGATCGCCGAGCGCTATGCGCCCGGCTTTTCCGCGGACATGCCGCTGCCCGGCTGGTCGATGACCAAGACCGTGACCGCCGCGCTGATCGGCATGCTCGTTGCGCAGCACAAGCTCGCGCCGGACGCGTCGGCACTGCTGCCCGAATGGCGCGGCAGCGGCGATCCGCGCGCGCGGATCACGCTCGACGAACTGCTGCGCATGACGAGCGGCCTGCGGTTCAACGAGGATTACGACGACCCGCTGTCCGACGTCGCGGTGATGCTGTTCACGCAGCCCGACACGGCCCGGTTCGCGTCGGCCAAGCGGCTCGCCGTGGCGCCGGGCACGCGCTGGCATTACTCGAGCGGCACGAGCGCGATTCTCGCGCGCGTGATGCGCGAGGCCATGGGCGGCACCGAAGCCGACTACTTGGCGTTCCCCCACCGCGCGTTGTTCGTGCCGCTCGGGATGCGTCACAGCGTGTTCGAGCCCGATCCGGCCGGCACGCTGGAAAGCGCGTCGTTCATGTACGCGAGCGCGCACGACTGGGCGCGGTTCGGGCAATTCCTGCTGCTGGACGGCGTGTGGGACGGCAAGCGCCTGCTGCCCGAAGGCTGGGTGCGCTACATGGCGCGCGCGACGCCGCAGGCGCCGCGCCGGGATTTTGGCGCGCATCTGTGGGTGAAGGTGCCGGAGCCGTTCAACGACAGCGGTCCGCACGCGCCGGCGCTGCCGGCCGACGCGTTCCATGCGGTCGGGCACGAAGGGCAGTTCGTCAGCGTGGTGCCGAGCCGGCAGCTCGTGGTCGTGCGGCTCGGGCTGTCGCGGCCAGAGTCGGCATGGAATCACGAAGCATTCCTCGCGCGCGTGCTCGATGCGATGCCGGCGGCGCCCGGCGCGTGACGGCGGGCCTGCTCGCGGCGCCGCCGCGGGGTTCCGGCGTCGGCGCGCGTCGACAGCGCGCGCGGCCGGCAACGAGGCCGCGGCGCACCGCGCGTTTCACACCGCGCATCAGGGGTTCGCGCTGCCGCAGTAGGTTTTGAAGCCGTCGCGCGTCGCGAGACGCTCGACATAGCGCGTGAGCGCCGGAAAATCCGGATGCTCGAACGGCGTGCCGAACCAGCGGTTCACCGACAGGCCGATCGGAATGTCGGCGAGCGTGAAATGGTCGCCGGCCACGAACGCGCCGGTCGCGTCGAGCTGCGCGTTCAGCACGCGCATGTGCTTCGTCCAGTTCGCGATCGATTGCGCGATTGCGGCGGGGTCCTGGTGATCGGGCGACTTCCTGACGAGGCCGAGAAACGCCGACGCCCACGCACGGTTCAGGTCCGATCCCTGCCAGTCGATCCATTGATCGATCCGCGCGCGGGCCTGCGGCTCGGCCGGATAGAGCGACGCGTCGCCGTAGCGGTTCGCGAGGTAGCGGATGATCGAGTTCGATTCCCAGAGGACGAAATCGCCGTCCTTGATGACCGGCACGAGGCCGTTGGGATTCAGCGCGAGATAGGCCGGGTCGTTGGTCGAGCGGAAACCCGCCCCCCACTCCTCGTGTTCGAACGGCAGGTTCAGTTCGGTGCACAGCCACAGCACCTTGCGCACGTTGATGGACGGGGTCTTGCCGAGGATTTGCAGCATGCGGGCTCCTTGTGAGGTCGGGTGCGGAAATTCCGGGACGTGCGGGCGTCCCGAATTCCGTTCCGTCGAATTTATACACGACCTCATGAAATACGACATGCGAGAACGCGCACCGACTGCGATGCCATTCACATCGGGCCATTCACGAATGGACACCGCGCCCCGATTCCGATGACATCCGAACTGTGGGTCCGCACCGTGAGCGGCATGCGGTTCCGCCCGACGTCGGCCCGCATCGCCCGGCGGGACCGGCGGGCCCGACCGACCGCGTGCCCGCAAGCCCCGCCCTTCGCGTGCAGGGATCCGTCCCCCGCCGGTGCCGCGGCGGGCGCCCTGATCGCCCGCGCGCCGCCGCGTCGGCCGCTGCTTCCATTACAATGCGCGGACTTCGCCGTTTCCAGGCCTTCCGCTTTTACACAAGAGGTTTCCATGATCATCAAACCGCGCGTGCGTGGCTTCATCTGCGTGACGACGCATCCCGTCGGCTGCGAAGCCAACGTCAAGGAACAGATCGACTACGTGACTTCGCACGGCCCGATCGCGAACGGCCCGAAGAAGGTGCTCGTGATCGGCGCATCGACCGGCTACGGCCTCGCCGCCCGGATCAGCGCCGCGTTCGGCTCCGGCGCGGACACGCTCGGCGTGTTCTTCGAGCGCCCCGGCAGCGCGACGAAGCCCGGCACGGCAGGCTGGTACAACAGCGCCGCGTTCGAGAAATTCGCGACCGCAAAGGGCCTGTATGCGCGCAGCATCAACGGCGACGCGTTCTCCGACGCCGTCAAGCAAGCGACGATCGACACCATCAAGCGCGACCTCGGCAAGGTCGACCTCGTCGTCTACAGCCTCGCTGCACCGCGCCGCACGCATCCGAGGACGGGCGAAACCATCAGCTCGACGTTGAAGCCGATCGGCAAGTCGGTCAGCTTCCGCGGCCTCGACACCGACAAGGAAGTGATCCGCGAAACCGTGCTCGAGCCGGCGACGCAGGAAGAGATCGACGGCACCGTCGCGGTGATGGGCGGCGAAGACTGGCAGATGTGGATCGACGCGCTGCAGGAAGCCGGCGTGCTGGCCGACGGCGCGAAGACGACCGCATTCACGTATCTCGGCGAGCAGATCACGCACGACATCTACTGGAACGGCTCGATCGGCGAGGCGAAGAAGGATCTCGACAAGAAGGTGCTCGCGATCCGCGACACGCTGGCCGGCCACGGCGGCGATGCGCGCGTGTCGGTGCTGAAGGCGGTCGTCACGCAGGCGAGCTCGGCGATCCCGATGATGCCGCTCTACCTGTCGCTGCTGTTCAAGGTGATGAAGGAGAAGGGCACGCACGAAGGCTGCATCGAGCAGGTCTACGGGCTGCTCAAGGACAGCCTGTACGGCACGAAGCCGCACGTGGACGACGAAGGCCGCCTGCGCGCGGACTACAAGGAGCTCGATCCGGAAGTGCAGTCGCGCGTCGTGCAGCTCTGGGACCAGGTCACCAACGACAACCTGTACGAGCTGACCGACTTCGCCGGCTACAAGACGGAGTTCCTGCGCCTGTTCGGCTTTGCGATCGCCGGCGTCGACTACGACGCCGACGTGAACCCGGACGTGCAGATTCCCGGCATCGTCGACCTGACGGCCTGAGCGGCGCACGCCGCCCGATGCCCGTCTTGCGCCGCGTGGCGCAAGACGGGCCGCACGATGTCCACCCGACGGGCGGCGCGCTCAGGACACCGCGCCATCGTGCAGATACACCCCTTCCGACAGCGCCTGCTTCACTTGCCGGGTGCGTTCGTCGGTGACGACCTCCTCCGCCCCCGCCTCGAGCGCGTCGTATGCCTGGCGCACGACATCGGCCGGCGCCGCCTTCGGCACCTGCAGATCCCGCGTCAGATCGGTGTCGATGAACCCCGCATGCAGCCCGATCACCTGCGTATGCTGCTCGCGCAGCGAGTGACGCAGCCCGTTGGTCACTGCCCACGCGGCGGCCTTGGACACGCCGTAGGTCGACAGCTGCGACCGGTTGATCCAGCTCGCGACCGACAGCACGTTCAGCAGCGCGCCGCCGCCGTTGTCGCGCAGGTTGCCCGCGAACGCGCGCGCCATCGACAGCACCCCGAACACGTTGGTTTCGAAATGATCGCGCAGCGCGACAACCGCGTCCGGATCGACCAGGCTGCCCGCGTGCGCGATGCCCGCGTTGTTGACGAGCAGCGTGACGTCCCGGCACGCGTCGGCCGCCGCCGCGACGCTCGCCGGATCCGTGACGTCGAGCTTCACGGGCACGACGCCCGGCAGCGTCACGGCGGCCGGATCGCGCGCGCCCGCATACACCTTCTTCGCGCCTCTTGCGAGGGCCTCTTTCGCGAACTGCAGGCCGAGCCCGCGGTTCGCACCCGTGACGAACACGACAGCGCCTTCGATCTTCATGGTCCTTCCTTGTAGCGTCGCCGGATTGCACGCCCGCCGACACGCGGCACGCACCAAATCCGGTGGAAACGGAGTTGCGTTGAATACCGATTAGCCGCGCCGCGCAACGGGGAGCCCCAGGTGATGCCGACGGACTTCCCTGCCGCGCTCGCGCCCCAAAAGACCGCGATCGCCCGACACCCTGCCTGCCGCAGCCCCTTCGCGGTTCGCGCGAAGTCGGCTAAACTCGATGTCAATTGCGATCACCATTGTCTTGCGGCGGATTGTGTCAGCCGGTTTTGGCATTGTCAATGGTGAACGCCATTGTGATTTTCAATGAACGTGATCGTAGAAAACAGGGAGTGATCGATGGGCGTATCGAGGCAGCAGGCGGCCGAGAACCGGAGCGCGATCGTCGCGGCGGCTGAGAGACTGTTCCGGGCACGCGGCGTCGACGCGGTCGGGCTGACGGAATTGATGAAGGAAGCCGGCTTCACGCAAGGCGGCTTCTACAACCACTTCAAGTCGAAGGACGCGCTGGTGGCCGCCGTGATGGACAAGGCGATGCAGGATCGCGCAGATTCGCCCGCGGGCGGTGAGCTGACGGCGCAGGTCGCCCGCTATCTGTCCGCCGAACATCGCGACAACGTCGGCGCCGGATGTCCGCTTGCAGGCTTCGCCGGCGATGCGCCGCGGCTGGGCGAAGCCGCGCGCGAATGCTATGCGGGTGGCCTGGCGGCCTATCTCGACCGGCTCGCCGAGCGGGTGGCGACACAGGGCAAATCGGCACCGGACAGCCGGCGCGACGCGCTCGCGGTCTTCAGCCAGATGGTCGGGGCGCTGCTGCTGTCGCGCGCGATCGCCGACGTCGATCCGGCGCTCGCCGACGAGATCCTCGACGCGGGGCGCACGTCGCTCACCGGCGCGCTCGACAACCCGGCCGCAAGGGCGTGACGCGAGCGGCGACAGCCGCGTGTCATTGCACGGCGCGCGCCGCGCTCCAGAGATCGCGCGTGCCCAGCGCCGCGTGCCACGCGTCGAATTGCGCGCGCCACGATTCGAACGGTTCGCCGAGCGGGTGACGCGGGTCGCCGCTCAGCGAATACGCCATCCCTTCGATCAGCCAGCGCGGCTTGGTCGCCACGGCCACGTTGCCGAGCACCTCCGCCTGCCGGAAATGGATCAGCTCGTGCGCGAGGTAGAACGCCTGCCAGCCGCGCGGCGCGACCGCGACGCCCAGGTTGCCCACAGCCAGCGCCGCGCGCTTGCCGAGGCCAAATGCGTCGGCGCACGCCGGCGTCGTGCAGAACACCACGCGCGGCGTCTCCTGGAACCGTCCGACCGCCGCCGCCGCGTGCGCGTAGCCGTCGCGATACAGTTGCCGTGCGTCGCCGAGCTTCGCGGTGCCGTCCGTGCAGATGTCCGGTTGCGGACAGGTGACGCCGGAGATCAGCGTCGGCGCGACGACGCGCAGCGGCTTGACGAACGCGTACGCCGCGATCGGCAGCGCGATGAGAAGACCGGTGATGGCGATGGCGACGTGTCTGCGTTTCATCGGATTCGGCAGCTATTCGATCGGTGACGGTTGAAGGTGCCGGCGCTTTTGCGGTGCACGCACGATGCAGTTCGCGCATGACGGTCGGATGCGCTGCGTAAGCGGATACGTTGGCGTCAGGCGACGGCTTCGCCGGCTCGTCAGGTCGGCCTGACGAATTTCGCACGATATCGCGTTTCACGCGGCCCGGCGCGTCGCGCACCCTGTACGCAATCGCCATCGGCCGCACCGGTCGCGCCAACGACGAGGATGCGTCCGTACGTTTCGAGCCCGATCATGACGGCCGTGAACGCGTGCCGATGCTTCGCGAGCAGATAACGAAGCGCGGCCCATCGGCCGCATTCCTCGAACGGCCCGGCCGTGAACGCAGCCAGCACGAGCAGCGGCACGTGCCAGCGCGGAACGCGGGCGGCAACCCGCTTCCAGAACATGGCATTTCGACACTTGCCGTCCTAGACTTCGCCGCATGGCCAACTTTCAAACCGGCGTCAGCAGCGTACTCCATGCGTTGTCCGACCCGACGCGCTGCGCGATCGTTGGCGCGGACCTCCTTCACGAAGCAGGTTGCGGGAAGCGCGGTCGGATCGCATGGCGGAATGCGTCGAACGCCATCATGAAAAGGAGCAAGCCAATGCCAGCAAGCCACACCGATCCCGCTGAAGCCCACGACCTCGTCATCACCCGCGAATTGCGTGCGCCGCGCGCCGCACTGTGGCGCGCGTGGACCGACCCCGAACTATTGAAGGAATGGTGGTGCCCGCAGCCGTGGACCACCGAGGTGCGCGCGTTCGACCTGCGACCGGGCGGCGCATTCCACACGTTCATGCGCGGCCCCGACGGCGGCACGAGCGACAACCCCGGCTGCTTCCTCGAGATCGTGCCCGAGTCGCGCCTCGTGTTCACGTCGATGCTCACCGCGGACTGGCGCCCTCAGACGCCGTGGCTCGGCTTCACGGCCGTGATCACGATGCGCGACGACGGCACCGGCTGCCGCTACGAAGCGCGCGTGATGCATCCCGATGCGGCGACGCGCGAGCGCCACGAACATCTCGGGTTCTTCGAAGGCTGGAACCGCTGCATCAGCCAGCTCGACGAGCTGGCGGGCACGCTGCGTTGAGCACGACCCGCATCAGCCGGCATCAGCCCGCATCTGAACGCGACGCGCGCGAGGGTGTATCGCGCGCTGCTCGATCCCGTCGCGGTTGCGCGATGGAAAGTGCCGGCCCGCATGAATTGTCATCCAGAAGACAACGTCCGCCGACCGCCCTGCCTACACTCGCGCCATGTCCATCAACAAGGAGACGGCCATGCGCTACGCGAACAAGGTGGTTTCGGTCGACGACGCCGTGTCGCATGTGCTGTCGGACAGCCGGCTGATGCTCGGCGAATTCGTCGGCGCGGGCGAAGCCGCGCTGTGCATCGAAGCCTTGCTGGGCCGCGACGTGCGCGGCCTGACGCTGATCGCCAACACGCCGGGCCTGCGCGGCGGGTTCCTCAAGGCGAAGCTCTTCGCATCCGGCCAGCTCGCCGAGTTCATCGGCACGCACGTCGGCACGACGGACGAGTCGACGCACGCGTACCTGACCGACGCCGTCCGCGTGACGGAGTTCTTTCCGATGGGCACCTGGGCCGAGAAGGTGCGCGCCGGTGCGATGGGCCTCGGCGGCGTGCTGGTGCCGGTCGGCGTCGGCATTCTCGACCAGCCCGGCCTGTTTCCCGCGCGCGATGCGCCGAAGCCGAAGATCGCGGTTGACGGCTGCGAATGCTTCGTCGAGCCGCCGCTACGCGCGGACGTGTCGATCATCAAGGGCTGGCGCGCCGACACGTTCGGCAACGTCGAGTTTCGCGGCACGTCGCTGCAGAACCAGCGCGACATCGCCATGGCGGGCCGCTACACGATCGTCGAGGTGAACGAGATCGTCGCGGTCGGCACGATCCCGCCCGAACGGGTCGGCTGCCCGGGCGTATTCGTCGATGCGGTCGTGCAGGGCCTGACGCTCGACGAACAGCATGCGCTCTACCGCCGGCAATGGACGCAGCTCGGACGCCTGCCGGCCGCCGACGCGCCAGCCTGACCGCCATACGGCCATACGCCGCCTTGCCGCCTTGCCGCCTTGCCGCCTTACCGCCTTACCGCCTTACCGCCTTACCGCCTTACCGCCTTACCGCCTTACCGCCTTACCGCCTTACCGCCCCAGCCCCAGCCCCAGCCCCAGCCCCAGCCCCAGCCCCGAAGGAGACCACGATGCTCGCCCCCGCGACACACGCCAACCCCAAGCATCGCATCGCCGCACGCTGCGCACTGGAACTGCGCGCGGGCCAGGTCGTCAACCTGGGACTCGGCATTCCCACCTTGACGGCGAACTTTCTCGATGCCGACGCCGGCGTGATCTTCCATACCGAGAACGGCGCGTTCGGCTTCGGCGGCCGACCGCCCGCCGACGCGCTCGACAGCGACCTGACGAACGCGGGCTGCGAACCCATCACGCTGACGCCCGGCGCCGCGCTGATGGATCTCGCAACGTCGCTCGGCGCGATGCGCAACGGTTACATCGACGTCACGATTCTCGGCGCGCTGCAGGTCGATGCGCACGGCAACCTTGCGAACTGGGCATGCCGCCGCGACGGCAAATGGTGGCCCGGCATCGGCGGCGCGATGGACCTGTGCTACGGCACGCGCAAGATCATCGCCGCGCTCCAGCATACGGACAAGCACGGCCGCTCGAAGATCCTGCCGCGCTGCACGCTGCCGCTGACGGGCCAAGGGTGCGTGAAGGTGATCGTCACCGAGCATGCGGTGTTCGACGTGACCGGCGACGGCCTGGTGCTGCGCGAAATCCTGTCGCATGCGACACTGGCCGACATCCGCGCCATGACCGACGCCCCTTTTACACCGGCGCCAGCGCTGCGCGGGCCGGCCGACATGCGTCCCCCTGGAGAACACGCGCGATGAGCAACGCCAGAACTGCCACGTGGTACTTCGATTTCGTTTCGATGTTCTCGTATCTGCAGCTCGAGCAGTTCGGGCGGCTGCCGCCGACGCTCGTCGTCGAACCCCGTCCGATCGTGCTCGGCGCAGTCCTGAAGCACTGCGGACAAAAGGGCCCCGCGGAGATCGCGGCCAAGCGTCTCTTCACCTACCGTTACGCGCAGCACCGCGCGGAACAACTCGGCATTCCGTACCGGATGCCGCCGATGCATCCGTTCAACCCGATCAAGGCGCTGCGGCTCGCGATCGCGATGGGCGGCTCGCTCGACGCGATCCGGCGCATCTTCCGCTACATCTGGCGCGACGGGCACGACGTCGCGTCGCCGGAAGGCTTCGCCGCGCTGTGCGATGCGCTCGGTTTCCCCGAAGGCGTGGCCGCCATCGATACGCCGGCCGTGAAGGATGCGCTGCGCGCCCACACCGATCATGCAATCGCGCACGGCGTGTTCGGGGTGCCGACCTTCGAACTGGATGGCAACCTGTTCTGGGGCGAGGACGCGACGGCGATGTTCATCGACTGTGCCACGTCCGGCGCCTGGCTCGATTCGCCGGAAGTGCGCCGCATCAGCACGCTGCCGGACGGCCTGAGCCGTGACTGAACGCAACGCGTACGGCACCACGCCAGCCCGCCCGGGCATCGGCCCCGCCCGCCTCGCGCATATCGCCGCGTGGTCGATCGAACTGCCTGACGACGAGGCCGAGCGCGCGTGTGCGGGCATCATCGAAAAGACCTTCGCGCGCGGCGCCTGCATCTGCCCGAAGCACACGGTGCTGGAAAGCTGGACGGGTGTCGTCACCGGGCTGATCAAGATCGGCACCGTGTCGCCTGAAGGGCGCAGCGTCACGTTCACCGGCGTGCCGGCGGGTGGCTGGTTCGGCGAAGGCACCGTGCTTAAGAACGAACCGCGCCGGTACGACATCGTTGCACTGCGCGACACGCGCATGGCCTTCATGGACCGGCCGACCTTCATTTGGCTCGTCGAGCACAGCGTCGCGTTCAACCGCTTCCTCGTGCGCCAGCTCAACGAGCGGCTGTCGCACTTCATGGCGCTGCTCGAATACGACCGGCTGCTCGATGCAACGCCACGGCTCGCGCGATGCATCGCCTCGTTGTTCAATCCGGTGCTGTACCCGGGCGGCGGCGATCACCTCGACATCACGCAGGAAGAACTCGGCCTGTTGTCCGGCATGACGCGACAGGTCGCGAACCAGTCGCTGAAGACGCTGCACAAGGAAGGGCTCGTGCGGCTCGAATATGGCGGAATCACCGTGGTCGACCTCGCGCGGCTACGCGAGTACGGGACGTAACCGCGGCGCGACAGCCATCGAGGCGGCAAAGGATCGCACCCCGTATCGGCGCAATCGCCGCCGACCTGCTCGCCCATGCCTGCCCGTCTTTTTTTATTTTCGATCGACGCACACGCACCTATGCGCGCGGCGGCAGGTTCCACCACGCGGCGCGGCGCATCCACCCATTTGATGCAACGACGTTGCGCGCGCAACACATCGTCCAGTTCACCCAATTATTTTCCTGACACCAGCGTCTCCATCGGCGCGGCGTCGGCGACATCCCCGCGCGCCGCGCCACACGGCGCCGCTGAATCCGGCCCCATCATGCAAGCCACGCGCAAGCCCGTTTCCTCAGGGGATTTCCGGTATTTTTTCGCATTTTCTTCGAAATAACGGGTGACATACTTGCCCCCCGTTGCGCTTGCACGTCGAGCGCGCTTTCTATCCCGCCGGCCGCCCATGTCATGCGCTGCGCGTCCGCCGGGGACCGCAGACCATGAACAGCTTCGACACCGCCATCCAGGTTTTCCTTACCCACATCACGTTCAGCCCGCTGCTGAACCATGCGATCCGCGTCGTCGCGGGCCTGTACACGTTCAAGGGCTTCGTGCTGATTCCCGTGCTGTGCTGGTTCTGGTTCCAGCCGGGCCCGCGCAGCGAATGGCAGCGCGAGATGGTCGTCGCGACGATCGCGAGCGGGCTCGTTGCGCTCGCGAGCGGCCGGCTGCTCGCGCGCTATCTGCCGTTCCGCGTGCGGCCGATCTACAACCCGGACCTGCATCTGCACTTTCCGTCTGCCGAGTTGCGCGCGGCGACGCTGCAGGCATGGAGTTCGTTTCCGAGCGACCACGCGATGCTGTGGATGGCGATCTCGACCGGCATCTTCCTGATGTCGCGCCGCATCGGCGTGCTCGCGCTGCTGTACACCGTCGTGTTCATCTGCCTGCCGCGCGCGTATCTCGGCTTTCACTATCCGACCGACCTGCTCGCGGGCGCGGCGATCGGCATCGCGATCACGCTGCTGATGACGCGCGACGCGATCCGCACGCGCTGTGCGCGCCCGGTGCTGCAGCTGATCGAGCGCTTTCCCGCGCCGGCCTATACGCTCGCGTTCCTGCTGTGCTTCGAGCTGATCACGCAGTTCGACGAACTGCTGACGCTCGCGCAGTCGGCATCGCACACGATGTGAGCGGGGGGACACCACGATGCTGCCACTGTTGCTGTCACGACGAACCGCCGCGCACTGCCGGCCGCGCGCGGCAACATCGCGCGCCGCCACCGGCAGACTGCGCGTCAATCGCGATCCGGCGCGCCGAGCGGAAAGAACCCGCGATACGGCCGCGCCTCGTCGACCGCACGCGCGAACGACCGCCGTGCGAGCAGACGCTTCCGGTATGCGAGCACGTGCGCAAACGACGGATCGATCCGATGCGTCCAGTCCGCGTAGAACAGGAACGGCGCGGCGCCGCAGTCGGCGAGACTGAAGCGGTCGCCGGCCGCCCATTCGCGCTCGGCCATCCGGCCGTCGAGCCACGCGTATGCGGTGTCGAGCATCGCGCGCGCATCGGCGACGCCGCGCGCGTCGCGTTCCGCGTCGGGACGCAACGCGTCATACACGATCTTCTGCTGCGGCGTCGACACGTAGTTGTCGAAGAAGCGGTCCATCATGCGGACCTCCAGCGCGGCGTGCGGATCGTCGGGCAACAACCGGACGGGCCCCGGATGATTCAGGGCCAGATATTCGATGATGATCGTCGCCTCGAACAGCGTGCGTCCTGCGTCGACCAGCACCGGAAAGCGCTTGAGCGGCCACAGCGCGGCCAGTTCCTGCATCGGTTTCGGATCGTCGTGCGCCAGCACGCGGTATTCGAACGGCGTGCCGTTTTCGTACAGCGCGATCAGCACCTTCTGGCAATAAGACGAGAAAGGATGGGCGTAAAGCGTCGGGAGCATCGGATGTCCTCTTCAACGGGGTTCATAGTCACAACGCGCATGCGCTGACCACCGGCGTGGCCTGGCGCAACGATCGCACGAAGCACCGCGTCGCGCGCGGCGCAAACCAGGTCGGTTCATGTGACGACGGATGACGCGGGCCGGAATCGACATGCAAGCTCGAAAGAAAAACGCGCAAAGCCGCGCCGCCTGCCGGCAAACGCTATCCCGAAGCACCGTTGACTCCCCACCGTTTCATCCTTCGGGGTCGGGCACACCCGATGGACAACTACTGACGGCCGTTGACGACCGCGCGCCCCTCGGCCCGCCAGCGCAGCATCCCGCCGCCGAGATTCGCGATCGCGTCGAAGCCCGCCTGGCGCAGGATCACGGTCGCCTGGGCGGACCGGCCGCCCGCCCGGCACACGGTCACGATCGGCCGCTCGCGCTCGAGCTCGCCGGCGCGCGCGGCCAGCTCGCCGAGCGGAATCAGCGTCGCGTCGGGCAAGTGCCCGAGCGGCCCCGTGAATTCGGCGGGTTCGCGCACGTCGACGACCTGCACCGCGCTCAGGTGATCCTCGAGCCACTGCGGATCGATTTCCCAGAACCCCGCGAACGTGTACACGAGCGGCGCCCAGTCGGGCTCCGCGTGCTGCTCGGGCGCGCCGACCGCGACGCCGCACTTCAGGTTCGCCGGCACCGCGACGTCGATCTGGCGCGGGTGCGGCAGCCCGAGATTCGTCATGTAGCCCGCGAAATCGTCCTCGCTGAGGTCGCCGCCGAGGCGCGGATTGAAACGCCGCTCCTCGCCGACGCTCGTCACCGTCAGCCCGCGATAGTCGTGCGCCGGGTACAGCAGGCAGCCTTCCGGCAGCGTGAAGAGCCGGCCGTGGACGGCCCGGTACATCGCGCGCGGATCCCCCTGCTGGAAATCGGTGCGGCCCGTGCCGCGGATCAGCAGGCAATCGCCGGTGAACGCCATCGACTCGTCGTCGAGCACGAGGCTGATACAGCCGTTCGTATGGCCGGGCGTCGCGCGCACCGTCAGGTAACGCCCGCCGAACGGGCAGCGGTCGCCGTCGCGCAGATAGCGGTCCGCGCCCTCGGCGCCGCTCGCCGCCGAAAACGCAATCGCGCTGCCGGTGCGCTGTTTCAGCAGCCACGCGCCCGTCACGTGGTCGGCATGCACGTGCGTGTCGATCGTCATGCCGAGCCGCAGGCCGAGTTCGTCGAGCAGCGCCGCGTCGCGGCGCACCTGCTCGAACACCGGGTCGATCAGCACTGCTTCCCGGGATGCGCGGTCGGCCAGCAGATACGTATAGGTAGACGATTGCTGATCGAAGAGTTGCCGGAAGATCACCACGATGTCACTCCGTCGCCAGTCCCCGCGCGCGGCACGGCCAGCGCCACGTTGCCGCCCCGCAGCCCGTCGGATCGGCCGGCCCGTGTCGCCCGGCCAACCGATCCGCCCCGTCATGCGTCATGCCGCCACGCTGTCACGCCGTCACGCCGTCACGCTGTCACGTCGTCATGCCGCCTCACGTCACGTCGCCACGCAGTCACGTCGTCACGTCGTCACGCCGCCTCACGCCGCGCTGGCCGCGTCACCGCGTCACCGCGTCACCGCGGCCCCGCGCATCAGCGCGGCTGCGTCACGTACCGCAGATACGGCTTCAGCGTCTTGAAGCCCTGCGGGTATTTCTTCTTCGCATCGTCGTCCGACACCGACGTCGGGATGATCACGTCCTCGCCCGGCTTCCAGTTCACCGGCGTCGCCACCGTATGCTGCGCGTTGAGCTGCAGCGCGTCGAGCAGGCGCAGCACCTCGTCGAAATTGCGCCCCGCGCTCATCGGGTAGACCAGCATCGCCTTGACCTTCTTGTCCGGCCCGATGATGAAGACCGACCGCACCGTCGCGTTGTCGACCGCCGTGCGCGGGCCGCCGCTCGCATTCGGGTGGATCATGTCGTACAGCTTCGCGACCGTCAGGTTGTCGTCGCCAATCATCGGATAGTTGACCGCGTGCCCCTGCGTTTCCTCGATGTCCTTCACCCATTTCTGGTGATCGCTGACCGGATCGACGGAGAGTCCGATGATTTTCGTGTTGCGCTTGTCGAATTCCGGCTTCAGCCCGGCCATGTAGCCAAGCTCGGTCGTGCACACCGGCGTGAAATCCTTCGGATGAGAGAACAGGATCGCCCACTGATCGCCGATCCATTCGTGAAAACGGATCGTGCCCTCGGTGGTCTCGGCGGTGAAATCAGGCGCTTCTTCTCCAAGTCGAATCGACATTTCTTCCTCCATGGCAGGGAACCCTCAAGACGCCCGCGCCGTGATTCGTCGAACGGAACGCTGGCGATTGTCGCGAATGCCGGGACGCGCGTTCGCGCAGCCCGGCCGCGCGCGGAGGCGCCACGCGCGATCATCGGAGCGCGGGACGCACGCCGTCCCGCGCGCGTTTATAGGGTAGGTCAAAAAGCGTGCGTCACGGGCGGCCGTTCGCGGAGGGCGTGCCGGGCCGCGAGCACGTCGCTGCGCAACGATACGCACACGCAACGTATGCGCGTTGGCGCGAAGCACGACGCCATCCGCGGCACCTGCGATGGCCGGCTCGCCCGCCGGCCGCGTCCGGCTCTGCGCGTGGATCACGCATGTAACGTTTTTCCCGGGTTGCACCGCGACATCCGTGTAAAAAAATTGAAATTTCCGCTGTAAATCAATAGGTTACAGACAGTGGCACATTGCTCGCTTGCAGTCTGAAGCAGGTTCGCATGCGCGTGACACCGGCATTGCGACGCCGTCGCGAACACGTCCGCAAGAACACACGACAGCACCGCCGGTGCTGCACCGGCTCGGGCAGCCGGTGTGCACGACAAATCCAATTCGCTGAACCAGACGATTCCGCGGCCGTTGTCCGGTGCGATACGCCGGGCAGGCCGCCGGACGGATGGTCGTTTTTGCAACGTATCGAACAACGCCAGTCGTTTCAGGAGGACATCATGAAAGTGCGAGGAACGAATAGGCCGCTACGCGTGTGGGGCGCGACGCTGACCTGTCTGTGCGCGGGATGCGTCGCGTTCGCCGCGCTGGGTTCGCCAGCGGCCTTCGCGGCCGGTAAGCCGCGCCCGGTCGCTCACGGCGCCAACACGCTGCCGTCGAAAGGGAACATGAAAGGAAACATGCTTGCCACGCTCCCGACGCTGCCGACCGGCCCGCATCCGAGCGAGGCAAAGAGCACGCAAAAATTCACGAAGCAACAACTGTAGGCACCACGCTTACTACTTTGTCGGGGAAAAGACCAGTCATTCGATAACTGAAGCGTGAGGTTTGCCATGAGTGCAATACGAACACCATCCCGCCTGCCCGGGCTGCTGGCGCGCAGCCTGGCCGTCGCGGGGCTCTGCGCCGCAGCCAACGTGAGCCATGCCGTTCCGGCGGATGCGCAGATCGACCTGAAGATCCTCGTCCTGATCAACAAGAGTGCCCCGAACTACCCCAATACACCGGAACTGCTGGCGACAAGGGCGATGCTCGACCATCTGGGCGTCCCCTACCTGGAATACCCGTACGACAACAACACTCCGACGTTGCCACAGCTCGAAACGGCGCCCGACCATGCGCTGTACCAGGGCATCATCATGCCGCTCAGCGATGCGCGGTTCATGAACCCGGCCACCGGAGCGCTTGCCACGATGCTCACGCAGTATCAGTTCAAGTACAACGTGCGGCTCGCGAGCGTCTATACGTGGCCGGGCGATACCGGCTGCCTGCAATACGTCGGCTACCGGGATACGACTTCGACGCCGCTCAACACGACGCTGACAACAACCGGCAAGACGCTATTCCCGTACATGAATGCCGGCTCGACCACGGGCAATCCGCTGCCGGTGACGAATGCGTGGACGTATTTCATGTCGCCATTGAGCCCGCCGCCGACCGGCGTCACCGTAACATCACAGATCCAGGCCGTGGGAACCAACAACGTCACGTACCCGGTGGCTGCGACCTGCCTGTTCAGCAACGTGACGCCGACGCCCGCCGGTCAAAGCACGTCGCGCGAGATCATGGCGATCTCGTTCGACAACAACCCGTACCTGATCCACTCGATGACGCTGTCGTACGGCATCGTCAACTGGGTCACGCGCGGGCTGTTCGTCGGCAGCAGGCACGTGTACATGGACCCGCAGGTCGACGACATCGGCATCCCGGACGAGATCTTCCCGTATGCGCTATCGCCTTACGACGTTTGGTACGACGTGACGACGGGCCAGTCGACGCCGGGTGGCCAGTGTCCGTACGGAGGCGTTTCGCAAACCACGGGCATGACCCCGTGCGAATACCGGATCAGCGGCGCCGAGTTCGACAACGTGATGGCATGGCAGGACAACACGAATTCCGGCACCGCGAACGCGGGTGCGCTGAAATTGACGTTCGCCTTCAACGGCTCGGGCTTCGGCACCGCCTATGGCGGGCTCGGGAACTACCCGCCGAGCGGCACCGACACGTTGAGCACCGAGGTGAACGCAAACGAGTACGATTTCAAGTGGATCACGCATACTTACGACCACTTGCTGCTGGAGCCGAACACGACGATCACGCCACCCACCACGGTCACATCCAGCCAGGTGACGTCCGAACTGCAGAACAACGATGCGGTAGCCCAGACCATCGGGTTCGAGAACTACAACACGACCGACATCGTGACGCCGGAGATCTCCGGGCTCTACTGGGCGCCGACGCTGAGCGCTCTCGACTCGTTCGGCATCAAGACGCTCGTGTCCGATTCGTCGAAGCCGACACCGCCGGTCGGCATAAGCGGCTGCACGCAGCCTACGGCCACGAACGGCGTCACGTATTCGCTCCCTCCTTTCAACGAGGGCAAGTACAACTGCGACGACACGAGCATCTTCGAGATTCCGCGCTACGCAACGGCGCTGTTCTACAACGTGTCGGTACCAGACGATTGGGTCAAGGAATACAGCTACTTCTATGCGAGTCCTGGCGGCTTGTTCCCGACGTTTCCCGCAGCTTCTATCAAATACGGCTTTATTCTCGACAAGGTGTCGGACATCCTGCTCAGCTACCTGCTGACCTATGACAACCGCCCGATGATGTTCCACCAGTCGAACCTGCGCACGTTCACCGGGACCAATGGGGTGCAGACATTCCTGCTTGCCGATCTGCTGAATATGACGCTGACCAAGTACAACAAGTACTACAAGGGTGTGCCGATCGTCAGTCCGTATCTCGGCGATACCGCCGGCACGCCCGCGCTGCTGCGAACCATCCGTGACTACTCGCACGTGACGGCCACGCTCAAGCCGGGCGTGTCAATCACGCTTGATGCGGCGCCAACACCCCCGGCGACATCGATACCGATGCCATCGACCGTCACGGTGCCGATCACGGGAATCAAATCCGGCACGTCAACGGAAACTTACGGCGGACAGAGCATTTCCAACATGCCGCTGATGCAGTCACAGGCCTATCACCTGCAGATCACGCCGGCGCCGGCGTGGCAATAGCTTGCCGACAGGCATCGCGCGACGGAGGCGCGGACTGAAGCGCCCGCCGAAAGGCGGGCGTTTTTTTGCCGGCTCGCGGGACGCCATGAGCGCTGGGCGGTAAGCCGAGTGGCGCTCGCGCGCGTCGGCGCGTGTGCCGCCCTGCTCCGCACGAACGGCGACGCGAAACCGACGACGCGCATCCACGCGACGATACGCTCCGTCCCGTCAGCCCGGCATCACAGCCTGCTGCCCGGCCCGCACGCCTGACTCCCCGAGCGCCTCCTTCAGAAACTCGACGCACGCGCGCACCTTCGCGGACTGCGCGAGCCGCGCCGGATAGACGGCCCACACGTTCGCGGGCTGCGTGACGCCCGGCAGCACGCGCTGCAGCCGGCCCGCGTCGATCAGCGGCTGCACGTCCCAGATCGAGCGCAGCACGATGCCGCGCCCGGCGAGCGCCCATTGCACGGCGACCTCGCCGTGATTGCTCGACAGCGGCCCCGTCACCTGCACGGACACCGTCTCGCCGCGCGCGTCGAGCCGCCATACACCGAACGGATGGTCGCGCTCCTTGATCACGAGGCACGCGTGCGCGGCAAGATCGCCGACCTGCTTCGGCACGCCGTGCCGCGCGAGATAGTCGGGCGACGCGCACAGCACGCGGTGGTTCGACGCGAGCTGTTTCGCGATCAGGTGGCCGGCGATCTCGTCGCCGATCCGCACGTCGACGTCGAAGCCCTCGGCCGCGACGTCGACGATCCGGTCGAACAGCTCGAGCCGCACGTTGAGCTGCGGATAGCGGTCCGACAGCCCGGCCAGCGCCGGCGCGACGACGTTGCGGCCGAAGCCGAAGCTGCTCGAGACGCGCAGCGTGCCGCGCGGCACGCGGCGCGTCGTCGACACGTCCTCCACCAGGTGCTCGACGTCGTCGAGGATCTTCTCGGCCCACGCGTAGACCCGCTCGCCGGCGTCCGTCACCGCGACGCGGCGCGTCGAGCGGTGCAGCAGGCGGATGCCGAGGCTCGCCTCGAGCATGCCGACCCGCTTGCTCACGTAGGACGACGACATCGCAAGCGCATCGGCCGCCGCGCTGAAGCTGGCCTTGCGCGCGACCATGCAGAACACGCGCAGGTCGCCGAGTTCGGGCGTGACGGCCGCGTCGTTCATCAGTTGCTCCGCTCAGAACGAATGGCGCATGCCGATGCGCACGTCGGCCTGCGTCGTCGTCGACGACGGCACGAAGCTGTAGCCGATCACCGCATCGACGCCGTGCGATGCCCGCAACCAGTCGCCGGACAGGTACACGTCGGTGCTTTTCGACAGCAGGTAATGGAGCCCCGCCGACACCTGGTTCCAGTGATGCTGCTCGAAATGCGTGTATTGATAGCCGCCGGCGACGCTGAACGCGGGCGTCACCTGCCAGTTCGCGCCGCCTTCGGCGACGTGCATGTGCGCCGACGCGCCGAACGCCTTGATCTGCGTGTACGTGTAGTCGCCCATCAGCGTCACGTTGCCGAGCGCGTAGCTCGTGCCGATGCCGAAGGTCGCCTGCTTGTCCACCGGGAACGGCGAATTCGCGTACAGGTCCGTCACCGCACCCGTCGCCGGATCGACGCTGACGGTCGGCCGGCCGAGGAACGTGTGCGTGCCGATCATTGCGTACGGATCGAACGCGTAGATGCCGTTCGGATCGTTGAGCTGCGTGTACGCGGCACCGATCGAGAACGGGCCGTGCTCGTACTGCGCACCCGCGCTCCACGCGCTGTTGCGGTGGAAGTTGCCGGCGACGTTGCCGAACGAATACATCCCGCCGAAATGGAACCCGCCGAACGTGTTCGACACGAACTTCACCGCATTCGGCAGGTGATCGCCGTTGAAGCGGTCGAAGTCGCCCTGGTTGATCGCGTAGCCGCTCGCCCACGCGGTCACGTTGTACAGGTAGACCATCTCCTGCGTCATGTCGACCTGGTTGCCGAACGTCAGCGTGCCCCAGCCGTTCTTCAGGCCGACGAACGCCTTGCGGCCGAACATCGCGTTGCTGCCGCCGGCCATCTGGCCGTTGCCGAGGTGAAAGCCGCTTTCGAGAACGAACAGCGCCTGCAGGCCGCCGCCGAGGTCCTCGGTGCCCTTCAGGCCCCAGCGGTTCGCATACGACACGCCGTCGTCGAACTTCACGACGTGCGCGCCGCCCGTATTGGACACGTAGGTGATGCCGGCATCGAGCACGCCGTACAGCGTGACGCTGCTCTGTGCGCGGCTGTCCGTCGCCGCGCACGCCAAAGCCAGCGCTGCCAGCGGCAGCGCCTTCGAAACAATGCTCTTCATCGCTTGTCGGGAATTCGGTCGTGACGGATCAGTTCAGGCCGCGATCGGCTTCCTGGACGAGCTTGCGTTCCGCTTCGGTATCGAGCGAACGGCATGCCCACAGATAGACGAGCGCGGCAACCGGCAGGCCGACCAGCATCGCGATGTCGGTACCACCGAGCGCGCGCGCGACGGGGCCGCTGTACATCTCGGTCTTGAAGAACGGGATCATCGCGACGAAGCCGATTGCGTACGCGGTCAGGCCGCGCCAGTTCCAGCGGCCGTAGATGCCGCGCGGATTGAAGATCTCGCGCACCGAGTAGTGCGTATGGCGGACGAAGAAGAAGTCGACGAGGTTGATCGCGGTCCACGGCGTGAACAGGTAGCCGAGGATGCCGAGGAAGTCGCCGAACTTGCCCATGAAATCGTCGGATGCGGAGAACGCGAGCGACGTCGCGACGAACGCGACGATCAGCAGGCTCACGATGCGCTTGCCGGCGCTCGACTTCAGCGGCTTGAACGAATCCGTGATGCTGAGCAGCGTCAGCGACGCGCCGTAGAAGTTGAGACCCGTGATCGCGAGCAGCCCGAGCAGCGACAGCAGCAGCGTGATCGAACCGAAGCCCGGATAGATCGCGTCGCCTGCGCGCTGCACGGCGTCGGCAATCTCGATCTTCGAGTTCAGCGCGGCAGCGGCCGTGCCGACCAGCATCATCCACACGCCGCCGATCAGCGCGCCCGTGAAGGTCCACCAGAACGTCGCGCGCACGCCGGTCGTCGGCGGCAGGTAGCGCGAATAGTCCGACACGTAGATCGACCACGAAAGCTGGTATGCGGCGGCCGCGAACAGCTGCACGAGGAACGGCGTCGCCTTGAAGCCCGCGAACGACAGCTGCTCGGCGGGGAACGGCACCTTCACGCAGATGCCGACGCTGAACAACGTCAGCGCGATCAGCAGCGCGATCGCGAGCCAGCGCTGCGCCTTGTGGATCAGGTCGTAGCCGAACACCGCCAGCGCCACCGCGACCGCGGTGAACACGATATAGCTGACGTGCGGCTCGGTGCCGAGCAGGTGATGCGCGGTCTGGCCCGCCATCAGCTGGTTGAACGAGTTGTAGCCGACGTACGTGACGAGCGCGACGACCCACACGAGCAGCGCGCCCATGTAGCCGAACTGCGGCCGCGACTGGATCATCTGCGGCAGGCCGAGCTGCGGGCCCTGGCTCGAGTGGAACGCCATGAAGAACGTGCCGAGCAGGTTGCCGACCAGCACCGCGATCGCGCTCCACAGCAGGTTGCCGCCCATGCTGACACCGATCGCGCCGCACGCGATCGTCGCGAGATTCGCATCGCCGGTAAACCACACCGGCCACAGATGCCACGCCTTGCCGCGCCGCTCCGCGAGCGGCACGTAATCGATCGAACGCGCCTCGATGCGCGATTTGCTCCGGCCGGCGTCCACTGCCAGCCCGGGGGCTACTGCGTCCTGTCTCATGTCTCCTCCATGTGCGTCCGGCGGCACCGGTCGCGCGCCGGCCGCCGGCCGGGTTCGAGCCCGGCGGCGGCACGACTGTCGACCTTGCGCCGACGGCGTTACCTTCAGTTAACGATGAACTACTGGTTAACAATGGTACGCAGTTCAATTCGACGGCCGTACTAGCGCATCCGCCTATTGACGTATTCAAAAATAGTCTCGGCTTGTGATTAAACGCAAATATCAGACAAATTCCGCCATCGCCGGCGATCGAAATGCGTCTATTCCGGGATAACCCTGATCCAAATCAAGCCATACATCACCTATATTTCGTTAACCGTTAGTTTTAACGTAACCAACAGTTAATCCCAAGAGTCCGACGCCATCATGACCTACCTCCCGATCGAATTCCACCAGAAGGCCAAGCTGCCGGCACTCCCGGCCGATTTCTGCGCGAACCCGGAACTCGCATGGACGATCCCGAAGACCTATTACACGTCGCAGGAAGTCTTCAAGGCGGAGGAAGAGAAGATTTTCGCCGACACGTGGATCTGCGTCGCGCACCGCAGCGAGCTGGCCGACGCGAACCAGTATGTGACGCGCGAGGTGATCGGCGAGAACATCCTGATCGTGCGCGGCAAGGACAAGGTGCTGCGCGCGTTCTACAACGTGTGCCCGCACCGCGGCCACCAGTTGCTCGAAGGCAGCGGCAAGGCGAAGAACGTGATCACCTGCCCGTACCACGCGTGGACCTTCAAGCTCGACGGCGCGCTCGCGCACGCGAACAACTGCGATCACGTGCTGGAGTTCGACAAGGAGAACTCGAGCCTCGTGTCGGTCAAGGTCGAGGAATACGCGGGCTTCGTGTTCATCAACCTGAACCCGGAAGCCACCACGGTCGAGGACCAGCTGCCCGGCATGCAGGACCGCCTGCGCGCCGCGTGCCCGGTGATCGACGACCTGAAACTCGCCGCGCGCTTCGTCACCGAGACGCCCGCGAACTGGAAGTCGATCGTCGACAACTATCTCGAGTGCTACCACTGCGGCCCCGCGCACCCCGGCTTCTCCGACTCGGTGAAGATCGACCAGTACACGCACACGCTGCACGGCAACTGGACGGTGCAGTTCGGCCATGCGCAATCGTCGGAGCGCTCGTTCAAGCTCGACCCGTCGATCACCGACGCGAGCTTCCAGGGCTTCTGGGCGTGGCCGTGCACGATGTTCAACGTGCCGCCGGGCGCCGACTTCATGACCGTGATCTATGAATTCCCGGTCAGCGCGGAAGTCACGCTGCAGCACTACGACATCTACTTCCTGAACGAAGAGCTGACCGACTACCAGAAGGACCTGATCGAGTGGTACCGCAACGTGTTCCGCCCGGAAGACCTGCGCCTCGTCGAGAGCGTGCAGAAGGGCCTGAAATCGCGCGGCTATCGCGGCCAGGGCCGGATCATGGTCGACCAGCGCCGCAGCGGCGTCAGCGAGCACGGCATCGCGCACTTCCACAACCTGCTCGCGCAGAAGTATCAGGACTGAGCCGCCCCGCACCAGGACAACCGAGGACACCCCCGACATGACTTCCGTTCAACAACCGGGCCTGCTGCGTGAGCAGGCGTACATCGCCGGCCAGTGGCGCGGCGCCGACGACGGCGCGACGCTCGCCGTCACCAACCCGTCGACGGGCGAGCTGATCGCGCACGTGCCGAACATGGGCGCGGCCGAGACGCGCGCCGCGATCGACGCCGCGCACGCGGCGTTCGCGAGCTGGCGCAAGACCACCGCGAAGGAGCGCGCACGCCTGCTGCGCAGGTGGTTCGAGCTGATCATGGCCCGCCAGGAAGACCTCGCGGCGCTGATGACGCGCGAACAGGGCAAGCCGCTCGCCGAAGCGCGCGGCGAGATCGCGTACGCGGCGTCGTTCGTCGAATGGTTCGCCGAGCAGGGCAAGCGCATCGACGGCGACGTGATCCCGAGCCCGAACCCCGACCAGCGCCTCGTCGTCACGAAGGAGCCGGTGGGCGTGTGCGCGGCGATCACGCCGTGGAACTTCCCGGCGGCGATGATCACCCGCAAGGCCGCGCCGGCGCTCGCCGCGGGCTGCACGATCGTGATCAAGCCGGCCAACGAGACGCCGCTGTCCGCGTTCGCGCTCGCGGCGCTCGCGGAGGAAGCGGGCATTCCGGCCGGCGTCGTCAACGTCGTGACCGGCAAGTCGCGCGAGATCGGCGCGGAAATGACGTCGAGCCCGCTCGTGAAGAAGCTGACCTTCACGGGCTCGACCGAAGTCGGCCGGCTGCTGATGCGCCAGTGCTCGGACACGGTCAAGAAGATGTCGCTCGAACTCGGCGGCAACGCGCCGTTCATCGTGTTCGACGACGCCGATCTCGACAAGGCTGTCGAAGGCGCGCTGCTGTCGAAGTACCGCAACGCGGGCCAGACCTGCGTGTGCGCGAACCGCTTCTTCGTGCACGACGCCGTGTATGACGAATTCTGCCGCCGCTTCGCGGCGCGCGTCGCGGCGTTCAACGTCGGCGACGGCTTCGACGCGGACGTCAACATCGGCCCGCTGATCAACGAAGCCGCGCGCGACAAGGTCGACGGCCTCGTGCGCGATGCGGTCGAGCAAGGCGCACGCGTGCTGGTGGGCGGCGCGCCGCATGCGCGCGGCGGCAACTTCTACGCGCCGACCGTGCTCGCCGATGCGAAACCCGGGATGGCCGTGCTGACCGAGGAGATCTTCGGGCCGGTCGCGCCGATCGTGCGCTTCACGACCGACGATGAAGTCGTGCGGCTCGCGAACGATTCGATCTACGGCCTCGCCGCGTACTTCTACAGCCGCGACATCGGCCGCGTGTGGCGTGTTGCCGAGCAGCTCGAATACGGGATCGTCGGCATCAACAGCGGCCTGATCTCGAACGAAGTGGCGCCGTTCGGCGGCGTCAAGCAGTCGGGCATCGGCCGCGAAGGCTCCAAGTACGGGATCGACGACTTCCTGTCGATCAAATACCTGTGCATGGGCGGCGTGAGCGCCTGATCCCGTTGACGGGCGCGGCGGGTTTCGGCCCCCGCGCCGCTTGTCCGTCACTTTGTCCGTCCCTTTGTCCCTGTCCGAACGACCCAGCGATACCCGCCGCGCGGTACCGATCCGATCCGATGCGATCCGCCCGCCGGCAAAGGAATGCCCGATGAATGCCCGTGAATCGATCTCCGTCGACGTCGTCGCCGTCGAGAACCTGACCCCGCTGATCAAGCGCTTCACGCTCGCGCTGCCCGACGGCGCGGCCCTGCCGCCGTTCAGCGGCGGCGCGCACGTGCTCGTGTCGATGCAGGACGGCGACGCGTGGCATCACAACGCGTATTCGCTGCTCAGCTCGCCGCATGACACGCGGCACTACCAGATCGCCGTGCGCCGCGAGGAAGCATCGCGCGGCGGCTCGGCGTTCATGCACGACCGCGTTGCGGCCGGCACGCAGCTCTCGATCGGCTCGCCCGCGAACCTGTTCGAGCTCGACCGCCGCGCGCGCCGCCACGTGTTCATCGCGGGCGGCATCGGCATCACGCCGTTCCTCGCGCAGCTCGCCGAACACGCGCCGGGCGGCGACGTCGAACTCGAACTGCATTACGCATACCGCAGCCCCGAGCATGGCGCGTTCGTCGACGAACTGAAGGCCGGCCCGCACGCGGCGAACGTGCACACGTACGTCGACAGCCTCGGGCAGCGCCTCGACCTGCTGCACCTGTTCAAGTCGCTGCCGGCCGACACGCACGTGTACGTGTGCGGCCCGCAGGGGCTGAACGACGCGGTGTACGCGAACGCGGCGCTGCTCGGCTGGCCGAAGGCGCAGCTCCATTCCGAGCAGTTCGCGGCGACCGACACCGCCGGCCAGGCGTTCACGGTCGTGCTCGCGCGCTCAGGTCTCGAGCTCGAGGTGCCCGAGGACACGACGATCCTGCAGGCGATCGAGCGCGCGGGCGTGAAGATCGAATCGCTGTGCCGCGAAGGCGTGTGCGGCACCTGCGAAGTCGCGATCCTCGAAGGCGAGGCCGACCACCGCGACCAGTACCTGGACGACGACGAAAAGGCCGCGCAGAAGACGATCCTGCTGTGCGTGTCGCGTGCGCGCACGCCGCGCCTCGTGATCGACCTGTAAATATTTCCTCGCGCCGTATCCGTTAAACTACCGCGGATACAGGGAAACCCGGCGCGCCATCCCCTCCCGACGCGGCGGCATGGCCCGCGGCCCGCACGATGCGGCCGCGAGCCATGCCGCCCTTGTCGTTTGGCTGCGCGCCGCCGTCACGAAGAGGAATGGATGTCCGAGGATACGTTCGCGTTCCGTCTCAAGGTGCTGCTCGAGCACAAGAAGCTGAGCCTGCAGCAGGTTGCCGACGTGGTCGGCATCTCGCGGCCGGCCGTGCACAAGTGGACGCGCGGCGGCGAGATCGACTACTCGAACCTGCGCAAGCTGGCCGCGTTCCTCGACGTCAACTGGGTCTGGCTGCGCTACGGCGACGACGCGGTCAAGGATCTCGGCCTCGGCGCGCAGACCGAGCTGCCGATGACCGACCTGCGCCGCCGCTACACGGCGGAGATCGTGTCGAGCGAGGCGCGGATGAAGCAGGCGCAGGAAGCGGCCGGCATCGTCACGTGGGAATGGAATCTCGTCAGCGACGAGCTGATCTACTCGGCCAACTGCGCGAAGCTGTACGGCCGCGAAATCCACAGCAACGAGGAATTCTGGGAAATCCTGCACCCCGAGGAGCGCAGCTGGCTCAACAGCCAGGCGCTGCAGCAGGCGGTGGCCGCGCGCGAGCCGTACGTGTGGGAATTCCGGATCGTGCTGCCCGACGGCACGGTCCGCTGGATCGAATCGCGCACCGCAACGCTCGTCGACGATGCCGGCCGGCCGACCCGGATGGTCGGCACGACGATCGACATCAGCGCGCGCAAGGCCGTCGAACAGCGGCTGCGCGCGCAGATCGCGCTGCTTGCGGACGCCGAACGTCTGGCCGGGCGCGGCGCGTGGCAGTGGCGGCCCGCGCAGGACGAAGTGTTCGTGTCGGATGAATGGTGCCGGCTGTTCGGCGTGGATGTGGCTACCGCGCCGCGCCGCCATGCGGAGCTGCAGGCGCGCGTGCATCCGGACGACCGCGCGGCACGCGAAGCCGCGGTGCAGGGTGCGCTCGCGAGTCAGGGCGACTATCGCGCGCTGTACCGCGCGCTGTTGCCGGACGGCACGTTCCGGTTGCTGCTCGAACAGGGGCACGTGCAGCCCGCCGACGATGGTGAAGGGCTGCAGGTGACCGCCGTGTGCCGCGCGGCGGAGCCCGCGGACGCGATGGCATTTGCCGCGCAGCCGGCAGCGGCGGTCACGCCGCACTGAGCAGAACGCACGCGGCGGTCTGCGTTCTGCGTTCTGCGGTTGATCAGTCGAGTTCGCCGGCCCGGCCGGCGTTCGGCATCCCGAATCCGGCCTTGCACGACATGCTTGCGGCGTCAGATCGCCGCCGCGACCGCCTTGCCGACGGCCGTCGTATCCGCCGTGCCGCCCATGTCCGGCGTGCGCGGCCCGTCCACCAGCACCGTCTCGATCGCGCGCATGATTGCATCGTGCGCGTCCTTGAAGCGCGCATCGCCATCGCCGAGGAAATCGAGCATCATCGCGCCGGACCAGATCATCGCGATCGGGTTTGCAATGTTCTTGCCGAAGATGTCGGGCGCCGAGCCGTGCACGGGCTCGAACAGCGACGGGAACGTGCGCTCCGGATTCAGGTTCGCCGACGCCGCGAGGCCGATCGTGCCCGTGCACGCGGGGCCGAGATCGGACAGGATGTCGCCGAACAGGTTCGATGCGACGACGACGTCGAAGCGGTCCGGCTGCAGCACGAAACGCGCGGACAGGATGTCGATGTGCTGCTTGTCCCACGCGATGTCCGGATAGCCGGCCGCCACCGCCGCGACACGCTCGTCCCAGTACGGCATGCTGACCGCGATGCCGTTCGACTTGGTCGCCGCCGTCAGCTTCTTGCGCGGGCGCGCGTTCGCGAGCTCGAATGCGTACTTGAGAATGCGGTCGACGCCGTGGCGCGTGAACACCGCTTCCTGCAGCACGAACTCGCGGTCGGTGCCTTCGAACATCTTGCCGCCGACCGACGTGTATTCGCCTTCCGTGTTTTCGCGCACCACGTAGAAATCGATGTCGCCGGGCTTGCGGTTCGCGAGCGGGCACGGCACGCCGGGCAGCAGGCGCACCGGGCGCAGGTTCACGTACTGGTCGAATTCGCGGCGGAACTTCAGCAGCGAGCCCCACAGCGAGATATGATCGGGCACCTTGTCGGGCCAGCCGACCGCGCCGAAGTAGATCGCGTCGTAGCCGCGCAGCGTGTCGAACCAGTCGTCCGGCATCATCTTGCCGTGCTGCAGGTAGTAGTCGCAGCTCGCCCATTCGAAATGCGTGAACTCGAGGTTCAGCCCGAACTTCGCGCATGCGGCCTGCAGCACGCGCACGCCTTCCGGCATCACTTCCTGGCCGATCCCGTCGCCTGCGATCGCGGCGATCCTGAATGTCTTGCTCATCGTTCGTTCTCCGTTGCGTCTGGTCGAAGCGGCTGCGTGCAGTGAGCGCACGCAGCGCATGACCGACAGGATGCCGGAAAGCGCGCCGCGGATAATCGGCCGGACCGTGGACGCATTCCGCACGCTTCGTGGACAATCGCGTGTGGCCGCTGGCCCGTTACTTGTTCACCTTCACAGGACTTCATCCGACATGTCGATGACGATCGATCCGAAGCAGGCCGCCGCGCTGCTGGCCGTCGCCGACACCGGCAGCTTCGAGCAGGCGGCCGTCCGCCTGCACGTGACCGCATCCGCCGTCACGCAGCGCGTGCGCGCGCTGGAGGCGAGCCTCGGCACGCCGCTCGTGCTACGCACGCGGCCGTGCCGGCCGACCGTCGCAGGCCAGCGCGTGCTGCAGCACGTGCGCCGCGTCGCCCTGCTGCAGGCCGACCTGCAGAACGCGCTCGCCGCCGAGCGCGCGTCGCCGATCTCCGTCACGATCGCGCTCAACTCCGACAGCCTCGGCACGTGGTTCCTGCCCGCGCTGACGTCGGTGCTGGCCGGCGAACGCATCCTGTTCGAGCTGATCGTCGAGGACCAGGACCACACGTTCGCGCTGCTCGAAAGCGGGATGGCGGTGGGCTGCGTGACGACCGAGCCGAAGCCGATGCGCGGCTGCGTCGCGACGCCGCTCGGCACGATGCGCTACCGGCTGCTCGCCGCGTCCGCGTTCGCCGCGCACTGGTTTCCACGCGGCCTGACCCGCACGAGCGCGCGCCGCGCGCCTGTCGTCGCGTATTCGCGGCGCGACACGCTGCAGTCGTCGTTTCTCGAGGAAAAATTCGGCTTGCCCGTCGGCGCGTATCCGTGCCACTACGTGCCGGGCACGCACGCGCATTTCGCGGCCGTGCAGCACGGGCTCGGCTATGCGATGGTGCCGGCGCCGCTGCTCGGCGACACACCGGTCGACGCGCAAGGGCTCGTCGATCTCGCGCCGCGGCATCCGACCGACGTCACGCTGTACTGGCATGCATGGACCGTGCAGTCGCCGGCGATGGCGTCGCTGTCCACGCGCGTCGTCGAAGCGGCGCGGCGGCTGCTCGCGCCGCTCGCGCGCTGAAGATCGGGTAATTACGCGCGCCGCTGCGCGAAATACGCGCCGACCGCGTTGACGAACGTATCGATGTCATCGCGCGACACGTCGCAGTGCGTGACGAAGCGCGACGCATAGAGCATCTGCGTGAGGATCCCGCGTTCCTTGAGCCACGCCTCGAGCGGTGCGAGATCGGCTTCGGGGAACTGCGCGAACACCATGTTCGTCGCGTGCGACTGCACCTTCACGGGCTCGATGCGCGCCAGCCCTTCGGCGAGGCGCGCGGCATTCGCGTGATCGTCCGCGAGCCGCTCGACGTTGTGCTCGAGCGCATACAGGCAGGCCGCCGCGAGAATGCCCGACTGCCGCATCCCGCCGCCGAGCACCTTGCGCCAGCGATGCGCGCGCTCGATCAGCGGCCGGCTGCCGACCAGCACCGAGCCGACCGGCGCGCCGAGGCCCTTCGAGAAGCAGATCGACACCGTGTCGAACGGCGCGCACAGCTCGGCGATCGAGCGGCCCGACGCGACCGCCGCATTGCACACGCGCGCGCCGTCGAGGTGCGCGGACAGGCCGCGGCTGCGCGCGACCGCGACAGCCTCTTCCGCGTAGCCGGTCGGCAGCACGCGGCCGCCGATCGTGTTTTCGAGCGCGAGCAGGCGCGTGCGCGCGAAGTGGTTGTCGATGGGTTTGATCGCGGCGACGATCTTGTCGATCGGCAGCGTGCCGTCGAGCGCGTTCTCGATCGGCTGCGGCTGGATGCTGCCGAGCACCGCCGCGCCGCCGCCTTCGTATTTGTAGGTATGCGCGAGCTGGCCGACGATGTATTCGTCGCCGCGCTCGCAATGCGCCATCAGCGCGGCGAGGTTGCTCTGCGTGCCGCTCGGAAAGAACAGGCCCGCCTCCTTGCCCGCGCGCTCGGCCGTCGCGGCCTGCAGGCGCAGCACGGTCGGATCGTCGCCCCACACGTCGTCGCCGACTTCGGCGGCAGTCATCGCGGCCAGCATGGCCGAGCTCGGACGCGTCACGGTATCGCTGCGTAAATCGATCATCGTTGTTCCCTGAGTGAACGTGTGCCGATACGGATCCACCGATACCGGCGGTGCAGAAACGAGACTCAGAGTGTACGCAATAAGCCGTGCGCTTGCCGGGCAGTTGTCCGCCTGACGCCGGACGTGCCGCGCATGACGACACGCGATACCCATCGTTGCGGATTGCGTGTCGGCTCCGCTTGCCGCGCCAGCTCCCGCAACGCGTCGTGCAATGCCGCGCGACGCGTCGCTGAAGCATGTCGTGCCATGCGGCTTCGCAGCGTACCCGGCGATGCTGCGCGGCATGCCGCCAGCGCAGCTCGCGACGCATCGCAGCGCGCCGTCAGTAACGCGGTGGCGGCGGCTGCACGCCGGGCGGTGGCATCGGCGGCGCGGCACGCTGCGCGCCGCTATAGCCGCCGCTCATCCCGCCCGGCATCGGCACGCGGTTGCCGGTCGCGTACATGCATTGCAGGTACGCATAGTCGTAGCTGCGCTGCACCTCGTACGCAGAACCCTGCGCGGCGCCCGCGCCCACCACGCTGCCCCCGAGCAGGCCAGCTCCGGCGCCGACTGCCGCCCCCCGGCCGCCGCCGAACGCGGCGCCCGCGGCCGCACCGATCGCCGTGCCGACCGCCGCGCTACCGACTGCGCTCGCCGTCGACGCCTGTCCGGCGGTCACGCCGCCCGATTGCTGGAATGCGTACTGGCGGCAGTTCGCATCGTCGACGCGGAACTGGTCGAACGACTTGCCCGTGCCGGGCAGCGCCATCACGGTCGGGCCGGTCGGCACGTACGCGCACGCGCTGACGAGGCCGGCGAGCACCGCCAGCGCGGGCCAGCGTACATATCGAATCGCTTTGTTCATCGTTGCGCCTCCATCACTGCGGCCGCGCCGGCACCGACCGCCAGCCCGACTTGCAGTCCTTCACGTACGGGTAGTAGTGCTTCGACGCGTCGCAGTAATACCAGACGTCGCCGGCGCCGCTTCCGGAGGGCCCCGCTTGCGCCTGTCCCTGTTCGACGTACTCCGGCGGCGGAGGTGGCGCGACGGGCACCGCGACGACGGGCGGCGGGTAGTAATAGGGGGCAGGCACGACGGGGTAGTAATACGGGTAGCCGCCGCCTACCCAGACCCCGACACGCGCGGCGTGGGCGACGCCCGCCGTGCCGATCGCCATGGCGGCGACAGCGCCCAGCGCGAGCTTCGAAGCATTCACGTCTCGATCTCCGAAAAAACCGGTTCGCGATCGCGAACCCGACGCACTCAACGCTACGCTGCGCGCGATCCGGCATCCATTACGGGCACGCAAGGCAATGTTGCACGGCGTTACCGGTGTGACAGACGCAGCGCGCAGCGGCCGTCGGTGCGTGCGCAAGCGTTACCGGCTAATGCGTCGAAACGGTCGGCCGGCCGGCTCGAACTGCCTGGACCGCCGGCATTCGCGGAGGGTTCAGACCCGACGCCGCGGCCGCATCGCACCACGCGCGGCGCCATACGCCGATCCTACTCCTGGCCGCGCGCTCCCGATGACGCGACGCGCCATATTGACGCAGGTGCGGCAGACCGCCACGGCGCGCCCGCGCGCGCCTCGCACCGCGTTCTTGATACGAATCAACGATTTATCCCATAAAGACCGCGCACGGTCTGGACATCTGCGACGAGTTGGCACATTTCGCACCGCAACATCGCGTCCCATACTCCAGCCAACCCTGCGGCCCATCGCGGCGAGGGTCCGTCGGCAGGCCCGCCGGCGGGTATCGACAGCTTCGGTCAACAGGTATGGATACCGCATTTTCGGCCCTCGATCTGGCCCGCCTGCAGTTCGCATTCACCGTCTCCTTTCACATCGTCTTTCCGGCGCTGAGCATCGGCCTCGCGAGTTTCATCGCGGTGCTCGAATACCGCTGGCTCAAGACGGGCAAGCCGTACTACAAAACCCTTTGCCTGTTCTGGTCGAAGATCTTCGCGGTCGCGTTCGGGATGGGCGTCGTCTCCGGCGTCGTGATGAGCTATCAGTTCGGCACGAACTGGTCCGGCTTCTCGAGCTTCGCCGGCTCCGTCACGGGGCCGCTGCTGATGTACGAGGTGATGACCGCGTTCTTCCTCGAAGCCGGCTTCCTCGGCATCATGCTGTTCGGCTGGAACCGCGTGAGCCCGCGCGCGCACTTCGGCGCGACGCTGATGGTCGCGATCGGCACGATCATCTCGACGTTCTGGATCCTCGCGTCGAACAGCTGGATGCAGACGCCGCAGGGCTTCGAGATCGTCGACGGCCGCGTCGTGCCGACCGACTGGTTCGCGGTCATCTTCAACCCGTCGTTCCCGTACCGTCTCTTCCACATGGCGATCGCCGCGTTCATCGTGGCCGCGCTGGTGGTCGCCGCGACCGGCGCATGGCACCTGCTGAAGGGCCGTCGCGACCAGGGCGTGAAGAAGATGTTCTCGATGGCGCTGTGGCTGCTGCTCGTGCTCGCGCCGGTGCAGGCGCTGATCGGCGACCAGCACGGCATCAACACGCTGAAGCACCAGCCGGCGAAGATCGCCGCGATCGAAGGCCTGTGGGAAACCGAGAAGGGCGGCACGCCGCTGAACCTGTTCGGGATTCCCGACATGAAGGCCGAAACGACGCGCTACGCGGTGAAGGTTCCGCATCTCGGCAGCCTGATCCTCACGCATACGTGGGACGGCGAGATCCGCGGCCTGAAGGAGTTCCCGCCGGAGGACCGGCCGAATTCGACGGTCGTGTTCTGGAGCTTCCGGATCATGGTCGGCCTCGGCTTCGCGATGATCGGGCTCGCCGCGCTCGCTTGGTTCCTGCGCCGCCGCGGCCGGCTGTATGAGTCGAAGTGGTTCCAGCGCTTGGCGCTCGCGATGGGGCCGACCGGCTTCGTGTCGCTGCTCGCGGGCTGGGTGACGACGGAAGCGGGCCGCCAGCCGTGGGTCGTCTACGGCGTGATGCGCACCGCGCAGGCCGTGTCGCCGCTGTCCGTGCAGCAGGTCAGCATCTCGATGATGACGTTCGTGATCGTGTACTTCCTCGTGTTCGGCACCGGCGTCTACTACATGCTCAAGCTGATGAAGGCCGGCCCCGCGCTGCCCGACGTGCCGCATGACGACAAGCCGGATACGCGCCCCGACCACACCGCGCGCCGTCCGATGTCGGCCGTCGACGAGCTGATCGAGACCGCCTGAGCGGCCCACCTTTTCCGCAAACGAGAAAACCTATGGACGTCACCGTAATCTGGGCCGCGATCATCGCATTGGGGCTCTTCATGTACGTCGTGCTCGACGGCTTCGACCTCGGCATCGGCATCGTCTTCCCGTTCTTCCCGGACGAGAAGGAGCGCAACCTGATGATGAACACGGTCGCCCCCGTGTGGGACGGCAACGAGACCTGGCTCGTGCTGGGCGGCGCCGGCCTGTTCGCGGTGTTCCCGGTCGTCTATTCGACCGTGCTGTCGGCGCTGTACCTGCCGCTGATCTTCATGCTGGTCTGCCTGATCTTCCGCGGCGTGTCGTTCGAGATCCGCGCGAAGGCGCGCCGCACCAAGCACCTGTGGGATCTCGCGTTCATCGGCGGCTCGGCCGGCGCGACGTTCTTCCAGGGTGTCGCGCTCGGCGCGTTCCTGCAGGGCATCGACGTGAAGAACGGCGTGTTCGCGGGCGACGCGTTCGACTGGCTCACGCCGTTCAGCCTGCTGACGGGGCTCGGCCTGATCGTGACCTACGCGCTGCTCGGCTGCTGCTGGCTCGTCGCGAAGACCGAAGGCGACCTGCAGCGCCGCCTGCATCGCGTCGTGTGGCCGCTGACGGTCATGCTGCTCGCGTTCATCGCGATCGTCAGCCTGTGGACGCCGCTGCAGGATCCGGCGATCGCCGAACGCTGGTTCGATTCCGGGCTGTTCTCGCGCCTGCTGCCGGTGCCGTTCCTCGTCGCAGGCTGCGCGGTGTGGATGTATCGCGCGGTGCGCAGCCGGCACGACATGACGCCGTTCGTGCTCGCGCTCGCGCTCGTGCTGCTCGGCTATGTCGGCCTGCTCGTCAGCCTGTTCCCGTATGCGATTCCGCAGAACATGACGATCTGGGAAGCGGCAGCGCCGCGGGAAAGCCAGACCTTCACACTGGTCGGCGCAGCCGTTATCCTGCCGATCATCATCGCCTATACGACGATGGGTTACTGGGTATTCCGAGGCAAGGTGCGCCATGAAGACCAGCACTACTACCACCACTGAGCACGACGCCGCGCCGCGCTCGAAACTGCGCGGCTGGATGTGGTTCGTGCTGCTGTGGGCAGGCGGCGTCGCGGGCGCGGTGACGCTCGGCTATGCGTTCAAGATCTTCATGAACCTGACGCTGTTTGCGGTGAAGTAGGACCGCCGTGCCGCGTAGCGCAACATCGCGCGCGGCACGCATCGTGCCCTCGCCCGTCACATGGTCGTCCGTGCTGCGTGCCCGACGCGACGACCGGCAACACGGGAGCCCGCCCGTCGGCCTCCGCGCGTGCATCGCGTCGTCCGTCGAGCATGCGTTGCGGTTATCCCCTTCCCGCATGATTTGGCCCTGTGCACACTGGTCATTGCCCGCACGGCGCCGTCGTGCACATCGCCTTGTCGACTGCCGCGAAAAACGTCTGATAGAACGCCGGCTCGACGACGGTCTTGGAGCGCGAATCGCCGTTGCTGTCCCACACCGTGCGATCGAACCGCACGCGCACCATCGCGTCGTCAGTGCCGCCCGTGCCGCGCGTCGTACGGACCGCCACGATCGCGGCCACGCGCTCGTGATCGGGCTTCGCCGGAACCCATCCGATGCGGGCCTTCACCGCGCCGCGCAACACCTGCCGCCATGTCGGCATCAGCGTGTCGCTGCGGCCCGCTTCGACGAGCCCCGTGTCGCGATCGACCGTCACCGGTGCATAGCCCTGCGCGCGCAGCACTTGCGCAACCGCGTCGAGCGCACGCGCCTGCGTGGCGCCCGCATAGCGGCGATCGCTCAGCATGCGCAGCGCCTGCTGCTCCGCATCGGTCAGATCGACCTCGGTCTGGCTCGAGCTGTAGCGCACCAGCGAACCGCCGCTGCCGATCTGCCGCTCGTTCGCCGCCGGCTTGCCGGCGCATCCGGCCAGCGCGGCGATGAAGCACGCGCCGGCGAGCGCCAGCGCGCGGCGGCCGCGTGCCGACGGCAGCGCGGCTTCGCCATCCGACGACCACGGCCGCCAGGTCCGTGTCCGCCGGGCTCGGCGAAAGCGGCGCATTCCGGTTGAGCGGGCATCGGGCGGCGATTTGATCGTCATCGGGGCGTTCTCCTGTCGGCGCAATCATAGGGACGCGCCCTGCCCTCGACAAACGACATTTTCTGACCGACTGTGTAGCTTTTCTTCGCGATCGCACGATGCGCCGACTGCCGCCCCTGAACGCGCTGCGCAGCTTCGAAGCTGCCGGACGCCTGCAAAGCCTGACCCTCGCCGCCGACGAGCTGAACGTGACCCAGAGCGCGGTCGCGCAGCAGATCCGCGTGCTCGAATCGTTCTTCGGCCAGAAGCTGTTCGAGCGCGACGGGCGCGCGCTGCGGCTCACGCCGCGTGCGCGGCATTATCTGGTCGACGTCGCGAGCTGCCTCGGGCGGCTTGCGCAGGCGACCGGGCAGATGTTCGATTCAGGCGGCAGCCTGCCGATCCGCGTCGATACGTCTGCGTCGTTCGCGCACGGCTGGTTGCTGCCGCAACTGGCCGCGTTCCAGGCTGCGCATCCAGGCATCGACGTGCAGCTCGCCGCGACGCCCGACGCCGAGCAGGACCGGCTCGACGAGACCTGCGACGTGGTGATCCGCCGCTATACGCCGGAGCTGCGCCGCAAGGGTTTCGTGTCGCGGCCGCTGCTCGCGGGCGTCGCGGTGCCCGTCTGCGCGCCCGGCCATCCGCTGCTCGAGCGCTTGCGCGTGCCGTCCGACCTGCGCCATGCGCCGCTGCTGCACTACGCGGGCGTGCCGCAAGCCTGGCAGTACTGGTTCCATCAGGCCGGCACGGACATCACCGAGACGCTGCGTGGCCCGATCTATCGCGATTTCTTCCTGCTGCTCAAGGCCGCTGCCAGCGGGCTCGGCGTATGCCTCGCAACACGCGCCGTCGTGCTCGACGATCTCGCAAACGGCCGGCTCGTCGCGCTGTTTCCCGAGGTCCATCTCGAAGGGCCGCCGTTTCACTGCCTGTATCGCGACGATGACGACGACCGGCCGCTGCACACGTTCGTCGACTGGCTGTTCGCGCGCGCGGCGGAAATGGATGGGCCGGTGCAGGCCTGACGGCGGGGGCAAGCGCTATGGCGACTGGCTTGCGTCGTACCGTCGGCCGAATCCGAGTCGGGTCATTTCGGCACAAAACTATACAGATCATGCTGCTTGCTCCGCATGATCTGTATGGAAATCTGCCGAATTACCCGCTCAGCGCCGGCCGCCCAGCGCTTCCTCGATCTTGCGATCGGTCTTGTACTGGCTCAGCGCATAAACCGACCAGATCGCGGCCGGGATCCAGCCGATCAGCGTCAGTTGCAGGATGAGACAGATCAGCCCGGCGAACGGACGGCCGATCGTGAAGAACTGCAGCCACGGAACGAGCAGGGCGAGAATCAGGCGCATCGAAAACCTCTTGGTGCGTTGTTGAAGGAGTGTGCGCGGTCAATATGGCGCTGCGCTCCGTCGAAATCAAGCGCGTGCAGCGCCATCGTTCCCGTTCACCCGTTCGTCAAAATAAAAACGGCCCTCGCGTCGCACGAGGGCCGCATCGAAGCGCCGGAGAAAATGGATGCTGGACGAATGCGCGAACGGGTGAGCCGGTCCGGCATCGCCATGCGAAAAGAAACGCGGCGCCGTCGACCGCCCGGCGCCGCGCAATGCGCCTGCCGCGCGCGGGCGGCAGGCGGCTTTCCCGGTCAGTGATCGATGCCGAGCGCCGGCAGCACATGCGTGTGCTCGGCGACGACCGCATGCAGCAGGTCCGGATTGGCGCCGAGCAGGCCGAGGATCGTCGGCGCAACCTGCTTGGTGCCGACATAGTCGTTGACCGAGCGCGCGCGATGGATGCCCGGGTACGACACGAGCAGGCCGAGGTGGTTGTCATCCGGCGCGTTGCCGCCGTGCTCCTCGTCCTTCTTCGTGCTCGACGTATAGATCACGCCCGGGTTCGGCTGCACGATGATGTCCGGCGTGCGGCCGTTCGCCGGATCGCCGAAGCGCTCGGCCAGCGCCGAGCCGTACAGGATGTACGCCTGCGGGCCGTCCGCGCAGATCCCCGTCGCGGTGCAGCCGAGGTTCGCCTTCAGCGTCGTGACGACGGCCGTGCGCTGGCTGCGATCGCGCAGCCAGATCAGGCCGACGTCGTCGGTCTGCACGAAGCCGGTGCCCGCGAAGCCCTCACCATCGTTCAGGCCGTTCACATTGTTGTTCTGGCCGAAGTTGCCGTTCTGGTCGAGGTAGTTGTTCGATTCGAGCAGCGCCGTCAGCGTGTCGCCGTTCTTCACGAGCTTCGTGTGATCGGTCGGCGACTGGCCATGCTTCGCCGTGACGATCACGGCCGTCGAGCTATACAGGTTGCGCTGCTTCAGTTCGTTGACGATCCGGCCGATCGAGTTGTCGATATACGTGATCGCGTTCGCGACCTGGCCGTTCGGCGTGAAGCTCGCATCCATGTAGCCGCCGCCCTTCACGACCGGCGCCTTCTGCGCGACGCTCAGCGTCTGGAAGTCCGCGCCGAACAGCGTCGGCACCGGCGCGCTCTTGCCGGTCGAATCCAGGCCGTCGATCTGGTTGATCAGCGCCTGCACGTGCAGGTTGTCGAATTGCGCGGTGTGCGAATAAACGTCGGAGTAGTCCGAGTTCGTCACCGGGTCGATCGAGTTGATCTCGGTGCGCATCAGATCGTCGACGCCCGTGCCTGACGGACCGTTCAGCCAGTCGTAGCCCCATGCGTGCTTGTCGGCCCAAGCGGTGTGCGCGTTCGGGATCGCGGCCTTCACGGCCTCGAACACGGTGTTCGTCTTCACGTAGTTGTGCGGATAGACCGGCACGCACTTGCCGCCGACGAGCGCGTTCGGGATCGCCTGCGGATTGAACGCGCCGCCGCCGTTGAGGTGCACGAGCTTGCCGCCGTTCATCGCGTCGATGCCGGTCGTTTCGTCGAACACGACGTTCCAGCCCTGCTTGCCCGAGCAGGTCGTGTCCGACGGCGCGTACAGGTTGCGGTCATACGACACGTCATAGAACAGGCCGGCCGTCTTCGGCGAGCCGCCCGTCACGAGCGCCGCGAGGCCCGGAAACGAATCCGACAGGCCCGGCGTGTGCGCGTTCGTGTACGTCACGCCGTTTTGCGCGAGCGTCGCCACGTTCGGGCACGTGTTCGCGCCGATGCAGCGTGCGAGGTCCTGCTCGTGCAGGCCGTCGATGCTGAGCAGCAGCACGTGCTTCACGACACGGCGGCCATGCTCATCGTGGTTTCCTTGATTGCCCTGATTCCCCGCGCCCTGCTGCGCGTAGACACCTGCGCTCGCGAGCGCCAGCGCGCCCGCCACCACCATTGCCATCTTCCGCTGCTTACCGAAGAACGAAATCATCACCCCACCTCACCGATTGACGTTGAACTGCACGGCCTGCAAACAGGCGCGTCAATATCGCCGAGCTGTGCGGCGATCCGATGAAGCGAGGCTTTCTGTTTTCTGTCAAACGTAACCAATCGCAAGTGACATGAGACGGTCGCAATGCGATGGTCGCAGCGCGGCCTGTCTTGTGTGCGGTAGCGCACCGAACGGGGGCATACGCGGCATTCGCGCACACGCATGCGCACGCAACGGCTGCGCCGACGTGCGGCATTCATCGTTTTTTTTCGGCTAGGCGCTCGACTATTGGCGTGCGATAAAGGGTTTTCCCTGACCCGGAGCACGAGAATGTCGACCCTGGAAGCCTTCCGGTTCGTGCTGGACGACGCACGCACGCCTGAAATCATCCGCCATCACGTCGTCGACGCGTTGCAGTACGCGCTGCGCAATTACGGCCAGGTCTTTACGGCCAAGGAAGTGGAATGGCTGACGCAATGGGACGATCCGCGCCTGCCGCTCGCGGCGAGGAAGGAGCTGGAGAAGCGCGAGCCCGTGCCCGCGCGCTGAACGTTCCGCTGCCGCGCCCGAACGGACGCGGCAGCGGACGTGGAAGTGGAAGGGCTGCGCGGGATTACTTCAGGCCGAAGTCGACGCGCGTCGTCGCGCCTTTGTCCTCGATGCCCTTCGCGTCGAGCTTCGGCGCGACGATGAACATCCGGCTCGAATCGATCTTCCCGTCGAGATACTCACGCACCGACTGCGCACGATCCTGCGCGAGCGCGCGCAGGCTGCCTTCGTCCACCGGCGCGTGGTCGGCCAGCGCCTTCTTCATGTCGTCGTCCGGCAGCGTCTTCTGCAGGCCGACGATGTTGCGCGGCTTCTTGAAGTCGGCAGCCTTGTACGCGCGCGTCAGGTACGTGTGGTATTCGGCCGGCTCGACTTTCACCGAGCGCGGATCGATGCTCTCGCCCTGCCCGACGACGTCCTTCAGCTTCTGCTGCCGGACGAGCCGGTCGACGTATGCGTCGCGCAGCCCCGGCGTGTCCTTGTCCGGATCGACGCGGCCGATCAGGTCGAGGCGGATCGACGACTTCTCGGTCAGCATCTTCACGACCGTGTCGAGCTTCTTCTGCTGCGCGTCGCTCAGGTCGGACGAGCCCGGCGCGAACTCGACGTAGCCGAGCTCCTCGCCGCCGCTGCCGAACGCGTGCGCGAGCAGCGTGAACGGCGACGTCACCGCCTTCGCGACCAGGTTCAGCACCGCGCGCCAGATCAGTCCGCCGATGCTGAACTCCGGATTCGACAGCGAACCCGACACCGGCAGGTTCACGTCGATCTCGCCGCGCGAGTTCTTCAGCAGCGAGATCGCGAGCTTCACCGGCAGCTTCGTCGCCGTGTCGTTCTCCACATGGTCGCCGAACGTCAGCTGGTCGATGAAGATGTGGTTGTTCGCCGACAGCTGGTCGTTCGCGAGCTGGTAATGCAGGTCGACGTTGAGCTTGCCCTTCGTGATCGGGTAGCCCGCGTACTTCGCCGAATACGGCGTCAGGTTGGTCAGCTCGATGTCGTGCGCGGCCGCGGTCAGGTCGAGCGCCGGCTTCTCGATCAGCGGATTGACCGTGCCCTTGATCGAGATCGGCCCGTTGCCCGCGAGGTTCGCGGTCACGTCGACCGGCGCGGACGTGGTCGAATCCGTGCCGAACGCACCGACCGTGCCCTTGATCGCGACGAGGTTCGCCGTGTAGTTCGGCTTGATGAAGTTGTCCGTGTAGTTCACGCGGCCGTTCTGCAGCACGAGTTCGCCGAAATGCAGCCGCACCGGGTTCTGCGGCGGCTGCGCGGCCTTGACGATCGCCGGCGCCGATGCGGCGGCCGGCGCGGAAGCCTGCTGGGCGGCCTGCGCGGTCTGCGCAGCGGCCGGCGCCGACGCCCCCTGCGGCGACAGCGGCACCGGCTCGCCCTTGCTCGTGTCGTGCGTCAGCGACTGCGCGGGGCCGGTTTCCTTCGCGACGATGTCCTTCAGGTTCAGCCGTCCTTGCGAGTCGAGCAGCACGCGGCCGTAGAAGTTCGAGAACGTCACGCGCGCGGCGTCGACGTCGGTGCCCTTCTCGTCGTAGGTCGCCTTCAGGTTCGACAGCGCGAGCGAGCCCCATCCCGCGAACGGGCCGGACGTCACCTTGTCGAGCATCCGCACATCGACGAGCGCCGCGTCGCCGCGATACGACGCGCGCATCGCGTCCTTCGCCTGCGCGAACGTCAGGTTGCCGTTCGCATTGAGCAGCGCGCTCGCGATCGTCGCGTTCAGCGCGCTGCCGAAATACGGCTCGAACGCGGCAGCGTCGAGACGGTTGCCGTTGATCTTCAGGCCGAGCTTCAGCGGCTGCGCGGTAACGTCGCCGGACACGTTCAGCGAGCCCTTGCGGTTCAGCGTCGCCTGCAGCTTCACCGGCAGCGGCTTCGTCAGGTCGTCGCTGATCTTCTCCACCGACAGCTGCAGCGGCTTGATCGCGAGCTTCACCGGACGCGGCGTCGACAGGTCCGTGTAGTTCGCCGTCGCATCCTTCACGTTCAGCGCGTCGATCTGGTAGTGCCACGACGGCGCGGCGGCCTCGGCCTTGCGCGCGACCGTGCGCTCAGGCAGCGCCTTCTGCGCGGGGCTCGCGAGCGCTGCGAGATCGATCTGGCCGTCCTTCAGGCGCTTCACGTCGAGCGCGAGCCCGCTCACGTCGACACTCGCGACCTGCGCGGTGCGCGCGGCGAGATCGACCTTCGCGATCTTCGCCTGCGCGTCGGGCAGCACGATCGCGGGCGCCTTCGCGTCCGGCGTCGCGATCTTCAGCGACTTCAGGCGGACCTCGCTGTCGGCGACCTGCGCGTCGAGCGGCGTCTTGCCCCAGTCGGCCTTCGCGTTGACCGTCGCGCCGAGCGTGCCGTCGAGCACGCGCGCGCGCGTTGCTTCGCCGAGGTACGGCTGCAGCGCGGGCAGCGCGAGCGCATCGACCGTCAGCTTCGCGTCGGCCTGCTTCTCCGCCACGCTGAACGCGCCTTCAGCCTTCACGTCGCCGCCGCGCGACAGCGTCGTCGACAGCGTGTACTTCGCCGGCGTCTTGCCCTGCAGCGTCAAGCCGTCGAGCGTCACCGCCAGTTGCGTGAGCGACATCGTGGTCGGCGTCGCGGGCACGCGGTCGTCGATGTTGACCGTGCCGCCGTCGATCGCGAAGTGGCGGATCGTCAGGTCGAGCGGCTGCGCTTTCGCTTCGGCCACCGCGCCGGCCTTCGCTTCGGCCGCTGTGCCGGCCTTTGCTTCGCTCGCCGCTTCCGGCACGGCCACGCCCGACGCCGCGGGTGCACCCGGCGCGGCCTTCGGTTCCGCCGATGTCTTCGGCGCCGGCTGCGCGGCGAGCTTCTCGACGTTCAGCACGCCCTGCCGGTCGCGCGCGAGATCGACGACCGGCTGGTCGAGGCGGATCTCGTCGAAGTGCATGACATTGCGCAGCGGCTCGAGGCTGACCGCCGCGACGTGCACGCCGCGCGCGGCGAACAGCGGCTCGGACGTCGCGCTCGTCACCTTTGCGTCATTCAGATCGACGGTGCCGGACACGCGCAGCGCCGGTTCCGCGCCGCTCATCACGAAGTTGACCGTCAGGTTGCTGCTGAGCAGGCCGCTCTGCACCGCGACCGGCAGCTTCGCCGGCACGTACGACATCAGCTTCGGCACGTCGAGCCGGTCGAGCTTCAGCTCGATTTCCGATTCGCGCGACTGCGCGAACGGCTTCGTCTTGCCATCGAGCGAGAGCGGGCTGCCGTCGAAGCGCGCGCGCAGCTTCGGCTCGACGAAGATGTCGGTCTTCGACGGCAGCGTCGCGATGTATGGAATCCCGAGCGTCCAGTTGTCGACGACGTGCTTCTCGTTCAGCAGGCGATCGTCGAAGTCGATCCGGCCGTCGTTGATCTGGATGTTCGAAACGGAGAAATAGGTCGGCTTGCTTTCCGGCTTCGACGGCTTCGAGAACTTCTCGATCAAGTCGGTGAAGTTGAAACGCTGTGCGTCGTAGCGCAAGATGTGAAAGCGCGGCGCATCGAGGCGGATCTCGTTGACGATCGGCGCGCCGCGAAACAGCGACGTCCACGACGGTCGCACGACGAGCTTGCCGATGTCGATGAAGTCGCCCTGCCCGCCGCGCTCGCCGAGACGGATGCCGTCGGCTTCGAGGTTCAGCGTGTACGGATTCAGCGCGATGCGCTGGATCGTCGCCGGGCGGTCGAGCTGCTGGCTCAGCTGCTGTTCCGCGATGTGGCGGATCAGCGGCGGCGCGGCAAAGAACCCGAGCAGTCCGAATAAAACGAGGAAGATCAGTACGCCGAGGCCGATGCGCCGGGTCCGGCGCGCGCGCATGACGCCGCCGAGGGCGCGAAGGGTCGAGTTTACGGTTTCTTTGTCTTGGCTTGCCATGCTCGATTGCCTGGGAACGACGGCCGGGCGAACGGGAAACCGGTTCGCTCGGGCCGACTATCCCGAAAGTATAGGCTGAGGGAATGACGGAACGCTGATCGGGCGCCGCCGCGTTCGCCCGTCGGACAGCCGCGGCGGCGGCGGGTTCACTTCCGCACGACGACGGGCGGCATCCACGTGCCGTCGCTCGCCTGCGGCTTCGGCGCGTACAGCCGCAACGCGAGCGCGAAGTCCGCGCGCGGGGCCGGCAGCCAGTTCGCCGCATGCGCGCCGCCCGGCGACACGGCCGACACGACGACGTCAAGCGAGCCGTCGCGGTTGCGCCGCAGCCGGTCGCGGTCGCCGAGCGAGCGGCGCGCGGCGCCGACGTCCGGCAATGCGCCGTCCGTCGTGTACGGCGTGAGCGTCCAGAACGCGCGCACCGGCGGCAGCGCGTCCGGCGCGAAATGCAGCGTGTAGCGATTCGCGCCGTTCAGCGGATGGCCGTCGCTGTCGACGCGCACGACCGCGAGCGTCTCGTCGTCGCGCGTCGCGGTGCCGAACTGCGTATAGGCCGCATACGCGCGCAGCGCGTAATCCTGGCCGTACTGGCCGGCCGTATCGCCGATCCAGCTCCAGCCGTTCGCGTTCAGCACGTTCGGCGGCGGCGCCGCGAGCCGCGCCCGCGCTTCGGCGACGCCGGCCGTCGCGGCCATGAGGCGATCGCCCGTCCACAGCACGGGGTAGCCTGCCGACACGCCGACGTCGTCGAGCAGCTGCTGCGCATGCGCGTCGTCGGCGGGCGCCGGGTTGTCCTGCAGCGCCTGCGCGAAGCGCGTGAAATACGCTTTCGGGGCGAGCGCGGCAACCTGCTCGGCCGGCGTGCCGCCGCTTGCCGCCTCGGCGGGCCCGCTGCCGGCGTGGACCGCGACCGACGCGCCGCGCGCGGCGCCCGTATAGACCGACAGCGGCACCATGCGGATCCCGCGCTGCAGTTTCTTGACGACGGTGAGATCGCGGCCGCCGCTCGTCTGCAGGCGCACCTCGAGCCATGCGTTGCGCGACGGCACGTCGATCCGCATCACGCCCTTCGGCAGCGTGCCCTGCCAGTCCTTCGCGGCGAAGGCAATCGTTTGCGGCCGCGCGCCGCCGCGCGGGCCTTGCGCAACCGCGCTCGACGACCACAGCACGTTGGTCCACATGTCGAGCGCGCGGGCGTCCCAGTAGCGGCCGCGGGTATCCGGCAGCGTCACGAGCACCGGCTCGGCGCCGACGTCGAGCCAGCCGGTCGAGTCGAGCGTATCGACGCCCGGCAGCGGCGGATTGAGCGCGCCGACGGGCGGCAGCGCCTGCGCGTGGCGCAGCGTGTTGAGCGGTGCCTGGCCCGGTTGCGCGCCGTCACCGCCGGTGGCGGCTTCCTTCGCGACGTCCATCAGCACGAGCGGATACGCATAGATATAGGAGTCGGCCACTTCGGCGCGCATCCAGCCGGTCTTGCGCTGGATCGCGTCCGGTTGGGCGGCGCATCCGGCCAGGAGCACCGCAATGGCGAGCGGCGCGCACGCGCGCCGCAGGGAGACAGTTCCTCGTCGGTTTTTCATTATTGATAGCTGGCCGTATGTCATTCTTTAAAAATCAATGCCTTGCGCAACTCGCACGCTGCAGAACCAAGGCTAGTCAAGGTCAATCAAGGCTGCCCCAGCCGGCCCAGGCTGCAGTTCCACTGCAGTGGGCACTGACATCAGGGCGGTATCATAGCGCCTCGGGACTATCCCCAATATGCCGAATAGCTGTTTGCGAAGGCGGTGCGATGCGGATCTGACGAAGATCGGAAATCTCTTGGGTGAATGACACTTGCCCCGGCGACGTACGCTGCGAACGCTGCCTTCGGAGCTTTGGCTTCCCACTATGCGTCGCGCAATTCCGCCCAGTCCAAATAATGGAACTCGGACAGTTTTGTCGGCCTGTCTGGTCCGGGTTCGGGCTCGTCGGACGTGAAAACGCCCGGCTTTCTCTGACGGGGCCGGGCGTTTGCTCATTCTTCTCATTCATGATCCAGGCCCGCCGCGCGCGGGCCGAGCTTCGATCACACCCCTTCGACCAGCACCGCGCGATAGCGCGCGCCCTTGAAGCGATGCTGGACGACGGCCTGATATTCGGGGCCGTGATACCACGCGTGCGCCGCCTCCTTCGACGGAAACTCGACGATCACGACACCCTCGGGACCTTCGCCCTCGAGCGTCTCCTGCGGGCCATACGCGGCGAGCACCTTTACAGGATGGGCGGCGAGCGTCGCGCCGACATCCCTGAAGTAGGTGTCGAGTTCATTCTGATCCTGCGTGCTTTCACGAGTGAAGACAATGTAAGTCGCCATGCTTGCGCTCCTGATGCGGTTCGAGGTTAGGCCGGCGTTTCGCGTGAGCGCCGGGCCGCGTACGGTTGCACCGGAAGCTTACAGGGGTTCGTTGAAGAGTGTCGCCGCCCTGGCCAGCGCGAGCCCGGCCGGCTTCGGCTTGTCGTACAGGTCGTAGTGCGACCAGCCCTCGACCACCAGCAGTTCCTTTTTCTTCGACGCGACACGGCCATGGATTTCCGGGCCATCCTATGTATACAGCGCAGCGTCACATCGTCGCGGCCGCTTGACCTTACCATCATGGGAATGTTGATACTGGCGATGTATGCGGCTCGGACCGCGCTTTTGGAGAACCCGACATGACAGAACCGCTCGCCTCGGTAACGGCCACGCTCGAACTCGATATCGACGGAATGACTTGCGCGTCGTGCGTCACGCGGGTCGAGAAGGCGCTCGCCAAGGTGCCCGGCGTGACGCGCGCGTCCGTCAATCTGGCCACCGAACGGGCGACGGTCGATGCCGACGCCGATGTCACGGCTGCCCGCCTCGTCGAGGCGGTGAAGCAAGCCGGTTACGGTGCAACGCCCGTTATTGATCCGGATACGGCTTCCGGGTCCTCAGCCCCCACTGCGCCTGCCGCATCTGCTTCGTCGGCTTCAGCCACCGCAGCCACCGCAGCCACCGCAGCCACCGCAGCCACCGCAGCCACCAATATTGAACTCGACATCGGCGGCATGACCTGCGCATCGTGCGCCGGCCGTGTCGAAAAGGCGCTCGCCGCCGTCCCTGGCGTCACCCGCGCATCGGTCAATCTCGCGACCGAACGCGCATCGGTGCAGGGCGCCGCCGCTATCGATCCAGCCACATTGGTCGCCGCCGTCACGACCGCCGGCTATCGAGCGTCGCTTGCCGCCGCACCGCAAACGGCCGCCGCTGCCGCTGCTACCGGCGCCGCCGTGCCGTCACCCGGCGAGCGCAAGCGCCGCGAAGCAGTGCGCGAACGCAACCTCGTGATCGCTGCCGCGCTGCTGAGCGCACCGCTCTTCGCGCCGATGTTCGCCGCGCCGTTCGGCGTCGACGCGATGCTGAACGGCTGGGTCCAGCTCGTGCTCGCGTCGATCGTCCAGTTCGGCTTCGGCGCCCGCTTCTATCGCGCGGCGTGGCATGCGGTCAAGGCGCGCGCCGGCAACATGGACCTGCTCGTCGCGCTCGGCACGTCCGCCGCCTACGGCCTGAGCCTGTGGATGCTGCTGCGCGACCCCGCCCATCCGGGCCACCTGTATTTCGAGGCGTCGGCCGTCATCGTCACGCTGGTGCGCTTCGGCAAGTGGCTCGAGGCGCGCGCGAAGCGCCAGACCACCGAGGCGATCCGCGCGCTGAACGCGTTGCGGCCCGACCGTGCGCGGATCGTCGAGCACGGCGTCGAGCGCGACGTGCCGCTTGCGCAGGTGCGCGTCGGCACGACCGTCAGCATCCGGCCCGGCGAACGCGTGCCGGTGGACGGCCGGATCGTCGCGGGCCGTTCGCACATCGACGAATCGCTGATCACCGGCGAAAGCCTGCCCGTCGCGAAGGACGACGGCGATCCGGTGACGGCCGGGTCGATCAACGGCGAAGGCGCGCTCGTCGTCGAAACCACCGCGATCGGCGCGGAGACGACGCTCGCGCGGATCATCCGCCTCGTCGAATCCGCGCAGGCGGAAAAAGCGCCGATCCAGCGGCTCGTCGATCGCGTCAGCGCGGTGTTCGTGCCGGCGATCCTCGGCATCGCGGCGCTGACGCTGATCGGCTGGCTGATTGCCGGCGCGGGCGCGGAGACCGCGATCCTCAACGCGGTCGCGGTGCTCGTGATTGCGTGCCCGTGCGCGCTCGGCCTCGCGACGCCGGCCGCGATCATGGCCGGCACCGGCGTCGCCGCACGCCATGGGGTGTTGATCAAGGACGCGCAGGCGCTGGAACTCGCCCAGCGCGCGACCGTGATCGCATTCGACAAGACCGGCACGCTGACCGAAGGCAAGCCGTCCGTGACCGCGTTCGACGCGATCGGCGTGCCGCGCGACGAAGCGCTCGCGCTCGCGGCAGCGGTGCAGCGTCACAGCGACCACCCGCTCGCGCGCGCCGTCGTCGCCGCGCATCACGCGGACGTCGCAGCGCACGGCGGCGCGACTGCGGCGCCCGTCGCGACCGACGCGCGCGCGGTCGCCGGACGCGGTGTCGAGGCGCGCGTCGACGGCCGGCTGCTGGCACTCGGCAGCACGCGCTGGCGTAACGAGCTGGGCATCGCGGTGCCGCCCGCCATCGACGCGCGCGCGGCCGAACTCGAGCGCGCCGGCAACACGATCTCGTGGCTGATGCGCGCCGACGCGCCGCGCACGCCGATCGCGCTGATCGCATTCGGCGACACCGTGAAGCCGGGCGCCCGCGACGCGATCGCGGCGCTCGCCGCGCGCGGCGTCGCGAGCGCGCTGGTAACGGGCGACAACCGCGGCAGCGCGGCGGCGGTCGCGGCGTCGCTCGGCATCGGCGAGGTGCACGCGCAGGTGCTGCCGGATGACAAGGCGCGCGTCGTCGCGGACCTGAAGCGCGCGCACGGCGGCATCGTCGCGATGGTTGGTGACGGGATCAACGACGCGCCCGCGCTCGCCGCGGCCGACGTCGGCATCGCGATGGCGACCGGCACCGACGTGGCGATGCACACCGCCGGCATCACGCTGATGCGCGGCGATCCGGCCCTCGTCGCCGATGCGATCGACATCTCGAAGCGCACGTACCGCAAGATCCAGCAGAACCTGTTCTGGGCATTCGTCTACAACCTGATCGGCGTGCCGCTGGCGGCACTCGGCTGGCTGGACCCGGTAATCGCGGGCGCGGCGATGGCGTTCTCCAGCGTGAGCGTCGTCACGAACGCGCTGCTGCTGCGGCGCTGGAAAGGACGCGCGCGGTGAGTGGCGGGCCGGCGCGGTACGTTCGCCGGCGCGTTTCGCGCAGGCGGACAGATTCCGGCAGCAAGTGCTAATCCAGGACGACCGGCTTGATCAGCGTCGTCGTGATCGGCACGAAGCCGCACGCGCGATAGAGCGCTCGCGCAGCCGCATTGTGGTTGAACACCGACAGCCCGATTTCGGCGACGCCGTGCCGGCGAGCGTCGGCCTCGAGCGCGTCGAGCACGCGCGTAGCCCAGCCCTGGCGGCGCCGGGCCGGCACGATTTCGAGGTCGTAGATGAACAGGGTGCGATTCGGGCCTTCGGTCACGATCGCGTACCAGAGATCGCCGATCGGATCGCCGCCGGCGTCATCGACGAGCAACACGAGCGTCTGGCCAGTGGTCAGCAGACCGTCCGGCAGCAGCGTGTCGAAGCAGGCCCGGGCGCGCGCAGCCGCTTCGTCAGAGGCGTTCTGCCCGGATGAGACGAGATCGCGCGCGTAGCCGTCGATGGCCCGCATGCGATATGCGCGAAATTCGCCGGCCGTCATCGGCCGCATCTGCAACATGGCGCGGTCGCCAAGTGAGGGAACGAATTTCCAGTGTAGCGGGACGGCCGCGCATGCGCGCAGCGAGGCGGCGGATCAGCGGATCAGCGGATCAGCGGATCAGCGGATCAGCGGATCAGCGGATCAGCGGATCAGCGACGGTACAGGCAAATCGGCACGAGGTGCGACCGGCGCACGCGCTCGGCTTCGGCACGACGTGCGGCGTACGAGTATTCCGCGTCGAGCGGCATGTGCGGCGAAACGAAAAGGTCGTCGATCTTGCGCAGCAGGGTGAGGATGAAGCTCATCTGAGACTCCTGACGGATATGACTAGGGTTTTCCCGTATATGAATGGCATTATAAGGGTTTTCCCTAAGCTCCGCCAGTGCGCCGCAGCACTTTGTCGCAACCGATACCCCAACTACAGCGTAGCAGGGGCCTCGATTGCCGCTCCGGCGCGGCTTATCAGATGGAGGCGGAACGCTTAGCGGCCGCGTCGAACGTGCTTCACGCTCGCCGTCTGGCGGTTCACGCTGCGCGCGAGCCGGTCGACCTGCGCAAGCAGCGCCTCGTTGTGCTGTTCGAGCGTCATCAGCGTCGCCTGCTGGGTCGAGAGATCAGCGACCAGACGGTCGGTCCGCTGCTGCTGCGCGATGGCGTCCCGTTTCAGGCCGGCAATCTGGATCGTCTGCAGCACCAGCGCGACCAGCCCCGCCAGCACGACGACGGCCAGCGCGAGCAACAGGCGGTTCACGCGACGCATTTCGCGATCGGCTGCGCGTGTCAGCGCGGCCGTTTCCGTCTGCAATGCGGCGATGCGGTCCGACAGCGGGCGCACAAGCGCGTCGGGATCGAGCGACGGGGAGGCGCCGGGCGCTGCCGCGGGCGGTTCGGCGCGGTCCGACGACGGTTTCGTGACGAACGCCGCCGCCGATGCAACCGGCTGCGATGCCGACGACGTAGCGGGCGCAGCAGGCTGCTCGGGATCGCCAGCGCCGGCGAGGCCTGGTTCGGCGGACCGGGATTCCGCCCGTGTGCCGGTCGGGTCGATCGATTGGGATACGGCCTTGGCTGCGCTCGGCTGGTCCTCGCCCGACGCTGCTTCGGTCGCTGCTGCGCCGACAGCCGCGACATCTGTCGCCATGGCCGCGATTGGCTCGATTTGGCGCGGCGCGGCCTCGGCCTGAGCGAGTTCGGCCTGAGCGAGTTCGGTCTGAGTGAATTTGGGCTGAGCGAGTTCGGTCCGAGCGGCGTTGGTTTGAGCGAGTTCGATCCGCGCAGCTTCGGTTTGCGCGGCTTCGATCGCCGCCGCCCCGGCCAGCGTCTTCCTTGCCGCGGCATCGACCGCCCCGCCATTGGCCTCGGACCCGCCTGCCGCTTTCTCCGTCATGTGACCGAAGGCATCCACGCCGTCACCTTCCGTCCCGGACAGCACCTCTGCAGTGCCGACTTCAACCGCGACGCTAATCGCACCGGCCTCCCCCGCCGCATCAAAGCCGTCAAGCGTCGCCTGCCCGTCGACGCGCGCGTCGGCGACCGTCACCGCTTCGGCCGCCGCGACGTCCCGCACCGTGCCCGGCACACGTTCGCGGATCTCGATCACCGGCTCGCCGAACAGGTCGAGCGTTCGCTCGTCGCGCTGCGCGTCGGCCGCCTTCACGTCGCCGCCCGGCTGCGCCACCGCGTGCGCGGGCGCACGATCGGCCGCTGCGGCGGCGCGTCGACGGGACTTGGAGGAAGGACGGCTGGAATTGGAACGGGGCGTAGCGACGGATTCGGTCATGGAGATCGGGATGCGGTAGGCCCCGCAACCGCGGGACCAGAACGTCGAACGGAATCAGTGACCGCGCATTGTCGCATGACCGATCGCCGGTTCAACCCCGGACAGGCCATTCCCTTCGTCGAGGCGCGTAATGCTAGGCAGCTAGGTGGCTGGGAGGCTGGGAGGCTGGGAGGCTGAGTGGCTGGGTGGCTGGGTGGCTGGGTGGCTGGGTGGCTTGGCCGCTGGGCCGTTGGGCCGTTGGGCCGTTGGGCCGTTGGGCCGTTGGGCCACTTGGCCGCTTGGCCGCTTGGCCACTTGGCCACTTGGCCACTTGGCGGTTGGGCGGTTGGGCGGTTGGGCGGTTGGGCGGTTGGGCGGTTGGGCGGTTGGGCGGTTGGGCGGTTGGGCGGTTGGGCGGTTGGGCGGTTGGGCGGTTGGGCGGTTGGGCGGTTGGGCGGCTCGGCGGCTCGGCGGCTCGGCGGCTCGGCGGCTCGGCGGCTCGGCGGCTCGGCGGCTCGGCGGCCGGGCGGCCGGGCGCGTGGCCCGGCAGCGCACGCGGCTTGTTGCGGATCGCCCGGCAACCGACGTCAGGATGAGCCGCATCACGCATTCCATGTTGCCGAGCAACGGATTTCTTTCCTTTTTGTGGTGTCGGCCGCGGAATGTTTTATCCTTTGCCCCGGCCGCGCGCATCCGACGCGCGCCGATACGATTCGATTCACGCGCTCAACCCCGTCATGTCCGTCTCCGACTCCGCTTCCGCCCAGGCCGCCCAATTGCGCCACCATTTCGCGCACGTCGTCTTGCCGATCTGGCGGGGTTCCGGGTTCGACCGCGCGATGCAACTGCCGTTCGAAGCCGTCGATCCGGCAACCCACGCGCCACTGCCGGTCGCGCGCTATCGCGCGATGGCGTGCGCGCGCCAGCTGTTCGTGTTCGCGCAGGCAGGCGACGCCGATCATGCGGCGACGCTGTTCGACGCACTGTGCCTGCGCTTTCGCGACGCGCGCCACGGCGGCTGGCACTACAGCATCGACGCGGCCGGCGCGCCGCTCGACACGACGAAGGACCTGTACACGCATGCGTTCGTCGTGTTCGCCTGCGCCGCGCATTACGCGGCATCGGGCGAGCGCGCCGCGCGCACGGTCGCCGAGGAGACCGCCGCGCTGATCCAGGACCGCTTCGCGCCGCAGCGCGGCGACGCGCTGCTCGATGCCGCGCGCCACGCCGATTTCTCGTCATCGGGCAGCGGCCCGCTGCAAAATCCGCTGATGCACCTGACCGAAGCGTGGCTTGCCGCCGCCGACGCGTTCGGCGACACCGCGTTCGACGACGCGCTCGCACGCACTGCGCAAACAGTCGAGCGCACGTTCGTCGACGCGGCGACCGGCTGCGTCGCCGAGCTGCCGCTCGGCGCGGCCGACAACCGCTTCGAGCCGGGGCATCAGTTCGAATGGTTCTATCTGGTCGATGCGGCCGGCGCGCGTGTCGCGCACACGGGGTTGCGCGACGCGCTCGCGCGGGCCTTCGAGTTTGCCGAACGGCACGGCGTCGATGCGCAGACGGGCGGCGTCAGTGCTGCGCTCGACGCGCAGGGCGCGTGCCTCGACGGCACGCAGCGGATCTGGGCACAGACCGAGTATCTGCGCGCGCTCGCGACGCACGGCGGCACGCCGGCGTCCGCGCCGCTCGACACGCAGATCGCGCGCTTCGCCGCGCGCTTCCTGCATCCGCGTGGCTGGTTCGAGTGCAAGACGGCCGACGGGCAGATGTCGCGCGCCGACATGCCGTCGACGACGCCCTACCACCTCGCGACCGCTTACGCGGCGCTGCCCGCCGACGCGTAAGGGTCGGCGGCGAACGACGGCGCCGCGCGTTCGCCACGTTCGCCGCGCGCGTTGCCGAGCTCGAACACCGACACTGCCTGCATCAGGTGCGCAGTCTGGTCGTTCAGCGACGCGGCCGCCGCCGCGACTTCCTCCACGAGCGCCGCGTTCTGCTGGGTCAGCTGGTCCATCTGCGTGACGGCCTGGTTGACCTGCTCGATCCCGACGGCCTGTTCGACCGACGCGGCCGTGATCTCGGCCATCGTCTGCACGACGCGCGAGATCGATGTCGACACCGTCCGCATCGCATCGCCCGCGCGCTCGACGAGTTCCGCGCCGCCGTTGATCTGCGCGACCGAATCCTCGATCAGCGTCTTGATTTCCTTCGCCGACTGCGCGCTGCGCTGCGCGAGCGAACGCACCTCGCCCGCGACGACCGCGAAGCCGCGGCCCTGTTCGCCCGCGCGCGCCGCCTCGACCGCCGCGTTCAGCGCGAGGATGTTGGTCTGGAACGCGATCCCGTCGATCACCGAGATGATTTCCGCGATGCGGCCGGAGCTCTGCGCGATCCCGCGCATTTTCTCGATCACGCTGTCGACGACCCCGCCGCCGTGGCTCGTCGCCTGCAGCGCCTCGTCGGCCAGCACGCTCGCCGCGCGGGCGCTGTCGGTGTTCTGGCGCACGGTCGCGGTCAGCTCCTCCATGCTCGCGGCGGTTTCCTCGAGCGATGCGGCCTGCGTGCCGGTGCGCTCGGACAGGTCGGCGTTGCCGCTCGCGATCTCGCCGGCGCCGAGGTGGATCGCGTCGGACGCTTGGCGCACGGTGCGCACGGTCTCCACGAGGCCCGCCTGCATCGTCGCGAGCCCGCGCAGCATCCGGTCGATCTCGAACACGCCGCCCGCGCGCACGGCCTCGTCGAGCCGGCCCTGCGCGATCCGTTCGAAGTGACGGCCGGCCTCGTCGAGCGGCGCGACGACCGCGCGCCGCGCGGCCGCGTAGATCGCCGCGCTGCTCACGAGCATCGCGGCCAGCAGCACGACGCCGACCCACTTGAACCAGCTCATGCCTGCGTCGATCGTGCCGAGCGCGGCGCGGCTCGACGCGCTGCCGTAGTCGACGAACCGATGCAGTTCGGCGAGGTACGCGTCCTGGATGCCTTGCGTCGGCTGGTCCAGAAACGCCTGGATGTTATCGGCGTCGAGGAACTGCACGAGTTCCGCGAGCGCCGCGTGGAGCGCCTTGTAGCGTTCGGCGAGCGCTGTGATGCGCGCGCGGTTCGCATCGTCGACCGGCTGCGCAGCGCTCAGCGTAGCGAACGCCTTGTCCGCTTCGGCGAGCGAATCGCTCGCGTGGCGGATGATGTCTTCCGGCTTCTGGCCGCCGCGCACCATCCGCGTGCCGGCGCGCGACAGGTTGATGCGCGCGTCGAGCAGGCGCTCGGTCGCCTGGTTCGCGGCACCGACCTGCGCGATCGCGACGCTCGACAGGTCGTCGACGCCGCTGCGCGTCGATGCGAACGACCAGAAGCCGAGCGCTTCGACGGCGAGCAGGAAGAGGCAGAACACGGTCAACACGCCGAGCAGACCCGACGCGAGCTTAATTTTGCTGAACATGGAAATTCCTGGAGAGCGACGATGAGGCAATGCCCCGGCGTTAGCGGCATTTCGCGGGTCGGACTTTAGGTCTTGTCATGGAATCTCGTATCGGCAGGCATGAATGCCCCCGTTCGACGCAATAATCGCGTCGCCGGACACCGCCAATCGCAAGAAACGCGGACGAATTTCCTTGCTTATCCGCGCCCCCCTTCCTAGAGTTCAGCGCAAGCGGCCACTCATTTCGAGGAAAGTCGATGACGGACATCGTGGATCACGCCCGCGGCGCATTGCGGGCGCAACCGTTCAGCATGCTGCTCGGCACGGAGCTGATGCACATCGGCGAGCACGAGGTGTCGCTGTGCCTGCCCGTGCGCGACGAGCTGCGGCAGCAGCACGGTTACGTGCACGGCGGCGTCATCAGCTACCTTGCGGACAACGCGCTGACGTTCGCCGGCGCGCTCGCGCTCGGCCCGCGCGTGATCACGACCGAATACAAGATCAACTATCTGCGGCCGGCCGTAAACGGCACGCTCGTCGCGCGCGCGAAGCTCGTCTATGCGGGGCGGCAGCAGGCGACCTGCCAGTGTCATGTGTTCGTCATCGACGGCGATCACGAGCGGCTCGTCGCGATCGCGCAAGGAACGATCAATCGCGTCGGCGACGGCAAGGTACCGGGCGCGCCGGAAGAAGCGGCTTAGGACCTGTTCACGCGAAAGCCGGCTTGCGCCGGCCGCCGGAAGGACGCTGCTCGACAGGCTGCCTGGCCATGCCGGCTCGCGCCGGCCGCCGGAAGGGCACTGCTCGACAGGCTGCCTGGCCATGCCGGCTCGCGCCGGCCGCCGGAAGGGCACTGCTCAACAGGCTAGCCCAACCTGCGCTAGCCCCCGTCCGAACTTTCGCCGGCCAGCGGCGCAAAGCGTGGCGCCACCCGTGCTCGCACGATGCCGTCCGCATCGGTGCGATAGATCCCGCGCGCGACGTTGTGCGGATGCTTCGCCGCATCGGCCACGCTCAGCACCGGCGCGAAGCACGCGTCAGTGCCTTCCAGCAGCGCGCGCCAGTGCGCGGACGGCTGTTGCGCGAACACGTCCGCGAAACGCGCCTTCAGCGCCGGCCAGCGCGCGCGGTCGTACTGGGACGCCGGATCGACGTCGGTCAGCCCGAGCCGTTCGATCAAGAGCGCGTAGAACGGCGGCTCGAGCGCGCCGATCGTCACGCACGCACCGTCCGCGCAGCGGTAGACGTCGTAGAACGGCGCGTCGTGAAAGAGGCTCGGCTGCGCGCCATCGAGCTGGCCGTTCGCGCGCGCCCACAGCGCGAGCATGCCGAGCATCGCGACGATGTCGACGATCGCGCCGTCGACCACCCGCCCCGGCCCGCCCGCGCGCACGTCGAACAGCGCGCAGACCATCCCGAACGCGAGGCCGAGCGCGCCGCCCGCATCGCCGACGACGGTCGGCGGCAGGCCTGGCTTGTCGCTGCCCGTGCCGCGCGGCGCGGAGAGCGACAGCAGGCCCGTCAGCGCGACGTAGTTCAAGTCGTGTCCGGCGGCGGCCGCGAGCGGCCCCGTCTGGCCCCAGCCGGTCATCCGGCCATACACGAGCCGCGGGTTATGCGGTGCGCAGTCCTCCGGCCCGAGCCCGAGGCGCTCCATCACGCCGGGCCGCAGCCCTTCGATCAGCGCGTCGGCGCGTGCGATCAGCGCAAGCGCGTCGTCGCGCCCGGCCGGCGATTTCAGGTCGAGCGGCACGATCGTCTTGCGTTCGCGCAGCAGGTCGCCGTCGCGGCTTTGCAGCGCGTCGGGCGCGCTCGTGCGGCCGGCCGGACGTGCGATCAGCGTGACCTGCGCACCCATTCCGGCGAGGATCCAGCCCGCGAGCGGGCCGGGGCCGAGGCCTTCGAATTCGACGACGTGGACGCCGGCGAGCGGCGAATCGAGCGGCATGTGGGTCTCCTGTCGATCAGAGTTAGCGCTTTAGCGCTTACTCTGATCCCATGCTTCGCGGTCGATCAGATCAAACCTTTAGCGCTTTAGCGCTTACTCTGATCCCATGCTTCGCGGTCGATCAGATCAAACCTTTAGCGCTTTAGCGCTTACTCTGATCCCATGCTTCGCGGTCGACCAGAAGTCGACCGAACTTGGCGCTTTAGCGAGGGGTTCGGTTCCATGCTTCGCGGTCGGATGGCGTTCGCGACGCCCCCTTCAAACGAAAAATCCCTGCTCGGCGGGGTCCGCTTCGCAGGGATCGGGCTAACAGTGGCGCGGCAGCCCGAGCCGTTCGCACCGGCCGTGCCGCGTCAGAACGCATCCCCCGGCACGCGCACCCAGCCTTCCATCAGCACACGCGCGCTGCGGCTCATGATCGCCTTCGTGACGGTCCACTCGCCGTTTTCCAGCTTCGCTTCCGCGCCCACCCGCAGCGTGCCCGACGGATGCCCGAAGCGCACGGCCTGGCGCTCGCCGCCGCCTGCCGCGAGGTTCACGAGCGTGCCCGGAATCGCCGCCGCCGTGCCGATCGCGACGGCCGCCGTGCCCATCATCGCGTGATGCAGCTTGCCCATCGACATCGCGCGCACCAGCAGGTCGACGTCGGCCGCCTTGACGCGCTTGCCGCTCGACGCGACGTAGTCGGCCGGCTTCGCGACGAACGCGACCTTCGGCGTGTGCTGCCGCGTCGCGATCTCGTCGAGCGTGTCGATCAGGCCCATCCGCAGCGCGCCGTGCGCGCGAATCGTCTCGAACTTCTCGAGCGCCTTCGGGTCGCCGTTGATCGCGTCCTGCAGCTCGGTGCCCGTATAGCCGATCGCTTCGGCGTCGACGAAGATCGTCGGGATGCCCGCGTTGATCATCGTCGCCTTCAGCGTGCCGACGCCCGGCACGGCGAGATCGTCGACGAGGTTGCCGGTCGGGAACATCGAGCCGCCCGCGCCTTCCTCCTCGGCGGCCGGGTCCATGAACTCGAGCTGCACTTCGGCGGCCGGGAACGTCACGCCGTCGAGCTCGAAATCGCCCGTCTCCTGCACCGCGCCGTTCGTGATCGGCACGTGCGCAACGATCGTCTTGCCGATGTTCGCCTGCCAGATCCGCACGGTCGCCACGCCGTCGTGCGGCACGCGCGCCGGATCGACGAGGCCGCCGCTGATCGCGAACGGGCCGACCGCCGCCGACAGGTTGCCGCAGTTGCCGGTCCAGTCGACGAACGCCTTGTCGATCGCGACCTGCCCGAACAGGTAGTCGACGTCGTGGCCGGGCCGCGTGCTCTTCGACACGATCACCGTCTTGCTCGTGCTCGACGTCGCGCCGCCCATCCCGTCGATCTGCTTGCCGTACGGATCGGGGCTGCCGATCACGCGCAGCAGCAGTGCATCGCGCGCGGCGCCCGGCGCCTGCGCGGCCTCGGGCAGGTCCTGCAGGCGGAAGAACACGCCCTTGCTGGTGCCGCCGCGCAGGTAGGTCGCGGGAATCCTGATTTGAGGAATGTGTGCCATGTCCATGTTGTCCTGTCGATCAGAGTCAGCGCTTCAGCGCTTGCTCTGATCCCATGCTTCGCGGTCGATCGGAGTTGGCGCTTCAGCGCTTGCTCCGATCCCATGTAAAGCAAATGTGACTCGGGCCTGACCTCCCGGACGGCGCAAGCGCGCCGCCGCGAGACCAGACCCTTCGATCCGCCCGCCGATACGGCGGACAGTTCTGCAACGCGATGCGTCGCCGCATCGCCCGCGTCGTTGCATCAATGCACGGTCAAGCCGCGGCCTGCGACGATTCGAGGAAGTCCTGCGCGAAGCGCTGCAGCACGCCGCCCGCTTCGTAGATCGACACTTCCTCGGCCGTATCGAGCCGGCACGTCATCGGCACCTCGACGCGCTCGCCGTTCTTGCGGTGAATCACGAGCGTCAGGTCGGCGCGCGGCTTGCGCTCGCCGATCACGTCGAAGGTCTCGGTGCCGTCGATGCCGAGCGTCGTCCGGTTCGTGCCCGGCTTGAACTCGAGCGGCAGCACGCCCATCCCGATCAGGTTCGTGCGGTGGATCCGCTCGAACCCTTCGGCGGCGATCGCCTCGACGCCTGCGAGCCGCACGCCCTTCGCGGCCCAGTCGCGCGACGAGCCCTGGCCGTAGTCGGCGCCGGCGACGACGATCAGCGGCTGCTTGCGATTCATGTACGTCTCGATCGCTTCCCACATCCGCATGACCTTCCCTTCCGGCTCGACGCGCGCGAGCGAGCCCTTCTTCACCGCGCCGTCGACAACCGCCATCTCGTTGATCAGCGTCGGGTTCGCGAAGGTCGCGCGCTGCGCGGTCAGGTGGTCTCCCCGGTGCGTCGCGTACGAGTTGAAGTCCTCTTCCGGCAGGCCCATCTTTGCGAGGTACTCGCCGGCCGCGCTGGTCGCGAGGATCGCGTTCGACGGCGACAGGTGATCGGTCGTGATGTTGTCGCCGAGCACCGCGAGCGGGCGCATGCCCTGCAGCGTGCGTTCGCCGGCCAGCGCGCCTTCCCAGTACGGCGGACGGCGGATATACGTGCTCTGCGCGCGCCAGTCGTACAGCGGCGCCGCGCGCTCGCCCGCATCGGCGCTCCGCGCGAACATCGGCTCGTAGACCTTGCGGAACTGCTCGGGCTTCACGCTCGACGCGACGATCGCGTCGATCTCCTCGTCGGTCGGCCAGATGTCCTTCAGCGTGACGGGCTTGCCGTCCTGGTCATGGCCGAGCACGTCCTTCTCGATGTCGAAGCGGATCGTGCCCGCGATCGCATACGCGACGACGAGCGGCGGCGATGCGAGGAACGCCTGCTTCGCATACGGATGGATGCGGCCGTCGAAGTTGCGGTTGCCGGACAGCACGGCGGTCGCGTACAGGTCGCGATCGACGATTTCCTGCTGGATCTTCGGATCGAGCGCGCCGGACATCCCGTTGCAGGTCGTGCACGCGAACGCGACGATGCCGAAGCCGAGCTTCTCGAGTTCGGGCAGCAGGTTCGCCTCTTCCAGATACAGCTCGACCGCCTTGGAACCCGGCGCAAGCGAGCTCTTCACCCACGGCTTGCGCGTGAGGCCGCGCGCGTTCGCGTTGCGCGCGAGCAAGGCCGCGGCGATCACGTTGCGCGGGTTGCTGGTGTTCGTGCAGCTCGTGATCGCTGCGATGATCACCGCGCCGTCGGGCATCTCGCCCGCTTTCTCTTCCCACTGGCCGGCGATCCCGCGCGCAGCGAGGTCCGACGTCGGCAGCCGCTTGTGCGGATTCGACGGGCCGGCCATGTTGCGCACGACGCTCGACAGGTCGAACGTCAGCGTGCGCTCGTATTGCGCGTTGTTCAGCGTGTCGGCCCACAGGCCCGCTTCCTTCGCATACGTCTCGACGAGCTTCACCTGCTCGTCGCTGCGGCCCGTCAGGCGCAGGTAGTCGGTCGTCTGGCCGTCGATGAAGAACATCGCGGCCGTCGCTCCATATTCGGGCGCCATGTTCGAGATCGTCGCGCGGTCGCCGAGCGTGAGGCTCGCCGCGCCTTCGCCGCGAAACTCCAGATACGCGCCGACCACCTTCTCCTTGCGCAGGAATTCGGTCAGCGCGAGCACGACGTCGGTCGCGGTGATGCCGGGCTGGCGCTTGCCGGTCAGCTCGACGCCGACGATGTCGGGCAGGCGCATCCACGACGCGCGGCCGAGCATCACGTTCTCGGCTTCCAGGCCGCCGACGCCGATTGCGATCACGCCGAGCGCGTCGACGTGCGGCGTGTGGCTGTCGGTGCCGACGCAGGTGTCCGGATACGCGACGCCATCTTGCGCCTGGATCACCGGCGACATCTTCTCCAGGTTGATCTGGTGCATGATGCCGTTGCCGGGCGGGATCACGTCGACGTTCTCGAATGCCTTCTTCGTCCACTCGATGAAGTGGAAACGGTCCTCGTTGCGGCGATCCTCGATCGCGCGGTTCTTCGCGAACGCGTCCGGATCGAAGCCGCCGCATTCGACGGCGAGCGAGTGGTCGACGATCAGCTGCACAGGCACGACCGGGTTCACCTTCGCCGGGTCGCCGCCGCGATCGGCGATCGCGTCGCGCAGGCCGGCGAGATCGACGAGCGCCGTCTGGCCGAGGATGTCATGGCACACGACGCGCGCCGGGAACCACGGGAAATCGCGTTCGCGCTTGCGCTCGACGATCTGTTTCAGCGAATCGGCGAGGATCGCCGGATCGCAGCGGCGCACGAGGTTCTCGGCGAGCACGCGCGACGTGTACGGCAGCGTGTCGTACGCGCCGGGCGCGATCGCTTCGACCGCGGCGCGCGCGTCGAAGTAATCCAGCGACGTGCCGGGCAGGGGTTTGCGGTAGGCGGTATTCATCATGTGGGGCAACCTGGATAGGACGTTCAGCGCGCGGCGGCCGATGCATGCTCGATGCACGGCCGCCGCGCGCTGCTTGCGATCAGCGCTTCTCGATCGGCACGAACTGCAGGTCTTCCGGACCCGTGTAGTTCGCGCTCGGACGGATGATCTTGTTGTCGACGCGCTGCTCGATGATGTGCGCGCTCCAGCCGGACGTACGCGAGATCACGAACAGCGGCGTGAACATCGCGGTCGGCACGCCCATCATGTGATACGACACCGCGCTGAACCAGTCGAGGTTCGGGAACATCTTCTTCGCGTCCCACATCACCGACTCGAGGCGCTCGGCGATGTTGTACAGCTTCAGGTCGCCCGCTTCCTTCGACAGCTTGTGCGCGACGCCCTTGATCACCTTGTTGCGCGGATCGGAGATCGTGTAGACGGGGTGGCCGAAGCCGATCACGACTTCCTTGTTCTCGACGCGGCGGCGGATGTCGAGTTCCGCTTCGTCCGGCGAACGGTAACGGCTCTGGATTTCATACGCGACTTCGTTCGCGCCGCCGTGCTTCGGCCCGCGCAGCGCGCCGATCGCGCCGGTGATCGCCGAGTAGATGTCCGAACCCGTGCCCGCGATCACGCGGCCCGTGAACGTCGATGCGTTGAACTCGTGCTCCGCGTACAGGATCAGCGACGTGTGCATCGCGTCGACCCACGACTTCGACGGCGCCTTGCCGTGCAGCAGGTGCAGGAAGTGGCCGCCGATCGAATCGTCGTCGGTTTCCGTTTCGATGCGCTTGCCGTTGTGCGAGAAGTGATACCAGTACAGCAGCATCGAGCCGAGCGACGCCATCAGGCGGTCGGCGATGTCGCGCGCGCCGGGCAGGTTGTGGTCGTCCTTCTCCGGCAGCACGGTGCCGAGCACCGACACGCCCGTGCGCATCACGTCCATCGGGTGCGCGGACGCCGGAATCTGCTCGAGCGCGGCCTTCAGCGCGTTCGGCAGGCCACGCATCGCGCGCAGCTTCGCCTTGTACGCGGCGAGTTCGGTCAGGTTCGGCAGCGTCTCGTGCACGAGCAGGTGCGCGATTTCCTCGAACTCGCACGACTCGGCGACGTCGAGGATGTCGTAGCCGCGATAGTGCAGGTCGTTGCCGGTCTTGCCGACCGTGCAGAGGGCCGTGTTGCCGGCCGTCACGCCCGACAGCGCGACCGACTTCTTCGGTTTGAACGCGCCTGCGGCGGCCGGTGCTGCTGCGTCTTTCGTCTCGCTCATGTTTCCGTTCTCCAGTTTGTTGGCCAGTGTCGGCGCTTCGGCGCTTGTCGACCGGAGTGAGTGCTTCAGCACTTGCTCCGGTCCCTCGCAAAGCGCACTCCGGCCCCATGCAAAGCTCAGATTCGTGTCTCGTGGGGTGCGGGGCGCGTTACTTCTTGCCCTGCGCGAACAGCTCGTCGAGCTTCTGCTCGTAGGCGTGATAGCCGAGGTAGTCGTACAGCTCGGCGCGCGTCTGCATCGTCGGCACGGCCGCCTTCTGGGTGCCGTCGCGGCGCAGCGTCTCGTAGAAATTCAGCGCGGCCTTGTTCATTGCGCGATACGCGCCGCAGCAGTACAGCGCGATGTCGACGTTCGCCTCGCGCAGCTCGTCGAGCGTGAACAGCGGCGTCGAGCCGAACTCGGTCAGGTTCGCGAGGATCGGCACCTTCACGGCGGCCTTGAAGCGGCGGTAGTCGTCGAGCGTCTTCATCGCTTCCGGGAAGATCATGTCCGCGCCGGCTTCGACGTAGGCCACCGCGCGCTCGATCGCCGAGTCGATCCCTTCGCCGGCGGCCGCATCGGTGCGCGCCATGATCACGAACTGGTCGTCAGTGCGCGCATCGACCGCGGCCTTGATGCGATCGACCATTTCGTCGGCCGGCACGACTTCCTTGCCCGGACGGTGGCCGCAGCGCTTCTGGCCGACCTGGTCCTCGAGGTGCACGGCCGCGACGCCGGCCTTGATGAACGAGCGGACCGTGCGCGCGATGTTGAACGCGCCGCCCCAGCCCGTATCGATGTCGACGAGCAGCGGCAGGTCGGTCGCGTTGGTGATCCGGTTCGCGTCGATCAGCACGTCTTCCATCGTGCTGATGCCGAGATCGGGGATGCCGAGCGAATTCGCAGCGACGCCGCCGCCCGACAGGTACACGGCCTTGAAGCCGACGGCCTGCGCCATCTTGGCCGCGTACGCGGTGATCGCGCCGACCACCTGCAGCGGCTGCTCGGCCGCGACTGCCGCGCGGAATTTCGCGCCGGCGCTTTGAAGATGCGTGTTGCTCATGAACGGCCTCCTGAGGGAATGCACGTTGGAACAGCAAGGATCGGGCCAGCTCGCGCGTCGCCGCTAACCCACTGATTCTTAAGCAACCGGCCGCATGCCGGACAGGCCTGATGATTTCAATTTGGAAATCTCGTGTTCCAAAAATGAAATCCCGCGCGCATAATCGGTCGCCATGGACCTCTCCTCGATCAAGCCCGTCGGCCCGGCCGACCGCGCGCTGCGGCCGCGTGTCTGGGCAATGGGCATCAGCCGTCTGCGGGACCTCTTTCGCGAGATCGCCGGCGAATTCGACGAACGCGCCGATGTGCGCATCGTGTCGCGCGCTTATGAAGAGGCGCTCAACGCGATCGCCGAGGCCGGCGCCGCGCGGCCCGACGTGATCGTCGCGGCGGGCTCGAACGGCGGCTTCCTGAAGACGCGCGCGCAAGTGCCGGTCGTGGTCGTCACGCCGACCGGCTTCGACGTGATGCAGGCGCTCGCACGCGCCCGGCGCGACGCGTCGCGGATCGCGCTCGTCAGCGTCGGCGAGACGCCGCCCGAGGTGCGCCGCTTCGTCGCCGCGTACGGCCTCGACGTGGAGTTTGCGTCATATCAGTCCGCGCAGGAAGCGGAAACGTGCGTGCACGAGTTGCGCGACCGCGGCATCGAGACGATCGTCGGTCCGGGCCTCGTCACCGACCTGGCCGCGAGCGCGGGCATGGGCGCCGTGTTCCTGTATTCGCATGCATCGGTGCGCAAGGCGGTCGATACCGCGCTCGAAGTCGCGTATGCGACGCACGCCGAGGCACTGCGCCGCCAGCGCCTCGACAACCTGCTCCAGCACCTGCGCGACGGCGTGGTCGCGCTCGACGCGCGCGGCCGCGTCGAGGCGATCAACGAACGGCTCGCGCTCGCGCTCGGGGTCGAACCCGCGGCGGCCGTCGGGCGCGCGCTCGTCGACCTGACGCCGGAGTTGCGCACGCTGCGCGGCGACGACGGCGACGCGCTCGCGACCGTGCGCGGCGTGCGCTATGTCGTGCACCGCGGGCCGCTCGTCGATCGCGGCGTGCTGTCGGGCAGCGTGCTGACGTTCCAGGAATCGCGCGCGGTCGAACGGCTCGATCGCGCGCTGCGCTCGCAGCCGAACACGCAGCAGTTCGCGGCACGCTACACACTGGATGACGTGGTCGGCGCATCGGCGCCGATGACGCGCGTGCGCGATCTCGTGCGCCGCTACGCGAAATCCGACGCGACGGTGCTCGTGCTCGGCGAAAGCGGCACCGGCAAGGAAATGATCGCGCAGAGCCTGCACGGGTTGTCCGCGCGGCGCAGCTATCCGTTCGTCGCGATCAACTGCGGCGCGTTTCCGGAAGCGCTGCTCGAAAGCGAGCTGTTCGGCTATGAGGAAGGCGCGTTTACCGGCGCGCGGCGCGGCGGCAAGACGGGCCTGTTCGAAGCCGCGCACCGCGGCACGCTGTTCCTCGACGAGATCGGCGAAATGCCGCCGTCGCTGCAAAGCCGGCTGCTGCGCGTGCTGCAGGAGCGCGAGGTGATCCGGCTCGGGTCGACGGAGCCGATCCGCATCGACGTGCGGGTGATCGCCGCGACGCACCGGCCGCTGCTCGCGGCCGTCGAGGACGGCACGTTCCGCGCGGATCTCTATTACCGGCTCAATATCCTGAACGTCGGGTTGCCGCCGCTGCGCGAGCGCCCGGCCGACATCCCCGCGCTCGCGGCCGCGCTGCTGGTGCAAGCCGCGCGGCGCGAGCCGCGGCTCGCCGACAGCCTGCGCGATGCCGGCAACGCGGCGCGCGTGCTCGACGCGGTGCAGCCGATCCTGACGCGCTACCGGTGGCCCGGCAACGTGCGGGAACTGCAGAACGTGATCGAGCGGATTGCGGTGGAACTGGCGGAGGAAGCCGGCGACGACGGGCAGGCCGGCACGGGCGGCGTGCTCGACCCGGACGCGTTGCAGACGATCGCGCCGGAGCTGTTCGCGGCGCCGAATATGGGTGCGGCGACTTCGGCGGCCGCGGACCCGGACGACGCGCAAACACTGCACGCGCGCCGCCGGCGCGCGGAAGCGGACGAGATCCGCGCGGCGCTCGATGCCTGCGGCGGCGATCGCGACCGCGCCTGCGCGATGCTCGGCATCAGCAAGACGACGCTGTGGCGGAAGCTGTCGGCGAAGTAGCCGCGCCGCACGGCGCGGGCGTCAATCCGCCTTGTGGTAGTGACGATAGGCCTTCGCGCGATTGCCGCACGACGACATCGAGCACCAGCGGCGGCTGCCGTTCTTGCTGTCGTCGACGAACAGCCACTGGCACGCGTCGTTCGCACACCGCTTGACCTTCGCGAGACGCGCGCCGCCGAGCAGGTCGATCGCCGACCACAACACCGGGCTCAGCAGCCCGCCGACCGTCGCGGCGTCGCGCCCGACCTGCCACGCGTACTGATCGCGCGTGCGTACCAACGCGACACGCGGCACCGCTTCCGCAAGATAGCCGCGCAAGGTCTCGACGTCCCGCGCCGGCGGCTCCTGCCGTTCCGCCTGCACGAAATAGAGCCGATACAGCGTCTCCCGCAGCGCCAGCGCGCTGTCCAGCCATGCCTGTCCGTCGTCCCGGCATGCCACCCGGCAGGCATCGGCCAACCCGGCCGGAATGCCGGCGTGTTCGCGGCACCAGGCCAGCAGGTCGTCGATCGTGCCGAGGGTTTCCGTCGGCGTCTCGCTCCCGCGCCAGTACAGCGTGTTCGCAAAATCGATGCTCAGTGCTTCCGGCGGCGCCGGAACCAGGAAGTCCGCCGCGGCGGAGATGTGCGTGTCGCTCATGTCGGGATCGTATCTAACCACCATACTGGTTGACAAGCGCCGGGGCGTTTCCTAGCATAACCGGCATGATGGTTAAAACTTGCTTGCCGTTCTTGCCGTACTGACACCCACGCAGTCACAACGAACAAGGAGCCATTGTCATGATCGATCACCTTTCCCTCGGCGTTGCGCAAATCGACCGCAGCCGCGCGTTCTACGACAGCACGCTCGGCGCGCTCGGCTACAAGCGGTTGGTCGGCGACGCATCGTCACTCGGCTATGGCACGGCCGAACCCGTTCTGTGGCTGACGCACACGACGCGCCCCGTCGTTGCCGATCCGGAATCGGGGCTGCACGTATCGTTCAAGGCGTCGTCGCCGGTCGAAGTCGATGCGTTCTACCGGGCCGCGCTCGAGCACGGCGGCGCGGACAACGGCGGGCCCGGCAGACGCGAGCATTACGGCCCCGGCTATTACGCGGCGTTCGTCACGGATCCGGACGGGTATCGGCTGGAAGCGCACTGCGAGCTGGACAACATCGTGTGAGGATGTGAGAGGTTGGCTGCTTCGGCCGAGCACGTCGTTGCGTGCGGATCGACCGGCCGCGGAGTCTGGACGGTTGGCAGCCGGAACCGTCATTCGAGCGGGATGATGTCGTGCGGCGGCTGCACGGCGTGCGCCAAGACCATCGCGAATGCGGCGGCACGGTCCGAATGGTCCGAGCCCGTATCAAGCGGCTCATGTAAAACACCCCAAAGGCTGGATCGGTATCCCGCTTTTGGGGTGCAGTTCAAACCCGGCCCGTTCGGTGTCGACGACGCGGCTTCGGTAAATGGGCCGACCAGCAAGCATCGAGCGGCTCGCTGCGTGCGCGCCGGCCATCGCGCCACGACGGCCCGAGGCCGCGTGCACGGCCCTACTGCGCGCCGCGCGTGCGCTGAAGCTGCTCGCCGAGGCCTTCGATCCCGAGCCGCACCGTCTGCCCCGGCTTCAGGAACACCGGTGCCGGCTTGATGCCCATGCCGACGCCCGGCGGCGTGCCGGTCGTGATCACGTCGCCCGGCTGCAGGCTCATGCAGCGCGACAGGTATGCGACGAGCTGCGCAACCGTGAACACCATCGTGCGCGTATTGCCATTCTGATAGCGATGCCCGTCGACCTCGAGCCACAGGTCGAGCCGCTGCGGGTCGGGCACTTCGTCGCGCGTGACGAGCCACGGGCCGATCGGGCCGAACGTGTCGAAGCCCTTGCCCTTGTCCCACTGGCCGCCGCGCTCGATCTGCCATTCGCGCTCGGACACATCGTTGACGACGCAATAGCCCGCGACGTAGTCGAGCGCGCGCGCCTCGTCGACATCCTTGCACGGCGCGCCGATCACGACGCCCAGCTCGACCTCCCAGTCGGTCTTCACCGAGTTCTTCGGAATGTCTATCCCGTCGTTCGGTCCGCAGATCGAACTCGTCCACTTGCCGAACACGACCGGCTCGGTCGGCACCGGCATGCCGGCCTCGGCCGCGTGGTCTGCATAGTTCAGGCCGATCCCGATGAACTTGCCGACCCGGCCGACACACGGGCCGATGCGCGGTTCGCCGGGCACGAGCGGCAGCGTCGCGGGATCGATCGCGCGCAGCCGCGCGAGACCGCCGTCGGACAGCGTGTCCCCGGCGAGATCCGGCACGTGTGCCGACAGGTCGCGAATCCGGCCGTCCGCGTCGAGGATGCCGGGTTTTTCCTGGCCGGACGGGCCATAGCGAAGCAGTTTCATCGAGCTCAACCTCTCATTTCGAATGTGACAGGATAGCGGCGCGATGCCGCTGCTGCAGCCGCGCGCCGGATTCAATCGTCGATCGTCGATCGCACGCGGCCGCGTCGCCGCTTGCCCGCCAGACTTTGTACCACCGGCGGCGCACCGTGAAATGACGCTCGACGGATACCGACTATTGCAGCGCATGCTGGTCTTGCAGTGCAGCAGCACGGCCGCTGCACGGGCCGGACCGAGCGGCACGGATGCCCGGCACCGGCGACGAACATGTCACGTTCCCGTCACGACAGCCGCCCCCCACATTGCCGCGCCAACTCGCTCGGAATCTGGCCCGAAAATTTCGCAAACGTTTGTCATCGGAAATGAAGCTCATCCGTTCCTATTTGGTAACGATCTGTAAGAAGACGCGACATTGCACACTCATTGTTTGTTGTTAAGCTCGACTGCGGCGTATTCGTCGACACGTACGGGCTTTACACATGGGCGTTGCAGAGCCGGCAAATGCGCGTCGTCGGCAGATCGCCGGCATTTCACCGACTACGATACCAATCAATGCAAACGACTCATGCCCGGTACTCCGGCAACGACGCCCAGGGAGACCATGCCGGAATCGACCGCTACCGTGCGCCTGCGCTCGACAAGGGACTCGATATTCTCGAGCTGCTGTCGGAGCAGAAAGAAGGCCTCACCCGCACCGAAATCACGAAGGAACTCGGACGCAACGCGAGCGAAATCTACCGGATGCTCGAACGGCTGGTCGCGCGCCGGTACGTGATGCGCTCGACGGGCGGCGACCGCTACACGCTCAGCCTCAAGCTGTTCGCGCTCGCCCACCGGCATCCGCCGATGAACCGCTTCATCGGCGAGGCGCAACCGCAAATGCAGCGCTTCGCCGATGCAGCCGAGCAATCGTGCCACCTGACCGTCTACGATCACGGCAATCTGCTCGTGATCGCGCAGGTCGACGGACCCGGCCCGTGGGGCGTGTCCGTCCGGCTCGGCTCACGTGTCGGGCTCGCCGATACCGCGTCCGGACGCGTGATGCTGGCCTTCCAGGCCGCCGACCAGCGCGCCAACATGCTGTCCGAGCATCGCAAGGTCAAGGGCGAAGCGCCGCTGAACGAGCAGGAACTCGCGCTGGCGTGCCAGTCGATCCGCGAGACCGGGTTCCTGCGCCAGGACAGCCGCCAGGCCTACGGCGTGACCGACCTGAGCACGCCGATTCTCGGCCCGTCCGGCCATGCGATCGCGGTCCTGACCTGCCCGTACATGAGCCGCATCGACGCGCATGCGGCGCCGTCCGCCGATGTCGTCGTCGAGCACCTGCAACGCACGGCCGGCATGCTGTCGATGTGCCGCACCGACATCGACTGACGCGCGCATCGCAACGGGACCGGGCCGCAGCCGGCGGCCCGCGTGCCTGCCTGCCTGCAACGGCCATCGCCCGACGCATGTGCGTCCGTCACGCGCGGCACCTGGCTCGCGCGGCGCCGCCCGATCGCTGCGCGCTCGACGCTACGCTAAAATAGCGGCCCTCTCAAACACTGCGATGGCCGGTTCGGCCGGCCGTCGTACCCGATGGATGTCATGGCCAAACTTCTGAGCGATCTCGAATTCCAGCGTTTCTCCGAACTTCAGCAGAAGCAGGCAAGCTTCACGATCACGGCCGAAGAGGCGGACGAACTGCGCGACATCGTCGCGCGCGCGCAGAAGAAGCGCGACGACCGCGCCGCTGCGATGCAGGCGATCGAAAACTACATCGAACAATTCGCGATCACGCCCGACGAGCTCTTCTCGCCTGAGCAGATCGGCGACGCGGCCCGCACGTACGGCCTCATCACGGCGACGAAGAAGGAGCGCACGCTGCCGCCGACGATCACGTTCAACGGCAAGCCGTATCAGTGGACCAAGACGCTTCCGGACGACGTCCGCGGCGCATTGTTCGACGCATTCACGTCCGGCGAATCGGTCAAGCGCTTCATCGCGATGCCGAAGGATGTGGCCCGCTGCGCGCTGACGATCGCCCGTCTCGAGCGCGAAACGGGCGGCGCTTACGCCGATGCGCACCTTGCCGAACTCGCAATCTCGCGCGATCAGGTAAACGACGCGGCGGCGAAACTGGCCGCCTGACCCCATCGCCCGGCTTGGCCGGCACCTGCGCGCGGGCCGCGCAGGCCGGCGCCGTAGCCACCGGGAGCCTTGCGCACACGGGCTCCCGAAAAATCTCACCTTATCTCCCGTAACGCCTCACCTTGGCGTCCCGTAGACGCTCACCTTGGGCTCCCGGACTTACTCACCGGCACCTCCCGCAAGCGCTCACCGACGCTTCCCGCAAGTACTCACCGGCATCTCCCGCAGAGGCTCACCGACAGTTCCCGGAAGGGCTCACCAGTGCCTCCCGGAAAGGCTCACCAGCGCCTCCCGCAAAGGCTCACTGACGACTCCCGCACAGGCTCACCGGCGACTCCCGTCGAACCTCACCGGCAGCTCCCGGGAATGCTCACCGCCAGCTCCCGTAACAGCTCACCCGGTGACCCCGGAAAGGCTCACTCACGGCTCCCGAAAAGGCTCACCCACAATACGATTGCGATACGGCGGCATCGTTGTTCGCTTCCGCGTGTCGCTTCGCCCGCTTTGGGTCGGCTGGCTGTGCACGGTGTCCGTGACGGCGTACCAACGCATCGCAGCCAGCCTGCCCCCGCACGCGATACACGTCACGCATCAGGCTGGCTGCAGCTTCATCCTGAAGCCGACGACACCGGGCTCCTCCGTCGCCGTGATCTCGAAGCCGCACGCTCTCGCCAGCGAAATCATCGCCGTGTTCTCGCGCAGCGCTTCGCCGACCATCCATGCGGTGCCGCGCGATCGCGCATATTCGATGATGCGCGCCATCAGCAGCCGCCCGAGCCCCCTGCCCTTCTGATCGGGCCGGACGGCAATCGCAAATTCAGTGGTTTCGTTGTCGGGATCGGTCACCGCGCGCACCGCCGCTAGCGTCTGCGCGCTGCCGGTTCCGTCGCCGACAGACGCGATGAACGCCATCTCGCGGTCGTAGTCGATCTGCGTCATGCGCGCCAGTTGCGAATGATCGAAGCTGCGTACCGCGCCGAAGAAACGCATCCGCAGATCCTCCGGCGTCATCGCACCGAGCAACGCGTTGTGGGCCGCTTCGTCCTCCGGGCGGATCGGCCTGAGCGTCATCGTGTCGCCGTGCCATGCGAGCGTTTGCTCCAGATGACGCGGATACGGCATGATCGCAAGCCGGCTGCGCCCGGCCGCCAGCGTGATCCGCGGCGCGATCGCCCGCACCCGGTCGGCCAGTATGCGCAATGTGACCGACATCGCGACCACCTCGCGCACGTCGCACACCACCTGCGACAGCGCCGTGAACGCGCCGAGCGCAGGCTCGACCGGCGCGCGGCGCGCGTACGGCGAGCGCTCCATCACTGCACGCGCCAGCACGGTATTCAGCGGCGGCAATCCGTAGACGACGAACGGCGCCGACACGCCGTCCGTCGACGGCACGGCATAACGGAACACCGGACCGAAGTTCGGGTCGTCATGCATGTCGACGGTTACGTCGACGATCGCTGTCCCGGCCGGTTCGTCGACGCCGCTTTCACCTTGCAGACCGAAATGGGACAGCCACTGCGTGGCCGGCGCCCCGGTCAGTTCGTGCTGCCCGGCGTCCAGCAACCGGCGCGCCTCCGCCTGCGCTGACGCAACGCAGGCAGCCGGCTGAGGCGGCGTGCCTTCGGGCGTCTGCATCAGCAGCTCGCGGCCGAGGTTGTAGTCGACGAGGCGCGCATACGCGCGCGCGAGCCGCTGCGGCGTCGTGTGCACGGGAATGCCGTTCGCATGCAGCGCGTCGCGTGTCGCCGCATCGACAGCGCCGAAGAAGCACGCGAGGATGCCGCGATGCGCGTGATGGCGCGACTCGATCAGCGTGCGCGCGACCGCGTCGGCTGGCGCGCTGTGCGACGTCGAATGCACGACGAACAGCGTGCCGGTTTGCGGAAACGGCGCGAGCGCCTCGATCACCGCGCCGAAGTGCTCGGGACGTGCGTCGTCGCCAAGCGTCAGTGGATTGCCGGGTGCATCGAGATGCGGCAGCGCGTTCGACACCGCAGCCGTCGCCGCCACCGGCCAATCGGCCAGCACATCGCGTACCTCCGACACCGCGTCGACCGCCAGTTTCGCGACGCCCGCGTCGCTCGTCACGAGCGTCGCGGCGCCACGCGCCGTCACGCGCCCGACGCCGAGCGTCTCGATCTCGTCGAGCAGATCGTCGAGCGCGTCGACACGCACCATGCCTGCGCGCTGGAACGCCGCCGTATACAGCGCGTCGCCCGGATCGGCACGGCCGGTGCGCAGCGCGAGCACGGGCTTGTTGCGCGCGGCCGCGCGCGCCGCCGACATGAATTTGCGCGCGGCACACACGGTACCGAGTTCGAGCAGGATCGCACGCGTGCCGGGATCGCTGGCGAGGTAGTCGAGTACGTCGCCGGCATCGACGTCGGCCTCGTCTCCGAGCGCGACCACATGCGAGAAGCCGAGCCCGCGCGCATGCGCCCACCCGAGCACGGCATTCGTCAGCGCATTCGACTGCGACACCCATGCGACGCCCCCCGAGCGAACCGTATACGCCGGCGCGCCGAAATGCGCGTGCCGCGCGGGCGACAGCACGCCGAGGCTGCCCGGCCCGACGATACGGAGGACGAACGGCTTCGCGGCCTTGAGCGTCCGCTCGAGCGCCATGCGATCCGCGTCCGTACGCGCTTCGCCGACAATCACCGCGACGCGCGCGCCAAGGCCGCCGAGCTTGCGCACGATGCCGGGCCACGTCGCGGGCGGCGTGCAGATCACCGCGACCGACGGCGGCGCGGGCAACCGGTCGACGTCCGCCACGACCGTGTGCCCGTCGAGCGTGTCGTATTTCGGATTGACCGGCCACACGGGGCCCTGGAACGCGCCATCGAGCACGCGCGACCACACCATCGCGCCAATGCTGCCCGCGCGCGGCGATGCGCCGATGACTGCAACGGATTTGGGCTGGAACAGTGCATCGAGATGGCGAACGGTCACATCGGCTCCATACGGTAAAGAAAGACGGCGGGATTCGAACCGGGCCCGGCAAGCAGCGTTCCGGGCGACGCGAATCCAAAGCATAGGCGAAGCGCCCGCGGCTGCCTATATGCCGAACGGACAGCTACCCGACGCGAGTCAAGCCGCGCAACATGCGATCACATGCGGCCCGCCCCGTCGCGACCGCACGACCGCAGGCATCCGTTCGCGCCAGTTACGACCCGAACGTTGCTTGCAACGATCCGGCGCATCATGCGCATTCGGCAAAGGTGAGGATTTACAGGAGCGAAGGTGAGAACGTTCGGGAATTGCGCGCGGGAATGCGCAAACAGGCGAAAGGTGATGGAAGCATCTGTCGCGCTTGCACCGCGCAAATCGCGAGCGGGCATGCGCATGCAACGCGCTCTTGCGCCGCTGTTTACCGGAAATCGCCGTGATAGGCGGATAAATCGCGGCGATTGGTCGAAATGGCACGCGGCAATCGTGCGGTACCGCTCGACGATTCGACGGCTTCAAACCCTCCGCGGCGGCGCCAAAACAAAACGGTGCGACGGCCGCATGGCCGTTCGCACCGTCAGTCAGCGCACGAGAGGTGAGGCTTTTCGGGAATCAGTCCTGGATCAGGAAACGCGCCCGGTTCTTGCCGAGCCACACCGGCGCACGGCCGCGTCCACTCCAGGTTTCACCGGTCTTCGGATTCCGATATTTGGGCGGCAACGGGCGCTTGGCCTTGACTGCAACACCCTGCGAACGGAAACCGAGTTCCTCCGGCGTGATGTCGAATTCCTCGATCTTCGCCCGGATCAACGCGATCGCATCGGTAATCGCCTTTTCGCGTTCCTTATCGATCTTCTGCTGAAGCTTTTCGAGTTGCGCTGTCAGTTGTCTGTAGGTCGCCATATGGATGGGATTCCCTGAATGTTATCTATGAAAAATAGGTGACGCGAAGCAAATAGAAAAGTGCCTGGTCCGATTCGGGGGTTTCTCGGCCTGCGATTACGGAATCAATACGGACTTTTCTTCCTGCATGCGAAGAGAAGGCTCCGCACGCCGCTGTCTTCCGACTGCTTGAGGATGTCGAATTCACCGTTGCAGGTGGCTCGCGCGTTGTCCGTGCAATTGCTCCACGAATTGCCGGTGCATTGCACCAGCGTGGTCGGGCGCCCGTCGGAGGTGAATAGCGGGGCACTGCCGCCGCACCCTCCGAGCCCGGCCAACAATGCGATCAACCCGACCTGTCTGTGCCACGATCCCGGCCGCCGACAGACCGACGCAAGCATGTGTTTCATTGTTCTTTCCGTCAACCATTTTTTGAATGTCGCGAGTATGCCACGCGCCCGTCCATCCGCGTCAATCCGGCATGCGATCCGGTTGCGCGCGCGTCTTGTACGGCAGCCTCCGGCGAGGATCGTCGGTGATGCGAACGAAGACCTGTTCCACGTCGGGCAGCGCCTCGAGTTCGCGCTGCAATGCCGCGTGATCGAACGACGTGTCCGCGCATCCTTCGACGTAGATGAAACGCCGCTGCACGGTGATCCACAGGCTCGAGCCGCCCAGCCTCGCACTGCCGGCGAAATGCGCTTTCGCCGCATCGGCGATCGGCGCGTCGTACAGATAGGAATTCGGCTTCGTGCAGCGGTGGGCCAGCCAGCAGGTCGTGCCGCGCTCGACGCGATAGTGCGCGTCGTCCTGCATCTCGGCCTTGGTCATCCATGGGCCGAGCGGCAGCGGGCATTCGGCGAAGTCCTGCGACAGCGCAATGAACGGATCGTTGTACCAGTTGCGCCGCGCCTGCGGCTCGCCGGCCGAATCGGTCTGCGCGAGCGCGGGCGCCGCGATCGTCACGGCCAGCCACCACGCGATGCCGGTTCGCTTCATCGTTGCCTCCTGTCGACCAGAGTTGGCGCTTTAGCGCTTACTCTGGTCCCATGCTTCGCGGTCGACCAGAGTTGGCGCTTTAGCGCTTACTCTCGTCCCATGCTTCGCGGTCGACCAGAGTTGGCGTTTTAGTGCTTACTCCGGTCCCATGCTTCGCGGTCGGCCGGCTTTGGCGCTTCCGCGCTTAGTCCGGTCCCATGCAAGGCTTCGGCGCTTTGGCGCTTTGGCGCTTCGGCGCTTCGGCGCTTTGGCGCTTCGGCACTTGCTCTGGCTCCATGCTTCGCACCCCGACGCGCCGGCCACGACTTGAATTCGGCCGCGCCGGCACGCGCGGCTCGACACTTCTACAGCTCGATGCCCAGCGCCGCCAGCTTCTTGTAAAACGTCGCGCGGCCGATGCCGATACGCGCAGCCGCGTCCACCACCTTGCCGTTGCAGGCCGCCAGCGCATCGATCAGGAATCGACGCTCCCATGCCGCCATCGCGTCCGCATACGACACGGCGCGCGCATCGGATGCCGCGCCAGCATCGGGTTCCGTCTGCGGCACCGCCGACGCCTGCACGGGCGGCATGCCGTCGGACGACGCGCGCGACGGCCCAAGAAACGGCGCAAGCGCGCGGGCGTCGATCACCGATCGGTCCGACAGCATCAAAGCGCGTTCGAGCGTGTTGCGCAGTTCGCGCACGTTGCCGGGCCACGGATACGCGCACAGCATCCGCAGCGCGTCGTCGGTCAGTTCGCAGTGCGCGGCGCGTCCATGCTGGGCAGCCAGTTCCTCGAGGGTCGCGTAGACGAGCGCCGCGATGTCGGCCGCACGCTCGCGCAGCGGCGGCGCGTGAATCGTCAGCACATTGAGCCGGTAATAGAGATCGGCGCGGAAGCGCCCGGCGGCGACCAGCGCCGGCAGGTCGGCCGACGTCGCCGCGATGATCCGCACGTCGGCGCGCACGATGCGGTTCGAGCCGACCGGCTCGAACTCCTTGTCCTGCAGCACGCGCAGCAGCTTGCCCTGCAGCGGCAGCGGCATGTCGCCGATCTCGTCGAGGAACAGCGTGCCGCGATCGGCCAGCTCGAACTTGCCGACCCGGCCCTTGCGGTCGGCGCCTGTATACGCACCGGGCGCCGCGCCGAAGAATTCGGTCTCGAGCAGCGTGTCGGGAATCGCGGCGACGTTGACGGTCACGAGCGGCTGGAGCGCGCGCGCCGACGCCGCATGAATCGCATGCGCGAGCAGCTCCTTGCCGGTGCCGGTCTCGCCGAGCAGCAGCACCGGCGAATCGACCTGTGCGGCGCGGCGCGCCTGGCGCTTGGTCTCGAGGCTCGCCGCGCTCGTGCCGACGAAGCTCGCGAACGTGTACTTTGCGCGGCGTGCCTGCGCGAGCGAGCGCTGCGTCGCAATGAGCTGCTGCTGGAGCTGCACGTAACGGGAAAAGATCGGCGTGAGCGTCTTCATTTCGTCGAACAGCGCGAAGCCGATCGCGCCGACCGTCTCGCCTGCGTCGTTCTTGAGCGGCAGGCGGGTCACGACGAGCGGCTCGCGGCCCGTCTCCATGATGTCGAGCAGGATCGGCTGCCCGGTCGACACGACCTCGCGCATCAGGCTGTGCGGGATCACCGCCTCGCAATCGAGTCCGACCGCCTGCTGCGGATCGGCGAAACCGAAGCGCGCCGCGTAGCGCTCGTTCATCCATACGATCCGCGCGTCGCGGTCGACGATCAGCGTGCCCGCACTCGACCCTTCGAAGGTCCGGAACAGCGATTCGGCGGCACGCCGCAGCAGGTCGCCGTAATCGACGGGCAATCGGGCCCAGTCGTTCATCATCGTGTCGTCGTCTCCGCGTATTGTTTTCGGATGTCTCCGGAACGAGACGAATTATCTCATTCTGGAGACAGCCGGCAATACCTTGATCCTGCGCGTCCGGAGCGCCTTTCGGCCCTGGCCGAACGGATAATCCGTCTCCCGCTGGAGACGTTTTCTGTAGAATCGACTGACGATTGACCGGCGCGGGCCCGCCGGCCTCCGGCGGACCCGCGTCCGGCGGCCCAATCCGGCCGATGGCATGAAACCTGCACGAACCTGAGCCGGTCCGCGGCGCGGCTCGCCGCACGACCGAACAACAACCAAAGCCATTAGGAGACTCCCTTGTCTTTCGTGATCGTCCTCGCCGCGCTGGCGTTCCTGATGTTCGCCGCGTACCGCGGCTACAGCGTGATCCTGTTCGCGCCGATCGCCGCGCTCGGCGCCGTGCTCATGACCGATCCGGCCGCCGTCGCGCCGGTCTTCTCCGGCATCTTCATGGAGAAGATGGTCGGCTTCGTCAAGCTGTACTTCCCGGTGTTCATGCTCGGTGCGGTGTTCGGCAAGGTGATCGAGCTGTCCGGCTTCTCCGAATCGATCGTCCACGCGGCGATC
>NZ_JBSAXC010000014.1:0-182664 GCF_053427725.1 Burkholderia sp. PU8-34
AGTCCTCAGTTCAATCATGCGCAGCGCGGCCTTTCAATCGTCCGACGCATGCCAAGGGCGCCATGCTACCGCAACCTTTTGACGCGCGCGGAATCTCAGGACGGGCGCGCCAGCCGCCCGCCAGCTTCGCGCCACGTTACCGACCGGTCACGCAGCGCCATGCTCTTGACACGTCGGAAAAGGCGTTTTGGTAAGATTGGCGCGGGTTCCGGCCCCGTCGACTCGCGTTTCCGCAGTCACGCAACCGCATTGTCCATGCAACGAAACGACCTGATTGCCTGTCACGAGTGCGACGCACTGTTGCACAAACCGCGCCTCGGCGGCCGCGACAGCGCGCGCTGCCCGCGCTGCGACGCGTTGCTCTACCGCAGCAGCTCGGCCCAGCTCGACCGAATCTGCGCACTCGCGCTCGCGGCGCTGATCACGTTCGTGATCGCGCAGGCGTTCCCGATCCTCGAGATGGACGTGAACGGCAACCGCGTGCAGACAACGCTGATCGGCGCGATCGAGGCGCTGTGGCAGCAGGACATGGCGATCGTCGCCGTGATGGTGTTCTGCTCGACCGTGCTGTTCCCGCTCGTCGAGATGGCCGCGCTGCTGTACCTGCTGTTTCCGATGCGGCGCGGCGTCGTGCCGCCCGGCTTCAACCTCGTGCTGCGCGCGGTCCAGCTCGTGCGCCCGTGGGGGATGATCGAGGTCTTCATGCTCGGCATCGTCGTGACCATCGTCAAGATGGTCAGTCTCGCACGCGTCGTGCCGGAAGCCGCGCTGTTCGCGTTCGGCGCGCTGACGCTGATGATCGCCGTCGTGCTGATGTTCGATCCGCGCATGCTGTGGGACATCGCCGACGATCTGCGCGCCGGCCGCACGCCCGAGCGCCGCCCGGCCGCCGCGCCGCTGCCGGAGGCACCTCGCCGATGACTACACCAAACACTGCGCCGACGACTACGCCGACCGCCGCCCGCGAGGGCCTCGCCAGCTGCCACACGTGCGGGCTCGTGCAGCCGCTCGGGCACGCGCATGCGCATTGCACGCGCTGCGGCGCCGCGCTGCACTTCCGCACGCCGGACAGCATCATGCGCACCTGGGCGCTGCTGCTCGCCGCCGCGATTCTCTACATTCCGGCGAACCTGCTGCCGATCATGCGCACCGCGTCGATCGTCGGCGCGCAGGAAGACACGATCATGAGCGGCGTCGTCTATTTCTGGGTGTCGGGCGACTGGCCGCTCGCCGTCGTCGTGTTCGTCGCGAGCATCCTCGTGCCGATGCTCAAGCTCGGCGTGCTGCTGATCCTCGTGATCAGCGCGCAGCGCCGCTCCGCGTGGCGGCCGATGCAGCGCACGCGCCTGTTCCGGATCGTCGAGCGCATCGGCCGCTGGTCGATGCTCGACATCTTCGTCGTGACGCTGACCGTCGCGCTCGTCCACTTCCGTTCACTCGCCACCATCACGGCCGGCCCCGGCGCGCTCGCGTTCGGCTCGGTCGTGATTCTCACGATGCTCGCGTCGATGCAGTTCGATCCCCGCCTGATCTGGGATCCTGTCGAAACCTCAGGGAAACACCATGAATAGTCCGCAAGGCCCGCAGCACGACCCCAATGCGGGGGACGGCCATCCGGAGCCCGATCAGCCACGCCCGCCGGATCCCGTGATCTCGTCGAAGAGCGGCTGGCTGCCGTCGCTCGTCTGGCTCGTGCCGCTGATCGCCGCGCTGATCGGCATCGGCCTCGTGATCAAGTCCGTGCGCGAGCGCGGCCCGGAAATCACGATCAGCTTTCACAGCGCCGAGGGCCTCGAACCCGGCAAGACCCAGGTCAAGTACAAGGACGTCGAGATCGGCATGGTCAAGACGATCACGCTGTCGAAGGACCTGTCGCGCGTGCTCGTCGACGTGCAGCTCAAGAAGGAATCGGAAGACTTCGCGGTCAAGGGTTCGCGCTTCTGGATCGTGCGTCCGCGTGTCGGCGCGACCGGCGTGTCGGGCCTGAGCACGCTGCTGTCGGGTGCGTACATCGGCGTCGACGCCGGCCGTTCGGCCGAATCCGAGACCGACTTCACGGGCCTCGAGACGCCACCGGCCGTGACCGGCGACCAGAAAGGCACGCAGTACGTGCTGCGCGGCGATTCGCTCGGCTCCGTCGACATCGGCTCGCCGGTCTACTACCGGCGCGTGCAGGTCGGCCAGGTGGTCGGCTTCTCGCTCGACAAGGACGGCACGGGCGTGACCTTCAACGTGTTCGTCAACGCGCCGTACAACCAGTACGTCGGCGTCAACTCGCGATGGTGGCAGGCGAGCGGCGTCGACCTGAGGCTCGACTCGAGCGGCTTCAAGCTGAACACGCAGTCGCTCGCGACCGTGATCCTCGGCGGCATCGCGTTCCAGGCGCCGCCCGGCCAGGGCAGCGGCACGACCGCGCCGAACAACACGACGTTCCGCCTCGGCTCCGACGAGGCCGACGCGATGCGCGATCCGGACGGCCAGCCGCTGCAGGTCGTGATGAGCTTCAACCAGTCGCTGCGCGGGCTGTCGGTCGGCGCGCCGGTCGACTTCCGCGGCATCGTGCTCGGCGAGGTCACGGGCATCGGTATCGACTTCGATCCGAAGACGAAGAACTTCACGATGCCGGTCACGATGAACGTCTATCCGGAACGCCTCGGCCGCCGCTTCCGCGAAACGATCGCGAGCAAGGGCGAACCGGCCCGCCGCGAGATCGTCGAGCGCCTCGTCCAGCACGGGCTGCGCGGGCAGCTGCGCACCGGCAACCTGCTGACGAGCCAGCTGTACGTCGCGCTCGACTTCTTCCCGAAGGCGCCCGCCGCGAAGCTCGATACGGCGCGCGAGCCGCTCGAGCTGCCGACGGTGCCGAACACGCTCGACGAGCTGCAGCTGCAGGTCGCCGACATCGCGAAGAAGCTCGACAAGGTGCCGTTCGACCAGATCGGCGCGAACCTGAACAGCGCGCTCGCGAATGCCGACAAGCTGTTCAAGCAGCTCGACACGCAGGTCGCGCCCGAGGCGCGCGACACGCTGTCGGCCGCGAAGCAGACCTTCTCGACCGCGGAAGCGACGCTGCAGCAGGATTCGCCGCTGCAGTCCGACGTGCGCGGCGCGCTGAAGGAGCTCACGCGCACGCTGCAGTCGCTGAACGCGCTCGCCGACTATCTCGAGCGTCACCCCGAATCGCTGCTCAAGGGCAAGCCAGGAGATCAACCATGACGACACGCGTGAACGCATTCGCCTGCGGCGCGGCACTGGCCGCCGCGCTGGCGCTCGCCGCGTGCAGCTCGCCGCCCGCGCGGTTCTACACGCTGAGCCCCGCCGACGCGGCGCTCGCGACGCGCACCGCGCCCGCCAACCCGTCGTTCCTGATCGAGGTGCCGTCCGTCGGCGTGCCCGAGCAGGTCGCGAAGAACCAGCTCGTCGTGCAGAAGAACACCGCGCAGGTCGACGTGCTGGAGCAGGAACGCTGGGCGTCGCCGCCCGCCGACGAGATCCGCCGCGCGCTGTCCGACGATCTCGCCGCGCAGCTCGGCACGATCGACGTCGCGAACTCCGCGTATCCGGCCGGCGTGCCCGTGTACCGCGTGAGCGTCAACGTGCAGCGCTTCGAGTCGTGGCCGGGCAAGCGTGCGGCGATCGATGCGGTGTGGAGCGTGCGAGCGGTCGGTACGCAGGCGGTGATGACCTGCCGCACGAGCGTCTCCGAGCCCGTCGGCGACGGCTACGACGCGCTCGTCGCCGGCCATCGCCGCGCGCTCGACGCGATCGCGGCGCAGGCGGCCGCCGGCGTGCGCGCGATGGCCGCGCGGCGCGGCGCGGCAGCCCCTGCATCCTCGGCGGCATCCGGCGGGAAGAACGCGCCGCCGCTCGTGCCGTGCCCCGCGAGCGCGACGGCCGGCGATGCAGCCGGCGCAAGCGGCAAAGCGGGGACGTAACCGGTAACCGGCCGCTGCGGTGCGCGCCTTTGTTACGCCCGTACCGCCCGCGCGGCTGCCTGCAACGCGCACGCGTGACGCGGATGCGGCACCGGCTCCCTCGCCGTGCGCCGGTCCCACGCGGCGCGCACCGCGGGCAATCGATCTTGCATTGTTTGTCAAAATCCGCCGGAACCGTCGATAGGCAATCCGGTCGGCTTGCGTTTTTGCGGCCGATTGACGATCCTACGCACGTTCAGGCCTGCACCGGCCGCTGCTCGCGCCCGTCGCCCGCGCCGGGCAGCACCGCCGGCCGGCCGCCTCGCAAACCGCCCGCGCCCGTGACGCCGCGCGAGCCGCATCAAACGGGCCGCACCGTGGCCGCCGCGCCCGGCAGCGCGACCTGGCCAGCCTCACCGGTATCCCTGGGGCCGCCGCTGCGCGGCCGGCACCTCGCCGCATCCGAAACCCGCCCCTCCAGGGCTTTCGCTATTTCCGCTTTATGTTTCGTTCCCTGACGACCCTGATCAAGAAGTGGCGCGCATCGCGCAGTGCCAGCCACCAGCTCGACGCGCTGCTCGCGCATGCCGACGCCGGCGCGTCGTATGCCGAGCGCAGCGAATGGCTGATCGAGCTCGCGCACTGGCTGCGCCGCAGCGGTACGATGCAGCCCGCGCAGGACGCCGCGGCCGACCGCGACGACGACGTTCGCGCGTATCCCGCGCATGCGCGGCTGCGCTACCTGTTCCACGTGCTCGACCGCAATCCTGCGTGGAAATCGCACGCCGCGCGGATCCTGCGCAGCATCCTGCGCGAGTGCGACGGCATCTCGCTGTTGTGCGACGCCGGCATGCCCGTGCACTCGGGCTTCTTCGGCGCGCTGTTCGAGCGGATCGACTCGTCGCTGATCCCGCCCGCGCCGAACCGCCGCGAGCTGTCCGCGCTGTTCACGCTGATGTTCCCGTCGCCCGACGACGCGAAATGGATCGACGCGCTGCCCGACGACCTGCTCGCGCGCCTCGCCGCACTGTTCTCGTTCGACGTGACCGACGAGGAGCGCCACGAGCCCGGCTCGTTCTCGCGCGACCTGCTGGCCGCGCTGCACAACCTGACCTGCCAGATCAGCTCGACCGGCCTGTCGCAGACGGTGCGCAGCCGCCTGTCCGACGACGACGCGCACAAGCCGCTCGAGTCGCAGCCGTTCTACCGGCTGACGCGCGCGATGCTCGCGGTCGAGACTGCGCATGCCGCCGTCGAGGACGGCGGCGATCCGAGCAAGCTGCTGCACGAGGTGAACTACCTGCGCTCGCTGCTCGACGAATGCCGGATTGCGGTCGACGACGTGTTCTCGCACCTGTACCGCAACGGCGTGTCGGTCGACATCGTGTTCCAGGTCGAGCGGATGCGGATGCGCATCCAGCGTGCGGAAATGCTGCTCAACGCGTGGATGGCGCGCGACGACCTGCGCGGGATGGCGCACCTGACCGGCGAGCTCGTCGACGCGAACCAGAACAGCCAGAGCGTGGCGCACCTCGTGCGCAGCAATTTCTCGCTGTTCGCGCGCAAGCTCGTCGAGACCAACGCGGACACTGGCGAGCACTACATCTCGCGCGGCCGCGCCGAGTACCTGAAGATGCTGCGGATGGCCGCGGGCGGCGGTCTCGTCACGGTCGTGACGGTGTGCATGAAGTTCGCGATCACCGGCGCGCACCTGCAGTCGATGCTCGAAGGGCTGCTCGCCGGCATCAATTACGCGGCGAGCTTCATGCTGATGCACTTCCTGCACTTCACGCTCGCGACCAAGCAGCCCGCGATGACCGCGCCGACGCTCGCGCGCGAGCTCGACGGCACCACGCACGACGAAGGCGTGAAGCAGTTCGTCGCGTCGGTGATCGCGCTGATCCGCACGCAGGCGGCGGCGATCTGCGGCAACGTGCTGGTCGTGCTGCCCGTGTGCCTGCTCGTGCAGCTGTTCGCAGGCAGCGTGCTGCACGCGAACCTGATCTCGACGCAGAAGGCGCACGCGACGCTGCAGTCGTTCACGCTGCTCGGCCCGACGCCGTTCTACGCAGCGCTCACGGGCGTGCTGCTGTGGGCGTCGAGCCTGATCGCCGGCTGGGCCGACAACTGGTTCGTGCTGCATCGCGTCGGCGACGCGCTCACGTACAACCGCCGGTTGCGCCTCACGCTCGGCGTGGCCGGCGCGGCAAAGCTCGCGCACTTCTGCCGGTCGAACGTCGCCGGCGTGGTCGCGAACGTCGGCCTCGGCCTGATGCTCGGTCTCGTGCCGGCGATCGTCAGCGTGTTCCTGTTCTCGTTCGAGGTAAGGCACGTGACGCTGTCCGCAGGGTCGATCGGCATCGCGCTCGGCGTGCTCGGCAAGGAGACGCTGCACTCGCCCGAGCTATGGTGGGCCGCGGCAGGCGTGCTCAGCATGGCGATCCTCAACGTGCTGGTGAGCTTCGCGCTTGCGTTCACGATGGCCGTGCGCTCGCGCAGCCTGCGGCCGACCAAGGTGCGCGCGCTCGTCGCCGCGATCGGCCGCGCGGTGGTTGCCAATCCGATCGTGCTCGTCTGGCCGGCTGCCGACCGCACGGCCGGCGCGGGACAGTCCGGATCGCACTGACCCGCGTCGCGGGGCGGTCGCAGCGGGCCGCCGCGGCCGCCACCGCCCCGCCAGATGCCGTTTATGCCCTTTGGTCACCGGGGGTCCGCGCAAAGCCGCCGGCCCCACCGCGCGCGCCGCGTACAATAGTGGACTTTTGTCCGCCCTCTCCCGTCTTATGTCCTCGCCCACCCTGTACGAATTCTTCGCCCCCTGCCCGCGCGGCCTCGAAGCGGCGCTCGCCGCCGAGCTGGCCGAGATCGCCGGCCGCCACCTGGACGGCGCGCCGTTCGCCGCGGGCGCGCAGGTGCCGGGCGGCGTCCATTTCCGGGGCGGCTGGGCCGCCGGCATGGCCGCGAACCTGCATTCGCGGATTGCGAGCCGCATTCTGCTGAAGATCGCGCACCGCCCGTACCGCAACGAGCAGGACGTGTACGCGCTCGCACTCGAGCAGCCGTGGGAGCGCTGGTTCGCGGCGACGCAGACGCTGCGCGTCGACATCACCGCGATCAAGTCGCCGCTGAAGAGCCTCGAGTTCGCGACGCTGCGCGTGAAGGATGCGATCTGCGACCGGATGCGCGACAAGACCGGCGCGCGCCCGAGCATCGACACCGGCGCGCCCGACGTGCGCGTGTTCGCGTTCCTGACCGCGTCCGACTGCACGCTGTACCTCGACACGTCCGGCGAGCCGCTGTTCAAGCGCGGCTGGCGCCTCGACAAGGGCGCGGCGCCGCTGCGCGAGAACCTCGCGGCCGGCATCCTGCGCCTGACCGGCTGGACGCCCGGCACGCCGCTGTACGACCCGATGTGCGGCAGCGGCACGTTCCTCGCGGAAGCCGCGCAGATCGCGCTCGGCGTGGCGCCGGGCGTCGAACGGCGCTTCGGCTTCGAGAAGCTCAAGCAGTACGACATCACCGCGTGGCAGGGCCTGAAGGTCGCGGCGCTGGACGCGAAGCGCGCGGCGCGCGGCAAGCGCGACGATCTCGCGGTCTACGGCAGCGACATTTCGGGCGACATGCTCGAGAAGGCGCGCGCGAACCTCGAACGCGCGGGCGTGCCGTCGGTGTGGCTCAAGCAGGTCGACGCGCGCGGGATGACGCCGCCGTGCGACGCGCCGGGGATCATCGTCGCGAACCCGCCGTACGGCGAGCGGATCGAAGTGCGCGGCCGCGGCCCGCGCGGCGATGCGCGCGAAACGGGCCGCAACCGCGGCAACGACGACGCGTTCCGCCGCACGCACACCGATGCGCCGGACAGCGAGTTCTTCAACGCGCTCGGCGATGCGCTGAAGCAGCGCTTCACGGGCTGGCAGGCGTTCCTGCTGACGTCCGACCGCGCGCTGCCTGGCCAGCTCCGGCTGCGTGAGTCCGCCAAGACGCCGCTCTTCAACGGCGCGCTCGAATGCCGGCTGTTCCGCTTCGACCTGATCGCGGGCAGCGTGAAAACGCGCCCGGCCGCGCCGGAAGGCGACGCGTAAGCGATCGCACCCCGCTTCGGGCGGCGCCGCACCGGCGCCGCCCGCCAGCGCGCATTGCGCGCTACCCCATCGAATCCCGACGTGGCCGTCATGCCCGACGGCCAGCCTCCCGCCCTCCTCATCCCGCCCGACCGGCAAGGCCGCGCGCCTTCTGTCGCCCTTTCCCGACGGCCCATCCCGCGCGGCGACGCGCCAGTACACGGAACGCGCTCCGCTACGACCGCCCCGCCGCTCGGCGGCCCGGTTGCCATGTCAGCACCGACGAATCTACTGACAACACGCTGTCAGCAGCCCCCGCTCACACTGCAATCCCGGCGCAATGCAACGCTGGTTTCCACACTGAATCGAACGAAAAAGGAGCACGTCATGACGTCCGCAACCCAGGAACGCGCCATCGCATGGTTCGACATTCCGTCCCTCGATTTCGACCGGGCGATCCGCTTTTACGAAACCGTGCTGCAGACGACGCTGCAGCGCGAGGTGATCGGCGGCGTGCCGATGGCGGTGTTCGGCCATGAGGAAGCGAGCACCGGCGGCAGCATCGTCTACGATCCGCAGCAGATGAAGCCGAGCGCCACCGGCGTGCTCGTCTACCTGAACGCGGGCGACTCGGTCGTCGCGGCGCTCGAGCGCGCCAAACGCGCGGGCGGGGTCGTGCAGGGCTCGGTCGTCGAGTTGCCGAACAACTACGGTTACATCGGCTACCTGATCGACACCGAAGGCAACCGCGTCGGCCTGCACGCGCCGAAATGCCACTGAGCGCGTCGGCCGGGCAGCAAGCGCGGCGCTATCATCGCGGAAGCGCCGCCTTCGACGGAATCGAGCTACACAACGAGGAACACCCATGACGCGCCGTGCCGACCGCCTGTTCCAGATTGCCGAGCTGCTGCGCGGTCGGCGCCTCACGACCGCGCAGCAGCTGGCAGACTGGCTGTCGGTGTCGCCGCGCACCGTGTACCGCGACGTGCGCGACCTGCAGTTGTCGGGCGTGCCGATCGAAGGCGAAGCCGGCATCGGCTACCGACTGAACCGCAACGCGAGCCTGCCGCCGCTCACCTTCACCGCGGAGGAGCTCGCGGCGCTCGCCGCGGGCGCGCGGATGCTCGAGACCTGGGGCGGCGCGCGTTTCGCCGGCGGCGCACGCTCGGCGCTCGCGAAGATCGCGTCGGCGATGCCGGCCGACAAGCGCACCACGCTCGACCGCCTGCCGGTGTTCGCGCCGTCGTTCCACATCGACGCCGCGTTCTCGCTGAAGGTCGATGCGATCCACCAGGCCGTCGACACGCGCCACATCGTCAGCTTCGCGTACCGCGACCGGCTCGGCGCGCACACGCAGCGCCGCGTGTGGCCGCTCGGGCTCGTGTACTGGGGCGGGCGCTGGACGATCGGCGCGTGGTGCGAGCTGCGCGACGACTTTCGCACCTTCGACATCGCGCGGATGGGCGACATCACCGTGCACGAGCAGTTTCCGGACATGGAAGGGCGTCGGATCGCCGATTACATGCGGATCGCGGAAGCGCCGATGCGCTGACGTACGCAGGCGACGGGCAGCGCGCGCACGCTGACGCTCGCCGATTATCTGCGGCGCGGGCAATCGCGCAGGCGACGCCGCTGCATTGGGTCGTCGCGTGCCCGGTCGCGCTGCCGGGCTATCCGGTGGAGATCGGCTGGCTTACGAACGCGCAGCGCGACCCGGCGATCTTGCGCGTGCGGGACACCGTCGCCGCGTGCATCGAAAGGATAGTCAGGCCGCGAAAAAAAGGCGGGCGAACGGATCAACCGTCGCCCGCCGTGCACGCGAGTGCGTTTTTCGAGTACGTCAGTCGACCGACTTCACCATGTCCTCGATGACTTTCTTCGCATCGCCGAAGACCATCATCGTCTTGTCCATGTAGAACAGGTCGTTGTCGAGCCCCGCATACCCCGCCGCCATCGACCGCTTGTTGACGATCACCGTGCGCGCCTTGTACGCCTCGATGATCGGCATCCCCGCGATCGGCGACTTCGGATCGTTCTTCGCCGCCGGGTTCACCACGTCGTTCGCGCCCAGCACCAGCACCACGTCGACCTGGCCGAACTCGCCGTTGATGTCCTCCATCTCGTGCACGATCTCGTATGGCACTTCCGCTTCCGCGAGCAGCACGTTCATGTGCCCCGGCATCCGCCCGGCAACCGGGTGAATCGCGTACTTCACGTCGATCCCCTTCTCGACCAGCTTGTCGGTCAGCTCCTTCAGCGCATGCTGCGCGCGCGCCACCGCCAGGCCGTAGCCCGGCACGATCACGACCGTTTCCGCGTTGCCGAGCATGAACGACGCGTCCTCCGCCGAGCCCGACTTCACCGGACGCTGCTCCTTCGAGCCGCCGGCAGCACCCGCCGACGCCTCGCCGCCGAAGCCGCCGAGGATCACGTTGAAGAACGAGCGGTTCATCGCGTGGCACATGATGTACGACAGGATCGCACCCGACGAGCCGACGAGCGAACCCGCGATGATCAGCATCGCGTTGTTCAGCGAGAAGCCGATGCCCGCCGCCGCCCATCCCGAGTACGAGTTCAGCATCGACACGACCACCGGCATGTCCGCGCCGCCGATCGGGATGATGATCAGCACGCCGAGCACGAACGCGATCGCCGTCATGATGATGAACGGCAGCCACGATTGCGTGATGAAGAAGATCACGCCGAAGCCGATCATCGCGAGCGCGAGCATCAGGTTGATCAGGTGCTGGCCCGCATACACGACCGGCGCGCCCTGGAACAGCCGGAACTTGTACTTGCCCGACAGCTTGCCGAACGCGATCACCGAACCCGAGAACGTGATCGCGCCGACGAACGTGCCGATGAACAGCTCGATCCGGTTGCCGTACGGGATGAAGTTCGCCGACGTCGCGTCAGCCGGCACGAGCCCGAACGCCTCCGGCTCGGCCACCACCGCATAGGCGATACACACCGCGGCAAGACCGATCAGCGAGTGCATCGCCGCGACGAGTTCCGGCATCTTCGTCATCTCGACGCGCGCGGCGACGAACGCACCGACCGCGCCGCCGACCACCAGCGCGCCGAGCACGAGGCCGAGGCCGAGCGGCAGATCCGCGCCGAGCGACGTGGCCTGCTTGAAGATCAGCGCGAGTGTCGTGAGGATCGCGATCGCCATCCCGACCATCCCGAACAGGTTGCCGCGCCGGGCGCTCTTCGGGTTCGACAGCCCCTTCAGCGCCTGGATGAAGCACACCGACGCGACGAGGTACAGCAACGTAACGACGTTCATGCTCATCGCGCGCCCCCCTTCGTACCCTTCGGTTCCTTCTTGCGGAACATCTCGAGCATTCGCCTCGTGACGAGGAAGCCGCCGAACACGTTGACGGCCGCCAGCGCAACCGCGAGCGTGCCGAAGAACTTGCCCGCGCCGCCGAGCGTGAGCGCCGCCGCGAGCATCGCGCCGACGATCACGATCGCCGAGATCGCGTTCGTCACCGCCATCAGCGGCGTATGCAGTGCGGGCGTGACGTTCCACACCACGTGGTAGCCGACGTACACCGCCAGCACGAAGATGATCACGTTGATCACCGTGTGATTGATGAGCTCCATGGTCGCCTCCGTTTATTTGCGCGTCACTTCACCGTCGCGGCACAGCAGCGTCGCGGCGACGATGTCGTCGGTCAGGTCGATGTTCAGCGTGCCGTCCTTCGCGACGATCAGCTTCATGAAGTCGAGCAGGTTGCGCGCATACAGCGCCGACGCATCCGACGCGACCATCGACGCGAGGTTCGTATGGCCGGCGATCGTCACGCCGTTGTGGACGATCACCTGATCGGCCACCGTTAGCGGGCAGTTGCCGCTCTTCCTGCCGTCGAATTCCGGCCCGCGGCCGGCCGCGAGGTCGATCAGCACCGAGCCGGGCTTCATCGACTGCACGGTCTCGACCGAGATCAGCGTCGGCGCGGGGCGGCCCGGAATCAGTGCGGTGGTGATGATGATGTCGGCCTGCTTCGCGCGCTCGTGCACGAGCGCCGCTTGCCTGCCGAGCCACGACGCGGGCATCGGCCGCGCGTAGCCGCCGACGCCTTGCGCGGCGTCGCGCTCCTCGTCGGTTTCGTACGGCACGTCGAGGAACTTCGCGCCGAGCGACTCGATCTGCTCCTTCACCGCCGGACGCACGTCGGACGCCTCGATCACCGCGCCGAGCCGCTTCGCGGTCGCGATCGCCTGCAGTCCGGCCACGCCTGCGCCGAGGATCAGCACGCGCGCGGCCTTCACGGTGCCGGCGGCCGTCATCAGCATCGGGAGGAAGCGCGGATACAGCGCGGCGGCGACGAGCACCGCCTTGTAGCCGGCGATGTTGGCCTGCGACGACAGCACGTCGAGGCTTTGCGCGCGCGTCGTGCGCGGCGCGGCTTCGAGCGCGAAGCCCGTCACGCCGGCCGCCGCGAGCTGCGCGGCCTGCTCGCCGTTGAACGGGTCGAGCATGCCGACGAGCACGGTGCCGCGCTTGAGCAGCGGGATTTCGGTATCAGTGGGCGCCTGGACCTTCAGCACGATGTCGGCGTCGAAAGCGGCCGACTGGTCGGTCAATTCGGCGCCGGCTGCGGCGTACGCGTCGTCGGGGTAGCTGGCCGCGACGCCCGCCCCCTTCGCAACGCTCACGCGGTGGCCGCCGGCCGCGTATTTCTTGACGGTCTCCGGCGTTGCGGCCACGCGCGCCTCGTTCGCCCGCGTCTCAGCAGGCACTCCGATATGCATTGTCAGATCCTCCAGTCATTGTCAGTAATTCTCTCTTTCGATTCTTACTGCGACGGCGAGCCGGACAGGCTGACATACCGGCTCACGAGCAACGGCGTTCACGTTGCACTTTAACCGAAAGCGGGGGTCGCGCCAGCGCTTTACGCACGATCGTGCGGCACCGTTGCATTGCAGCATTCGACAAGCCCGCGCACCTCGCACATCCGGACGATCCGCCGGGGTCGGAACCGTCTTCGCGGTACACCCGGCAACGTCCGGGCGCAACCGGTAAAATGCCCACCCATGAAACCCGAAATCTGGACCCCGCATGTGACCGTCGCGGCGCTCGTCGAGCGCGCCGGCCGCTTCCTCATGATCGAGGAAGAGACGTCGACGGGCCTGCGCATCAATCAGCCGGCCGGCCATCTCGAGGCCGGCGAATCGCTCACCGACGCGGTGATTCGCGAAACGCTCGAGGAAACCGCGCATCCGTTCGAACCCGCCGCGCTCGTCGGCGTGTATCTCGCGCACTACGAGCGCGCCGGCAGCGCCGGCGCGACCTACCTGCGCTTCACGTTCTGCGGCACGGCCGGCGAGCCGCTCGCCGGGCACCGGCTCGACGACGGCATCGTCCGCACGCTGTGGATGACGGCCGACGAGCTGCGCGCGTGCAGCGAGCGCCATCGCTCGCCGGCGGTGATGCGCTGCGTCGACGACTATCTCGCCGGGCGGCGCATTCCGCTCGATTTCGTGCACACGCATTCGGTCGCGCCGCGGCCGGACGCGTTCGACCGTCAGGCGGTGAGCAAATGAGCAAGGGCCGTGTGGTAGTGGGCATGTCGGGCGGCGTCGATTCGTCGGTGACCGCGTGGCTGCTGAAGGAACAGGGTTACGACGTCGTCGGCCTGTTCATGAAGAACTGGGAAGACGACGACGACGGCGAATACTGCTCGACGCGCCAGGACTGGATCGACGTCGTGTCGGTCGCCGACCTGATCGGCATCGACGTCGAGGCCGTCAACTTCGCCGCCGAATACAAGGACCGCGTGTTCGCCGAATTCCTGCGCGAATATTCGGCGGGCCGCACGCCTAACCCGGACGTGCTGTGCAACGCCGAGATCAAGTTCAAGGCGTTCCTCGATCACGCGATGACGCTCGGCGCGGAAACGATCGCGACCGGCCACTACGCGCGCGTGCGCGAGCGCGACGGCCGCTTCGAGCTGCTGAAGGCGTTCGACCATACGAAGGACCAGTCGTACTTCCTGCACCGGCTTAACCAGGCGCAGCTGTCGAAGACGATGTTCCCGCTCGGCGAAATCCCGAAGACGAAGGTGCGCGAGATCGCCGCGCAGATCGGCCTGCCGAACGCGAAGAAGAAGGATTCGACCGGCATCTGCTTCATCGGCGAGCGGCCGTTCCGCGACTTCCTGAACCGCTATCTGCCGACGAAGCCCGGCCCGATGAAGACGCCCGACGGCAAGACGGTCGGCGAGCACATCGGCCTCGCGTTCTACACGTTCGGCCAGCGCAAGGGCATCGGCCTTGGCGGCAGCAAGGACGGCAGCGGCGAACCGTGGTTCGTCGCCGCGAAGGACATCCCGTCGAACACGCTCTACGTCGTGCAGGGCCACGATCACCCGTGGCTGCTGTCGCGGGAACTCGTCGCCGGCAACGTCAGCTGGACCGCCGGCGAGCCGCCGGCCGACGGCGTCGCGTGCGGCGCGAAGACCCGCTACCGGCAGGCCGACGCCGCGTGCACGTTCGCGCGGGCCGGCGGCGAGCGCTTCTCGCTCGCGTTCGACGACGCGCAATGGGCGGTCACGCCCGGCCAGTCGGCGGTGCTGTACGACGGCGAGATCTGCCTCGGCGGCGGCATCATCGAATTCGCGGCGACCGGCCAGGCCGGCCACGCGGCGAGCACGCACGGCGCCCCGGCGCTCGCCGACGCACGCTGATACGCATTCGGTTTAGACTTGCGGCACGCCGCGCCCGGCGGGACACGATTCCGCCGCGGCCGGCGCGCCGCCGCGCAGCGTACGCATGGCGGCATTTCAAGATCCTTTCGGAGCCCCCATGTTTTCACGACGCTATCTGGCGATGTGGTGCGCGGTCCTGCTGCTGGTCGCAATCGCCGCGCTCGCCTCGCTCCATGCGCTCTCCTGGCTGTGGATTGCGATTCCCGCGGTACTCGTCGCCCTCGGCCTGTACGACCTCAACCAGGACCGCCACGCGATCCTGCGCAACTACCCGCTCTGGGGCCACCTGCGCTTCCTGTTCGAATTCATCCGCCCGGAAATCCGCCAGTACTTCGTCGAGGACGACACCGACGAGAAACCGTTTTCACGCGCGCAACGCAGCCTCGTGTACCAGCGCGCGAAGAACGTCGGTGACAACCGGCCGTACGGCACCGAGCTGAACGTGAAGGCGGTCGCGCATGAATGGATCAGCCATTCGCTCGCGCCGACGAAGCTGCCGAACCACGATTTCCGCATCCGCGTCGGCGCGAGCCGCGCGCAGCCGTACGACATCTCGATCTTCAACATCTCGGCGATGAGCTTCGGCTCGCTGTCCGCGAACGCGATCCGCGCGCTGAACCTCGGCGCGAAGAAAGGCGGCTTCGCACACGACACCGGCGAAGGCTCGCTGTCGAAATACCACCGCGAGAACGGCGGCGACATCATCTGGGAAATCGCGTCCGGCTACTTCGGCTGCCGCAACGACGACGGCACGTTCAGCCCGGACAAGTTCGCGAAGCAGGCGGCCGATCCGCAGGTGAAGATGATCGAGATCAAGCTGTCGCAGGGCGCGAAGCCCGGCCACGGCGGCGTGCTGCCGGCCGCGAAGATCACGCCGGAGATCGCGGAGACGCGCGGCGTGCCGATGGGCAAGGACTGCATCTCGCCCGCCACGCATTCGGAATTCTCGACACCGCGCGGCCTGCTCGAATTCGTCGAGCGGCTGCGCACGCTGTCCGGCGGCAAGCCGACCGGCTTCAAGCTGTGCGTCGGCCATCCGTGGGAATTCTTCGGCATCGCGAAGGCGATGCTCGAGACCGGCATCGTGCCCGACTTCATCGTCGTCGACGGCGCGGAAGGCGGCACGGGCGCTGCGCCGCTCGAATTCACCGACCACGTCGGCGTGCCGCTGCAGGAAGGGCTGCTGGTCGTGCACAACACGCTGGTCGGGATCGGCGTGCGCGACCGCGTGAAGATCGGCGCGAGCGGCAAGATCATCACCGCGTTCGACGTCGCGCGCACGCTCGCGATCGGCGCCGACTGGGTGAACTCGGCGCGCGGCTTCATGTTCGCGGTCGGCTGCATCCAGGCGCAGACCTGCCACACGGGCCGCTGCCCGACCGGCGTCGCGACGCAGGACCCCGTGCGCCAGCGCGCGCTCGTCGTGCCGGACAAGTCCGATCGCGTGTACAACTTCCACCGCAACACGCTGCATGCGCTGCAGGAGCTCGTGCAGGCAGCCGGCCTGTCGCATCCGTCCGAGCTGCGCGCGCATCACATCGTGCAGCGCATCGCGCCGCACGAGGTCCGGCTGATGTCGCAGCTGCTGAAATACCTGAAGCCGGGCGCGCTGCTGGACGGCAACGTTTGCGGCTATACGCTGTACGACAAGTGGTGGCCGATCGCGCGCAGCGATTCGTTCACGCTCGGCGACGCCGTGTACGCGTCGATCGAGTAATGCAGCCGGCCGCTTGACCGGCCGTTCGAGCAGCAATGAAAAACGCGCCCGTCGGGGCGCGTTTTTCATTTGCGGACGGCATGGGCGGCATCGGCGGTGGCGCCGTCCGTGTCACCCCTGCGGCACCGTGTCGACAAACGACTGCCGCTGCATCAGCTTCACGAAATGCTTGTCGAGGTTCGGATGGCGGTCGCGCCAGTTGAGTTCGGGCATCCGGAAGTCGAGATAGCCGAGCGCGCAGCCGAGCGCGATGTCGGCGAGCGAGTAATGATTACCGACACACCAGGTCTTGCCGCCGAGGCCCTGCGACATCGCGACGAGCGCGTCGTCGATCTTGCGCTGCTGGCGCGCGATCCAGCTCGCGCTTCGGTGTGCCTCCTCTCGCTGCGTATGCTCGAGGCGGATCGCGACGGATGCGTCGAGCGCGCCGTCGCACAGCGCCTCCCAGCAGCGCACTTCGACGCGCTCGCGGCCGGACGGCGGAATCAGCTTGCCGACCGGGGACAGCGTGTCGACGTATTCGCAGATCACGCGGGAGTCGAACACCGCGGCGCCATCTTCCATCACGAGACACGGAACCTTGCCGAGCGGGTTCGAGGCATGAATGTTGGTATCCGGCGCCCAGACGTTCTCGAGCTCCAGCTTGTAGTCGATTTTCTTTTCAGCAAGCACGATTCGCGCCTTTCGGACGTACGGGCTGCTGAGCGAACCGATTAATTTCATCATCTGCCTTTGTTGGGGAACCGCAGAGAGTATACGTTGTCGGCGATCATAACCGGCCAGCGGCGGTCGGTAGACAATCGCCCGTCCGGCCTGTGGATGGTTTGCAACAGCCGCGGCGGCCCCCTTGCATGCCACCTTGCGCGTTCCTTTCCGCCCCCTCTCACACGCCGCGTCCGGCGGCGCTACAATCGCACGATGAATGCGCCCCACGAATCCGCCATCGCCGTCGACGTCTACCGCCAGCGCCGCGAGCGCGTGCTTGCCGCACTGCGCGCCGCGGGCGGCGGCGTCGCCATCGTCCCCACCGCGCCCGAAGTGCTGCGCAATCGCGACACGGGCTACCCGTTCCGCCACGACAGCTATTTCTATTACCTGACGGGCTTCGCCGAGCCGGACGCGGTGCTCGTGCTGAACGCGTCCGCACCGCACGGCGCGCCGCAGTCGATCCTGTTCTGCCGCGCGAAGAACGCCGACCGCGAAATCTGGGAAGGCTTCCACTACGGCCCCGAGGCCGCAAGCGATGCGTTCGGCTTCGACGCGGCGTTCGCCGTCGACGTGCTCGACACGGAAATGCCGCGCGTGCTCGCCGACGCGGGCACCGTGCACTACCGGTTCGGCGCATCGGCCGAGTTCGACCGCCAGCTCGACCGCTGGCTCGACGCGGTGCGCGCGCAGGCGCGCACGGGCGTCGCCGCGCCGGACGCCATGCTCGACCTCACGCCGGTGCTCGACGACATGCGGCTCGTCAAGGACGAACACGAGCTCGCGATCATGATGCGCGCCGCGCACATCTCGGCGCTCGCGCACCGGCGCGCGATGGAGATCTGCCGGCCCGGCGTGCGCGAGTACGAACTCGAGGCCGAGCTGCTCTACACGTTCCGCAAGCATGGCGCGCAGGCGCCCGCGTACGGCTCGATCGTCGCGGCAGGCGCGAACGCATGCGTGCTGCACTACCCGGCCGGCAACGCGGTCGCGCAGGACGGCGACCTGATCCTGATCGACGCGGCCTGCGAACTCGACGGCTACGCGTCCGACATCACGCGCACGTTCCCGGCGAGCGGCCGCTTCTCGCCCGCACAGCGCGCGCTGTACGACATCGTGCTCGCCGCGCAGCAGGCGGCGATCGACGCGACGCGCGCCGGCGTGCCGTTCGAGGCGCCGCACGACGCCGCGGTGCGCGTGCTCGCGCAGGGGCTGCTCGACACCGGCATCATCCCGAAAACGCGCTTCTCGAACGTCGATGACGTGATCGCCGAACGCGCGTACGCGCGCTTCTACATGCACCGCACGGGCCACTGGATCGGCATGGATGTGCACGATTGCGGCGACTACCGCGAGCGGCTCGCCGGGCGCGACGACAAAGGCGCGCTGCCGTGGCGCACGCTGAAGGCCGGGATGGCGCTGACCGTCGAGCCGGGCCTGTACGTGCGCGCGGCTGACGACGTGCCGCCCGAATACTGGAACATCGGCATCCGCATCGAGGACGACGCGATCGTGCGCGAGAATGGCTGCGAGCTGATCACGCGCGACGTGCCCGTCGCGGCCGCCGAGATCGAGGCGCTGATGCGCGCGGGCGCGGCGCACGGCGCCTGAACGCGCAGCGCCGACCGTTTCATCCGTTTCACGATTCCCGATGACGACCGAATCCTCCCCGGCCACGCCGGACTACGACATCGCCATCGTCGGCGCGGGCCCGGTCGGGCTCGCGCTGGCCGGCTGGCTCGCACGGCGCAGCGCGACGCAGCCGTGGTCGATTGCGCTGATCGACGCGCGCGAACCCGCGGCGAGCGCGAACGATCCGCGCGCGATCGCGGTGTCGCACGGCAGCCGCGTGCTGCTCGACACGCTCGCGTGGCCCGCCGATGCGACGCCGATCGAGCACATCCACGTATCGCAGCGCGGCCATTTCGGCCGCACGCTGATCGACCGCGACGAACACGACCTCGCTGCACTCGGCTACGTCGTGCGCTACGGCTCGCTCGTGCAGGCGCTGGCCGGTGCGGTCCGCGGCACGCGCGTCGACTGGCTCACGTCGACGTCCGCACGCGCGCCGCAGCAGCACGCCGACGGCGTCACGCTGACGCTCGACAGTCCGCACGGCGAACGCGCGCTGCGCGCGCGCGTCGTCGTCAATGCCGAAGGCGGCCTGTTCCACGAGCAGCAGGCCGACGCCGGCAAGCATCGCCGCGACTACGGGCAGACTGCGCTCGTCGGCACCGTGACGGTGTCCGCACCGCGTCCGAACGTCGCGTGGGAACGCTTCACGCACGAAGGGCCGCTCGCGCTGCTGCCGCTCGGCGGTGCCGATTACGCGCTCGTGTGGTGCTGCGAGCCCGGCGAAGCCGCGCGCCGCGCCGCGCTGCCCGACGATGCGTTCCTGCGCGAGCTCGGCCGCGCGTTCGGCGAGCGGATGGGCCGCTTCGTCGCGATCGCCGGGCGCGCGTCGTTCCCGCTCGGGCTCAACGCCGCGCAGACGCTCGTCGATCGCCGCACCGCGATCGTCGGCAATGCCGCGCAGACGCTGCACCCGGTCGCTGGCCAAGGGCTGAACCTCGGCCTGCGCGACGCGCACACGCTCGTTGATGCACTGTCCACGCATGGCGCCGAACCGGCCGCGCTCGCGGCCTTCAACGCGCGGCGCGCGCTCGACCGTCGGCTCACGATCGGCGCGACCGACACGCTCGCACGTCTCTTCACGATCGAATCGACCCCGTTTGCGCTGCTGCGCGGCGCGGCGCTTACCGCGCTCGAGTTCGTGCCGCCGCTCAAGACCGCGATCGCCCGCCAGATGATGTTCGGCCAGCGCGACTGACGCACGCTCCGCCGCCTGCACAAGCATGGCGGCCGACTTGTGCCGGTGCGACATGACGCACGCCACACAAACCGGGTCAAATCGGCACAGCGGGGGAATACGGTAAAATGCGCGTTTTCCCTCCGCCCTTTCCGTGCCCGCGCTGGTCGCGGGCGGTGCCATTGCGATGCCCGTTATCGGCTCTCACGTATTGCGTAACAACCTGTTCGTCGCCCCGATGGCGGGCGTGACGGATCGTCCGTTCCGCCAGCTGTGTAAACGGCTTGGGGCCGGCTACGCCGTGTCCGAAATGGTCGCATCGAACGCGCAATTGTGGAAAAGCGCCAAGACGATGCGCCGCGCGAACCACGAAGGCGAAGTCGAGCCGATCGCCGTGCAGATCGCCGGCGCCGACCCGGCGATGATGGCCGAAGCCGCCCGCTACAACGTCGACAACGGCGCGCAGATCATCGACATCAACATGGGCTGCCCGGCGAAGAAGGTCTGCAACGTCGCGGCCGGCTCCGCGCTGCTGCAGAACGAGCCGCTCGTGAAGCAGATCGTCGAGGCGGTCGTCGGCGCGGTCGGCATCGGGCCCGACGCCGTGCCCGTCACGCTGAAGATCCGCACCGGCTGGGACCGCGAGCACAAGAACGCGATCACCGTCGCGCGCCTCGCCGAGGCCACCGGCATCTCGATGCTCACCGTGCACGGCCGCACGCGCGCCGACCTGTACCGCGGCGATGCCGAATACGAGACGATCGCGGCCGTGAAGGCGGCCGTCGGCATTCCGGTCGTCGCGAACGGCGACATCACGTCGCCGCAAAAGGCGAAAGCGGTGCTCGACGCAACGGGCGCCGATGCGCTGATGATCGGTCGTGCCGCGCAAGGTCGGCCGTGGCTGTTCCGCGAAATCGATCATTTCCTGCAAACTGGCGAGCTGCTGCCGCCGCCGCTGATCGACGAGATCCAGCAGGTGATGAACGAGCATCTGGAAGACCATTACGCGTTCTACGGAGAATTCACGGGAGTCCGTACTGCGCGCAAGCACATCGGCTGGTACACTCGCGGCCTTTCCGGAGCCAACGGGTTCCGGCACCGGATGAACACGCTCGATTCCACCCGCGAGCAGCTCGCCGCCGTCAATGCGTTCTTCGAGGCGCAAAAGGCGCTGTCCGATCACCTCGTCTACGTCGACGAGGACGAAGACGAGCCCGGCCAGCGCGAGGCGGACGACCATAACCAGTTAGCAGCATGAGCAAGCACAACATCGAACAATGTGTCCGCGAGAGCCTGGACGTGTATTTCCGGGATCTAGACGGCTCCAATCCGCACGACGTCTATGAAATGGTGATGTCCTGCGTCGAAAAGCCGATGCTCGAGGTCGTGCTCGAACAGGCGGGCGGCAACCAGTCGCTCGCCGCGGAGTACCTCGGCATCAACCGCAACACGCTGCGCAAGAAGCTGCAGCAGCACGGCCTGCTGTAGCCGGCCGCCCTGTCCCCGTTTCCCTGGCTATTGGTGGTTCCATCATGATCAAGCAAGCGCTCATTTCCGTTTCCGACAAGACCGGCATCGTCGACTTCGCGAAGTCGCTGTCCGACCTCGGCGTCAAGCTGCTGTCGACGGGCGGCACCGCGAAACTGCTCGCCGACGCGGGCCTGCCCGTTACCGAAGTGGCCGACTACACGGGCTTCCCGGAAATGCTCGATGGGCGCGTGAAGACGCTGCACCCGAAGGTGCACGGCGGCATCCTCGCGCGCCGCGACCTGCCGGAGCACATGCAGGCGCTCGAGCAGCACGGCATCCCGACGATCGACCTGCTCGTCGTGAACCTGTATCCGTTCGTCGCGACGATCGCGAAGGACGACTGCACGCTTGCCGACGCGATCGAGAACATCGACATCGGCGGCCCGACGATGCTGCGCTCGGCCGCGAAGAACCACCGCGACGTGACGGTGATCGTCGATCCGGCCGACTACGCGGTCGTGCTCGACGAGATGAAGGCGAACGGCAACACGGTCGGCTACCCGACCAACTTCCGCCTCGCGACGAAGGTGTTCGCGCACACCGCGCAGTATGACGGCGCGATCACGAACTACCTGACGAGCCTGACCGACGAGCTGAAGCACGCGTCGCGCAATACCTACCCGGCGACGCTGAACATGGCGTTCGAGAAGGTGCAGGACCTGCGCTACGGCGAGAACCCGCACCAGAGTGCCGCGTTCTACCGCGATGTCGCGCCGCAGGCCGGCGCGCTCGCGAACTACCGCCAGCTGCAGGGCAAGGAACTGTCGTACAACAACATCGCCGATTCGGACGCGGCGTGGGAATGCGTGAAGACGTTCGACGCACCGGCCTGCGTGATCATCAAGCACGCTAACCCGTGCGGCGTCGCAGTCGGCAACGATTCGGCCGACGCGTACGCGAAGGCATTCCAGACCGACCCGACGTCGGCGTTCGGCGGCATCATCGCGTTCAACCGCGAAGTGGACGAAGCGGCCGCGCAAGCCGTCGCAAAGCAGTTCGTCGAAGTGCTGATCGCGCCGTCGTTCACCGATGCCGCGAAGCAGGTGTTCACCGCGAAGCAGAACGTGCGCCTGCTCGAGATCGCGCTCGGCAACGGCCATAATGCATTCGACCTGAAGCGCGTCGGCGGCGGCCTGCTCGTGCAGTCGCTCGATGCGAAGAACGTGCAGCCGCACGAACTGCGCGTCGTCACGAAGCGTCACCCGACGCCGAAGGAAATGGACGACCTGCTGTTCGCATGGCGCGTCGCGAAGTACGTGAAGTCGAACGCGATCGTGTTCTGCGGCAACGGCATGACGCTCGGCGTCGGCGCGGGCCAGATGAGCCGTGTCGACTCGGCGCGCATCGCCAGCATCAAGGCGCAGAACGCGGGCCTCACGCTCGCCGGTTCGGCGGTTGCGTCGGACGCGTTCTTCCCGTTCCGTGACGGTCTCGACGTCGTCGTGGCAGCGGGCGCGACCTGCGTGATCCAGCCGGGCGGCTCAGTGCGCGACGACGAAGTGGTCGCGGCGGCCGACGAGCACAACATCGCGATGATCCTGACGGGCGTGCGCCACTTCCGTCACTGATCGACTGCTCGCGGCCCGTGGGGCCGCGACACGAAGGCCCGGCGGCGTCGTACCCGCCGGGTTTTTTATTGTGCGGCACCCGGCCGGAGCGCGCGCGTCACGCGTTGCACCGTGGACGGCAACGCGCGTTCGCAAGCCCGTTCGTCGCGCAAGCGGGCGCCGACCCGGCGGCGCGCTGCGCCATTCGTTGTAGTATCGCTGCATCAAGCAATCCTCTTCATCATGCGAATTATCGGCATCGACCCCGGCCTGCGCGTCACGGGCTTCGGCATCATCGACGTCCACGGCCACCATCTCGCCTACGTCGCGAGCGGCGTGATCCGCACGTCGACGGCGGACCTCGCGACGCGGCTCGGCACGATCTTCGAAGGCGTGTCGACGCTGATCCGCGAACACGCGCCCGACCAGTCCGCGATCGAAAAGGTGTTCGTCAACGTCAACCCGCAATCGACATTGCTGCTCGGCCAGGCGCGTGGCGCCGCGATCTGCGGCCTCGTGTCGGGCGGGCTGCCCGTCGCCGAGTACACGGCGCTGCAGCTCAAGCAGGCCGTCGTCGGCTACGGCCGCGCGACCAAGGCGCAGATGCAGGAAATGGTCACGCGGCTGCTGAATCTCTCCGGGCAGCCGGGCTCGGACGCCGCCGACGCGCTCGGCATGGCGATCTGCCACGCGCACGGCGGCAATACGCTCAGCACGCTCGGCGGCCTCGCGCCGGCGCTCGCGAAGAAAGGGCTGCGCGTGCGGCGCGGCCGGCTCGTCGGCTGATCGCCGGCGCGCGCAATCGCCGGTGCGCCGGTGCGCCGGATCGACCGTTTTGCCCGCATGGACACGCATCGCTTCGGCCTGACGGCCGACCCATCGGCATTGCGCCGCACGTGCGCTACACTCGCGCTTCCTTCTTCATCGCCTTGCTCACTCCATGATCGGTCGCATCGCCGGCATCCTCCTCGAAAAAAACCCGCCTCACCTGCTCGTCGACTGCAACGGTGTCGGCTACGAAATCGACGTGCCGATGAGCACGTTCTACAACCTGCCGCAAACCGGCGAACGGGTCGTGCTGCTCACGCAGCAGATCGTCCGCGAGGACGCGCACCTGCTGTACGGTTTCCTGACCGCGCAGGAGCGCACGACTTTCCGCGAGCTGCTCAAGATCACCGGCATCGGCGCGCGCATGGCACTCGCCGTGCTGTCCGGCATGAGCGTGCCGGAGCTCGCGCAGGTCGTGACGATGCAGGACGCCGCCCGCCTCACCCGTCTGCCCGGCATCGGCAAGAAAACGGCCGAGCGCCTGCTGCTGGAGCTGAAGGGCAAGCTCGGCGCCGACCTCGGTGCACTCGCCGGCGCCGCGTCGCAGTCCGACCACGCGGCCGACATCCTCAACGCGCTGCTCGCGCTCGGCTACTCGGAGAAGGAAGGCCTCGCCGCGATCAAGAATGTGCCGGCCGGCACGGGCGTGTCCGAAGGCATCAAGCTCGCGCTCAAGGCGCTGTCGAAGGCGTAACGGCAAGCGGTTCAGCGCAGTGTCGCGCCTCCGCATGCGGCGCGCCAGTCGGCCGTTCGGCCAGGTTGGTAGGGCGGCGGCGCGCGGTACAATGGCCGCATGATTGAAACCGACAAACTCGCCACCGAGCGGATCATCGCCGCCACACCAGCCTCGTCGCACGAGGAGGTGTTCGAACGCGCGCTGCGGCCGCGCCAGCTCGACGAATACGTCGGCCAGGAAAAGGTGCGCGGCCAGCTCGAGATCTTCATCGAGGCCGCCAAGCGCCGTTCCGAGCCGCTCGACCATGTGCTGCTGTTCGGCCCGCCCGGTCTCGGCAAGACCACGCTCGCGCACATCATCGCGCGCGAGATGGGCGTCAACCTGCGCCAGACGTCGGGCCCGGTGCTCGAACGCGCGGGCGACCTCGCGGCACTGCTGACGAACCTCGAGGCGAACGACGTGCTGTTCATCGACGAGATCCACCGGCTGTCGCCGGTCGTCGAGGAGATCCTGTATCCGGCACTCGAGGATTACCAGATCGACATCATGATCGGCGAAGGTCCGGCCGCGCGCAGCGTGAAGCTCGACCTGCAGCCGTTCACGCTCGTCGGCGCGACCACCCGCGCCGGGATGCTGACCAACCCGCTGCGCGACCGTTTCGGGATCGTCGCGCGGCTCGAGTTCTACGACGCGGAGCAACTGTCGCGCATCGTGCGCCGCTCGGCATCGCTGCTCAACGCGCAGATCGATCCGAACGGCGCGCTCGAGATCGCGAAGCGCTCGCGCGGCACGCCGCGGATCGCGAACCGGCTGCTGCGCCGCGTGCGCGACTATGCGGAAGTGAAGGCCGACGGCACAATCACCGCGGCCGTCGCCGATGCGGCGCTCGCGATGCTCGACGTCGATCCGGTCGGCTTCGACCTGATGGACCGCAAGCTGCTCGAAGCGATCCTGCACAAGTTCGACGGCGGCCCGGTCGGCATCGACAACCTCGCCGCGGCGATCGGCGAAGAGCGCGACACGATCGAGGACGTCCTCGAACCGTACCTGATCCAGCAAGGCTTCCTGCAGCGCACGCCGCGCGGGCGCGTGGCGACGCTGATGACCTACCGCCACTTCGGGCTCGCCGCGCCCGACGCGGGCACCCCTGCACGCGGCTCGTGGGAGACGTCCGACGGGAAATGACCGCCCGCCCGACGCCACGCAAGCGATGACGACGCCCTCCAACCCGCACCCCGGCGCGCCCGCCTCGCACCCGCGCTGGCTCGAGCCACTGCGCAAGCGGCTCGTGGCCGGCGTCACGCATCTGACGACAGGCAGCGGCCCGTCGCTCGACTTCTCGTCGCCGCCTGGCGATCCGGGCCTGTTCGGACCCGACGCGGTCTGCTGGCGCGTGCATGCGGATTTCGCATCGATGATGACGGGCGGCATTTCCGCGCTGCTGCTCCAGGCATTGCATCCACTCGCGCTCGCCGGCGTATGGGATCACTCTTCGTTTCGCACCGACATCCTCGGCCGGCTGCGGCGCACCGCGACGTTCATTTCCGGCACCACGTTCGGCAACAGTGCGGACGCGCTCGCGCTGATCGAGCGCGTGAAGGCGATTCACGCCCGGGTGCACGGCACCGCACCCGACGGGCGTCCATACCGGGCCGACGATCCGGCGCTGCTGACCTGGGTGCACGTCGCCGAAGTCTCGAGCTTTCTCGCGGCGCACTTGCGTTACGTGAACCCGGCATTGCCGGGCGAGCTGCAGGATCGCTATTACGCTGAAACGGCGCGGATCGCCGAAATGCTCGGCGCGCAGGATGTACCCCGCTCGCGTGCCGAGATCACCGCGTACCTGACGCGCATGCGGCCCGAGCTCGAGGCCGGCCCGCGCACGTTCGAGGTGATGCGGATCCTGCTCAACGCGCCGGTCGCTAGGCCGGCCATGCGGCCCGCTGCGACCCTGGTGATGCACGCCGGAATCGACCTGCTGCCGCCCTGGGCGCAGGACATGCTCGGGGTCTCGGCATTCGCGCCGTTGCGGCGCGCGTTCGTCCGGCCCGGTGTGCGCGCCGTTGCGCCGGTATTGCGCTGGGCGCTCGTCAACGGCGCGTCGAGGCGCGCGCGTCGGCGGGCAACCGCACACAACGTGGTGCAATCGGAACGGAAAGGAAGCTGACGAGCTGACGCCCGGTGGGCCGACCGCAGTGGTCGCCGGCGGGTGAAGCAAGGCTCACGCTCGCGGCAGCTCGGCCGCCGAGCCCGCGCGCATGCTGCACGCGAGCTGCAACGACGCCGCCGTCGCGGCTCGCGGCCTGCGCCTACAACACCCTGCTGTAGCCGTCGTCGTCGCTCGCCTCGTTCAGATGCGAGATGTCGGCCCACTGCACGACGTTTGCGCGTCCGTCCACATAGTCGACGACATTGATGCTCGTATTGAGCAGCTGATAGTTGCGCGGCGCGTCGAGATCGAGCGCGTTTGCGAACCGATACACGCAATCGAGCACGCCGCCGTGCGCAACGCACGCAATCCGGCCGCCCGGATGCGCGGCGACGATCGGCTCGAGTGCGTGCAGCACGCGATGATAGAACACGCGCTGCGACTCGCCGCCTTCGGGTTCGAAACCTGGGTCGCGCGTCTGCCACGCGGCGTACGCATCCGGAAAGCGCGCCTCAATCTCCGCGCTGTCATGACCCTGGAAGATGCCGTATGCGCGCTCGCGCAAGCCTTCGCGCAGCACGAGCGGCAGGCCGAGTGCATCGGCGGCCGGCTGCGCGGTCTGCTGCGCGCGCATCAGGTCGCTCGAATAGATCGCATCGACGCGCGCACCGTCGCGCGCATCGCGCGCAAGACGCGCGGCAAGCCGCTGCGCCTGCGCGAGGCCCGATTCGGCGAGCGGAATGTCGATATGGCCCTGGATACGCTTGATGCGGTTCCAGGCCGTCTCGCCATGACGGATGAAGAGAATCTGCGTGGTAGCCATCGCGACGGCGCTCCCGGAAAGAATCAGGGCCGCACTTGCAGCCAGAACGTCACCGGCCCGTCGTTGACGAGCGACACCTGCATGTCGGCGCCGAATTCGCCGGTCGCGACGAGCGGATGGCGCACGCGTGCCGCGGCGACGAAGTAATCGAACAGGCGCGCGCCCTCGTCGGGCGGCGCCGCGGGCGTGAAGCTCGGGCGCAGGCCGCTGTTCGTGTCGGCCGCGAGCGTGAACTGCGACACGAGCAGCAAGCCGCCCGCGCGCCCTTCGCCGTCGATGTTCGACACGGGCAGGTTCATCTTGCCGGCCGCATCGCTGAACACGCGGTAGCCGAGCACCTTCGCGAGCAGCTTGTCGGCCGCCGCGTCGGTGTCGCCGCGCTCCGCGCAGACGAGCGCGAGCAGGCCCGCACCGATCTCGCCCGTCACGCGGTCGCCAACGCGCACGTCGGCGCGCTTCACGCGCTGGATCAGCGCGATCATGCGGTCAGCGTCACGCGCGCGAAGCGGCGCTTGCCGACCTGAACGACGAACTCGCCGGCCTCGACCTTGAGGCCCTTGTCCGACACGGTCGCGCCGTCGATCTTCACGCCGCCCTGCTCGATGTTGCGCAGCGCTTCGCTCGTCGACGGCACGAGGCCCGCCTGCTTCAGCAGCTGGCCGATCGCGAGCGGCGCGCCCGCGAGCGTCACCGACGGGATATCGTCCGGCACGCCGCCCTTTGCGCGGTGGTTGAAATCCTCGAGCGCGCGCTCGGCGTCGGCCTGCGAATGGAAGCGCGCGACGATTTCCTGCGCGAGCAGCACCTTGAAGTCGCGCGGGTTGCGGCCCGCTTCGGCCTCGCGCCGGAAGCCGATGATCTCGTCCATGCCGCGGAACGACAGCAGCTCGAAGTAACGCCACATCAGCGTGTCCGAGATGCTCATCAGCTTGCCGAACATGTCGGTCGGCTTCTCGCTGATGCCGACATAGTTGCCCTTCGACTTCGACATCTTCTCGACGCCGTCGAGGCCTTCGAGCAGCGGCATCGTCAGGATGCACTGCTGTTCCTGGCCGTACTGCTTCTGCAGTTCGCGGCCGACGAGCAGGTTGAATTTCTGGTCGGTGCCGCCCAGTTCGAGATCGGCATTCAGCGCGACGGAATCGTAGCCCTGCATCAGCGGGTACAGGAACTCGTGGATCGAGATCGGCACGCCGCCCTGGAAGCGCTTCGTGAAGTCTTCGCGCTCGAGAATCCGCGCGACCGTATAGCGCGACGCGAGCTTGATCATCCCGTCCGCGCCGAGCGGCATCGACCATTCGCTGTTGTAGCGGATCTCGGTCTTCGAGCGGTCGAGCACGAGCGATGCCTGTTCGAAATAGGTCTTCGCGTTCGACTCGATCTGCTCGCGCGTGAGCGGCGGACGCGTTGCGTTGCGGCCGGACGGATCGCCGATCAGCGACGTGAAATCGCCGATCAGGAAGATGACCGTGTGGCCGAGGTCCTGCAGCTGGCGCATCTTGTTCAGCACGACCGTGTGGCCGATGTGGATGTCCGGCGCGGTCGGATCGAGGCCGAGCTTGATGCGAAGCGGCTTGCCCGTGGCCGCGCTGCGCGCGAGCTTCTGCGCGAACTCTTCCTCGATCAGCAGTTCGTCGACGCCGCGCTTCGTGACGGCGAGCGCATGCCGGACTTCGTCGGTGATCGGGAATACAGGCTTGGAACTGGGTTCGGTGCTCATCGGTGCCAGAAAGAATGTCGCAAAGACAAGGATTTTCCCATAACTTGCGCGCGCATCGCTTAACGGCTGCCTTGGTTGCGCGGATAATCGGACGCAAGGCGCGCGGCACCGGCCGGCGCCGCACGATTCGGGAGAGATCACGTGCCGCTAAGACGTCCGCCATCCGGCCATCCGGCCGACGGCGTTTACTTCGGGTTGATGTCGGGAACGAGCATGGACGGCGTCGACGGCGTCGCCGTGCGCTTCGAGCACGGCAAGCCGCCGGTCGTGCTCGCCGAGGCGTTCGTCGGGTTTGCGCAGTCGCTGCGCGATGCGCTGTTCGCGCTGCAGCAGCCGGGCGACGACGAGATCGAGCGCGAAGCGCTCGCGGGCAACGCGCTCGCGGCGCGCTATGCGGTGTGCTGCCACGAACTGCAGCGCGCGGCGGGGCTTGCGCCCGACCAGGTGCGCGCGATCGGCGTGCACGGCCAGACGGTGCGGCATCGCCCCGAGCGCGGCTATACGCGGCAGATCAACAATCCGGCACTGCTCGCCGAACTCACGCATATCGACGTGATCGCCGATTTCCGCAGCCGCGACGTCGCCGCCGGCGGCCAGGGCGCGCCGCTCGTGCCAGCGTTCCACGCGACCGTGTTCGGCGCGCCGGGCGAGACGCGCGTCGTCTGCAATCTCGGCGGCATCAGCAACATCACGATCCTGCCCGGCGAAGGCGGCCACGTGCGCGGCTTCGACTGCGGCCCCGCGAATGCGCTGATCGACGAATGGGCGAGCCGCCACCTCGGCAAACCCTACGACGAAGGCGGCCGGTTCGCCGCGCGCGGCAACATTCATGCGCCGCTGCTCGATGCGCTGCTCGACGAGCCCTACTTCGACGCGCCGCCGCCCAAGAGCACCGGACGCGACCTGTTCAATCCGGCATGGCTCGACGGCAAGCTGGCCGCATTCGCGCAGCTCGCGCCGGAGGACATCCAGGCCACGCTCACGGCGCTGACGGCCGTGTCGATCGCGCATGAGGTCGCACAGCATGCGCCCGACTGCACGGCCGTCTATGTGTGCGGCGGCGGCGCCCGCAACCCCGTGCTGCTCGACACGCTCGTGAATGCGCTCCGCGATCGCGGCGTACGCGCGGCGGTCGACACCACGACCGCGCTCGGCGTGCCGCCGCAGCAGGTCGAGGCACTCGCGTTCGCATGGCTCGCACGCCGCTTCACCGCGCGCGAGACAGGCAATCTCGCGTCGGTCACCGGCGCCGCCGGCGACCGCGTGCTCGGCGCGCTCTATCCGCGCTGATACGGCGCTTGCCCATCATTCGGGCACAAAAAACGGGGCTTGATGCCCCGTTTTTCGTTTCAGCGAACCGGATCGGATCCGTCGTGCCGCTCAGACCGAGAACGACGAACCGCACCCGCAGGTGGTCGTGGCGTTCGGGTTCTTGATCACGAACTGCGCGCCGTTCAGGTCGTCCTTGTAGTCGATTTCAGCGCCGACCAGGTACTGGTAGCTCATCGAGTCGATCAGCAGCTGGACGCCGTTCTTGTTCATCACGGTGTCGTCCTCGTTGACTTCCTCGTCGAACGTGAAGCCATACTGGAAGCCCGAGCAGCCGCCGCCCTGCACGAACACGCGCAGCTTCAGGTCGGGGTTGCCTTCTTCGTCGATCAGTTGCTTGACCTTCTCGGCCGCCGCATCGGTGAAGACGAACGGCGCCGGCATTTCGGTCGTTGCTGCGGATTCGGTAACAGCGTTCATGCGAACTCTCCAAAAAGCTTTAGCCGCTATTGTAGGGCTGATCTGAATATCGTGCTGATGTCCATGAAATCAACAGGTTTTTGTCGATTTCGTCAAAGTGGGCGACCGGGGTGGGCGACCAAGCGTCAGTGGCCTGCGCGGGCGACCGGCGCAGGCCGCCGGCACGGGCGCGCAGCGAAGAACCGGACGCGCATAAAAAAACCGCCAGCGCAAAAGCTGGCGGTTTTTTCGGCAGGCGCCGCCCGAAAGCGGTGCACGACCGTGAAGCGCTTAACGCTTCGAGAACTGCTTGGCGCGGCGTGCCTTGCGCAGACCGACCTTCTTACGCTCGACTTCACGTGCATCGCGCGTGACGAAGCCCGCGTTCGACAGCGACGGCTTCAGCGTCGCATCGTAGTCGATCAGTGCGCGGGTGATGCCGTGGCGCACTGCACCTGCCTGACCCGTTTCACCGCCGCCCGTCACGTTCACCTTGATGTCGAACGTCTGGCCGTGGTTCGTGAGTTCCAGCGGTTGACGCACGATCATCAGCGACGTTTCGCGCGAGAAGTAGTCAGCGATGGGCTTGCCGTTGACGACGATGTCGCCCTTGCCAGCCTTGATGAAGACACGTGCGACTGCGCTCTTGCGGCGGCCCGTACCGTAGTTCCAGTTACCGATCATGTGGGCTCCCCTTAGATCTCGAGCGCCTTCGGCTGTTGAGCCGAGTGCGGATGCGTCGCTTCTGCGTAGACCTTCAGCTTCTTGATCATCGCGTAGCCGAGCGGGCCCTTCGGCAGCATGCCCTTGACCGCCTTCTCGAGCGCACGGCCCGGGAAGCGTTCTTGCATCTTGCCGAACGTCGTTTCATAGATACCGCCCGGGTAGCCCGAGTGGCGGTAGTACTTCTTGTCCAGCGTCTTGTTGCCCGTGACCTTCAGCTTGCTCGCGTTGATGATGATGATGAAATCACCAGTGTCGACGTGCGGAGTGAACTCAGGCTTGTGCTTGCCGCGCAGACGGCGTGCCACTTCGCTGGCAACACGGCCGAGAACCTTATCCGTCGCGTCAATCACGTACCATTCGCGCGTCACCTCATGGGCTTTTGCGGAAAACGTCTTCATGATCGATCCAAAAAAAATGCTTTGCCCGATGTGTTCTTTCCTGCTTGTCTAGGTGCGCTTCGAGGCGCGGTGCAGGCTCTCCCTGTTCTTTTTCCGTGGGCATGAATGCGGAAAAGCCCTGAATTATAAGGGAAATGGTGTGCCGCGGTCAAAGGGAATCCACGTCCGGATGCGCGATGCGCGTGAAATCGGTGAAAATCCGGTCGTGCCCCGGGGTCATGCCCCGCCAAACCGGACGAATCCGAGCGCCCGGGGGCACGCAGCGGCGCGCGCCGTCGTCACCCGTCGTCGTCACCCTTTCGCGCGCCGGACAAGGAGAACAACAAACACGATGAAGCCACAACTCACGCCCTTCTTCGCGGCCGCCCTGCTGATCGGCGCCGCCACGCCCGCCGCCGCCGACCCGGCCGGCTGCAACACCAAGCTCGAGGCGCTCGACGCGCGGATCGCCGCCGCCCGCCACGCCCAAGCCGACGACCGCGCCGCCCGCCTGCGCGCGGTGCGTGAACGGGTCAGGCATTTCTGTTCGCACCGCCACGGCCAAGCATCCGCTGTGCACGCACCGCCGGCCCTTCCGCGCGGCGCGGTATCCGGCACGGCCGCGCAGCCCGCCGGCCGCCAGCCCGTATAACCGCCGCCTGACGCGCGAAATGCGCATCGATCGTTGCATGGGACGAAAAAAAGCCCGAACGACTGGTTCGGGCTTAATCCACCATTGGAGGAGGGTGGAGGAGACATTCGGAGGTTGCCGCAGCGCGACAACCAATGAAACGCATTATACGAACGCACCCGCAGCAGCACAAGAAAATTTGCATTACGAAATCTGACATCACAATATGAAATTCTCGCGCGCCAGTTGGCACGGATGATTTCATTTGAATAATCAGTCACTTGCGCACCCAGCCGACAAACCGGCGGCGCGCACAACTAGAGTAAAACCCCTAAAAACCCGGGGGAAATCGACGCCCTGCCGCGCGCCGCACGCGGCACACGGGCGCCCGCCGTTCGGCATCGTGCAGCGCATCAGCCGACCGTTGCGTCGCGGGCTACAATGCCGGATCGAATTCGAATCAGGCAACGCTGGAGCGCAAGCATGGAATGCAAAGTAAGCTGGTTGGGTCAGGACGGCATGGCATTTTCCGCCCAGACCGGGAGCGGGCACCTCGTCGCGATGGACGGCGCGCCGGAAGGCGGCGGTCACAACCTGGCGGCGCGGCCGATGGAGATGGTGCTGGTCGGCACCGGCGGCTGCACCGCCTACGACGTCGTGCTGATCCTGAAGAAAAGCCGCCAGGACGTCACCGGCTGCTCGGTCACGCTGAAGGCCGAGCGCGCGAGCGAAGACCCGAAGGTCTTCACGAAGATCCATTTCCACTTCACCGTCACCGGCCGCAACCTGAACCCTGCCACGGTCGAGCGCGCGATCAACCTGTCGCACGACAAATACTGCTCGGCATCGATCATGATCGCCAAGACGGCCGAGCTCACGCATTCGTTCGACATCGTCGCCGCCTGAACCGGGGCCAAGTCGCACCGATGAAAAAAAGGGCCGGCGTCTCGCAACGAGACGCCGGCCCTTCTTGCATTCGAACGGCAAAGCAGGCCGATAAGCCGGATTCTGTGCACGCCGCGCGTCCGAAGACGCGCGGCGCGTGGCAGCCATTCCTCTAGGCGCGCCATTGCTGACGCGCTCAAGCTTCCTACCCGCAGACGAGACGGGGGCCCCGTCCTGCATCCGGAGATGCGCGCCTGCCTACTTGGAATTGCTCCGGGTGGAGGTTACCGTGCCGGCGAACGTCGCCGTCGCCGCGGTGCGCTCTTACCGCACCGTTTCACCCTTACCTGATCCCGGCTTGCGCCGGGCCATCGGCGGTTTGCTTTCTGTTGCCCTGTTCCGCGTGTCGCCACGGATGGCCGTTAGCCATCACCCTGCCCTGTGGAGTCCGGACTTTCCTCGCCCCCGCCTGCCCGAAGGCGGCGGGGCCGCGACTGCCTGGCCTGCTTTGCGACGCGCATTCTAGCACTGCGCGCCGCACATCACAGCGCTCGCGCGCGCCGCCCGCTGCGAAACACCGCCGGATCGTCGTAGAACGACGGATCGGCATTGGCCGCACACCAGCCCGGCACGCCCAGCACCGGCAGCGGCGAAAAATCGCGGCTCGTCAGCGCGCGCGTCGCGAGCGCATGCGCGACCTGCTCGTCGACGTGGGTCGCCCGGTGTGCAGCGGACCACGTGAAATAGTCTGCGCTCACTTCGACGATCCACACATGCGCGGTGCAGGACTTGTACGGCGCAACGAGCTTCTCGAGCAGCGCGTGTCCGACGACGCGCGTCTCGCAGCGCGTGCCCCATGCGTCGCGCGCGGCGACCAGCAGCCGCTGCCAGTCGAAGCCCCGCAGCGCGTCGGCGAGCGCCGGGTCGGCCGTCACGAACAGCGCGGCGTTTTCGTCGAACAGCGTCAGCGCATCGCGCAACGTGCCGCGCACGGGCCCGACACCGCCAGAGGCATCAATCGCCGCCGCCTGGCGCGCGTTCAGCGCCGCCTTGATGCGCGGATACGCAAACCAGACGAGCGCATTGAAGAAGTCGTGCAGATTGTGGCGCGTCGGCACGCCGCCCGTTGCGGCGATATGGGTCTCGTACGCAACGCCGGCCGGCAGTTCGGCCTGCGGCACGAAGCGCAGCGGCTCGCCGCGGCCGCTGACGAGCGGGGTCGCGCACTCGGCGCACTCGGCGCACTCGGCGCACTCGGCGCACTCGGCGCACTCGGCGCACTCGGCGCGGTCGGCGCGGTCGGCGCGGTCGGCGCGCTTGGCGTGTGCAGCGCGGTTCAGCGCGGTGAGCAACGCAGGCGCGCCGTCGAGCGCGGCCGCGTGCACCGCGCGGCCCGGTTCGTCGAAGCCCGCGAGCCACGGCGCGGACCAGTCGATCCGTTCGAATGCCGCCGCGTCCGCGCCGGCCGGCTGGCCGGCCGCGCGCGGCGGCGCGGCGTTCACGCGAGTTTCCAGCCGATCGACTCGCCCGCGCGCAGCGGCACGACCGGCGTGTCGCCCGCGAAGATCTCGAGCGGCAGTTCCCACGGTTCGCGGCGCAGCGTCACCGTCTCGCCGCTGCGCGGCAGGCCGTAGAAATCCGCGCCGAAGAAGCTCGCGAAACCTTCGAGCTTGTCGAGCGCACCGGCGTTGTCGAACGCTTCCGCATACAGCTCGAGCGCGTGCAGCGCCGTGTAGCAGCCCGCACAGCCGCACGCGGCTTCCTTCGCGTTGCGCGCGTGCGGCGCACTGTCGGTGCCGAGGAAAAAGCGCGGGTTGCCCGACGTCGCCGCCTCGACGAGCGCGACACGGTGAGTCTCGCGCTTGAGCACCGGCAGGCAGTAGTAATGCGGGCGGATCCCGCCGACGAAGATCGCGTTGCGGTTGTACAGCAGGTGGTGCGCGGTGATCGTCGCGCCGATCAGCCCGGGGGCGGCATCGGCGTCGCGCACGTAGTCGGCCGCGTCCTTCGTCGTGATGTGCTCGAATACGACCTTGAGGCCCGGGAAATCGCGGCGCAGCGGCGTCATCACGCGGTCGATGAACACCTTCTCGCGGTCGAACAGGTCGATCGACGCGTCAGTCACCTCGCCGTGGACGAGCAGCGGCATGCCGAGCTCCTGCATCGTCTCGAGCGTCTTCGCGCATTTCGCGAGATCGGTCACGCCGTGGTCCGAGTTGGTGGTCGCGCCTGCCGGATACAGCTTCACGCCATGCACGAAGCCGCTTTCGCGCGCGCGGCGGATCTCGTCGGGCGGCGTGTTGTCGGTCAGGTACAGCGTCATCAGCGGCTCGAACGTCACGCCGGCGGGCACCGCGGCGAGGATCCGTTCGCGGTATGCGTGCGCCTGCTCGGTGGTCGTCACGGGCGGTTTCAGGTTCGGCATGATGATCGCGCGGCCGAACTGGCGCGCGGTGTGCGGCAGCACCGCGGCGAGCATGTCGCCGTCGCGCACGTGCAGGTGCCAGTCGTCGGGACGGGCGAGCGTCAGCGTCGCCGGGGAAGGTGCGTTCGAGGCAGTCATAGGAGGCGTCGTGAGGAATCGGGCGAAACGCGGGGGGCGGGAAACAGTGCCGGAAGGCGCCGGCGCGGGCCGACTGACGGCAAACCGCAACACGGGGCCGCTCGCCGGTGGAATCCGCTTTTTACCGCTATTGGCTCGGTGATATGCTAGAAGCACACATTGTACCGGGGTTCACCCGGTCCCAACCGGTTCGATACCCCGCTTCAGCCTGCCGCCCCAAGTAAAATGTGCCAACTCCTAGGAATGAACTGCGCCGCGCCGACGGACGTCACATTCTCCTTCACCGGCTTCGCGGCCCGGGGCGGGGTCACCGATCACCATGCCGACGGCTGGGGCATCGCCTTCTTCGAAGATAAAGCCTGCCGCCTGTTCATCGATCACCAGGCATCGGCCACGTCGCCGATCGCCGAAATGGTGAAGCGCTACCCGATCAAGTCGAAGAATACGATCGCGCACATCCGCAAGGCGACGCAGGGCCACATCCTGCTCGAGAACAGCCATCCGTTCATGCGCGAGCTGTGGGGCCGGCACTGGATCTTCGCGCACAACGGCGACCTGCAGGATTACGAACCGGACATGGAAGGCAGCGTCTATCACCCGGTCGGCACCACGGACAGCGAGAAGGCGTTCTGCGTACTTATGCAGGGGCTGCGCGAAGCATTCCCCGGCGCGCAGCCGCCGCTGCCCGAGCTGTTCGAGCGGGTCGGCGAACTGACGCGCGGCATCACCGAACACGGCGTATTCAACTTCCTGATGTCGAACGGGCAGGCACTGTTCGCGCACTGCTCGACGCGGCTGCACTACCTCGTGCGCCGCTGGCCGTTCTCGACCGCGCACCTCGTCGACGAAGACCTGTCGATCGATTTCGCGAAGTACACGACGCCCGAGGATCGGGTCGCGGTGATCGCGACGCAGCCGCTCACCGACAACGAAGTCTGGACCGCGTTCGAGCCCGGCGAACTGATCATGTTCCAGTGTGGCGAAGTCGCCGCGCGGATGCAGATCCCGGTGCCGCCCGCCGTGCTCGAGAAGCTGCGCAACCCGGCGCTGGACGCGTCGGCGTCCGCACCCGCGCGGCCGCTGCCCGCGGTCGAGGCGGACGTCAGCGAGGACGCGTTCGATTTCTGAGCGCGCCGCCTGCCTGCGGACCACCGCCTGCACACGACAAAACGCCCGGCATCGCCGGGCGTTTCCATTTGCAGCACCGCATGAAGGACGGCCCCGCCGCCCTTCCCGCTCAGTGCAGGATCTTCGCGAGAAAGTCCTTCGCGCGGTCCGACTTCGGATTCGCGAAGAAGTCTTCCTTGCGGTCGTCCTCGACGATCGCCCCCTTGTCCATGAAGATCACGCGATGCGCAACCTTCTTCGCGAAGCCCATCTCGTGCGTGACGACCATCATCGTCATCCCTTCCTTCGCGAGTTCGACCATCACGTCGAGCACTTCGTTGATCATCTCCGGGTCGAGCGCGGACGTCGGCTCGTCGAACAGCATCGCGATCGGGTCCATCGACAGCGCGCGCGCGATCGCAACCCGCTGCTGCTGGCCGCCGGAGAGCTGGCCCGGAAATTTGTGCGCGTGCGCCTTGAGACCCACGCGGTCGAGCAGCTTCAAGCCCTTCTCGGTCGCCTCGTCCTTGCTGCGGCCGAGCACCTTGACCTGCGCGAGCGTCAGGTTCTCGGTGATCGACAGGTGCGGGAACAGCTCGAAATGCTGGAACACCATCCCGACCTTCGAGCGCAGCTTCGACAGGTTCGTCTTCTTGTCGCCGACCGACTGGCCGTTGACGAGAATCTCGCCCTGCTGGAACGGCTCGAGGCCGTTCACGGTCTTGATCAGCGTCGACTTGCCCGAGCCCGACGGCCCGCAGACGACCACCACCTCGCCCTTCTTCACCTCGGTCGTGCAATCGGTGAGGACCTGAAACTGGCCATACCACTTCGAAACGTTCTTGATGGAAATCATCTTGTGACCTTTTTCTGGAGACCTTTGACGAGGCCGGATGCCACCGTGCAAATCACGAAATAGCATGCGCCCGCGAACAGGATCATCTCGACGCTCGTGCCGTCGCGATCGCCGATGTTGGCGGCCGTGCGGAAGAAGTCCGCGAGGCTGATCACGTAGACGAGCGACGTGTCCTGGAACAGCACGATCGCCTGCGTGAGCAACAGCGGCACCATCGCGCGGAAGGCCTGCGGCAGGATCACGAGGCGCATCGCCTGCGCATAGTTCATGCCGAGCGCGAACGCGGCATTCACCTGCCCGCGCGGCACCGCCTGGATGCCGGCGCGGATGATCTCCGAATAATACGCGGCTTCGAACAGCGAGAACGCGACCATCGCCGACGCGAGCCGGATGTCGATCGTCGGCGACAGACCGAGCACGCCCTGCAGCACCTGCGGCACGATCAGGAAGAACCACAGCAGCACCATCACGAGCGGGATCGAACGGAACACGGTCACGTAGCCCTGCGCGAACCACGCGAGCGGCTTGATGCCCGACAGCCGCAACAGCGCGAGCAGCGTGCCCCAGATGATCCCGACCACGATCGCGAGCGCCGTGATCTGAAACGTGATGACCGCCCCCGTCCATAGCGCCGGCAGTGCGCCGGGGATACTGCTCCAGTCGAACTGATGCATCACTTGCCTCCAATGTAGCCGGGCAGCTTCGACCTGCTTTCGACCCAGCGCATGAACGCCATCACGATCAGGTTGATGATCACGTATGCGAGCGTGACCGCGATGAACGACTCGTACGTCTGCGCGGTGTAGTCGACGAGCTGGCGCGCCTGCGCGGACAGGTCGAGCAGGCCGATCGTCGACGCGACCGCGGAGTTCTTGAAGATGTTCAGGAATTCCGACGTGAGCGGCGGCACGATGATCCGGTACGCGACCGGCAGCAGCACGTAGCGATACGTCTGCCACTGCGTGAAGCCCATCGCGAGGCCCGCGGCGCGCTGGCCCTTCGGCAGCGCATTGATGCCCGAGCGCACCTGCTCGCAGACGCGCGCGCCGGTGAACAGGCCGAGGCAGACGATCGACGCGGTGAAGAACTGCGTGCCCGGCGGCAGCTGCTTGATCCAGGTGCCGATCGCCGGCGGCAGCAGTTCCGGCACGACGAGGTACCAGACGAAGAACTGCACGATCAGCGGGATGTTGCGGAAGATCGACACGTATACGGTGGCGATCGCGGAAAGCCATTTGTTCGGCACCGTGCGCAGCACGCCGAACAGCGAACCGACGATGAGCGCGATCACCCAGGCGACCAGCGACACCTTGATCGTCACCCAGAACCCGGACATCAGCCATCCGAAATAAGTGGTCGGCTCGCCGGTCGACACGGGGCTCAGGAGGATGCCCCAGTTCCAGTGGTATGACATGGACAAGACTCCAGCAAAAAGAAACGGAAGAAGCGTGGCCTCTTCCGTTTCGTCAGCGTCATTTCTGCATCAACGGACGCGCAGGTCAGTCGAGCGCCTTGTCGTTCGGGTTCGCGTACAGATTCTTCATCGCATCGGAGAGCGGGAACTTCAGGTTCAGCCCCTTCGGCGGGATCGGGTTCTCGAACCACTTCGCGTAGATCTTCGCGGCGTCGCCCGACTTCTCGACCTGTTGAATCGCGTCGTCAACGACCTTCTTGAACGCCGGGTCGTCCTTGCGCATCATGCAGCCGTACGCTTCCTGCGATTGCGGCGTGCCGACGATCACCCACTCGTCCGGCTTCTTCGCCTTCGCGCGCTCGCCCGCGAGCAGTGCATCGTCCATCATGAACGCGACCGCGCGGCCCGTCTCGAGCGTCTGGAACGACTCGCCGTGATCCTTCGCGCTGATGATGGTCATGCCCATCTGCTTCTCGTTGTTCATCGCACGCAGCAGGCGCTCGGACGTCGTGCCGGCCGTCGTCACGACGGTCTTGCCCTTCAGGTCCGGGAAGTCCTTGACGCCCGAGCTCTTGTTCGTCATCAGGCGCGTGCCGATCACGAAGATCGTGTCCGAGAAGGCCGCCTGCTTCTGGCGGTCGAGGTTGTTCGTCGTCGAGCCGCACTCGATGTCGACCGTGCCGTTCTGCACGAGCGGGATGCGGTTCTGCGACGTGACGGGAATGTTGCGGACCTGCAGGTTCGGCAGGTTCAGCTTCTTCTTCACCGCGTCGACGACCTTCATCTGGAAGTCGCGCGAGTAGCCGACGACCTGCTGCTTTTCGTCGTAGTAGGAGAACGGGATGGACGACTCGCGGTGGCCCAGCGCGATCACGCCCGTGTCCTTGATCTTCTTCAGCGTGCCGGTCTCCTGGGCATGCGCGCCGCTTGCGAACGCGATGCACGCCGCGGCCATCAGGACTGCCTCGTGGAATTTCATTTTGTTCATCTCCTTGGCTGATACCCGCGCCAGTGTATCAAAGTAATATTTTTGAAAGTACTGGATGTTTACCGCATGACGGATCGCCGTCGTCGAAGCCGTCCTCCCGGCTCCGGCGCCCGAATGCGCGCGCGGGCGGCACCGGATCCGGTGCCGCCCGCGAGGGTTCATGCACGCAATCGGGTGGATTGCGTCATGGCTTGATCGGAATCAACTGATCAGGGGTACAGACCGCGCATTTCACGCGCCATCAGGATGCGCTTGCACGCAACGATGAACGCCGCGGTACGCACCGATACCTTGTGCTCTTCCGCGACCGCCCACACGCCGGCGAACGCTTCGCGCATCACGCGCTCGAGGCGGTGGTTGATCTCGTCTTCCGTCCAGAAGAAGCTCGAGAAGTCCTGCACCCACTCGAAGTACGACACGGTCACGCCGCCCGCGTTCGCGATCACGTCCGGGATCACGAGCACGCCGTTCGCGCTCAGGATGTCGTCCGCCGCCGTCGTCGTCGGGCCGTTCGCGCCTTCGACGATGATCTTCGTGCGGATCTTCGATGCGTTCTTCTCGGTGATCTGGTTTTCCAGCGCAGCCGGGATCAGGATGTCGGTCTCGACCGTCCAGAACTCATCGTTCGGCATCGGCTCCGAACCTTCGAAGCCCGCGACGCCGCCCGTGCGGCCCACGTGGTCGAGCAGCTTGTTCGCGTCGAGGCCGGCCGGCTGATAGATCGTGCCGGTGTGATCCTGCACCGCGATCACCTTCGCGCCCGCTTCCTGGAACAGCTTCGCCGCGATGCCGCCGACGTTGCCGAAGCCCTGCACCGCGATGCGCGCGCCTGCGATCTCGAGACCCTTCTTCTTCGCAGCTTCGGAACCGACGACGAACACGCCGCGGCCCGTCGCTTCCTTGCGGCCGAGCGAACCGCCGAGCGAGATCGGCTTGCCGGTCACGACGCCCGTCGACGTCTGGCCCTGGTTCATCGAGAACGTGTCCATCATCCACGCCATCACCTGTTCGTTGGTGTTGACGTCCGGTGCCGGAATGTCGGTGTTCGGGCCGATGATGATGCCGATTTCGCTGGTGTAGCGACGCGTCACGCGCTCGAGCTCACCGCGCGACAGCTTGCGCGGGTCGACACGGATGCCGCCCTTCGCGCCGCCGTACGGCACGTTCACTGCTGCGTTCTTCACCGACATCCACGCGGACAGCGCCATCACTTCCGACAGCGTCACGTCCTGGTGGTAACGCACGCCACCCTTGCCCGGACCGCGCGACACGTTGTGCTGCACGCGATAGCCTTCGAAGTGCGCGACGGTGCCGTTGTCGAGCTCGATCGGCACGTCGACGACCAGGATGCGCTTCGGGCGCTTCAGCGTTTCGAGCCAGCGCGACAGCGAGCCGAGGTACGGCGCGACGCGATCGACCTGCTGAAGGTAGTTACCCCACGGGCCGAGATCGTCGGCGTGCAGGTAGGACGGGATGGACTGCAATTGCGAAGACATGGATTCTCCAACGGTCAACGGATGGCGCACATTGTCGAAAAACCCGTTTTTTTTATCCAATGCCGTTTGCTTATTCGATTATGCGTTTCTTGCATGATCGCGATTTTTCGCAATTACGCGGTCGAATTGCGCAAGAACGGCTGCGATCGTCCGTCGATCGGGGGCGCAGAAAATCGTGTCGGACGGGTGCGGCGCCCGTGTTCGTTGCGGCGGGTGCGCGACAATGCGCCGCGCTGCCTGCGTCGGGCCCGCACTGCGGGCCGCCAGCGCAAGCCGCTTGCAACGCGTTGCAGACCGTTTGGAGACTGATTGTCAGAACAACGGGCGTCAGCCGGCCGCCTCACGCAGCTCGTCGCTGACCACTTCCCACAGCGCGCGCACGAGTTTTTGCCGCGGCTCGTCACCCTGCACCGCGACCTTGTCGCAGTACAGCCGGATCTCCATCGTCAGCGTGAACGGATGCACGCCGCCGCGCACCGCACGGTCGAGCCGGATCAGGCGGCCACCGGCGACCGCATCCTCGACCGCGCTGTGCGGCAGGAACGCGATGCCGTGGCCCGCGAGCGCCATGGCCTTCAAACCTTCGGCCATGTCGGTTTCGTAGACGCGATCGAGAAACAGCGGCGTCGGCGCGTTCGCGATGATCACTTCGGTCATCCGGCCGAGATACGCGTTCGGCGTATATGACAGGTACGGCACGCGCGCGTCCGGCGTGCCCGGCAGCGTGTAGCGCGGCCGCCCCGCCCGGCCGGGCGCCGAGAACGGGCTGATCGGCTCGCTGCCGAGCGTCAGCATGTCGTAGCGCGCAGGGTCGAGCGCGACGGGGTGGCTCGGATGGTGATAGCCCATCACGAGATCGCAGCCGCCCTCGACAAGCGACAGCACCGCGTCGTGCACGTTCAGCGCGCGCAGCCGCGTGTGAACCGGCCCCATCTTCGCCTCGATCCGCTGCAGCCAGCGCGGGAAATAGGTAAGCGACAGCGTATGCGGCACCGCGAACTCGATCGTCGGCACGGGTGCGCCGACGTGGCCGCGCAACAGCGTGCGCGCCTCGTGCGCCTGCGACAGCATCGTCAGCGCCTGCTCGTAGAAGATCTGGCCGGCCTGCGTGAGCCGGGTCGGATAGACCGAACGATCGATCAGCTCGGTCGCGAGCCACGCCTCGAGCGCCTGGATGCGCCGTGAAAACGCTGGTTGCGATACGTGCCGCAATTCGGCGGACCGGCTAAAGCTGCGCGTCTCCGCGAGCGAGACGAAGTCTTCGAGCCATTTCAGTTCCATGCGGGGCGGGCGCGGCGGGCGGCGGTCGGGATGAAGCCGGCATTTTACCGGTGCAACGGCACTGGCGCGGCGCCGACAGGCGCCCCTGCACCGTGCATCGGGGCGCGCTTCGCGCTCGTTGTGCAGCGCCGCACCGGCGCCGCGCGCGCGGCGCCGGCGCCGGCTCTCGCAGCCGCGCCGCTGAACGGCGCCGCGCACGTCGCCGAATGACGGCAGCCGGCCGCAATCGACGCGCCCCTGGGGACCGCCGCGCGCGGATGGTAAAATCGCCAATTCTCCTCCCCCTCGTTCGACCCGGCCCCAAGGCCCGCCCGACCATGTCCGACACTCGTCCCGATACGCTTTTCGCCCTCACCGCGCTCTCGCCCATCGACGGCCGCTACGCCAGCAAGACCGAAGCGCTGCGCGACTGGCTCTCCGAAGCCGCCTTCATGCGCCACCGCGTCACCGTCGAGGTGCACTGGCTGATCGCGCTGTCGCGCGCCGGCTTCGCGGAAGTCCCGCGCTTCTCCGATGCGTCCGAGCAGTTCCTGCTGCAGCTCGCAGAGCGCTTCACCGCGCACGACGCCGCGCGCATCAAGGAAATCGAGCGCGTGACGAACCACGACGTGAAGGCCGTCGAATACTGGCTGAAGGAATCGGTGAAGGGCCAGGCCGAGCTCGAGAAGGCAAGCGAATTCATCCACTTCGCTTGCACGTCCGAGGACATCAACAACACGTCGCACGGGATGATGCTCGCCGGCGCGCGCGAGCACGTGATCGTGCCGGCGCTGCGCACGGTGCACCAGCGCCTCGTCGCGCTCGCGCACGCGCTTGCCGACCAGCCGATGCTGTCGCGCACGCACGGCCAGCCGGCCAGCCCGACCACGCTCGGCAAGGAACTCGCAAACGTCGCCGCGCGCCTCGCGCGTGCAATCGCACGCATCGAGAAGGTCGAGATCCTCGGCAAGATGAACGGCGCGGTCGGCAACTTCAACGCACATCTGTCCGCGTACCCGGAATTCGACTGGGAAGCGTTCTCGCGCGACGTGATCGAGAACCGCCTGAAGCTTACGTTCAACCCGTACACGATCCAGATCGAGCCGCACGACTACATGGCCGAGCTGTTCGACGCGGTCGCGCGCGCGAACACGATCCTGCTCGACCTCGACCGTGACGTGTGGGGCTACATTTCCGTCGGCTACTTCAAGCAGAAGACGAAGGCCGGCGAAATCGGCTCGTCGACGATGCCGCACAAAGTCAACCCGATCGACTTCGAGAACTCGGAAGGCAACCTCGGCCTCGCGAACGCGACGCTGCGCCACCTCGCCGACAAGCTGCCGGTGTCGCGCTGGCAGCGCGACCTGACCGACTCGACGGTGCTGCGCAACATGGGCGTCGCGCTCGGCTACTCGCTGCTCGCGTACGACTCGCTGATCCGCGGCCTCGACAAGCTCGAAGTGAACCCGCAGCGCCTGAACGAAGATCTCGACAACTGCTGGGAAGTGCTCGCCGAGCCGGTGCAGACGGTGATGCGCCGCTACGGCATCGAGAACCCGTACGAGCAGCTGAAGGAACTGACGCGCGGCAAGGGCATCACGCGCGAAGCGCTGCAGCAGTTCGTCGGCACGCTCGCGATCCCGCAGGACGCGAAGGACCGCCTGCTCGCGATGACGCCGGCGTCGTACATCGGCAAGGCCGTCGAACTCGCAAAGCGGATCGCGTAACACGAGTCCGATCGCGGTGGGCGGCCGACGGCCGCCGCTGCTTTCAAAGAAAACGCCCGATGCGTGCAATGCACTGCATCGGGCGTTTTTGTTTCCGACATCGCGTCGGCGCCGATGCAGCCGGGAATCCGTCGATTCATCGATCCGGCATCACGCCGGCAAAAGCCGATCAGAACGAGATCATCTTCCCCGGATTGAGCGCGCTCATCACGCTCATCGCGGCCTTCGCGGCCGGAATCGCGATCGGCGACAACTGGCGGCCGAGCGGAATCTCGCGGTGATCGATGCCGGTCAGCATCGAGAAATCGTCGTTGCGGCCAACGAAGTCGTCGCAGATCGCCTTGCCGATCCGCACCGTCTGCGCGACGCCGTGGCCGCTCCAGCCCTGCACCATGTAGACGGGCACGCGGCCGTCGGTCTTGCGGCTGTCGGTCGCGCCGTTCAGCGTGAAGTCGCTGACGCCGCTCCAGCAGTAGTCGAGCGCGAAGTGGCCATCGGCCTGCGGGAACACCGTGTTCAGCCGCGTGAGCAGGTACGCGTTGACGTCCGGCTGCGCCCAGCAGGTGCCGGTGCCCTGGCCGCCGAACAGCAGGCGGTTGCCGCGCACGGGCCGGAAGTAGTCGATCTGGAACTGCGTGTCGTAGACGGGCATGCCGGCCGGCATCAGCGTCGCGACGTCGACGTCGAGCGGCGCCGTCACGCTCACGTACGTGAAGAACGGCACGGTCGTCGCACCGCCATCGTCGAGCAGCCGGAACGTCGCGTTGTGCAGCGCGAGCACGACGCCCTTGCGGGCCGTGATCGTGCCGCCGGCCGTGGTCGCGACGACACCGGCCGGCGTCTCGTCGAGTTCGAGCACCTCGGTGCCTTCGTACAGCGCGCCGCCGTTCAGCCGGAAACCGTGGACGAGGCCGCGCACCAGCGCGAGCGGATGGAGCTGGCCGCCCATCGCGTCGATCGCCGCGCCGTGGTACAGCGCCGAGCGCACGTATTCGTGCTGCAACTGGTGCTTGCCGGCGAGCGTCACGCTCGCATCACCGAGGTAATGGCGCGCATCTGCGCCGTCGAGCAGCGCGCTCATGTGGCCCGGGTGGACCGCCGCCGTGATGTGGCCGCGCTTGCGGTCGAGATCGAGCGCGTAGCGCGCGCCGATCGCATCGATCAGGTCCATCGACTCGGCCGACGCGAAACGCCACAGACGCTTCGCGTCGTCGTGCGACAGGTGTTCGATCATGTCGGCCGCTTCCCAGCGCGCGAGGCCCGGCGTCAGCTGGCCGCCGTTGCGGCCCGACGCCGCGGAGCCGACGTGATGCTTGTCGACGAGGATCGTATCGACGCCCGCTTCGGCAAGGTGCAGCGCCGCCGACGCGCCGAGCAGGCCCGCGCCGATCACGAGCACGTCGCACACCGCGTCGTGCGCGAGCGGCGCGCTGTTTTCGTGGCGCGACAGCGACGCCTCGTAGTAGTTGGCCGGGCGATCGCCGTCGTAACGGGCCGGATCGCACCAGTTCCAGTTGTCTTTCTCGATATTCAGTTGCGTTTGTTCAAAGCGCGATTCGTCCTGAATCAGGGGTTTGCTGTTCGAAGTCATGTTTGCACTTGCATGGCCTTGGGCCGCCTGTCGAATAGCCGTTCGGGCTTCGCGGGTGGGGCAGCCGGTTCCACTTGGGTGTCAACGAGAGGCGGGCGCGATGGCCCGTGTTGACGGCGGACACGCTCGTGTCGCCTGGATCCCGGACCGTGCGGAAGCACGTATTGAAAGGTGCCGGGACACCCAATTTCTACACCGCAGAAATAATTCTACAGTGTAGAATAAGCTTTCGTCAAGTTGACACCCCGACCGGCCTGGCGCCGGATGCGGAGAAGCCACCTCCCCGATGAAAGACAAACCCTCCCAGGGCCCGCGCGGCCTCGACAAGGACGCGATCGTCGCTGCCGCGCTGACATTGCTCGAAGACGTCGGCGAAACGGCGTTCAGCGTGCGCAAGCTCGCGCAGGCGGTCGGCTGCGATCCGATGAGCGTGCTCTACCACTTCAAGTCGAAGGAAGGGCTGAGCCGCGCGATCGCGAACGCGCTGTCGCGCTCGCTCGTGCCGGTCGACGAAAACCTGCCGTGGCGCGAACGGCTGCGCGATCTCGCGCGCCAGTATCGCGCGCTCGCGCTCCGCTATCCGGCCGCGTTCGCGTTGCTGCAGCGCCATGTCAGCACCGGGCCGGCCGATCTCGCGCACGTCGAAACCGTGCACCGCGCGCTCGTCGACGCCGGCATCGCGCACGCGGCGCTGCCGTGCGTGTGCGTCGGCTGGTACGCGAGCGTGATCGGGCTCGCCGCGGCCGAAGCCGGCGGGCTGACGCGGCCCGCGAACGACGTCGAGCTCGCGGAGATGGCCGCGCTGTCCGACGCCGAGCAGCCACTCGTCAAGTCGGCCGCGCCGCTCTACGCGCGGCTCGACCCGGCCGCCGTGCACGACACGATGCTCGAGATCCTGCTCGACGGCATCGCGCGCCACGCAGACATGGCTGCCGCCGCCCCGAAATGAACAAAGGCGCCCCGAGAGACGCCTTTGCATACCAGCTTCCGATTACCGCGAACCGCGCTCAGTGCTGCTGCGCGACGCCGATCTTCACCATCACATGATCGACGATCTGCTCGGGCGTCAGCGCGATGCTGACCTCGATCGCTTCGTCCGGGCCCGGCTCCTCGAGCGTGTCGAGCTGGCTTTGCAGCAGCGACGGATCGAAGAAATGGCCGGTGCGGGTCTTCAGGCGCTCGTGCAACATGTCGAACGTGCCCCTCAGGTAGACGAACCGCACGTCGGTGTCATGGCCGCGCAGCACGTCGCGGTACGCGCGCTTCAGCGACGAGCAGGTGAAGACGGCCGTCTCCCCCGCGCGCTGCTTTTCCTCGATGGCCGCGCGAATCGACTGCAGCCACGGCCAGCGGTCCTCGTCGGTCAGCGGAATCCCTTGGTGCATCTTTTCCTTGTTGGCGGCGCTGTGAAACGCATCGCCATCGGTATAGGTGCACGCCAGGCGTTCCGCCAGCATTTCGCCGATCCGCGATTTGCCCGCGCCCGACACGCCCATTGCGATCAGAATCATTGACTACCCCTTGTTACAGAAACGCGCTCAGCACCAGCGTAAACGTGAGGCCGAGCACCGAGATGATCGTTTCGAGCAGCGTCCACGTCTTGAACGTCTGGCCGACCGTCATCCCGAAATACTCCTTGATCAGCCAGAACCCGCCGTCGTTGACGTGCGAGAAGATCAACGAGCCCGAGCCCGTCGCCAGCACCAGCAGTTCCGGGCGAACCGTCACGCCCGACGCGGCTGCGATCGGCGCGACGATGCCGCACGCGGTCGTCATCGCAACCGTCGCCGAGCCGGTGGCCAGACGAATCAGCGCGGCGACGAACCAGCCGAGCAGCAGCGGCGACAGATGCGCCTGCGTCGCCGTCGCGACGATCTGCTGCGAGATCCCGCTGTCACGCAGGATACCGCCGAAGCCGCCACCTGCGCCGACGATCAGCGTGATCCCGGCGATCGGCGCGAGACACTCGCTGCAGAACTTCTGGATCTGGTCGCGGTTGAAGCCCTGCAGCCTGCCGAACGTGAGGAAGCTCACGAGCACGGCGATCAGCAGCGCGACGTCCGAGTTGCCGGCAAAGCGCAGCAGGTTGTTCGGCAACGACTTCGGGGCGAACAGCAGGTCGGCCCAGCTGCCGACCAGCATCAGCACCACCGGCAGCAGGATCGTGAACAGCGTGATGCCGAAGCTCGGCAGCTCGCGCTTCTTGCCTTCGACATGCGACTCGACGAATTGCGCGGCGAGCGGGTTGTTGTTCGGCAGCTTCACGTACTTCGAGATCGTCAGCGCGAACAGCGGACCGGCGACGATCGCGGTCGGCACGCCGACGATCAGGCCGAACGCAATCGTCTTGCCGATGTCGGCGCCGTATTGCTGCACCGCAAGCAGCGCCGCCGGGTGCGGCGGGATCAGCCCGTGCACGACCGACAGGCCGGCCACCATCGGCAGGCCGACGACGAGCAGCGACTTGCCGGTGCGCTTCGCGACGTTGAACGCGATCGGGATCAGCAGCACGAAGCCGACTTCGAAGAACACCGGCAGGCCGACGATGATCGCGACGAACATCATCGCCCAGTGGATGTTCTTTTCACCGAACCAGTCGATCAGCGTGGTCGCGATCCGCTCCGCCCCGCCCGACTCGGCCATCATCTTGCCCAGCATCGTGCCGAGGCCGACGACGATCGCAATGTGGCCGAGCGTGCCACCCGTGCCTGCCTCGAACGACTTGACGATCTTGTCCATCGGCATGCCGACGACGAGGCCGAGGCCGAGCGAGACGATGATCAGCACCAGGAACGGATAAATCTTGAAGCGCGCGATCATCACGATCAGCGCGGCAATCGCGATCAACGTGAATACGAGCAGCATGCTGCCTTGGACAGCCCCCATGTGGCACTCCTCCTTGGGATTATTCGAACCGGGCGGATTGACGCGAGTATGCCCGGCTATGCAGGTCTCCGAAACAGCGGGCGAACCCCGTCGTCAGGACGCTGAATTTTACTTATCTTTACGGCCGAGCGATAGAACCGGTTCCATAAGCAAAAACCCTCGGTAAAACAAGCACTAAGCGCTAGTCTACCGAGGGTCGATCTGCCATTTCGTACAAGTATTAGCGGGGGAGCTGGCTTGCAGCTTGCGCGAGACGCGTGACCTCCGCCCAGTCCTGCGCGGCGAGCGCGGCCTTCGGCGTCAGCCACGAACCGCCGACGCACACGACGTTCGGCAGCTTCAGGAAATTCGGCGCGGTCTCGGCCGTGATGCCGCCCGTCGGGCAGAACTTGAGGTTCGGGAACGGGCCGTGGAACGCCTGCAGCATCGGCACGCCGCCCGCCTGCTGGGCCGGGAAGAACTTGACGATCTCGTAGCCGAATTCGAGCGCCTGGATGATGTCGCTCGGCGTCATCACGCCCGGCAGCAGCGGCAGGCCCGCGTCGAGTGCGGCGAGGTGCAGGTCTTTCGTCAGGCCCGGCGACACGCCGAACTTCGCGCCCGCCTTCTTCGCCTGCGCGCAATGCTCGGGCTTCGTGAGCGTGCCGACGCCGACGACGATGTCGTCCGCGAGCTGGCTCGCGCGTTCGATCGCCTCCAGCCCCGCCGCGGTGCGCAGCGTGATCTCCAGCACCTTCACGCCGCCGGCGTGCAGCGCGCGCGACACATTTTCGCCCTGCTCGACCGTGTCGAACGCGAGCACCGGAATCACCGGGCCCAGCTTCACGATTTCGCCAATCGTCATCATCGAACTCTCTCCTTGAACCTTGAAATTACGCAGTGACGTGGGCGGCGGCTTCGCCGACCAGCGCCCCGAACACCGACGCGCCATGCTCCGCCGGCGCGGCCGCCGCGCGGAACACGCCGAACAGCTCGCGGCCGAAGCCCACTTCGTTGTCCGCCTGGTGCAGCGGCTGCGCGACCGGGCGCGCGTGCCATTCGGCGTCGTCGACCTCGATGTCGAGCACCCCCGCCTCGGCGTCGATCACGAGCGTGTCGCCCGTCTGCACCTTGCCGAGCGGCCCGTTCAACAGCGCCTCCGGCGACACGTGGATCACGGCCGGCACCTTGCCCGACGCGCCCGACATGCGGCCGTCGGTGACGAGCGCGACATGGAAGCCCTGATCCTGCAGCACGCCGAGCAGCGGCGTCAAACGGTGCAGTTCCGGCATCCCGTTCGCGCGCGCGCCCTGGAAGCGCACCACCGCGACGAAATCGCGCTTCAGCTCGCCGCGGTCGAACGCTGCCTGCACGGCTTCCTGCGAATCGAACACGACCGCGGGCGCCTTCACCTTGCGATGTTCGGGCGCAACCGCCGAGATCTTGATCACGCCGCGGCCGAGCCGGCCCTGCATCAGGCGCAGGCCGCCGTCCGGCTGGAACGGCTCGTGAATGCCGCGCAGCACCTTCGTGTCGTGGCTTGCGGCCGCGCCATCGACCCACGTCAGCTTGCCGTCGATCAGCTTCGGCTCCTTCGTGTAGTGCGACAGGCCCTTGCCCGCGACCGTCGTCACGTCTTCGTGCAGCAGCCCGCCCTCGAGCAGGTTGCGCACCAGGAACGCGATGCCGCCCGCCGCGTGGAAGTGGTTCACGTCGGCCTTGCCGTTCGGATAGATCTTCGCGAGCAGCGGCACCGCGGCGGACAGTTCGTCGAAATCGTCCCAGTCGATCAGGATGCCGGCCGCGCGCGCGATCGCGACGAGGTGCAGCGTATGGTTGGTCGAGCCGCCCGTCGCGAGCAGCGCGACGATGCCGTTGACGATCGCCTTCTCGTCGATCACGTGGCCGATCGGCGTGTAGTTGCCGCGCTCGACGGTCAGGTCGAGCACGCGGCGCGCGGCCTCGGCCGTCAGCGCGGTACGCAGCGGCGTGTGCGGATGGACGAACGCCGAGCCCGGCAGATGCAGGCCCATCAGCTCCATCAGCATCTGGTTGCTGTTCGCGGTGCCGTAGAACGTGCAGGTGCCGTGGCCGTGATACGCGGCCGATTCGGCTTCGAGCAGCGCATCGCGGCCGACCTGGCCGGTCGCGAACTGCTGGCGGATCTTCGCCTTGTCGTCATTCGACAGGCCGCTCGTCATCGGGCCGGCCGGCACGAAGATCGTCGGCAGGTGGCCGAACTGCAGCGCGCCGATCAAAAGGCCCGGCACGATCTTGTCGCAGATGCCGAGGCACAGCGCCGCGTCGAACATGTTGTGCGTGAGCGCGATCGCGGTGCCCATCGCGATCGCCTCGCGCGAGAACAGCGACAGCTCCATCCCCGGGTTGCCCTGCGTGACGCCGTCGCACATCGCCGGCACGCCGCCCGCGAACTGCGCGACGCCGCCGTTCTCGCGCGCGGCTGCCTTGATGATGTCGGGGAAATCCTTGTACGGCGCGTGCGCGGACAGCATCTCGTTGTACGAGGACACGATGCCGATGTTCGGTTGCTTGATCGCCTTGATTTCGAACTTGTCGTTGCCTTCGAGGCCCGCGAAACCGTGCGCGAGGTTCGCACACGACAGCGCGCCGCGCGCCGGGAACTTGCCCTGCGCGCCATCGATGCGCTTCAGGTAGGCGGAACGGGTCGACTGGCTGCGCGCGATCACGCGTGCGGTGACTTTCGCGAGGATGGGATGCAGCGAGGACATGCTGGGCGCTCCTGTATGCCGGCCGACACCGGCGGTTGGAATCGTGGGGACGGTCGAATGCAACGACTGAACGCAGGCAGTCTAGTAGAAAAACTACAAGCATGCAATGCGGATTCTCACACCAACCCAACACAAAATCGCTTTATTTCCGGCAAATATCGGTATAAACCCTAGGCCTCCGATCTCCAACACACCCGATCATGTGCACCATCAGCGCTAGCAATTTCTTGTAGATTTTCTACAATTCGGTTGCGATACACTCGCTCATCCGAACCCGATTGACGTTAGCTGCCCAATGCTGCCCCGCATAGAAGCGATCCGCCCCGAACTGCGCCCGTCCGAGCGCAAGCTTGCCGACTACATCCTCGCCGCGCCGCGCGAGGTGCTCGACCTTGCAATGACCGAGCTGTCCGCGCGCGCGGGCGTCAGCCAGCCGACGATCGCGCGCTTCTGCCAGGCGCTCGGCTGCAGTGGCTTTCGCGAATTCAAGATCCGGCTCGCGCAAAGCGTCGCGCCGGGCGTGTCGTCGGTCTACCGCGACGTCGAGCCCGACGAGCCCGCGCCCGGCATCATCGGCAAGGTGTTCGACCGCACGATCGGCGCGCTGATCGAAGTACGCAACAGCCTGTCGGCCGGCAGCGTCGCCGATGCGATCGCGCTGCTGTCGAACGCTTCGCGGATCGAGTTCTACGGCGCGGGCGGCTCGGGCATCGCCGCGCAGGACATCCAGCACAAGTTCTTCCGGCTCGGCGTGCCGAGCGTCGCGTATTCCGATCCGCACACGTTCTCGATGTCGTCGGCGCTGCTCGGCCCGCAGGATGTGGTCGTCGCGATCTCGAACACCGGCCGCACGCGCGACATCGTCGACGCCGCGCGTTCGGCACTCGCGTGCGGCGCGAAGGTGGTCGCGATCACGCACAGCCACTCGCCGCTGTCGCGGCTCGCGACGGTGAGCCTCGCGTCGAACGTCGCCGAGGAAACCGACGTGTTCTCGCCGATGACGTCGCGGATGTCGCACCTCGCGATCGGCGACATCCTCGCGGTCGGCGTCGCGCTGTCGCGCGGCCCCGCGCTGATGGAACGCGTCGGCCGCGCGAAGGAGGCGATCACGCGCCGGCGGATCGACGCGAACGCGAAGGAATAGCCGCGAGCGTCAATGCTCCGCACGACCGCGTAAACGAGAAACGGCGCCCCGCGGGGCGCCGTTTCTCATGCGGCCACCAGGCCAGCGGATTGCCGGTCAGAACGGCTTGATGACGACGAGCGCGACTGCCGCGAGCATCCCGAGCACCGGCAGTTCGTTGAACACGCGATACCACTTGTCGGAACGGCGGTTCTCGCCGCGCTCGAACACCTTCAGCAGATGGCCGCAGTACGCGTGATAGACGATCAGCAGCAGCACGACCGTGACCTTCGCGTGCACCCAGCCCTGCCCCTGGCCGATGCCGATCACGAGCCACAGCCACAGCCCGCACGCGAGCGCCGGCACCGCGATGAGCGTCATGAAGCGGAACAGCTTGCGCGCCATCACGAGCAGGCGCCGCACCGCGGCCGGATCGGTTTCCATCGCGAGGTTCACGTAGATGCGCGGCAGGTAGAACAGCCCCGCGAACCACGCGGCGATCAATACGATATGGAATGTCTTGACCCAGAGCATCGCCATCGGTCGTGTCCTCGCGGTTACTGACGGCCTTCGCCGTGCCCGAGCACGACGTACTTCAGCGACGTCAGCCCTTCGAGGCCCACCGGCCCGCGCGCATGCAGCTTGTCGTTCGAGATGCCGATCTCCGCGCCGAGGCCGAACTCGAAGCCGTCGGCGAAGCGCGTCGACGCGTTGACCATCACGCTCGCCGAATCGACTTCGCGCAGGAAGCGCATCGCGCGGTCGTGATCCTCGGTGACGATCGCGTCCGTGTGGTGCGAGCCGTAATGGTTGATGTGCTCGATCGCGGCGTCGAGGCCGTCGACGACCTTGATCGCGAGCACCGGCGCGAGGTATTCGGTATGCCAGTCTTCTTCGGTCGCGTCGACCAGCGGGCCGACGCCGGCGTCGGCGAGCACCGCGCGCGCGGCGGCATCGACGCGCAGCTCGACGCTCTTCTCGCGATACAGGCGGCCGAGCGGCGGCAGCACGACTTGCGCGATGCCGCTCGCGACGAGCAGCGTCTCCATCGTGTTGCAGGTGCCGTAGCGGTGCGTCTTCGCGTTGTCGCAGACGGTGAGCGCCTTGGCCAGGTCTGCGCGATCGTCGACATACACGTGGCAGATCCCGTCGAGGTGCTTGATCATCGGCACGCGCGCCTCGTTGATCAGGCGCTCGATCAGGCTCTTGCCGCCGCGCGGCACGATCACGTCGACGTATTCGGTCATCGTGATCAGCTTGCCGACCGCCGCACGGTCGGCCGTCGCGACCACCTGCACCGCGTCCTGCGGCAGGCCCGCGGCAGCGAGCCCCTCGCCGATCAGCTTCGCGAGCGCGGCATTCGATTCGAGCGCCTCGGAGCCGCCGCGCAGGATCGTCGCATTGCCGGACTTCAGGCACAGCGCGGCCGCGTCGATCGTCACGTTCGGGCGCGACTCGTAGATGATGCCGATCACGCCGAGCGGCACGCGCATCTGGCCGACCTGGATGCCGCTCGGGCGGAACTTGAGATTGCCGATCTCGCCGATCGGATCGGCGAGCGACGCGACCTGGCGCAGGCCTTCGACCATCGTCGCCAGCGCCTTGTCGGACAGCGTCAGGCGATCGATGAATGCCGCATCCAGCCCTTTTTCGCGGGCGCGCGCGACGTCGCGTGCGTTCGCATCCTTCAGCGCCGGTGCATCGCGCTCGATCGCGCGGGCGACCGCATCGAGCGCTGCGTTCTTCGCCGCCGTGCTGGCGCGCGCCATCGCGCGGGAAGCGTGCCGGGCGCGGCGGCCCAGGTCCGTCATGTACTGATCGATATCCATCGTGTGACTCGAAAAGCGAGCCGCTCAGGGCGGCATCAAATCATCGGGAAGCGCGCGGCGCAGCCGCGCCGGTTGTCGAAGCAATTGTATGCGGGTTGCGGACGGCGCGCTGACGCCGGAGGCGGGACTTAGCGCCGCACGCCGCGACCCGCGGTCGGCGGTCGCTCACCTTGCGCACGCTGCGCACTCGTGGCGCCGGCAACCGTCATCGCGAGCTGGAACAGGCCGTCCCACGGATCGGGCGGCGGCTCGTCCTGCGGGCGCCGGCCGGGCGTCACGGCGCTGAGCCCCTTGACCTGCCGGTCGAGCCGCGCAGCGAACGCGAGCGCCTTCTCGAGCACGGCTTCGGTCACGCGATTGAGTGCGGGACCGATCAGCCGTTCGCGCGGCCCCCATACGCGGTTTTCGCGCAACAGCGTCGCGAGCGGCTTGCCGGCCGTCACGCCGCGCTTGATCCGCAGCAGCGTGCGTAATTCCTCGACGACCGCCCACATCACGAGCACGATCGCCTCGCCCTCGCCCTTCAGCCCGTCGATCATCCGCGCGAGCCGCGCGGCGTCGCCGGCGAGCATCGCTTCGTTCAGCTTGAAGACGTCGTAGCGCGCGACGTTCAGCACCGCGTCGTGCACCTGCTCGAACGACAGCACGCCCTGCGGATACAGCAGGCCGAGCTTCTGGATTTCCTGGTGCGCGGCGAGCAGGTTGCCCTCGACGCGCTCGGCGATGAACTGCAGCGCGCGCCGGCCGTCCTCGCCGGCCGCGACCCGCTGGCCCTGCATCGACAGACGCTGGCCGATCCAGTTCGGCAGCTGCGCGCGGTCGACCGGATCGATCTTCAGCGCGACGCCGCCGTTCAACAGCGCGGTGAACCACGCGGATTTCTGCGTCGCCGCGTCGAGGCGCGGCAGCGTGACGAGCATCAACGCGTCCGGATTGTTCGCGGCGGCGAGCGCCTTCAGCGCGTCCGCGCCTTCCTTGCCCGGCTTGCCGGACGGAATGCGCAGCTCGATCAGCTGGCGTTCGCCGAACAGCGACATCGCCTGGGTCGCGCCGAGCAGCACGCTCCAGTCGAAGCCGCGCTCGACGGTATGCACCGACCGCTCGGTGAAGCCGGCTGCGCGCGCGGCGGCGCGGATCCGGTCGCACGCCTCCTGCGCGAGCAGCGGCTCGTCGCCGAATACGGTGTAGAGCCCGGCCAGCCCCTTCGCGAGGTGCGGCTCCAGCGCGTCAAGTCGCAGTTGCATCGGTTGGTGCGCCCGCGATCACAGCGGCGGCGGCGGCAGCGGCGCGCGCGGCGCCACGCCCGGCACCACGTCTTCCGGCGCCGGATTCAGCGAGTGGACGATCGCGAGACGCCGCATCAGCTGGTCGACCGCGTCGTTCTGCATGTCGCCGTACAGGATATCGGCTTCCTGCGACTTCGCGTTCGTGTACTGGTCGCTGTACGTCATCGCGCGGTTCAGCGCGATCACGCTCGGCGGAATCAGCACGGTGCCGTCCTTGCTCGTCAGCGTGTAGCTCAGCGAATAATTGAGCGCATACTCCTGCGCCGAGCCGTACTTGTTGAGCGTCAGCGTGCTCTGGCCGCGCGATTCCGACATCTGCAGCACCGCATCCGCCTGGTCCGGCACCTTGACGATCTTCGTGTCGCTGCCAGCCTCGACGAGCCGCGTGAAGCGCGCCGCAACCGCCGGCTGCGCACCGACCACCAGCAGGTGCTTGAACGCGTAATCCTGCTGGCCCCGCAACTGGAAACCGCATGCCGACAGCGCGACCGCGCTGCCGACGAGCATCAAAAACGATCTGCGGATCACCTTCGCTCCTTCAGTTTGCGTCCGGACGGCCTTCGGCCGTCAGACGACGATGTTCACGAGGCGGCCCGGCACGACGACGATCTTCTTCGCCGGCTTGCCCTCGCCAAACTTCGCGAACATCTCGTCGGCCTGTGCCGCGGCTTCGATCGCGTCGCGGCTCGCGTCCTTCGCGACCTTCAGCGAACCACGCACCTTGCCGTTGATCTGCAGCACGAGTTCGATCTCGGCCTGCTCGAGCGCGGCCTCGTCGACCTTCGGCCACGGCGCGTCGAGCAGCGGGCCGAACTCGTCCGCGTAGCCGAGCGCCTTCCACAGCTCGAACGTGACGTGCGGCACGACCGGGTACAGCACGCGCAGCAGCACGCCGTACGTCTCGCGCAGCACCGCGGGCGTCGCGCCCTTCGCGCCGTCGACCGCGTTGAGCATCTTCATCGCGGCGGACACGACCGTGTTGTACTGCAGGCGCTGGTAGTCGAAATCGGCCTGCTTCAGCACGCTGTAGATCTCGCGGCGCAGCGCCTTGTCGGCATCGCCGAGCTTCGCCGCGTCGAACGCCGCGCGCTCCGCGAGCGCCGCGCGGTTCGTCGCGCCGAAGCTCCACACGCGGCGCAGGAAGCGGCTCGCGCCCTCGACGCCCGCGCCCGACCACTCGAGCTGCTGCTCGGGCGGCGCCGCGAACATCGTGAACAGGCGCGCAGTGTCCGCGCCGTACTGGTCGATCAGCACCTGCGGATCGACGCCGTTGTTCTTCGACTTCGACATCTTCTCGATGCCGCCGAGCACGACCGGCTGGCCGTCGGCGTTCAGCGTCGCGCCAACCGGGCGGCCCTTGTCGTCGAACGTGACGGTCACGTCGGCCGGGTTGTACCAGGTCTTCTTGCCCGATGCGTCCTCGCGATAGAACGTCTCGTTCAGCACCATCCCCTGCGTCAGCAGGTTCTTCGCCGGCTCGCCGAACTTCACGAGGCCGAGGTCGCGCATCACCTTGGTCCAGAAGCGCGAATACAGCAGGTGCAGGATCGCGTGCTCGATGCCGCCGATGTATTGATCCATCGGCATCCAGTAGTCGGTGCGCGCGTCGACCATCGTGTCGGCATCCGGCGCCGTGTAGCGCGAGAAGTACCACGACGAATCGACGAAGGTGTCCATCGTGTCGGTTTCGCGCTTCGCGGCCGCGCCGCACTTCGGGCACGTGCAGTTCAGGAACGCTTCCGACTTCGCGAGCGGGTTGCCCGAGCCGTCCGGCACGAGGTCTTCCGGCAGCACGACCGGCAGGTCCTGCTCCGGCACCGGCACGTCGCCGCACGACGGGCAGTGGATGATCGGGATCGGCGTGCCCCAGTAGCGCTGGCGCGACACGCCCCAGTCGCGCAGGCGCCACGTGACCTGCTTGTCGCCGAAGCCGCCGGCCTTCAGGTCGGCCGCGATCGCGTCGACCGCGGCGCCGTAGTTCAGGCCGTCGTACTTGCCGCTGTTCACGCACACGGCGACGTCCTTGTCGCCGTACCACTCCTGCCACGCGTCGAGCGAGTACGTCTGGCCTTCGGCCGCAATCACCTGCTTGATCGGCAGGCTGTATTTCTTCGCGAACGCGAAGTCGCGCTCGTCGTGCGCGGGCACGCCCATCACCGCGCCTTCGCCGTAGCTCATCAGCACGTAGTTGCCGATCCACACCTCGACCGGCTCGCCCGTCAGCGGATGCTTGACCGTGAAGCCGGTCGGCACGCCCTTCTTCTCCATCGTCGCCATGTCGGCCTCGGCGACGCCGCCGCGCTTGCACTCGTCGATGAACGCCTGCAGCTCGGGCTTGCCCTGCGCGAGATGCGTCGCGAGCGGATGCTCGGCGGCGATCGCGCAGAACGTGACGCCCATGATCGTGTCGGCGCGCGTCGTGAACACGCGCAGCAGCTTCTGCTCGCCGTCGAGTTCGTACGGGAAGCCGAAGTTCACGCCGAAGCTCTTGCCGATCCAGTTCTGCTGCATGATCTTCACGCGCTCGGGCCAGCCGAGGCCGTCGAGGTCGTTCAGCAGCTCATCCGCGTACTGCGTGATGCGCAGGTAGTACATCGGGATCTCGCGCTTCTCGACGAGCGCGCCCGAACGCCAGCCGCGGCCGTCGATCACCTGCTCGTTCGCGAGCACGGTCTGGTCGACCGGGTCCCAGTTCACGGTGCCCGTCTTCTTGTACGCGATGCCCTTCTCGAGCATCTTCAGGAACAGCCACTGGTTCCACTTGTAGTAGTCGGGCTTGCACGTCGCGATCTCGCGCGACCAGTCGATCGCGAGCCCCATCGACTGCATCTGGCCCTTCATGTAATCGATGTTGTCGTAGGTCCACTTCGCGGGCGGCACGCCGTTCGCCATCGCGGCGTTCTCGGCCGGCATCCCGAACGCGTCCCAGCCCATCGGCATCAGCGTGTTGTAGCCGTTCATCCGCAGATAGCGGTACATCACGTCGTTGATCGTGTAGTTGCGCACGTGACCCATGTGCAGCTTGCCGGACGGGTACGGCAGCATCGACACGCAGTAGAACTTCGGCTTCTGCGTGTCTTCCTTCGTCTTGTAAGCATCGGCGGCGCGCCAGTCACGCTGGGCGGCGGCTTCGACGTCGGCGGGTACGTATCTCTCGTGCATGGTGTGGTTCGGACTAGGCTTTAAGCGGCGCGCCGCGACGGCTCGCGCGGGAGTGGATCGAAAATCGTGCTGGCCCGGCGGCGAGGCAGGCCCGGTGCTTCCAGGCCTGCCCGGGTTTCCGGATGTTTTCCGGGTGACCGGGAACGTTCCGGGTGACCGGGAAAGCATCTGCCAACCGGGAAAAACATCGATTATACCGTCCGCGCCGGCCCTCACGGCCGGTCTCGCGGGCGAGGGCCGGCAGCGGCGGCCGGTGGCAGCAACCGGCCCGCGCCCGCGAGACCGGCCCCGAACCGCTCAGCGCGGCGCGGGTGCGCCGGACGGTGCCGCGAAACCGCCGTGCGGCGCCGGCAGGTCGGTCACGAACCCGATCCGCGTGAGGCCCGCGGCCTGCGCGGCGCCCATCACCTGCGCGATCACGTCGTAGCGGGTCGCGCGCGACGCGCGCAGGCGCAGCTCGGGTGGCTGGCTGCCCGCGGCGGCGGCCCGAAAGCGCGCGGGCAGCGCGTCGAGCGCGACCGGCGCGTCTTCCCAGTAGAGCTTGCCCGCGTCGTCGATCGACAGCGTGATGCTCTGCGGCGTGTCGCGCGCGGCGCTGGCCGCGACTTTCGGCAGGTCGAGCCGGATCGCATGCGTCATCAGCGGCGCGGTCACGATGAAAATGACGAGCAGCACGAGCATCACGTCGATCAGCGGGGTCATGTTGATCTCCGCCATCGGCGCGGACGTCTTGTGGTGCTCCAGTCCGCCGAATGCCATGGTCGTCCCTCCGGAAGGCGCGCGTCAGGCGTCGTTCGCGCACACGAACACGTGCAGGTCGCGCGCGAAGCCGTCGAGCTCCTCGGCGAGCTGGCGCACGAGGCGCCCGAGGATGTTGTACGCGAGCACGGCCGGGATCGCGACGACGAGCCCGAACGCGGTCATGATCAGCGCCTCGCCGACCGGCCCCGCGACATTCTCGATCTGCGCCTGCCCGCTCGCGGCGATGCTGCCGAGCGCGTGATAGATGCCCCAGACGGTGCCGAGCAGCCCGACGAACGGCGCGGTGCTGCCGATCGACGCGAGCAGCACCTGGCCGAATTCGAGCCGCCGCTGCGAACGCAGCATCGCGTGGCGCAGCGCGCGCAGCACGCGTTCGCCGTGCTCGACGCGCGCGGCCAGCGCAGCGGGATCATGGTCGCGGGACGCGTCGCGCGCGGCTTCGGCGAGCGGCACGAACACGCGCTCGCGGTCGGCGCCGGCGAGCGCCGCGATGCCCGCATCGAGCGTCGGCGCGCGCCAGAACGCGGCGACCGCGCCCGGCCCCTGCCGCTTCGCGCGGACCAGCAGCCAGGCTTTCAGGAACAGGAAACACCAGCTGGCGATGGACATCGCCAGCAGCACGTAGGCGACGGCGTGCGTGACGGCGTCGCCGCTTTCGAGGTAGTGGATAACGCCGGTGGGGATCGCCATCGGAGTGTCCGGCGCGCGTCAGCGCAGGCCGAGCACGTCCTGCATCTCGTACAGGCCGGCGCCGCGCTCGGACAGGAAGCGCACCGCGCGCAGCGCGCCCTGCGCGTATGACACGCGGCTCGACGACTTGTGCGTGATCTCGATCCGCTCGCCGATCCCGGCGAACAGCACGGTGTGATCGCCGACGATATCGCCGCCGCGGATCGCGGAGAAACCGATCGTCGACGGATCGCGCTCGCCCGTCACGCCGTGGCGGCCATACACCGCGCAGTCGTCGAGCGAACGCCCGAGCGCGCCGGCGACGGCTTCGCCCATCATCAGCGCGGTGCCCGACGGCGCATCGACCTTGTGACGGTGATGGGCTTCGATGATCTCGATGTCGTAGCCGTGCGCGAAATGCTTCGCGGCGAATTCGAGCAGCTTCAGCGTGACGTTCACGCCGACGCTCATGTTCGCCGAAAACACGATGCCGATCTTCCCGGCGGCCGCGTGCAGCGTGGCCTTCTGCTCGTCGGTGAAGCCGGTCGTGCCGATCACGAGCTTCACGTTGTGGCGCAGCGCGGCCTCGACGTGCGCGATCGTGCCTTCCGGGCGCGTGAAATCGATCAGGTAGTCGGCCTGCGCGAACACGGCATCGAGATCGTCGGTCAGCTTGATGCCGGTTTCCTTGCCGAGGAACGCGCCCGCGTCCTGGCCGAGGTGCGGCGAATCGGCACGGTCGAGCGCGCCGACCAGCTGCGCGTCGGAATCGTTGAGAACGGCTTCGATCAGCATCCGGCCCATACGGCCCGACGCACCGGCAATCGCAATCTTCATGGCTTTCTGTACGACAGGTTGAGTGGGGACGGCGCATGCCGCCCCGTTTTCACGCGCTTACTGGGACTGGCCCGGTGCGGTGAGCGGCTGGTTCTGCAGCGTGTCCGAGCCCTGCGGGCCAACGGGCGGCGCTGTCTCGTTCGACGCGGCCGGCTGCGGCGGGCGATGGAACTGGAACTGCGGCTGGATCGCCGGATTCACGCCCGGCGGCTGCCCGCCCGGTGTCGGCGCGCCGCCGGCCGCTGCCTGCGCGGACGGCGTGAAGCGGCGCGCAGTGCCGCCCTGGCCGGACACCTGGTTGGTCGCGCGGTTCGCCGCGCGTGCGGCTTGCGCGTTCGCGTCCTGGTCGACGGCGGCGCTCGCCGCTTCCGGCACCACGGCCGCAGCCGGCGCCGGTTCGCTCGTCGCCTGCACGGTGCTGCTTGCCCCGCTTGCACCGCTCGCAGCGGCGGCTTCGGCTGCCTTCTTCGCCTTCTTGCCGCGCTTGTCGCCGTCGATGTCGGCCAGCAGGTCGAGCTCGGACGGCAGGTTCTCGGCCCCCGTCCAGCCCGTCAGGCGATCGCCCGAGAACGTCAGCACGAGGTCGCGCTGCTGGACGACGGACGTCGAGCCACGCTTGAAGTAGAAGAGGTAATCCCAGCGGTCGGCGTGGAACATGTCCGTCAGCAGCGGGGTGCCGAGCAGCGCGCGGACCTGGTCGCGCGTCATGCCGACCTGCAGCTGCGACGCCTTCTCCTGCGACACGAAGTTGCCCTGCACGACCGTGATCCGGTAGGGCGTGATGCTTTGCGCGATGCGCTGCGTCACGCTGTCGTACGACGAACAACCAGCCAGCGCGGCAACGGCGGCGGCAGCGATGATGGCACTCCGCATGCGGTTCCTTTGATAGTGCGAAAGAGATTCTGGAATCATTTCCCTCACCGTGCTGGCCCGCGTCGCAGGCCGCGCGTGTTTCTGGAACGGCCAAAAGCCGGTAACATTGAAGCCCTGCATTGTACTCTAGGGATGCCTAGCCATGACCAATCCGACGGATCTCAAGAATATCGGGCTGAAGGCCACCCTACCGCGCCTCAAGATTCTCGAGATCTTCCAGCAGAGTCCCGTCCGTCACCTGACGGCCGAAGACGTCTACCGCAACCTGCTGAACGAGCAGCTCGACATCGGGCTGGCCACCGTTTATCGGGTGCTCACGCAGTTCGAGCAGGCGGGCCTGCTGACCCGCAGCAACTTCGAATCCGGCAAGGCCGTGTTCGAGCTGAACGAAGGCTCGCACCACGACCACCTCGTCTGCCTCGACTGCGGCCGCGTCGAGGAGTTCTTCGACGCGGAGATCGAAACCCGCCAGCAGGCAATCGCCAAGGAGCGCGGCTTCAAGCTCCAGGAACATTCGCTCGCGATGTACGGCAACTGCACGACCGAGAACTGCCCGCACCGCAAGCACTGATCCGCGCGCGAAGCGCAAGCCAGGCCAAGCGGCCCGGCCGGCATCTTGCCGGCCGGGCCGCCGTCTTTTTCGGAGGCGTCGTCGACCCGCGCCGACGGGCGCGCGTCAGCGCACGCGTCAGGCCGCGCTCGTGCAGGCCGGCTCGAGATCGAGCTGCCACACGCCGTCGAGCGGAATCTCGTCGCAGTTCGGCTGCGGGCCGCCGCGGTCGACGACGATGAAATCGCTGAGCGCGTCGAGCGCGAGCAGCGGATGGTGCCAGACGCCCTTCGCGTAATTCACGCCCTGCCACCCTTCCGCGAGAAACGCACGCATCGCGTCCGGCCGGAACTCGCCCGCCGGCGCGACGACGATCGCGTAGCGCGACACCGCCGCGAGCGGCACGAACGCCTGGCTGCCGTGCGGATGCCGCTCCATCATCGTGATCGCGACCGGCAGCGCGCGCGGCTGCGCGCGAAACACGCTGACGAGCGGGCGCCCGCCGTCGTCGCAGACGTCGATCGTCGCGAGATCGTGGAACCGCTCGGTCGTGCCGCCGTTGATCGGAAAATGCCGCGCGCCTTCGAGCGCGATCACGTCACCGAACGGCGCGAACGCTTCGCGGGTCAGGCGCTCGACACGCAAGGTCTGGAGCCGGGTCATGTTCGCCTCCGCCGTCAGGCCGGTTCGCCCCACAGACGCAGCCGCGACACGCCGCCGTCCGGGAAGATGTTGAAGCGCACATGCGTGACCGGGCCGAGCGCGGCAAGCGTGTCGAACGTGTGGACATGATCCATCGCCAGCTTCTGCTCGCCGAGCAGTTCGGGCCAGAACATCGCCTGCGTGACCAGCGAATCGTCGGTGCCGCCCGTCACGTGCGCGGCCTGCAGCGAACAGCGGTCCGGGAAATTGCCCTTGAAGAACGCGGTGTCGACCTCGACGCGCCGGATGATGCCCGGCCGCGCGAGCGCGACGATCGCCCAGTCGTTGCCGGGTTCGCGGCGGCGGCGGGTTTCCCAGCCGTCGCCCATGTTCACGCCGCGCCCCGGCATCAGCATCTGCGACGCCGCGCCGAAGTGCTGGTTGTTCGCGGCGACCAGATAGCCGCCGTTCTCGATCGCAGCCAGGTCGACCAGCTCGCCCTGCGGCACGCGGCTCCAGTCGCGCTGCGGCTGGCCGTACACGCGCAGCCGCGCGAGCCCGCCATCCGGATACAGGTTCACGCGCAGGTGCGTGTACGGCTGCGGATCGGTCACGCCGACGTAGTGGTGGCTGTTGCCCTGCAGCGTCGTCGCGGGGACGATCGTGCGCCATTCGGCGTCCTCGGGCGGCGTGTCGCCGTCGGCGACGCATGCGTCGATCGACGCGGCCGGCGGGAAGTTGCCGGTGAAGTGGCTCGTGTCGAGGTCGACGCCGTGGATCACGCCCGGCCGCGCGAGCCGGACCACGCAGAAATCGTGGCCGGTCGTGCGCTTGCGGCGCGTCTCCCAGCCGTCCATCCACTTGCCGTGGTCGTCGTACTTGCCGGGGATGAACACGGCTGGCTCGGGGTTCAGCATGCGCTCCTTCGGCGCGAAGAACTCGTCGCTCGCGTAGAGCGCCTGCGCACCGACGCGCGGATCGGCGAGGTTCATGTAGCGCCGCGTGAAGGCCGGCGCGTTCGGATCGAGGATGGGGGCTGCCATGTTGTCTCCTGTGTCGGCCCGAGTTAGCGCTTTAGCGCTTGCTCGGGCCCCATGGCGTGGTTGGCAGGCGTTAGCGCTTCAGCGCTTACGCCTGCCCCACGGCGGTCGATCGGAGTTGGCGCTTCAGCGCTTGTTCCGATCCCATGCTTCGCGGTCGACCAGAGCTAGCTGACTCCGGTCCCATGCAAAGCTGTTTCGACTGACGCGCCGGCACGTCGAGGCGCCGGCGCACTGTTGCAGATGAGGATCGAACCGTGCGCTCAGACCGCGTGGGCCTGGTCGCCGGCGAGCGGCGCGGCGGCGCCCTCCTCCTCGGCCGGCACGTAGCGCAGTTCGCGGTTCAGCACGCGCTTCGCGCGGGCACGGTCGATGTCGTTCTCCCACACCGCGACGACGACCGTCGCGACGCAGTTGCCGATCAGGTTGGTCAGCGCGCGGGCGATGCCGACGAACCAGTCGACCGGCAGGATCAGCACGAGGCCGAGCACGGGGATCGCGGGAATCGCCGACAGCGTCGCCGCGAGGATCACGATCGCCGAGCCCGGAATCCCGTGCGCGCCCTTGGACGTGACGAGCGACACGAGCAGCACGACGATCAGGTCGTGCGTCGACAGCGGCGTGTTGGTCGCCTGCGCGATGAACAGCACCGCGAGCGTCAGGTAGATCGAGAAGCCGTCGAGGTTGAACGAATAGCCGGTCGGGATCACGAGGCCGACGGTCGAATCCTTGACGCCCATGTATTCGAGCTTGCGCATCACCTGCGGCAGCACCGCGTCCGACGACGCCGTGCCGAGCACGATCGACAGTTCCTCGCGCAGGTAGCGGATCAGCTTGAACACCGAGAAGCCCGCGAGCCGCATCACGATGCCGAGCACCACCGATACGAACACGAAGCAGCTCAGGTAGAACACCGCGACGAGGTAGCCGAGCTGCTTCAGCGACGCGACGCCGTACTTGCCGGTCGTGAACGCGATCGCGCCGAGCACGCCGAGCGGCGCCAGCTTGATGATGAAGCCGATGATGCGGAAGAACACGTGCGACAGCTCCTCGATCAGGCTGTTCACGCGCTGCGCCTTGTCGCCGAGCAGCGACAGCGCGGAGCCGAACAGCACCGCAAACACGAGGATCTGCAGGATGTCGCCCTTCGCGAACGCGTCGATCGCGGTCTCGGGGATGATCTTCATCAGGTAGCCGGCCGTGTCCTTCAGGCTTTCGGCGTTCTTCGCATATGACGCGAGCGACGCCGCGTCGAGCGAATGCAGATCGATGTTCATGCCGACGCCGGGGCGTGTGAGCCACGCGAGCACGAGCCCGATGCCGAGCGCGAGCGTCGTCATCACCTCGAAGTAGACGACGGCCTTCAGGCCGACCCGGCCGACCTTCTTCAGGTCGCCCGCATTGGCCATCCCGCTGACCACGACGCAGAACACGATCGGGCCGATGACCATCTTGATGAGCTTCAGGAAACCGTCGCCGAGCGGCCTCAGCGACTCGGCGAAATGCGGGAAGAACGCGCCTAGCGCGACCCCGAGAATCAATGCGACGACTACCCGGCCAAACAGCGAATTGAGGAATTTCGACACGGCGCTCTCCCGAACCAACGGTTGCAGTTTCGTCTGTTCATACTGGTAAGACCAGTGATGTTATGGACGATAGTAGGAAGCCGATATAGTCGAGTCAAGGAAGAACAAAATAGGGATTTCCCGCCCCTTTCCGGCCCCGCTCCGGCCCCGCTCCGGCCCCGCTCCGGCCCCGCTCCGGCCCCGCTCCGGCCCCTTCCGCCCCGTCCTGCGGCGCCGGATCGCCGGACGAATCGTGACTTTCCCGTAGGCCGGCGGTGCACCGCGCGTGTGCGGATTACAATGCCGGTCAGACCGGCCATCGTTCACATCATGAAAAACGTTCCGCACACCGTGACCGACGCCGCCATCGCGACGATCCGCGACCGGATCGAGGCAGGCGTGTATCCGGTCGGCAGCCTGCTGCCGGCCCAGCGCCAGCTCTCCGAGGAGCTGGAGATCAGTCGCGCGTCGCTGCGCGAGGCGCTGTCGACGCTCGAGGCACTCGGGATGCTGCGTATCCGCGCGGGCAAGGGCGTCTACGTCGAAAGCGCGCAGGCAACCACCGGCCATGCATGGCGGTTCGCCGAGCAGTCGTCGCTGCCCGACACCTACCAGATGCGCTACGCGCTCGAGGGCTTCGCCGCGCGGATGGCCGCGCGCGTCGTCACCGACGACGACATCGCGTGGTTCGAGGACAACCTCGCCGAGCTGCACGTGACGCTGACCGAAAACGAACTCGACGACGCGTCGCAGCTCGACTTCGAATTCCACATGCGGATCATCAATCTCGCCGGCAACGCGGCGATCGAATCGATCCTGCGCAGCAGCGCCGACATCATGAAGGAAAGCCAGCGCATGCCGTTTTACCGGCGCGAGCTGCTGTTCTCGACGTGGCACGAGCATCGCGCGATCGTCGATGCGCTGATCGCGCGCGACCCGGACGCCGCCGGCGTGGCGATCGAGGCGCACATCTCGAACGCCGCGCAGCGCGCGGGCGTGTTCTTCCCGACGCCGGGCGCCTGAGCTGCGGAGCGGCCGGCCTTTCCGCCTTTCCGCCTTTCCGCCTTTCCGCCTTTCCGCCTTTCCGCCTTTCCACCTTTCCGCCTTTCCGCCTTTCCGCCTTTCCGCCTTTCCGCCTTTCCGCCTTTCCGCCTTTCCGCCTTTCCGCCTTTCCGGCGGTTCCGGCGGTTCCGGCGGTTCCGGCGTTCTTCAGCCTGTCCGGTCTGAGCGGTCGCTCCGGCGTTTCCGTTCTTCTGTCGGGCGCCCGGCCGCCAGCCTTCCCGCCCTGCGGCGCGAGTCCCCGCGGTTCGTCGCGTCGCGCCGCCGTCCGGCCGACGTTCGCCTACGTCCGCTTGTGTCCGCGCGCCTGCGCGTCGCCATGCGCGAGCGTGCGCTCGACGAACGCGCGCGCCGCGACACTGCGGTACGCGCCCTTGCGCGTCAGCAGCGCGGCCGTGCGCTTTGGCAGCGGCGGATCGAGTTCCAGCGCGCACAGATCGCCGCTCGCCCACGCGATCGCGTCCGGCAACACAGTCGCGAGGCGGCCGCGCCGCACCATCTCGAGAATTGCGTTGATCGCGTTCACCTCGATCGCGATGCGCGGCCGCGCGCCGTGATCGACGAAATACTGGTCGATGCTCGCACGCGTCGCGAACGCACGGCTCAACAGGATCAGCGGCTCGTCGCCGAGCTCGGCCGGCGTCAGCGCGCGGCGGCGGCGCGCGAGACGGTGCGTGCGGCCCGCCACGAGCACGAGCGATTCGTCCCATAACGGCGTCACGTCGATGTCCGGCAGCCGCGCGGGCATGAATGCGAAGCCCGCGTCGAGCCGGTCGTCGGCGAGCAGTGCCTCGATCCGCTCCTGCGGCATCGCATCGATCGTCAGCGCGACGTTCGGGTACGCGGTGCTGAACGCATCGACGAGCGAGCCGATCAGGTACGCGGTGAAGGTCGGCGTCATCGCAAGCCGCAGCGACCCGCTGCTCAGGTCCGCGACGTCGTGGACCGCGCGCTGCCCGGCGTCGAGTTCGTGCAGCGCCGCGCGCGCATGGCGCGCGTAGGCCTCGCCGAATTCGGTGAGCCGCACCGCGCGGCCCGAGCGGTCGAACAACTGCACGCCGAGCTGATCCTCGAGCTGGCGGATCTGCTGCGACAGCGTCGGCTGCGACACGTGCAGCACCTCGGCCGCGCGCGTGAAATTGCGCTGTTCGGCGACGGCCAGGAAATAGCGGATGTGGCGAAGGAGCATCGCTGATCAGGTATTGGTGAAACCAATAGAAATCATAGCAAGCCAGTCTTGGACGCTATGGCATGACATCCGCATCATACGCACATCCGTGCCGGCGAATCGCGCGTGCCGCCCGCATCGGGGCAGCCCGCGCGGGTTCACCCGGCCCGCGCCGCCGCAGCGGCAGCTCACCCGTCCACCGCCGATCGGCTGCCCGACGCTCACGCCTGCCGCCCGACACGCCGGACCGGTGCCCGACGCCAACGCCTGCGGCCCGACACGCCGGACCGACGGCTCGACGCCGCCGCCTGCCGCCAGACACGCCGGACCGGCTGCTAGCCACCGGTCCGCCTCCTGTAACCCACGCCACCCAACGGCGGCAACCACCGAAGCGCGCCGCCACTTTCCGGATCCATGAAACCGCACCACGACACCCACCCCACCCTGACGCGCGGCATGACGCTGCTGTTTGCCTGCGCATGCGGCATCGTCATCGGCAACATCTATTACGCGCAGCCGCTTCTCGCCGCGATCGCGCACACCTTCGGGCGCGCGCCGGCCGAGCTCGGCTTTCTCGTCACGCTCACGCAGCTCGGCTATGCGGCAAGCCTGCTGCTGATCGTGCCGCTCGGCGACGCGCTCAACCGCCACACGCTGATCGTGCGGTTGCTTGTGCTGAACGTCGTCGCGCTGGCGGCCGTCGCGTGCAGCACGAACTTCCATGCCTTCATCGCCGCGAACATGGCGCTCGGCTTCGTGACCTGCTCGACGCAGCTCCTGGTGCCGTTCGCCGCGTCGCTCGCCGACACACGCACGCGCGGCCGTGCGGTCGGCACGGTGATGAGCGGCCTGCTGCTCGGCATCCTGCTCGCGCGCGTCGCGGCCGGCGCGGTGGCCGACTGGCTCGGCTGGCGCGCGGTCTACGCGATCGCCGCGCTGATGGTGCTGGGGCTGACCGGCGTGCTCGCCGTGAAATTGCCGAAGGATCGCCGCGAGGCGCAGGTCGATTACCCGGCACTGATGAAATCGCTCGCCGCACTCGTGCGCGCGCAGCCGCTGATCGCGTTGCGCTCGGCCTACGGCGCGCTCGTGTTCGCATGCTTCAGCCTGCTGTGGACGGGCCTCACGTTCCTGCTGAGCCAGCCGCCTTACGGCTACACGGAAGGCCAGATCGGCCTGTTCGGCGTGGTCGGCGCGGTGGGCGCGCTCGCCGCGACGTCCGCGGGACGGCTCGTCGACCGTGGGCACGGCAACATGGCGACCGGCCTGTTCGCGGCCGTGGTGCTCGCATCGTTCGCGCTGATCGCGGCCGGCGCGCACTCGCTCGCCGCGCTGATCGCCGGAATCCTGCTGCTCGACGTCGGCGTGCAGGGGATGCACATCTCGAACCAGAGCGTGATCTATGCGCTCGCCGGCAACGCGCGCAGCCGCGTGACGACGATCTACCTGACGAGCTATTTCATCGGCGGCGCGTTCGGGTCATTCGCGGCGAGCGTCGCGTTCGGCGTCGACGGCTGGCGCGGCGTGTGCGTCGCGGGCGCGGTGCTGGCGGGGCTGCTGATCGCGCTGTGGGCCGCGTCGCAGCGCGTCGGTGCGCCGCAGGCGACGCAGTAAGCCGGCCACCGTGCTCCTGCACCCGCGCTTATGGCCACGGCGCCGGAAATGCGGCCATCACGCCATCACGCCGCCGCGTCCGCGAAATCGATCAGCACCTTCATCGCACGCCGCCGGTCGCCCGCGAGTTCGAACGCACGGTGCGCGTCACGCATCGGGAACACGCCGGTCACGGCCGGCCGCAAATCCACCCGCCCCGCGTTGATCAGCTGGACGGCCAGCGCGAACTCGGCGTGGAAGCGGAACGACCCGCAGATCGACAGCTCCTTCGCGACCACGACGTTCTGCGGCAGGCTCACGTCGCCGCCGAGCCCGAGCTGGACGACGACACCGCGCGGCCGCATCACGTCGAGCCCGTCGCGCAGTGCGCGCGCGTTGCCCGAGCACTCGATCATCACGTCGAACGTGCCTTTGTCCGCGGCGTGGCGCGCGACCCACTCCGTATCGGTCGCGGCGTTGATCGTGCGATCGGCGCCGAGCGCGCGTGCGATCGCGAGCGGCTCGTCGACGACATCGGTGGCCACCACTTCGGCCGCGCCGTGCGCGCGGGCGGCGGCCACCACGAGCGCGCCGATCGGCCCGCAGCCCGACACCAGCACGCGCCGGCCGATCAGCGGACCGGCCCGCGACACCGCATGCAACCCGACCGCGAACGGCTCCGCGAGCGCGGCGAGCGACAGCGGCACGTGGTCCGCGACCTTCACGCACTGGTGGGCGTCGCACACCAGCGCGTTGCGAAACGCGCCCTGCACGTGCGGCATCCGCATCGCGCTGCCGTAGAAGCGCATGTCGAGACACTGGTTCGGCAGGCCCTCGGCGCAGTACCGGCAAGCCCCGCACGGGCGGCTCGGATTGACGGCGACACGATCGCCAACCTTCACCGACGTCACGTCCGGCGCGACCGCGGCCACCGTGCCGGCCACCTCGTGACCGAGCACCATCGGCTGCTGCAGGCGCACCGCGCCGAAGCCGCCATGCCGGAAGTAATGCAGGTCGGATCCGCAGATGCCGCCCATCGCGACGTCGACCCGCACCTGGCCCGGGCCGATCTCGCCCGGCTCCTGTTCCTCGAGCCGCAGGTCGTTCGGCCCGTGGATCACCACACACATGCAGCGCATACGCATGACGGTTTTCCTCAGACGACAGGGGTGAGCAACGGCGCGCCGGCGAAGTGCGCGTGCAGGTTGTCGCGCACGAGCCAGCCCATCGCCTGACGCGTCTCGACCGTGCCGCTCGCATGATGCGGCTGCAGCAGCACGTTCGGCAACGCCGTGAAGCGCGGGTCGATGTGCGGCTCGTTCCAGAACACGTCGAGCGCCGCGCCGGCAATGGCCCGTCGCTCGAGCGCGTCGAGCAGCGCGGGCTCGTCGACGGTCGTGCCGCGCGACACGTTCACGAGATAGCCGCGTGGCCCGAGCGCGTCGAGCACGCGCGCATCGACGAGACCGCGCGTCGACGGCCCGCCCGCGAGCGTCACGATCAGCAGGTCGCACCAGCCGGCCAGCTCGGCGAGATCGCCGAAGAAACGGTGCGGTGTGTCGTCGCGCGACGCGACATCGAAGTAGCCGATCTCGACGTCGAACCCCGACAGCCGCCGCGCGAGCGTCGCGCCGATCCGGCCGAAGCCGACGATCCCGACCCGCTTCCCGTACAGGCGCGTGACGAGCGGCATGTCGCCGTCCCGCCACGCGCCCGAGCGCACGTACGCATCGCCGGCGCCGATCCGGCGCAGCAGCGCGAGCGCGAGCCCGACGCCGAGATCGGCGACGTCGCCCGTCAGCACGTCGGGCGTGTTCGTCACGCGGATGCCGCGCGCGCGCGCGGCGGCAAGATCGATCGCATCGGTGCCGACGCCGTAGCACGCGATGATCTCGAGCTTTGGCAGCGCAGCGATCAGCGCCGCGTCGGCGCCGAGATCGCCGCGCGTTGCGATCGCACGCACGCTGGCGCCGTGCTCGGCCAGATAGGCGGCGCGGTCGTGCGCTTCCCACAGCCGGTGAACGTCGTAACCGGCGTCGAGCCATTCCGTATCCCACGGCTGGTAAGGGCCGGTCATCAGCAGTCCGGGCCGGGGGTTCGATGCGTGCGCCATTTGCGCTGCTCCTGTCGAGGTGAGAGAGAGGAAGGTGTCGGGTCCGTCACGGCGACGCGCGAGGCGGCGGCTCATGCATGCCGCGCGACAGCGTCACCGGCGGGCGCGATTGACGAATCGGCCGCGTCGACCGCGTCGAGCGGATCGTCGAGGTCGCGATTCAGCGTTTCCGGCATCCGCGACGTGGTGAACAGCGTGATCACCGTCAGCACGGCCAGATACGCGGCGATCGGCAGCCACGCGCGCACGCCGGCCGCGTGGTCGCCGCCGTGCAGCGCAATCACCGTCGCGATGATCGTCGCGCCGACGAGCGGCGCGATGCCGCCGGCGAGCACCGCGGACACCTCGCGCGAGAACGACACGCCCATGTAGCGGTGCCGCGCGCCGAACAGTTCGGGCAGCAGCGCCGCCTGCGCGCCGAGCATCCCCCAGTTCGCGAAACCCTGCGCGACCGAGATCGCGATCACGCTCGCGACCACATTGCCCTGGCTGAAGATCCACCACACCGGAAACGCGAGCGCGAGCTGCAGCCATGCGAACGAGCGGTACACGCGCACCCGGCCGAAGCGGTCGCTCAGGCGCCCCGCGAGCGGCACCGTCGCGGCGCCGACCGTTGCCGCGCACACCAGCGCGAGCGCGCCGATCGGCCCCTTCATGCCGATCACGCCGGCGAGATAGCTGATCGCGAGCGCCTGGTAGATCGACGAGCCGCCGTTCTCGGCCATCCGCAGCCCGATGCCGATCAGCAGCGAGCGCTTCGAATGCGCGACGACGCTCTTCAACGGGTTCGCCGCAACCTGCGCGCGCTTTTCGAGCCGCACGAAGGTCGGCGACTCGTGCAGCCGCATCCGCATGTAGATGCCGACGCCGACGATCGCCGCGCTCAGCAGGAACGGCACGCGCCAGCCCCAGCCGTCGGTCACGCGGCCGATGTTCGCAAGCAGCACGAAATACACGGCGGCCGCGAGCACGGTGCCGAGCTGGATGCCGAGAAACGGCAGCGACGCATACCAGCCGCGCCTGCCGGCCGGCGCGTATTCGGTCATCAGCACCGCCGCGCCCGCCTGCTCCGCGCCGGCGCCGAGCCCCTGCAGGATGCGCAGCAGCACGAGCAGTGCGGGTGCCCAGTAGCCGGCCGTCGCGAAGGTCGGCAGCACGCCGATCAGCGTGCTCGCGATGCCCATCAGCAGCACGGTTGCCGTCAGCACGAACTTGCGGCCGATGCGGTCGCCGAGCACGCCGAACACGACGCCGCCGAGCGGCCGCACCGCAAAGCCGACGAAGTACGTGCCGAAGCTCGCGATCAGCCGCATCTCGGCGGTTTGCGCGGGGAAGAACAGCGGCCCGAAGACCAGCGCGGCCGCGAGCGTGTACAGCGCGAAGTCGTAGTACTCGAGCGCGCTGCCGAGCGAGCAGGTCCACGCGGCGCGGTTCAGCTGTTTCTCGTCGACCTCGCGCCGCGCGCCGGTGTCGGCGGCCGTGCGGGGATCCGTTGAGGGACGCGTATCGCGTTTGGCGAGCGGCGGGGAAATACGGGCCATCGTTGTCTCCTGTCGGCCAGAGTTAGCGCTTCAGCGCTTACTCTGGCCCCATGCTTCGCGGTCGGCCGGAATTGGCACTTCAGCACATTCCGGCGCCATGCTTCGCGGTCGCCCCGAATCGGCGCTTCAGTGCCTTCTCCGGCCACCTGCAAAGCTGTCTCCGTTGCGGATCCCGGCTGCGCGGACGCGGCCGGGGCATCGGCCCGCTCGTGCGGCGGGCTCTGGAATTCGGGCGCATTGATTCGCGTGCATCGATTCGGGTGCATGACGTCGATGCAGGTTGCCGCCGCCTGCCCGCAGCGCCCCGTGCGCGCAGGCGGAAATTCGAAAGCGCGGGCCCGTCAGACGGCGCTCGTCAGCCCGCCGTCGACGAACAGCGTCTGGCCGTTCACGAAATCGGACGCCGCCGACGCGAGGAAGATCGCCGCGCCGCACAGCTCGTCGACGCGCCCCCAGCGGCCGGCCGGCGTGCGCTTGCACAGCCAGTCGGAAAACGCGGGATCGTCGACCAGCGCGCGGTTCAGCTCGGTCTCGAAATAGCCGGGCGCGAGGCCGTTGGCCTGGATGCCGTGCCGCGCCCAGTCCGCGCACATGCCCTTCGTCAGCATCCGCACCGCGCCCTTGGTGGCCGCATACGGTGCGATCGACGGCCGCGCGAGCTCGCTTTGCACCGAGCAGATGTTGATGATCTTGCCGCGCCCGCGCGCGATCATGTGCCGCGCGACGGCCTGCGCGACGTTGAACACGCCGTCGAGGTTCACGCGCATCAGCGCATGCCAGTCGTCGGGATCGAATGCGTCGAGCGGCGCGCGGCGCTGGATGCCGGCGTTGTTCACGAGGATGTCGATCGCGCCGACGCGCGCCTCGGCATCGTCGATCGCCGCGCGCACCTGGCCATGGTCGGCCACGTCGAACACCGCGTAGTCAGCGGCGAAGCCCTCTTCGCGGAAATGCCGCGCAAGCGACGCTGCCTTGTCCTCATTACGATCGTTGATGACGATCGCCGCACCCGCCTCCGCCAGGCCGCGGGCGAGCGTCAGCCCGATCCCGCGTCCCGATCCGGTAATCAGCGCGCGGCGGCCGTCCAGGCGGAACTGGTCAAGCGCGTTCGTCATGTGTGTCTCCTCGTGCCATTCGAGCCGGCCGCCCGTCGCAGCCGGCCTCGCGTTGACCTTATCTTCGGCGCGCGGCCCGGTGCCGCGCCAATGGTCTTTTTTGATGTGGTTATCATGGAATCTGATCACCGGATTCCGGATTGCGACGCCCATGGAACTCAAGCAATTGCGCGCGTTCGTCACCCTTGCGGAAGAACTGCATTTCGGGCGCGCCGCGCAGCGCCTGTTCATCGTGCAGCCCGCATTGAGCATGCAGATCAAGGCGCTCGAGGAAGAACTGGGCGCACGCCTGTTCGAGCGTGACCGGCACAAGGTCGAACTGAGCGACACCGGGCGCGTGTTCCTGCCGGAAGCGCGGGCGACGCTGCAGCAGGCCGCGCGCGCCGAGCAGCTCGCGCGGCTGTCGAGCCGCGGCGAGATCGGCACGCTGCGCATCGCGTTCGTGTCGTCGGTGCTGCCGACTTTGTTGCCCGCGGTGCTGCGCGTGATGCGCGCACGTTATCCGCTGATCACGCTCGAATTGAAGGACATGCCGACGCCCGACCAGGTCGCGGCGCTACGCGATCGCCGGATCGATTTCGGGATGATCCGGCTGCCGGCCGCGTATGCGGGCATCGACACGCGCGTGGTGCTCGAGGAAGGGTTCGTCGTCGCGCTGCCGCTCGAGCATCCGCTCGCCGCGCGGGACAGGCTTGCGCCGGCCGACCTGCGCGGCCATCCGGCGTTCGTGCTCGCGCGGCGCTATGCGCCCGGCTTCCACGACGACATGCTGCTCGCGCTGAGCCGCGCGGGCACGACGCTCGAGATCGCGCAGGAGTTCGGCGAGTTCACGACGATGCTCGCGCTCGTCGCGGCGGGGATGGGTATCGGACTGATCCCGGCGGAAGCGGCGAGCGCGCTGCCGCCGAACGTGCTCGCGCGGCCGCTCGACCTCGGCGACTACCGGACCGGCATCGGCCTCGCGTGGACCGACCTCGACAACCCGCTGAAGCGCGCGTTCGTCGACGCGCTCGAACAGGTGACCGCGGCGGCGCCGCACGCGCCGGACACGGAGCGCTGACGGCGATGCGGCCACTTGCACCGGACGCGGAGCGCTGACGGCGACGCGACCACTTGCACCGGACGCAGAGCACTGATGGCGGCGCGGCAATGGCGCAACGACGCGGCCGCTGACATCGCCGGCCGCCCGCCGCCTGCGGCAACAAAAAAGGTTCTTCACGGACGAGCGCGAAGAACCAATAAAAAGGCCCGGCCGGCATGAAAGCCGGGCCGGGCCCGATCGCGATCGACACCGGCCGCCTCGCGGCGGCCGTGCGTCGTGCGGGATTACTTCGCGTTCGCGAACGCGATTGCCGTATCCAGCATGCGGTTCGAGAAGCCCCACTCGTTGTCGTACCAGCTCGACACCTTGACGAGACGGCCCGACACCTTGGTCAGCGTCGCGTCGAACGTCGACGAAGCCGGGTTGTGGTTGAAGTCGATCGACACCAGCGGTGCGTCGTTGTAGCCGAGGATGCCCTTCAGCGCGCCTTCCGACGCTTCCTTCATGATCGCGTTGACTTCCTCGACCGTCGTATCGCGCTTCGCGATGAACGACAGGTCGACGATCGACACGTTGATGGTCGGGACGCGAATCGCGTAGCCGTCCAGCTTGCCGTTCAGTTCCGGCAGCACGAGGCCGACCGCCGAAGCAGCGCCCGTCTTCGTCGGGATCTGGCTGTGCGTGGCCGAACGCGCGCGGCGCAGGTCTTCGTGGTAGACGTCCGTCAGCACCTGGTCGTTCGTGTACGCGTGAATCGTCGTCATCAGGCCGGTTTCGAGGCCGATCTTGTCGTTCAGCGGCTTGACGAGCGGCGCGAGGCAGTTCGTCGTGCACGATGCGTTCGAGATCACGGTGTGCTCGGCCTTCAGCACGTCGTGGTTCACGCCGTAGACGATCGTCGCGTCGACGTCCTTGCCGCCCGGCGCCGAGATGATCACCTTCTTCGCGCCGCCCTTCAGGTGCGCGCTCGCCTTTTCCTTCGTCGTGAAGAAGCCCGTGCATTCCATCACGACGTCGACGCCCAGCTCGCCCCACGGCAGTTCGGCCGGGTTGCGGTTCGCCAGCACGCGGATCTTGTCGCCGTTGACGACCAGGTAGTCGCCGTCGACCGACACTTCGCCCGGGAACTTGCCGTGCGCGGTGTCGTACTGGGTCAGGTGCGCGTTGGTCTTCGCATCACCGAGGTCGTTGATCGCGACGATCTCGAGATCGTGCTTCTTGCCGTTTTCATAGAACGCGCGCAGCGTATTGCGGCCGATGCGGCCGTAGCCGTTGATTGCGACGCGGATCGTCATGGTCTATCTCCTGATGGCTGAAAAAAATTCGTTTCGTGCAGCTTCACGGTGCGGCGCGCGCGTGGGGCACGGGCGCGCCGCGAATGCTTTTAGGCCAGCACGGCCTTGGCCGTCTCGACGACCTTGTCGACGGTGAAGCCGAAGTGCTTGAACAGCACGCCGGCCGGCGCCGATTCGCCGAACGTGTCGATCCCGACCACGCCGCCCTCGAGGCCGACGTACTTGTGCCAGAAGCTCGTCACGCCCGCTTCGATGGCGACGCGGCGCACGCCGTGCGGCAGCACGCGCTCGCGGTACTCGGCGTCCTGGCGGTCGAACACCGTCGTCGCCGGCATCGACACGACGCGCGCGGCGATACCCTGCTGCGCGAGCGGCTCGATGGCCTTCATCGCGAGTTCGACTTCCGAGCCCGTCGCGATCAGGATGATCTTGCGCGCGACGATCTCTTCGTCCCACTCCTTCAGCACGTAGCCGCCCTTCTCGATGTTCGCGATCTGCGCATCGGTGCGCGGGTTGAACGCGAGGTTCTGGCGGCTGAAGATCAGGCTCGACGGACGATCCGCGGCGATCGCGTGGGTCCATGCGACGGCCGTCTCGACCGTGTCGGCCGGACGCCACACGTCGTGGTTCGGGATCAGGCGCAGGCTCGACACGTGCTCGATCGACTGGTGCGTCGGGCCGTCTTCGCCGAGGCCGATCGAGTCGTGCGTGAACACGAAGATCGACGGTACCTTCATCAGCGCGGCGACGCGCAGCGCGTTGCGGCTGTAGTCGGAGAACGTCAGGAACGTGCCGCCGAACGGCTTGTGGCCGCCGTGCAGCGCGAGGCCGTTGATCGCGGCGCTCATGCCGAATTCGCGCACGCCGTAGTTGATGTGGTTGCCCAGCGCAACGCCCGGGCCTTCCGGATTCGCGCGAACCGCCTTCGACGCCTTCCAGTTGGTCAGGTTCGAGCCGGTCAGGTCGGCCGAGCCGCCGAGCAGTTCGGGCAGCGCCGCCGCGAGGCCCTCGATCGCCTGCTGCGACGCCTTGCGGGTCGCGACCGTTTCAGCGCGCTCGTTCGCGCCGGCGACGATCGCCGCAGCCTTCGCAGCCCAGTCGGCGGGCAGCTTGCCGGCCATCCGGCGCTCGAATTCGGCCGCTTCCGCCGGATACTTCGCACGGTACTGCGCGAACGCGGCGTCCCAGTCGGATTCGCTGCGCTGGCCCGCTTCCTTCGCATCCCATGCCGCGTAGACTTCCTGCGGAATCACGAACGGCTCCCACTTCCAGCCGAGCGCTTCGCGCGTCTTCGCGATTTCTTCCGCGCCGAGCGCAGCGCCATGCACGTCGTGGCCGCCCGCCTTCGTCGCCGCGCCCTGGCCGATCACCGTCTTGCAGCAGATGATCGTCGGCTTGTCCGACAGCTTCGCCTTCGCGATCGCCGCGTCGACCGCGTCGACGTCATGGCCGTTCACGTTCGGGATCACGTTCCAGCCGTACGCCTCGAAACGCTTCGGCGTGTCGTCGTGGAACCAGTTGACGACGTCGCCGTCGATCGAGATGCCGTTGTCGTCGTACAGCGCGATCAGCTTGTTCAGCTTCAGCGTGCCCGCGAGCGAGCAGGCTTCGTGCGAGATGCCTTCCATCAGGCAGCCGTCGCCGAGGAACACGTACGTGTGGTGATCGACGATCTTCGCGCCGTCACGGTTGAACTCGTCGGCCATCAGCGCTTCGCCGAGCGCCATGCCGACCGCGTTCGCGAGGCCCTGGCCGAGCGGGCCGGTGGTCGTTTCGACGCCCGGCGTGATCCCGTATTCCGGGTGGCCCGGCGTCTTCGAGTGCAGCTGGCGGAAGTGCTTCAGCTCTTCCATCGGCAGGTCGTAGCCGGTCAGGTGCAGCAGCGCGTACAGCAGCATCGAGCCATGGCCGTTCGACAGCACGAAGCGGTCGCGGTCCGCCCAGTGCGGGTTCGCCGGATTGTGCTTGAGATGGCGCGACCAGAGCGCGACGCCGATTTCGGCCATGCCCATCGGCATGCCGGGGTGGCCGGAGTTCGCTTGCTGGACGGCATCCATCGCGAGCGCGCGGATCGCGTTGGCCATCAGGGTGGTGGAGGCGGGAGACGAAGTCGTCATGTCGAGTCCGGAGAACGAGTCGGGAAAACGGGGCACGTGCGGTATCCGGAAGCTCGCGGGCCGGCCGCTCCCGGCGCACAGTGCGGCGCCAGACGGACGCGATAGCGGACGGAGCCAACGGACGAGGCTGCAAAGCTCGTCATTTTAGCAGAACGGCCGGCATTTCCCTTCCGGGCGGTCAGCGTTCCGGCACCGATTTTCGTCAAACTTCCCGCCCGCGATGTCCCGCCTTCTATAATTCAAAAATTGGAACCGCCCCCGCCTCGCGCGGCCTGCCCGTGAGCACGACGCTTCTCTTCCATCCGACGCCCGACTCCACATACGGCTTCCCGCATGCGCGGCGGCTCGCACACGTCGCGTCGCCGCACCAGCAGATCGAGGTGTGGGAAACGCCGCAGCTCGGCCGCCTGTTCACGCTCGACGGCCGGCCGATGACGTCCGTCGGCGACGAATACATCTACCACGAGTGCATGACCCACCCGGCCGCGCTCGCGCACCCGGCGCCGAGAAAGGCGCTCGTGCTCGGCGGCGGCGACGGCGGCGCGGCGCGCCAGTTGCTCAAGCACGCGTGCATCGAGCGCATCGTCGTCGCGGAGCTCGACGACGAGGTCGTCGGCATGGCGCGCCGCTTTCTCGACGACGTGCACCAGGGCGCGCTCGACGACCCGCGCGTCGAGGTCGTGATCGGCGACGCCGCGCACTTCGTCGAGTCGACCGTCGAACACTTCGACCTCGTCGTGTTCGACCTCACGCCGCCCGATTCGCCGGCGGCCGGCCTCTACACGCGCGACTTCTACGCGCATCTGAAGCGGATCCTGACGCCGTGCGGCGCGATCACGATGCATCTCGGCTCGCCGGTGTTCCACGCGCCGCGCATCGCCGCGCTGCTCGCCGACCTGCGCGCGAGCTTCGCGGTCGTCGATCCGCTGTCCGCCCATGTTCCGCTGTACGGCTCGGTGTGGCTGATGGCGATCGCGAGCGACACGCTCGACGCGGCGTCGCTGTTCATGCACGACATCGAGGAACGTCTCGCCAATCGCGGCATCGAAGGATTGCGCTACTACGACGCGCGGCTGCACCCGGCGCTGTTCGCGCTGCCGCGCGCGCTGCGCGATACACTGGGCGTTCGCCGCTGAGGCTTCGCGCCGTCGCGGCGCACCGCTGTTTCGTCGCGGCTTCGCACGGGATCAGCGTGCGAAGCATGAGGCCGAAGCAAGCGCCAGTGCACCACCCGCTTTGCATCGAACCGGAGCAAGTGCCGAAGCACTCGCTCCGGTCGACATCTGATCGACAGGAGATTTCATGACCGATCCACGTCCGGCCAACGTGCCTTGGTTGACGCCTTATCTGGCCGTGCGCAACGCGCGCGCTGCAATCGATTTCTTCAAGGCCGCGTTCGGCTTCGAGCTGCGCGACGTGCTCGACGAGGATGGCGCGATCATGCACGTCGAGATGGTCTACCGCGGCCAGCTGATCGTGATGTTCGCGCCCGAAGGTGCATTCGGCTCGACCGCGCGTACGCCGAAAAGCGCGGGCGAAACCGCGCCGCAATCGTTCTATCTGTATGTTGACGACGTGGACGCCACCTGGCAGCGCGCGCTCGATGCCGGCGCGAAGTCGCTGACCGCGCCGCAGGATCAGTTCTGGGGCGATCGCTTCGCGCAGATCGAGGACCTCGACGGTTACCGCTGGGCGCTCGCGCGCCGTCTCGACGCATGAGCGGAGCCGCTGCACGCATGAGTGAAGCCACCATCCGAATGAACGAAGCCACCACCACCGCGGCCGTGCCGCGCTTTTTCGTCGACGCGGCGCTGCGCGTCGACGCGATGCTCTCGCTGCCCGCCGACGTTGCGCGCCATGCGCAGGTGCTGCGGCTGCAGCCCGGCGACGCGCTCGCGCTGTTCGACGGCACGGGCGGCCAGTACCGTGCCCGGCTCGTCGAGATCGACAAGCGCAGCGCGATCGCGCAAATCGACGCGTTCGAGCCGACCGAGGCCGAGCCGCCTTACCGCGTGACGCTCGCGCAAGGGATCGCAGGCGGCGACAAGATGGATTGGGTGATCGAGAAGGCGGTCGAGCTCGGGGTCGCGGCAGTCGCGCCGTTGACGACGTCGCGCGGCGTCGTGCGGCTGTCGGGCGAGCGTGCGGAGAAACGCGTCGCGCACTGGCGCGGCATTGTGCGCGCGTCGTGCGAACAGTGCGGACGCAACCGTGTGCCCGAGGTCGCACCGGTGCTCGGCTTCAACGCCTGGCTCGATACGCTGACGGCCGCGCCCGTCGACGGCGAACTGCGGCTGCTGCTTTCGCCGCGCGCGAGCATCCCGTTCGCGTCGCTGCCGGATGCGCCGCCCGCCGCGCCCGTCACGCTGCTGATCGGACCGGAAGGCGGATTGTCGCCCGACGAGGAAAACGCGGCGCGCGCGCACGGGTTCACGGCGCTGTCGCTCGGCCCGCGCGTGCTGCGCACCGAAACGGCCGGCGCCGCGGTGCTCGCGGCGTTGGCGGCGCGCTGGGGAGGGTGGTGATGCGCGTCGGCACGGCAATGCGAACCGGTTCCGTCCAACCCCCGCGCGGAGGCATTGCCCCCTTCGGATAATACCGATCACGGCTTCATATTCATCGGCTGAATATCGATCAGTTGACTCTCTTGTAGCGCCGACGCTATAGCGTCGACGTTTTTCGCATCGTAAGGAATAGACGCGGATTCCATTTGCAATTTGCGATCGGGAGAAGCCGCTGCAACCGCTTTGAGCAACGGGCTTCGGTATCTCAGGTTCATCATCAGTGCACTGCTCTGCGCGGCTGTAAGCGGGACACCGTGATTCCGGCGAACAGCTGCGTCCACGACGTCATTCCAGCCCTGGATGAATGCGCCCGCGTCGATCCGGATATTCAGCGCAACCAACTGCCCCATCCGCTCCATGGGGGTGCCGGCCGACTCGCGCATTGCACCGAATGCCTTCCTCACGTCGTCGTCGTACCTTGTTCGCCAAGCCATGAATCCGAGAGCGAATACCATGTTGTCCGGCAATATGTCTTCGTCGGACACGACGTCATAAATACGACGAGAAACCTGATCTGCAACGAACGACGGCGTAAACACCCATGTGCTGCCTACTCGCGTTGCACCAAAGGATCGCCTTTGGCTCGGTTCGTCGGTCGAGTCGATCGAAATTCGCTTCAGCAAGCCAGAACGGACAAGTTCGTTCAGTTGCCCGGTCAAGGCAGGCGAACCCTGCGCTGCGTTGGCAAATACCTTGTACTGCTGCTCTGTGGATCGCCGACGCAAATCATTCAGAATACTTTCGATCGAAACACTCGAGGATTCGGCACTCGGCATACGATGTTGTGAATCTGCGGCCGTGGCCGCCAAAGGCAAGGCAACAAAGCAATGCGCCAACACCCGGACTCGCGCACCAAACTTATTAACGTAGTTCATTTTTACTCCACGAAATCGCGTTGTTATCTTTGGAAGGAGCCCATGCAGGCGCATCATCGATGCGTGCCGTGACGTCAATCTTTTCGCACATGATCAATCACTCAGAATGACATGGCCCACCCTGAGGAACCCCACGACGGAGTAATGGGCCCCTTGTAGCCCCAGCTGCTGCCACCGCTGATATAAACCGTGGCATTCGAGATCCACTGTCCGTCACCGCTATATTGCGATTTCGCGGTCATGTAGCCGGATGCGTTGTAATTGCTCGCCCAGTACGTGCCGTCGTTGTTGTAGGCGTACTTCGTGAATTCGGTCAAAGCGCCCGTCGTCGTGTTGTAACGATCCATTTCGACCTGGCGTCCGGCATTGTCGAAGAAAGCGCGCTCGTATAACTTTCCACTCGAAAATTTGTAATAGTCGTGGATGATGTTGTTTACGCCAAACAGCGCCGCCGTTTCATAGGAACCGTCGAACGTTCGAGCGATGTAGCTCTTGTCGATCGAGAATTCGTACTGCTTCGTTTTGGCACCGTTGTTGTAGAACACATACTTCGTATTGAAACCGCTGTCTGCGAGCCGTCGGCACTGAACACGTATTTCTTGGAGGTTCCGTCGAGACTGAATTCGTACTGTTGAGTTTTCTTGCCGTTCGACGCGTAGAAGATGTCGTGTGTCTTGAAGCCGTTCACGTCGAACAGCGCGTACTCGACCATCTTGCCGTTCTTGTCGAACACGGCGGCCGTCTGCGATCCGTCGACGCTGAACACATATTTCTTGGTGGTTCCGTCGAGGCTGAATTCGTACTGTTGGGTTTTCTTGCCATTCGACGCGTAGAAGATGTCGTGTGTCTTGAAGCCATTCACGTCGAACAAGGCGTATTCGACCATCTTGCCGTTCTTGTCGAACACGGCGGCCGTCTGCGAACCGTCGACGCTGAACACGTATTTCTTGGTGGTTCCGTCGAGGCTGAACTCATATTGTTGCGTCTTCTTGCCGTTCGACGCATAGAAGATGTCGTGCGTCTTGAAGCCGCTGGCATCGAACAATGCGTGCTCGACCATCTGGCCGTTCGTACCGAACAGCGTCGCGGTATTCAGGCCGTCGCCGTCGTACTTGTTCGTTTGGCGCTCACCGTTCGAAAAGGTCAACGTCGCGGATTCTATGAGCCCGGTGGATGAATTCAGCGAGTATTCGACGTCGACGACGGGCGCTTTGGACAAGCGCATTGGCTCCGCGCCGTCAAGCGGCTTGCAATACTCGAAGTAGATCTGGTCAGACATTCCCCACGGTTTCGTTCGTGCAATGTAGCTTCCCGCCACCCGGATCATCACCTGCTCCAGCTCTTCCGCCGGCATCTTTCCGACGTTCGCGTCGTAAATCTTGTTGAGCGAGCCGTTGAGGTCGAACCCGGGTGCGGTGGGGTAGTCCGGACTGTCTCCTAGCACGGCGATCGGCGGACCACCTTTCTCGAGAATTTCGCGGGCAACTCTCCAATTGTTATAGGCTGCATCCCCCTCCCTCGCGATACAAACCATCGCAGCGATGTCGCGATCGGTCTGGATGGCCGACGCGTACTGCTTTTCTCTAGCCTCGTTGCGCGCGTCGTAGAAATAGTGTCCGATTTCGTGGCTCAAGACACTCACGAAGAGCCACGGCTCAAGCTCGTCGTAGGTTTTTCCTTCAAGGTTGCCAAATGTTATTATCTTTTCGCGAATATCCCAAGCCATCCCTTGACGGCCATTATCGATCAAAATTGGCTTGACTTTCTTACCGACAACATCCTGACTATATTGAATCAACTGTCCTACGAGAATAGGACTTTTATTGATCAATTCGATCACCCCTTGCGTCAACTTGATGTTCTTAAAAATTAATTCTTGACCAGTGATAAACGACATAATTTTTTATCCCTCAAGTTATTTCAACGAGCAACAGCTTTGCAAAGGCAGCGCGCAGCACATACGATACCGCTCAATGACAACACCCCGCCAATCACAAATCAATCACTGCACATTTCCCATAGCCAACATATTTCTCACCTCCCTAAATTTCCCTGACGAAGCCCAATTCTAGAAAGACATCCACTTCGGTAAAATCCAAAATACGACTCAATCGCCCCCTCTTGCGCAAGGTACAGATAATCCCATCCATCCCCGTGGCTTCTTGGATAACGACGACTCTCCCCAAACACATCAATCAAGTCCTTCGACGAAACACATATAACCCCTGTATTAATAGAAACTCCAACCCGAGTCCTCCTCGGCGAACCATCCGACGGAAGCAGCATCGAATAGTCCATTTCGCCCCTCCCCTTTCTATACTCCTTTCCTGATGAAACGACCCTTAACGTAACGTCATAACCCAGCCGAACCGCTCCATCATTGATATAAACATCCCCCTCACTCTCCACAACGAAGTCAACTCTCAACCACCGAGAGACACTCGGGACATCAGCCAGATCATTAGCGTCTACAATTTTTTTGATGTCGTGCAGAAAGTCCCGTTCCTCACGCGCTGGCATTTGATCGACAGGGAAAGGCGCACAGGCGGATAACAAAATGGCTGACAGAACGCCAACCCCGACCGTCTCTCTGAACTTATTCTTTATCTTTTTAACAAACCAACTTACCACTCTGGTAACTGATATTGATTGATCGACCACATTAACCGAGAGCAATATCGACAACAACATCCTAATCTGCGCCTCTTGATATGCATTCCAATTACGAAGCGATATGACATCCATCACCTTCGCAAGAGCACCGATAACATCTTTGGTTTCTTTTGCCGACATCGTCCATCTCCTTTTCCGCACCCAAACACCGGCAACTCAGCCATTAATTTCGCGCCAATCGCCCCCCCGAATCAACCGGAAGCCTAATCCGAATTTTTCTGGATAAACTATCTGACGGAAGCAACATCGAATAGTCCATTTCGCCACCTTTCTATACTCATTTCCCGATGAAACGACCTTGAATACAGCCGCCAAATTTCCACAATCAATTCCCCGCATAGTCTTTTGCATTGCATCTTGCGATCTTCACATCCCATTCACGACTAAAAATCCCCCTGGCGAAACCCAAATTTATAGAGACACCCATCATTCAAAAATTGGAAATACAACAAGACGGCCTTCTCTCCGCGCCCTTGATACGAATATTCCCATCCATAACCATGACCGTAAGGACCACGACGCGCCCCCTTAAATATCCCGCCCACATCGGATGACGAAACACAGATCACCTTCCGGTTGACTCGCGCCGACACAAAAATCCTTCTAATATCACTACCCCGCAAAAAGTACATCGAATATCGAAAGCTTTCTTTTCCGTCATACTCCTTTGCAGCCGCAACAGCCTTCAAACGCACCGTATCCCCCAACGACGCCCCCTTATTCTCCGAAAAAACATCCTGTTCATCCTCCACAATGAAATCAACGCCCAACCATTTCGAAGTAGTCGCAACATCGGCCAGATCGCCCGCATCCACAACTCTTTTGATGTCGCGCAGAAAATTCCGCTGTTCTCGAACCGGCATTTGGTCAACAGAAAATGGCACACAAGCGGAAAGCAGCGTAAGCATCATCGCCCCCGCCCCAATCCGCTTTTTTGACTTTGATCTTTTTCCCATAACGACTTTTATCCATGCTCTAATCGCCGAAACTGGCCACCCAATCTCTTGGTCCGTTAACAAATCGTAGACACCGCCCCCTCAATCCCGCATCGACCGCCGCACCCCATCCACAATCGGCTCCAGCAGATAATCCAGCGCCGACCGCGCCTGCTTGCGGATATAAACCTCCGCACGCAACCCAGGCCCCAGCACCACCGGTTGCGCAGCCAACCGATTGGCTCTGGCCACCGCATCTGCCGGCACCTCGACCCGCACCACATAGAAATGACTGCGCGCATCCTTGTCGGTCAGCGCATCGGCGGACACATAAGCCACCCGGCCATCGAGCATCGGCGTGGTGCGCGAGCTGTACGCGGTCAGCCTCACGTCCGCCTGACCGCCCGGCACGATCGCCCGCACGTCGTCGGGCCGCACGTTCGCCTCGACGATCAGCGGCGCGCCTGCCGGCACCACGTCCACGATCGGCTCGCGCGGCCCGACAACCGCGCCGATCGTATGCACCCGCAATCCGACGACGGTCCCGTCGACGGGCGCCGTCACCTGCGCGCGGATCGACGCATCCTGCGCGGGACGCAGACGCTCGCCGAGCTGGAACGCGCGGCTCGTCGCCTCCTTCAGCTCGTCGTCCGCCGTCCGTATGTATTCGTTTCGCAGGCCCGCGATCTTCATCTCGAGGTCGACTTGCCGCTGCCTTGCCCGGCTCAGCTCGGCCTTCGCGGACTGCATCCGCGACAGCGCATCGGCCTCGACCCGCCGCGTGTCGAGCACCTTCATGTCTGCGACGAAGCCTTGGCGGTTCAACGCCTCGTTCGTTTCGCGCTGGCGAACGGCCATCGCATGACTGCCGCCCATCGTCTGCACCAACTGCGCGCTGACCGTGATTTCCTGCCGCGTATGCGCAAGCTCCGCTCGCAGCATCGACATCTGGTCCTGGAAAGTGCGGCGCCGCGTCGCGAACAGCGTGGATTCGCGTTGCAGCAGCTCAGCGACGTGCGGGTCGTGCTGCCTGCCGGTCAGGTCGGCGGGAAACGCCAGCCGATCCTTGAGCTCGCGCTCCGCAGAAAGACGGGCGATCCGCGCCTGCTCCGCGTCCCGCTGTGCACGCAACGCGGCGAGTTCGGCCGCCGGGCTGACGTTGTCGAGCACCACCAGCACCTGGCCGGCCTTGACGCGATCGCCGTCCTTCACCCGGATCGCCTTCACGATCCCGCCTTCCTGGTGCTGCACCGTCTTGCGCTCGCCTTGCGTCCGCACCACGCCTTCCGCGACGACCGCGCCGGACAAGGGCGCAAGCGACGCCCAGAACGCGAGCAGCACGACTCCAGTCGCGCCGCCGATGCAACTCCACGCAATCAATCGGCGCGGCAGCGGCAACGCATCGCCCGAGGATGGACGCCGGCGGGCCAATAACCTGTCCCGAACAACGGCGCCGATGCGCCGGATCCCGTTCCCCGCCTTCATCGCGTCACCCATTTTGTTTTGTCGTCCAGATGCGGCCGCGCCGGCGCGAGCGACGACGGCGGCACCGCACGGAGCAGCCCTTCGTCCGGCATCGCCGACTCATCCGGCATGCCACCGGCGACCGCGCCCTCCTCGACGCGCACCGGCGGCCCGAAACGTTCGACCGCGCCGTCATTCAGATGCAGCACGCGATCGGCCAGCGCGAGCATCGCCGGGCGGTGCGTGACCGCGATTACCGTCACGCCGTCTTCCCTCAGCCTGCGCAGCGCCGTCTCGAGCGCCGCCTCGCCGGCCACGTCGAGGCTGGCATTCGGCTCATCGAGCAGCACGACGGACGGCTCGCCATACAGCGCCCGCGCCAGCGCGATACGTTGCCGCTGGCCGCCCGACAGCGTTTCGCCGCCATCACCGATCTGCGTTTCATACCCTTCGGGGAGCGCGAGGATCATGTCGTGCACCTCGGCACGCTGCGCGGCCCGCACGATCGCCTGCGAGTCGAGCGGCAGCGGTTTCGCGGTGCGGCCGATGTTCTCGGCGACCGTGCCGGCGAACAATTCGACGTCCTGCGGCAGATAGCCGAGATGAGCGCGCAGCGACACGCGCGGCCATTGCGCCGTGTCCGCGCCGTCGAGCCGCACGACGCCGGCCTGCGGCCGCCACAAACCGGCGATCAGGCGCAGCAGCGTGGATTTGCCGGACGCGCTCGGCCCGGTAACGATCAGCGTCTGCCCGGCGGCCAGCTCGAAACTCACGCCGCGCAACAGCAAGCGCCCCATTCCCGGGGTACGCGCGGGTACGCTGAACGTCGCATGCTCGACGCAGAGATGGCCTTTGGGGGCGGCAATTCGAGGAGCGGCGCGTCCGGCGCCTCGGCCAGCAGCGCGTTCAGCCGCGGCCATGCTTCGCGCAGTTCCCCCGCCAGCTTCCAGCTGCCGATGAGCTGCTCGATCGGCGCGAGCGCCTTCCCGAGCAGGATCGTGGTTGCGAGCATCACGCCCGGCGTCGCATGCGCGTCGATCACGAGCCATGCGCCCGCGGCCATCATCACCACCTGGATCGCCTGGCGCAGCATCTTCGTCACGTCGCGATAGAGCGCGTTGGTATCCGCCAGCTCGCGTTGCGCGTCGATATAGCCGCGCTTGCGTCGATCCCACGCGTCGACGATATCGTCAGTCATCCCGAGCACCGTCAATACCTCGGCGTTGCGCATGATCTGCTGATGCGCCGCTTCGCCTTCGCGCTGGCGCGGCAGATAGGCTTCGATCGCACGGCGGGCGTGCCGCTCGTTGATCAGCGCGATAACGAACAGCAGGACGGCGCTGGCGGCCGCGATCGCGCCCAGGCTCCAGTGGAACAGGCCGATGACGATCAGATAGAAGGGCAGCCAAGGCGCGTCGAGAAACGCGATCACGCCGGGGCCCGCCATGAACGCGCGCAGCACGTTGACGTCGCCCTGGGTCGCGATGAACGAAACCGGCACGCGGCGCGCGCGGGCCGACACGTGCGCAGCCAGCGCAAGCCGGTCCAGCCGGTTGCCGATCCTGAGGCCGAGATCGGACAGGATCCGGCTGCGCGCGATATCCGTGACGAGCATCGTGACAAGCGCGATCGCCATCATGATCGTCAGCATCGCCAGGGTTTCGAGGCTGCGGCTCGGCAACACGCGGTCGTAGACCTGCAGCAGATAGATGGTCGGCGCGAGCAGCAGCAGATTGGAGCCGATGCCGAATGCGGCCGCGGCGAACAGATGGGATCGGATAAGCCGGAACATGCTAGCGGCCTCCGTTTGGATCGACGGCTGCGCGCTGCAGAGAGCCGGCGTCGACGGTGGCGAGCGCGAAACTGGCATCCGATGCATACCGCCGGCCCTGCTGACAGGTTTCCCGGGCGTCAAGCTTGAAGATCGATTGAATCGGCGTGACCGTGAAACCAACCGTCGAATAGCCGAGCGCCGACATGCCCGGGATACGCACACCGTTGCGGTCGAGGGACTGCTGCACGCCCAGCTGGGGCAACGGTCCCGCCCGTCCCTGCGGCATTTTCTCGATGCCGGCACGCCATGCGGCCTCCGCGCTCCGGTAGGCGGGATCGGCCGCAATCGTCAGAAGCCCTGCGATTCGCTTCATGAGTTTCGGTAGACGAATGAATTGGCGAAAATAGTATTTCGCCCACCGAAAGGATTTCGTCAGCTTGTGTTGTACGGACAACAAATCGGCAAAATCTACGTTGTCCGATTGCGCCGGTGCGCTTCTACTGTCAGTGCCGTGACGATTTGACGCGCGTCCCGTCCAGATTGCCCCGCGCTGTGCGGCATCCGTCCCCGATAGTCATTTTGCCGCCTGCCGTCCTGCGCACCGGGCACCGGCGCCTCCCGCTCCGGCTGTTGCGATAGCTCGCGATACGGCGGCGCTGCTTGCTTCTTGTCGTTTGGCGGGATGGTGCCGACTCTGCCCGCGGACGCAAAAAAACCCGCACGATGGCGGGTTTCTTGGGAATTGCCGACTTTGCGCCGGCAAGAAAACGCGTCCGGCGGACCCGGCAATGGGCCCGACCAACGGGCCGGCGCGCTTATGCGAACGAGTAGAACACGCGGAACGCGACCTTGCGCTCGGCCCAGAACTCCGCGGCCTCGCGGAACACGTCGAGCAGCGTCTCGCGGCCTTCCTTGTCGAACTTCTGCGCGATCGGCAGCCCTTCGAGCACGATCACGAAACCGGGCTGCGTGCCTGCCTTCGCGACGAGATCGGTCAGGCAGTCATACAGCGCGTCGTAGTTCTTGCCGAAGTGCTTCGGAAACAGGAACGACGTCGCGATCGTTTCCATCACTTCCTGCTTCGACTGCGCGGCACCGCAGTACGCATACAGGAAATGCTGGCCGAGCCGACCGGCTTCATCGGCAAGATCCTGCACGCGGAACGCGCGGATCGACTGGACGAGATTGGGTCGCACGGTCGTGAAAAGGCTCATAGGCTCCTCGTTCGATGAAAGCCCGGGGCAGGCGTCCTGCTGCGCCGGCGCGTCGTCGGCCTGTGCCGTTGCGCGCAGCTGCATCACGCGCTGAAACAGATTGCCGTCGCCGGCCGCGAACAGATCCGCCGTCGACGCCGTGTCGTGCGTGTAGATGGAGTCGCTCATGCCGTTCTTCCCAAAGTCATTCAACAATGCGTTTAAAACTGTTGTAGTGGTCGTCCGTGTAATAACAATTGTCGACCCGGCGCAGCGGCCCGCCGCAGACGATACGGCGCGCGCCGCGGTTGCGCGCGCGCGGGGTCGGCACGGTGTATTCGTGGTAGAAGCCGCGTTTCGCCTTCGGCAGGATCCGCTCGCGGTTGCCGAACACAATGCCGTCTTTCTCGTACGGATAGGGACCGCCGGCGCCGATCAGGCCGAGCGTGGTCACAGCCTCGCGCGGCAGGCGGGCGGCCGGGATCGTGTCGAACCCGCCGGCGGCCACGCCGGCCGAAACGGCCTCACGTGCGTAGGCGGCGGAAACCAGACTGCCCGTCGGCGTGCCGACGATACCCATCGCGAACATCGCGAAGACGGACGCGAGCGCGCCGTTGCGGAGCCACTTGCGTGCCATGAACCGGGGTTCCCGCTGTTAAATCAAGTAGTTGACGACCAACAAAGGCGTTAGCGTAGCGCTATTGTCCGCGCGAATCAATGTTCGTTTGGGAATTGAAAGCAAGGCGCAGCCGCGATCCGGGGAAAATCCGCCGGGCTCGAACTATTTTTATCTTTTGTAGGATAAAATGCGAATGGCATCTCTCGGTTGGCAAGACCCTGCCTCCTTGCCACGCTCACTACCCGGAGTGGAGAGATGCTGCTGTTGCTTGCGGGAAGCGCGCTCTCGCCCTGCCCGGCGGCGTGCCCATTGCGGGCACGCCTTTTTTTCTATTTCTTACAAATTCGCCAGACGCTGCGCGGTCTCGTTTACCGCGCAGCGTTCACGTCGGCCACCAGCAGCGCGGCCATGTTGACGATCCGGCGCACGGTCGCCGATTCGGTCAGCACGTGCACCGGCTGCGCGGCGCCGAGCAGGATCGGCCCGATCGCGATGTTGTTGCCCGCAGCCGTCTTCAGCAGGTTGTACGCAATGTTCGCCGCGTCGATGTTCGGCAGGACCAGCAGGTTCGCATCGCCTTCCAGCGTCGAGTCCGGCAGGATTTCCTTGCGCAGCGCTGCGTCGAGCGCAACGTCGCCGTGCATCTCGCCGTCGACCTTCAGTTCCGGCGCGCGTTCCTGCAGGATCGCGAGCGTATCGCGCATCTTCTTCGCCGAAGGCGCGTTGCTCGTGCCGAAGTTCGAGTGCGACAGCAGCGCGACCTTCGGCTCGATGCCGAAGCGGCGCACTTCTTCCGCCGCCATGATCGTGATTTCGGCGAGCTGTTCCGGGGTCGGATCGACGTTCACGTGCGTGTCGACGAGGAAGATCTGGCGGCCCGGCAGCACGAGGCCGTTCATCGCCGCGTACACGCTGCAGCCTGCGCGCTTGCCGATCACCTGGTCGATGAAGTGCAGGTGGCGGTGCGTCGTACTGATCGTGCCGCAGATCATCCCGTCCGCCTCGCCCTTCTTCACCAGCATCGAGCCGATCAGCGTCGTGCGGCGGCGCATCTCGACGCGCGCGAGCTGCTCGCTGATGCCCTTGCGCGCCATCATCTTCGCGTAGTCCTGCCAGAACTCGCGGTAGCGCTCGTCGTGCTCGGTGTTGACGACCGTGAAGTCGGTACCCGGGGTCAGGCGCAGGCCGTAGCGCTGGATGCGGTGCTCGATCACGGCCGGACGGCCGATCAGGATCGGTTTCGCGAGTTTCTCGTCGACGATGATCTGAACGGCGCGCAACACGCGCTCTTCTTCGCCTTCCGCGAACACAACGCGCTTCTTCTCCGCTGGCGCGCTGCGCGCGAGCTGGAAGATCGGCTTCATCGTCGTGCCGCTGTGATAGACGAACTGCTGCAGGTGAACCTTGTAGGCGTCCATGTCCTCGATCGGGCGCGTCGCGACGCCGCCGTCCATCGCGGCTTGAGCGACGGCCGGCGCGATCTTCACGATCAGGCGCGGATCGAAGGGCTTCGGAATCAGGTATGCGGGGCCGAACGACAGGTCCTGGATCCCGTACGCGGTCGCGACGATGTCGCTCTGCTCCTGCTGCGCAAGCTCGGCGATCGCATTGACGGCCGCGATCTCCATTTCACGCGTGATCGTCGTGGCGCCGACGTCGAGCGCGCCGCGGAAGATGAACGGGAAGCACAGGACGTTGTTGACCTGGTTCGGATAGTCGGTGCGGCCGGTCGCCAGAATCGCGTCGGGACGCACTTCGAGTGCCGCTTCCGGCAGGATTTCCGGCGTCGGGTTCGCGAGCGCGAGGATCAGCGGGCGCTCTGCCATCCCCTTCACCATCTCCTGCTTCAGCACGCCGGCGGCCGACAGGCCGAGGAAAATGTCCGCGCCGTCGATCACTTCAGCCAGCGTGCGGGCCTCGGTTTCGCGTGCGAAGCGTTCCTTGTCCGGGTCCATCAGCTCGGTGCGGCCCTTGTAGACGACACCCGCGAGGTCGGTCACCGTGATGTTCTCGAGCGGCAGGCCGATATCGACGAGCAGGTCGAGACACGCGAGCGCCGCGGCACCCGCGCCGGACGCGACCAGCTTGACCTTCTTGATGTCCTTGCCGACCACCTTCAGGCCGTTCGTGACGGCCGCCGCGACGACGATCGCGGTGCCGTGCTGGTCGTCGTGGAAGACCGGGATCTTCATCCGCTTGCGGCACTCGCGCTCGACGATGAAGCAGTCCGGCGCCTTGATGTCCTCGAGGTTGATCCCGCCGAACGTCGGTTCGAGCGCGGCGATCACGTCGACCAGCTTGTGCGGGTCCGACTCGTTCAGCTCGATGTCGAACACGTCGATGCCGGCGAACTTCTTGAACAGCACCGCCTTGCCTTCCATCACCGGCTTCGACGCGAGCGGGCCGATGTTGCCGAGGCCGAGCACCGCGGTGCCGTTCGTCACGACGCCGACCAGGTTGCTGCGCGCGGTGAAGCGGGCGGCATTCAGCGGATTCTCGACGATCTCCTCGCACGCGAACGCGACGCCCGGCGAATACGCAAGCGCGAGGTCGCGCTGGTTGATCATCTGCTTGGTCGGGGCGATCGCGACCTTCCCGGGGGTCGGAAATTCGTGGTAATCGAGGGCGGCTTCGCGCAGCTTGGCTTTGGAGGAGGCTTGAGTGGACATGTGTCTCGTGACGTGCGGATTAGAATACCTAGTCGACGCATTGTAGCCCCAATCGACGCGTCCAAAACGGCGATTCGGGTGCAACAGCCGCGACAAAAATGTACTGAACGGTGCAAGAACTCCGCCCGTCCGCCTCGTTACAATGCCGTTCACTCAATCGCTTCGGGTCCATCCGCCGTGCCAGCTTCCCTGTCCGAGTTTTCGTTGATCGACCGCTTCTTCGCGCGCCGCGCGGCCCGGGGCGCGCGCGCCGCGACGCTCGGAATCGGCGACGATTGCGCGCTGATCGCGCCACGATCCGGGAAATTGCTCGCGATTTCGACGGACATGCTGGTCGAAGGCCGCCACTTCTTCCCCGACGTCGCGCCCGACGCGCTCGGCCACAAGACGCTCGCGGTCAACCTGTCCGACCTCGCGGCGATGGGCGCCGAGCCGCGCGCGTTCACGCTCGCGTGCGCGCTGCCGCGCGCCGACGCGACGTGGCTCGAGGCGTTCAGCGACGGGCTCTTCGCGCTCGCCGAGCGGTTCGACTGCGAACTCGTCGGCGGCGACACGACGAGCGGGCCGCTGAACCTGTGCGTGACCGTGTTCGGCGACGTCGCACCCGGCGCCGCGCTGCGCCGCGACGCCGCGCGCGACGGCGACGACGTGTGGGTGTCCGGCACGCTCGGCGACGCGCGCGCGGGGCTCGGCGTCGCGCGCGGCGAATGGACGGCCGGCGTGCACGAAGCAGCTGCGTTCAAAGCGGCACTCGAGCGCCCCGAGCCGCGCATCGCGCTCGGGCTTGCGCTCGCCGGCATTGCGCACGCGGCGCTGGACATCTCGGACGGCCTCGCGGGCGACCTGCAGCACATTCTCGACCGCTCGCGCGTGCGCGCGGAAATCGACGCCGACGCGATGCCCCGCTCCGCTGCACTCGCGACGCTGCCGCCCGACGTGCAGCGCCGTTGCACGCTCGCGGGCGGCGACGACTACGAACTGTGCTTCACCGCGCCGGCCACGGCCCGCACGGCGGTCGACGCGGCGGGCGCCGCCGCCGGCGTCGCGGTCACGCGAATCGGTACAATACGCGCGTTGTCCGCACCGTCGGAACGGCCCGCGATTGCGTGGCGCGACGCCGCTGGCGCGCCCCTCGCCCTCACGTTGCACGGTTTCGACCACTTCCATGCAGACTGACCCGACGCCCCCGCGCGCCGCGGCCGACACCGGCGGCGGCGCCACGCAGACCGCGCCGAAACGCGCGACCGCCCGCTTCATGCTGTCGCATCCGGCGCACATCCTGTCGCTCGGGTTCGGCAGCGGGCTCGCGCCGCTGATGCCAGGCACATTCGGCACGCTGTTCGGCTGGCTGACGTTCGTCGTGCTCAACCGCTACCTGACGGTGCCCGAATGGTGGGTGCTGATCGTGGCCGGCGCCGTCGCCGGCGTCTGGATCACCGGTTTCACCGCGAAGAAGATGGGCAATGCCGACCCGGGCCCGGTCGTCTGGGACGAGATCGTCGCGATCTGGATCGTGATGCTGTTCGTCACTCCGGCGACGTTCGCCGGCCAGCTCTGGGCCTTCGTCGTGTTCCGCATTTTCGACATGCTCAAGCCGCCCCCGATCCGCTACGTCGAGCGCCGCCTGGCAGGCGGCCTCGGCATCATGGTCGACGACCTGATCGCCGCGTTCATGACGCTGCTCGTCATCGCGCTGTGGCGGTCCTTCGTCGGCTGACGCCTTTCCGACTCCAGTTCATCCATTCGCATGCCCACCGATTCCGTCGTCCATCAGCTTGCGATCCGCGCAGGCAACCAGTTGCGTGACGCGCACCTGATGCTCGCCACCGCCGAATCCTGTACCGGCGGGATGATCGCCGCCGCGATCACCGACATCTCCGGCAGCAGCCAGTGGTTCGAGCGCGGCTTCGTCACGTATTCGAACCAGGCCAAGAGCGAGATGATCGGCGTGCCGCACGAGCTGATCGACAAGCACGGCGCCGTCAGCGAGCCGGTCGCGCGCGCGATGGCCGAAGGCGCGCTGCGCAACAGCCGCGCGCAGGTGTCGCTCGCGGTGACCGGCATTGCCGGCCCGGCGGGCGGCAGCGAGAAGAAGCCGGTCGGCACCGTGTCGTTCGCATGGAGCAACCGGCTGCATACCGACGTCGAGACGCTCGTGTTCAAGGGCGACCGCGAGCAGATCCGCACGCAGGCCGCCGCGCACGCGCTGCGCGGGCTGCTGAAGCTGCTCGAGGAGCACGAGCGCTGATGCGCGGGAGGTCCGCGCGCGGCGTCTCACGGTAACGCGTCGGCACAACCGCAGACGTAGATGCAAGCCCGCGAGCGCGGGCCATCGGAAGCGAGCCGCCCGGACAGGCGGCCCGCCCCGCTCAACGATGCGCGTTGATCGTGTCGCGGGTCTTCTGCGCGGCGAGCGCCGCGGCTTCGGCGAAATCCTCGTCCTTGCTCGCGTACAGGATCGCGCGCGACGAGTTGATCATCATCCCGGTGCCGTCGGCCGTGCGGCCTGCATTGACGGTCGCCTGCACGTCGCCGCCCTGCGCGCCGATGCCGGGGATCAGCAGCGGCATGTCGCCGACGATCCCGCGCACGACCTCGATTTCCTTCGGGAACGTCGCACCGACGACGAGGCCGAGCTGGCCGCTCTTCGCATTCCACTTGTTTGCGGCAAGATCGGCGACGACCTGGTACAGCGGCCTGCCGTTCGTCTCGAGGAACTGCAGGTCCGAGCCGCCCGGGTTCGACGTGCGGCACAGCACGATCACACCCTTGCCTTCGTGCGCGAAATACGGCTCGACCGAATCGAAGCCCATGTACGGGTTCACCGTCACAGCGTCAGCGCGGTAGCGCTCGAACGCTTCGCGCGCGTACTGCTCGGCGGTGCTGCCGATGTCGCCGCGCTTTGCGTCGAGGATCACCGGCAAGCCCGGATGCTGCAGGTGGATGTGCGCGATCAGCCGCTCGAGCTGGTCCTCCGCGCGGTGCGCGGCGAAGTAGGCGATCTGCGGCTTGAACGCGCTCGCGTATTGCGCAGTCGCGTCGACGATCTGCCGGCAGAATTCGAAGATCGCGTCGGGCTGGCCATCGAACTGCGCGGGAAAGCGCGACGGCTCGGGATCGAGGCCGACGCACAGCAGCGAATTCGTGCGCTGCCACGCGGCGCGCAGCGATTCGATGAAAGTAAGCGGGGAAGACATGGCGGGTACTCGCGGCAAACCGTTGGTAGACCGCGTATTTTACCCGCGTCGCCGGCGGCTTTCGCGCGCGGGCGCATCGCTGCGTCCGACGGTGAACGAAAAGCGCCGCGCGAGGCGCTCGCCGGGCGCGAGCAGCGTCATCCCGTGCGCGGCCGCGCCGCCCGGCAGGTTCACCGCATTGATCGGATGATCGACCGGCTCGAAGCAGAAGAAATCCTCGCCCGGCGGCGTATACAGCACGTACGCATCGGCATCGGCCGCGACGGTCAGCGTGATCCCGCGGCGCGGCCAGCTCACCGTCGCATGGCCGCCCCAGCCCGTGAACGCATGGTTGACGAGCGTGGCCGGCAGCGGATACGCAACGCCGAACTGCCACGCGGGCGGCACGCTCACGTGCCGCACCGGCAGGAAGTCCGCGCCCGACAGCCACAGCCCGCCCGCCGCGGCCGCAAGCTCGGTAGCATCGTCGCGCACGAGGAACGGATGCACGCCGAGCCCGAACGGCAGCCGCGCGCGGCCGGCGTTCTCGACCGTCAGCACGATCGTCAACGTCGCATCGTCGAGCAGGTAGGCCTGCGTCGCGCGAAACGCGTAAGGCGCGCCGTGCGCGCGATCGAGCGACAGGTGCAGCGTCGTGTCGGTCACGTCGTCCACCTGCCAGTGCGCGAGCCAGCCGTCACCATGGATCGGCAGCGCCTCGTCGCGGCGGTTGCGCGGCACCGCGACGCTGCGGCCGTCGCATTCGAAGCGCGCGCCGCCGATCCGGTTCGAGTACGGCAGCAGCGGATAGCACGCGAGCTCGTTCGGATCGGTAGCCGTCTCAGGATGCGCGCAGCGGCGAAACACCGGCGCCAGCGCGCCGTCGTCGCGCCGCCAGTCGAAGCGCGCGATGCCGCCGCCGAGGTGCGGCAGCACGTCGAGCCGCAACGCCGCGTTCGACAGCGTGACGGCCGCCGCGTGCGTCGCGCCGACGCCCTGCGCGAACGCGGCGGTCTGCGGGCCGGCGCTGACCGGCTGCGCAGCGGCGGCGAGGCGCGCACGGCGCGATTGGGTCGTCGAAGTCGATGCACGCAGGGACGGGGCATTCATGATGGGCTCCTTCGTCGAAAAGTCTGAGCAGGCAAGCTTCTGGCGGGATTCAGCGGATACGCGGCCGGTCACGCCCAGCCGCCGTCGACGATCACGTCCTGCGCGGTGATCATCCGGCTGTCGTCGGCTGCGAGGAACAGCGCCATCCGCGCGAGATCGGCGGGCAGCAGCTCGGCATCGAGGCACTGCCCCGCCTTGATCGCCGCGCGGCCCGCGTCGTCCAGCCACAGCCGACGCTGCTTGTCGGTCATCACCCAGCCCGGCACGAGCGAATTGACCCGGATTCCGAACGGGCCGAGATCGCGCGCCAGGCCGCGCGTCAGCCCCTGCACGGCCGCCTTCGCGGTCACGTAAACGGGATAGCCGCCGTTCTTCAGCATCCAGCTGATCGAGCCGAGATTGATGATCGCGCCGCCGCCGAGCTGCTTCATGTCGTCGATCACCGCCTGCGCGGCGAAGAACTGATGGCGCAGGTTCACTGCGATGCCCGCGTCGAACGATTCGGGCGTCACGTCGGCGATCTTGTGGCGCACGTCGTTCGCCGCGTTGTTGACGAGCACCGCGATCGCGCCGATCCGCGCACGGATCGCGTCGATCGCGTGGCGCAGCGCGTCGATGTCGGTCAGGTCGCATTCGATGAAGAGCGGCGCATGACGTGTGTGGTGACCCGCGTGTGAGAGGCGTTCGGCGAGCGCCCGGCCCGCGTCGGCGTCGAGATCGACGAACGCGACGCGTGCGCCCTGCGCGACGAAGTGCTCGACGAACGCGGCGCCGATGCCGGTCGCGCCACCGGTGATCAGCACCGTGCGGTCGGCGAGGCTCGGATACGTTGCGTAGCGCGCGTCGTGCGCGGGTTGCGTGGAAGTATCGGTGGTCATGCCGTTCGTCTCCATGGAATCAGTCGCGCACGCCGCGGTTCTTCAGCTGGTCGAGCAGCACGGCCGCGAGCAGGATCGCGCCGCGCACGAGGTACTGATAGAACGCGTCGATGTTGAGCAGGTTCATCACGTTCTCGACCGTGCCCATGATCAGCACGCCGATCACGACGCCGGAGATCGTCGCGCGCCCGCCCATCAGCGACACGCCACCGAGCACGCACGCGGAGATCACGTTCAGCTCGAAGCCCTGCGCGGCGTTCGGCTGCCCCGACGTGATGCGCGACGCGAGGATCACGCCCGCGAGCGCAGTCACCGCGCCCTGGATCAGGAAGATGCAGACACGCGTGCGCTCGACGTTGATCCCCGCGAGCCGCGAGGCTTCCGGGTTGCCGCCTATCGCGAGCGTGTTGCGGCCGTACACGGTCTGGTTCAGCAGCACGCCGAACACGATGAAGCACAGCAGCGTGACCCAGATCGGCAGCGAGATGCCGAACATCGTCAGCCCGCCGAGCGCGATGAACGTATCGGACGACACGCCGACCGCCTGCCCCTTCGACACGATGAAGCCGAGCCCGCGCACGATCTCCATCGTCGCGAGCGTCGTGATCAGCGCGTTGATGCGCAGGTACGCGATCACCGCGCCGTTGACGAAGCCGATCGCGGCGCCGGCCGCGACCGCCGCAATGATCGCGACGAACGTGTTGTCGGTCGCGTTGAGCACCATCGCGCACAGCACGCCCGAGAACGCGACCGTCGAGCCGATCGACAGGTCGAAGTCGCGCGATGCAAGGCAGAACATCATCGTGCACGCGACCATGCCGATCTGCGAGATCGACAGCGCGAGGCCGAGCATGTTGTCGATCGAGAAGAAGTGATCGACGGTCAGCGACATCGTCACGAACATCACCGCGAAGATCGCGATCAGGCTGTATTCGGCGAGCTGCTGCCACCATTTCTGGCGGTCGTTCTGCGGTGCCGGCGCGTTGGCGGCCGCCTTCACGGCAGCGCCGGCGAGGTTTTCTCTCACTTGCATGGTCATGTCTCCTGCTCCTCAATCGCGCGGCGCAGCGCGCGCCGCGCGTGACCGAATCGAATGTCGTGTCGTTGTTTCAGGCCGCCTGCGCGGCCGTGAGCCCGGTCGCCTGCGGCAGCGCGAGATTCAGCACCGCATGCTCGTTCGCCTGCGCGCGCGGCAGCTCGCCCGCGATCCGCCCTTCGCGCATCACGACGATGCGGTCGGACACGCCGAGCACTTCCGGCAGCTCCGACGACACCATCACGATCGCGCAGCCGCGCTCGGCGAGCCGGTAGATCACGTCGTAGATTTCATGCTTCGCGCCGACGTCGATGCCGCGCGTCGGCTCGTCGAGGATCACGACCCTCAGGTCGGGCTCCGCGAGCCAGCGCGACAGGATCGCCTTCTGCTGGTTGCCGCCCGACAGGAAGCGGATCTTCTGGCGGCGGCTCGGCGTCTTGATCTTCAGCCGCCGGATGAAGCGGTCGGCCGTGTCGCTCTCCGTCTTGCGGTCGATGAACAGGCCCGCGCGCAGCGAATGGCGGCGGCAGCTGATGTTGATGTTCTCCGCGACCGACGCCATCGCGATGATCCCCTCCTCCTTGCGGTCCTCGGGGCACAGCACGATGCCGTGCCGGATTGCGTCGCCGGTGCGCTTCACGTCGATGCGCGCGCCGTCGAGCACGAGCGTGCCCGCACGCTTGCGGTCGGCACCGTACACGAGCCGCATCAGCTCGCTGCGGCCCGCGCCGACGAGGCCGAAGAAGCCGACGATTTCGCCCGCGCGCACCGCGAAGCTCGCCGGCTCGCGCAGCGCGGCGCCGTCGATCCCTTCGGCGGAAAAGCGCACGTCGCCGAGCGGGCGCGGCGCATAGTGATAGATGTCCGCGATCTCGCGCCCGACCATCTCCGCGACCAGCCGCTCGCGCGGCACGTCGGCGAGCGACGCGTGCGACGCGATCTTGCGGCCATCGCGAAAGATCGTGCACGCGTCGCACAGCCGGTAGATCTCGTCCATCCGGTGCGAGATGTAGATCAGCGCGCGGCCGTCGGCGCGCAGGTCGTCGACGAGCTTGAACAGCACCTCGGTCTCGCGGTGCGACAGCGAGCTCGTCGGCTCGTCGAGCGCGATCACGCGCGCGTTGCGCATCAGCGCCTTGCAGATCTCGACCATCTGCCGCTGCGCGATCGACAGCCGGCCGAGCTTCGCATCCGGATCGAGATCCACGCCCATCGCGGCGAGCCGCTCGCGCACGTGGCGCTTCGCTTCCCCCTTCCTCACCCAGCCGAACGCGTTCGGCAGGCGGCCGAGCAGCAGGTTCTCCGCGACCGTCAGGTCGGGCACGTACTGCAGCTCCTGGTGAATCACCGCGATGCCGGCCGCGATCGACGCGGCCGCGCTGGAAAAATGCACGGGCCGGCCATCGACCAGCACGCCGCCCGCATCGGGCTGATATTCGCCGCCGAGAATCTTCAGCAGCGTCGACTTGCCCGCGCCGTTCTCGCCCATCAGGCCGTGCACCTCGCCGGCATGCACGTCGAACGAGATGCCGTCGAGCGCGCGCACGCCGGGGAATACCTTGCCGATATTGTCAAAACGCAGTGCCGCTGACACGTCGCCTCTCCACTTTCGATCGATCGACCGTCGGCCGCCGCGTGCGCGGCAGCCGCCCGGGCCGGTTACTTCGACGCGAGCCCCATCTCGTCGCGCACCTTGCCGACGTTGTCGCGCGTCGCGAGCATGCCGGTCGTCAGCGTGAGCGCCGGCGGCGCCTTGCCCTGCGTGATCCACGCGTACATCAGGTCCGACGTTTCCTCGCCGTGGCGTTTCGGGCTGATGATCACGGTGCCGTAGAAGCCGGTCGGCTGCGGTTTCTTGAATTCGTTCAGCGCCGAATCGGAGCCGCCGATGCCGATCCCGACCATGTCGGCCGCCTTGAAGCCGCGCCCTTCGGCCGCGCGCACCGCGCCGAGCACCGCTTCGTCGTTCAGGCCGTACGCGACCCAGTGCTTGAACTGCGGGTTCTTCGTCAGCGCGATGTTCGCCGCGTTGAATGCGTTCTCGGTATCGGTCTTCGCCTGCGGTGCGGCAATCACGTTCGCCTTCGGAAATCCCGCGGCAACGAGCGCGTCGGTGGCGCCGGTCGTGCGGTCATGTGCAGTCGGCAATTGCTCGTACGTGATGTCGATCGCGCCGACGTCCTTCATGTCCCAGCCGCGCTTCCTGATCTCGGCCGCAATGCCGTCGCCGACCTGCTTGCCGATGTTGTACGCGGAGATGCCCATGTGCGGCACCGCCTCGATCGGCTTGCCGGCACCGTCGACCAAGCGATCGTCGACCGTCATCATCTTCAGGCTGTGCGACTTCGCCTTCGCGACGATGCCGGGCCCGAGCTTCACGTCAGGCGTGCAGATGATGAAGCCCTGCACCTTCTGCGCGGCGAGGTTGTCGATCGCGCTCATCACCTTCTCGCCGGACGGCGCGCCGATCTTCACGAGCGTGAAGCCCTTGTCCTTCGCGGCGATCTCCGCGAACTTCCACTCGTCCTGGAACCACGGCTCCTCCGGCTGCTTCACGAGGAAGCCGATCTTGACCGGGTCGGCCGCATGCGCGAGCGGGCTGCCGATCAGCACCGCGGTCGCGGCGGCCAGCGTGACGAACGTTCTGCGTTTCATCTCCAGTGTCTCCTTGTCTTCATCGAACAGGATGCAGCCGCTTGCTTGTCTCGACGCAGCGTGCGCGCGGCCGTCGCACGCTGCGGTCTTTCAATTCGGTCCTTCAGCCTTCAGTCGTGGTACAGCGCCGCGCGCCCGCCATCGACGGTGATGCAGGTCGCGTTGATGAATGGCGCCTCGTCGGATGCGAGGAACACCGCCGTCATCGCGACTTCTTCCGGCCGGCCGATCCGCTTCATCGGCTGCAGCCCGAGGGTGTCGGCCTGCGCGGCGGCCTGGTCCGGCTGCGCATTCCACCAGTCGCGCGTGAGCTGCGTGTCGATATAGCCCGGCGCGATCGCGTTCACGCGCACGTTGCGCGCCGCGTATTCGATGCCGAGCGCACGCGTGAGGCCGAGCACGCCATGCTTTGCGACCGGATACGGAAAGCAGCCCGGGATGATCCGGAACGCATGCGTCGACGCGATGTTCACGATGCTGCCGAGCCCGCGCTCGACCATGCCGGGCAGCACCGCGCGGCAGCCGTGCCACACGCCGTCGAGATCGACCGAGAAGCAGCGGCGCCAGTCGTCGTCGGTCATCGTCAGCGGATCGCAGAACACGTTGATGCCTGCGTTGTTGACGAGCACGTCGAGCGCGCCGAGCGCCGCTTCAGTCTGCGCGAGCGCTTCATTTACTGCTTCCTGGCGCGCGACGTCGGCCTGAAGCGGCAGCACGCGCGCGTCGCCGATCTCGCTTGCGATTCCATCCGCGGTCGCGCGCGCCTGCGGCAGATCGAGATCGACGAGCGCCACCGCCGCGCCTTCGCGCGCAAACGCGTGCGCGATCGCCGCGCCGATTCCCCGGCCCGCGCCCGTCACCATCGCCACCTTGCCCGCGAGGCGGTTCATCGCGCGGCTCCGCCGCGTGCCGCGCGCAGGCCCGCCTGGAACGCGCGCGCGTTCGCCGCGGTCGCGTCGGCGGACTGGCCGGGCCGGTACAGCGCCGAGCCGAGCCCGAAACCGTTCGCGCCGGCTGCGAGAAACGGCTGCATGTTGCCGGGCGTCACGCCGCCGACCGGAATCAGCGGCACCGCGCGATCGATTACCGCGCGCCACGCCTTCACGACGGTCACGCCGAGCTGCTCGGCCGGGAACATCTTCAGCACATCCGCGCCGTTCGCGAGCGCGGCGAACGCCTCGGTCGGCGTCGCGACGCCCGGCGCGCTCGCAAGGCCGAGCGCGCGCGCGCGGCGGATCACCGCTCCGTCGCTGTGCGGCATCACGATCAGCGCGCCGCCCGCGTCCTGCACGCGGTCGACGTATTCGGGCCGCAGCACGGTGCCCGCGCCGACGATCGCGTCGTCGGGCAGCACACGGCGCAGCGCGGCGATGCTGTCGAACGGATCGGGCGAATTGAGCGGCACCTCGATAATGCGAATGCCGGCTTCATAGAGTGCATGGCCTTGCGCCGCCGCTTCGGCAGGCGTGATGCCGCGCAGGATCGCGATCAGCGGACACGCATCGAACGCGCGCATCAACGCGGGATGCGGCGCGTACGGCGCGGGCAGCGTGAGTTCGGACGACATGAAAGACTTTCCTCCGCAATCGGTTCGGTTCATTGATCGGCGCAGACACGCGCGCCGTCCGCGCGCACGAGTCCCGCGCGCGACGCGATCTGCCACAGCCCGCGCTCGGTCGCGTGCGCGGCGACTCGCGCATGCGTGCAGCCGAATGCCTGCAGCGCGTCGACGTAGCGCGTACACAGGCCGTCGTCGCCGATCAGCAGCAGCGGCTCGTGCGCGAGCACAGCGCCTCGCTCCGCGAGCATCGCGTCGAGCGCGTTCAGCTCGTGACCGATCAGCAGGCCGGACAGGTAGTCGCCCTGCGCGTCGGGCGCGAGACGCCCGGTCAGGCCGAGCGTGCGCGTGCTGAAGATCGTCGCCAGCATGCCGGCGCGCTGCGCGCCGCGCGCAACCGCCACGCCGCGCAGGAACGCGGCGCGATCCGGCGCTTCGGGCACGCGCATCGTGCGGCCGAGAATCGTGTGATCGCGCAGCACCGCGAACAGCTCGCCCGTCATGAAGGTCTGGAAACGCTCGATGAGTCCGTCCTTCACCCACGTCCATTTCGCGTGCGTGCCCGGCAGGCCGATCAGTACCCCTGAACGATCAGGATAAAACGTAGCGGTGTCCGCGAGTGCGCCGAATATCTGCGTTTCTTCGCCGCGCATCACGTCGGGCAATTCGCCCGTCGCGATCACGCCCGGCACGATCGACACGGTCGTGCCGCGCGCTGTGCCTACCGTCAAGATGCCGGCGACGAGCGCATCGGCGCCGGCGGGCAACGCGACATACGGCACGTCGCGCCAGCCCTGCGCGCTGCCGACCATGCCGGCGGCCAGCACCGGCAGGCCAGGCGCGCGATCGAGCCAGTCGCCGCACACGTCCTCGAACACGACGTCGAACGCGCGCGCGCCGCCGGCCGGCACGTGCATCACGCCCGCTGCGCGGCTCTTCGTTGCAAGCAATGCGCCGTGCGCGTCGTAAAGGTACGCGCGCAGCGACGTCGTTCCCCAGTCGAGCGCGATCAGCGACGGGGCGGCGGCAAAGGATTCCGCAGCGGTCCGGGTCGGGTTCGTCATCGTTTGATCCTGCGTGTACCTTGCGGCGGGCTCCAGCCCAGTTCCGCGGAGATCGCTCGCGCTTCGCGCTGCACGAGCGGAATCAGTTCGTCCATCCGGTCATGCGGCATGTACGGAATCGTGCTGGCCACCGACACGGCCGCGACGATCGCGCCGGACGCATCGCGGATCGGTGCGGCGACGCAGCGGATCGATGCTTCGTTCTCCTCGAGATCGAACGTGTAGCCGCCGGCCGCGTAGTGCGCCATGCGTTGCAGGAACGCGCTCGCATCCGGCCGGTGGTCGGGCTTGAAGTTCACGCCGGCGAGCGCGCGGCGCGCGGCCTCGAACAGCGCGCGCCACGTGTCTGGATCGAAGTCGAGCATCATCGCCTTGCCGATGCCGGTCGATGCGAGCGGCATCCGGTGGCCGACCCGCGAGCGCATCTCGAGCCCGCGGGTGCCGGGAATCTTGTCGATGTAGAGCACGTCGTCGCCATCGCGCACGCCGAGGTGGATCGTGTCGAGCGTCGCTTCGGCGAGCGCTTCGAGGTGCGGACGCGCGACGGCAGTCAGCGGCATCTGCTCGAGCGCGATCGTGCCGAGTTCGATCAGCTTCGGGCCGAGCAGGTAGCCGCCCTGCACCTGGCGCAGGTAGCGCGCCTGCACGAGGCTGCTGACGAGACGGTGCGTGGTGCTGCGCGTCGTGCCGAGCGCGGCGCCGATCGAGCGCATGTCGCGCGCGCCGTTCGCGATCGCTTCGAGGATCGCGAGGCCGCGCAGCAGCGTCTGCGTGCCGGCCTGCTGCGCGGCGAGGTCGAGCGGCGTGCTGGTCGCGCCGATGCTGTCGGTGAGCGCGGGCGCGTCGTCCGCTGCCGGACGGCGGCCGTCGAGGGCAAGGGATGCGGGCATCTTGGTCATGGGCGGGCAGTCTTCAACGGAATCGCGGATACCGCTCGCACGCGTGCCGGACCGTGGTCCGGCGCCGCGGCGGCGCGGCGGTCGATGCACCGAGGAAGGCGCCCGGCGAACGTCATGGAAAGTGTCTCCGTGTGCGTCGGGCGCCACGCGATGCGTGAATCCGAAGCCTGTCAATGTGCTTCGGATTGTAGGAGCGCACGCATTCAGCTCCAATATTTGAATGCGTTGTCCAGATAATGAGATCGAATGGATGCTGCGGCGAGGTGCGGGAAGACGGGCGCGCAGCGGCGAGCAGCGCGCCCGCGGGAACGGCGTCGGAACCCGCGATCCGCCGCGGGTCCCTCCCCGTTTTCCGCTACGTGGACTTACTGCTGGCTCGCGCCCTGCTGCTGCATGTAGCGCTGCACGTCGCTGAACGACACGCGTCCGCTGCCGGTCGAGTCGATCTGCTTGAAGTGGTTCGCGACGTAGCCGAGCCCGGCTGCGCGCGCCTGCGCTTCGGTCACCGTGCCGGTGTTCTGCGTGTCGGCGGCGCGGAACTGCCGTGCGAGCTTGGCCACCACTTGCGCGTGCAGCGCGGCGCCGGACGTCTGCGTGCCCGCGGTCGGCTTGCGCGCGGCAGGCGGCACGTACGGATCGCCGAGCTGCGCCTGGCGGGACCGTGCGGGCGCGGCATCGCTCGCCTGTGCAAATGCGGACAGGGACGTCACGAGGCTCCCGCACGCGAGCGCCACTGCAACGACGAAAAATCGCTTCTTCATGTCAGGCTCCAGTCTGGAATGAGGTCGTCGACAACCGGCGGGCGAGCGCCGCACGGCGCGCGCGCTGCCGGATGCCCGTCGCCGGGTTCGCGCATCGCGTCAATGCGCGGCCGCGTTGTAGAAGGTCACCAGGTCGGCTTTCTCCTGCGGGCGCGACGTGTCGTCGAGATAGACCATGTGTCCACCCTGATAGTCCCTGATCGTCAGGTTCGGTTGCGACCCGAGCCGCTTGAGATCGAGCTCCGTCTGGTAGAACGGCGTCGCGATGTCGTGATACCCGTTCAGCGACAGCACCTTCAGCGCCGGATTCAGCGTCAGCGCCGCGGCGAGGTCGGGGATCGTGTCGGGCATCGCGAGGCCGTCGTGGCTCCAGTCCCATGTCAGGATCGCATTGCTGCTTACAGAATAGGCCGATTGCGCCGAGTACTTCAGCTCGTTCGGCAGGTAGCTGCCGATCCTGTCGGTGAACGGCTTCGTGATGAACGTGCTCGACGGATCGCCGTCCGCCGCGAGCGAGCTCGACAGCGGCACGTTCACGCGCGCGTCGTAGCGGCCGATCAGCGTGCCCGGGATCAGCGACAGCTGGTAGCTGTTGTCGAAGAACGTCGGGACCACGTTGAAATCGGCATTCCACAGCGATGCCTTCACGCCCGTCGCGTTCACCATCGTCGTGACGAGGCCGTTCGGCGGCTGCGTGTGGCTCGCGAGATACGCGTTCACCGCGCTCACGTACGAGCCAGCCGTCAACTGGCGCATCTGGTCCGCATACTGCGGCAGGTTCGACGGGTTCGGATTGTCGAGCTGGTAGTACGCGCCGACCGTGCCGTAGCTCGGCACGAAGCCCGCGCAGCTCACCGGGCTCGAACCGTTGTTCGAGTTGCCGATGTTGTTGCTCGCCATGTCGCAGTTGCTGTTGTAGTCGAGGATCGACGACTGCAGCACGATGCCCGACAGATTCACGCCGGCCGTCTCGAGCAGGTTCGCGAGCACGTCGGTGCGCGGCGTGCCGTACGACTCGCCGAACAGGTATTTCGGCGAATCGTTGCGCTGGTTCACGGCCAGGTAGCGCATCACGAAGTCGCGGAACGCGCCCGCGTCCTCGTCGACGCCCCAGAAGCTCTGGTTCGTGTTCGGCGCGATCGCTTCGGAGTAGCCGGTGCCGATCGCATCGACGAACACGAGATCGGTCGTGTCGAGCAGGCTCTCGGCGTTGTCGACGAATGGGAACGACGACGTGTTCGCGTTCGGGTCACCCGTCGCGACGCGTCGCGGCCCGAACGAGCCGAGATGCAGCCACACCGACGCGGAACCGGGGCCGCCGTTGTACAGGAACGTGACGGGCCGCTTCGCCGACGGCTGGTTGTCGGCCGTATACGCGACGTAGAAGAACGTCGCTTCGGGCGCGCCCGTCTGCGGATTGCGTGCAGTCAGGTGGCCGGTCGTGGCTGTGTAGCGGATCGTCTTGCCGTTCAGCGTGATCTGGTGATGCGTGACGGCGGCACGTTCTAGCGCGGCGGACGCGTCGATCGACGCGGTCGGACTCGAGGAGTAACTGTTGGGATCGTTGTACGCCTTGTCCGCCAGGGCGGCGGGATCGGCTGAGCTGTCGGCGCTTGCGGAACCGGAGGCCGACGTCACGTCGTCTCCGTTGCACGCCGCCAGGATCAGCGAAGAGAGAACCACACCAAATAACAGCTTCGCTTTGCTCGCTGGCATCGTTGTTTTTCCTTCTCTCGAATGTCGTTTGTTGTGTCGAGCAGCCGGGTAAGCCGCCCCCCGCCTCAGATGCGCGGCCGATAGGCCGAGGCGCTGGCCAATATACGCGAACCGACCCTCTTTGAAAAATTTGGAAATATTTGAGCGCAGCACGGTGCGGCGCACACCTTTCGAAATCGCTTCGAATTCCGAAACGTTGTGTTTCATGCGCCTTTCAGACGGATATCTGTTTATCTGCCGCCGCTAAACCCGCGCGAAGTCCGGGACATATCTGCAAACAGACCTTCCCCGGATGGCGGTATTGCTCAGGAAAGTGAAATAGATGAATTCGTCTAGACATTGCGCGCGTGATGCGCGGCAACGCACATTCGCCGCAGCGCAACAATGACGTCGCAATGACGGAACGGACAAGCGGACAGAATTACGGACGAAACCCGCGTGCTCACTCCGTCTGCGGCAGCGCGGCCGCGCCCATGCGCCGCGCGATGACGGCCGCGCGCTGCGCCTGGTATGCGGTGCCGCGATGCGCGTCGAACCAGCGCGGCTTCGGCAGCATCACCGCGAGCCGCGCGGACTGCCATGCGCCGAGCCGGTTCGCGGAAGTCCGGTAGTAATAGCGCGCGGCCGCGTCGGCGCCGTATACGCCGCGCCCCCATTCGACGGAATTCAGGTAGATCTCGAAGATCCGCTCCTTGTCGAGCAGCGTCTCGAGCATCCACGTGATGATCAGTTCCTGGCCCTTGCGGATGTAGCTCTTCTCGCGCGACAGGAACAGGTTGCGCGCGAGCTGCTGCGTGATCGTCGAGCCGCCGGCGACGATGCGGCCGCGCGCCTTGTTCTTCTCCCACGCCTGCAGGATCGCGTCGACGTCGTAGCCGTTGTTGGTCGCGAAGGTTGCGTCCTCCGACGCGATGATCGCGCGCTTCAGGTTGCGCGAGATCTGGTCGTACGGCACCCATTGATGCCGGATCGACGCCGGTGGGTTGTCGCGCGACAGCCACCATGCATCGGTGCGCATGAACGCGGTCGAGCCCGGATTCACGACCGACCAGATCGCGATCTGCGCGAAGTAGAAGAGCTGCGTCGCGAGCCACGCGCCGGCGAACACCGCGCCCGCATAGACGATCCAGCGGGCCGGACCGACCGCCCGCGCGCGTTGCGCGCCGCTCACCGCCACCACCACTTGCGTGCTCCGGCTCAGTGTGCGGCGAGTGCCTGGCGCAGCGCCGCGAGCACCGGCGCACCGTCCGGCCGCACGCCGCGCCAGACGAAGAACGATTCGGCCGCCTGCTCGACGAGCATCCCGAGCCCGTCGGCCACGCGCGCGCCGAGCGACGCCGCGTGCTGCATGAACACGGTCGGGTGCGCGCCGTACATCATGTCGTACGCGAGCGTGCCCGCGCCGAACACGGCCGGATCGCATTCCGGCAGCGCGGCGTCGAGGCTGCCGGCCGTCGCGTTGATCACCACGTCGTACGGTTCGGCACGCAGGGTGTCCGGGCCGCCGCCCGCGAGCGTGCAGCCCGCGTCGTGCGCGGCCTGCGTGAACTGGCCGACGAGCGCTTCCGCCTTGCTCGCGGTGCGGTTCACGATCGTGATCGACAGCGGCGCGCGATCGAGCAGCGGCAGCACGACGCCGCGCGCGGCGCCACCCGCGCCGAGCAGCAGGATGCGCGTGCCGGCGAGCTGCACGCCGAGATTCGTCTCGATGTCGCTCACGAGGCCGACGCCGTCGGTGTTGTCGCCATGAATCCGGCCATCGGCGTCGAAGCGCAGCGTGTTCACCGCGCCGGCAGCGGCCGCGCGCGGCGACAGCGTGTCGGCAAGCGCGTGCGCGTCGAGCTTGAACGGCACCGTGACGTTCGCGCCGCGCCCGCCTTCGGCGATGAACGCGCGCACGGCGGCCTCGAAGCCGTCGACGGGCGCAAGCCGGTGCTCGTAGACGATCGGCTCGCCCGTCTGCGCGGCGAACTGCGCGTGGATGAACGGCGACTTGCTGTGTGCCACCGGATTACCGAACACGACGTAGCGGTCCTGCCCGCTCGCCGAAACGGCCGAATTCATGATGCGCGCTCCTCCTCGTTGTCGTTGTTTTCGGCAGCCGCGCCATCGCTGGCGGCCGCGCCGGCGTCCGTCTGCGCTTCGGCGAGCGCCTCGGCCTCGGATTCCGCCGAAGCGTCGTCCGCGTCGAGCAGCACGTCATCGCCGCTTTCGCCGTCTTCCTCGTCTTCAGCCGCTTCGCCGCCCGTCACGGCCGGCGCGTCGAGCACGTTCAGCAGCCGCACCGACGCCTCGATCGTCAGCTCGTCGATCGACATCACGTCGAGCAGCACGCGCGTGCCGCGTGCATGCACGCCGAGCGCCGGCACGTGCAGCAGCAGCGGCACGTCCTCGAGCCGCACGAGATCGCCCTTCACGACGCTCGCGACGACCTGCTTCTTGCCTTCCTGCGTCAGCCAGCGCAGGCACCAGAAATATTCCATCCGGCGCTGGTAGTCGGCATACGCGGAATAGGTATCGTCGAAGCCCTGCACGACTGCGTACAGGTCGGCGTCCTTCGGCTTGAACGGCGCGGCGAGCTTCGCGGTCACGCCGTGCTGCACGCACGCGAGCAGCTGCCACTGGTTGACGAGGTCGACGTAGCGACGCAGCGGCGACGTGCTCCACGCGTATTGCGGCACGCCGAGGCCTTCGTGCGGCGCGGCCGTCGTCTGCATCCGCGTGCGCTTCGGGCCCGGCGCGCCGAAGCCGCGCTGGGACCGATAGATGCCGGGCACCGTGTGGTCGTGCAGGAACGCGCCCCACGTCGAGTTCGCAAGAATCGCGAGTTCCGACACGATCAGGTCGAGCGGCGACCCGCGGCGGCGCGGCGTGATCGTGATGTGCTCGCCGTCGACGTAGAAGTTGTAGTCGGTGTTGCGCTGCACTTCGCGCTTCAGCCCGTAGCCCGCGCGCGCCTGCTGGCGCTTCTCGAACAGCGCCTGCGCGAGCGGCCACAGCACCGCGATGTCGTCCTTGTGCGGATAGTCGCCGCTGCCGTCGGCGAGCGTCTGTTCGGTGACGAGCTCGTCGAGCGTGTTGTGGCGCAGGTTGTTCTTCACGAACACGAGCTCCGCGCGCGTCTCGTTCGCGACGATGTCCTGCGTGTCGCGATTCACGATGATGTACAGCGACAGCGCCGGGCGGTAGTCGCCCTCCTTCAGCGTGAACACGTCGACGACGTCGTCGGGCAGCATCGTGATCTTGTCGCCGGGCATGTAGACGGTCGACAGGCGCCCGCGCGCGATCGCGTCGACCGCGTCGCCGCGCGCGATGCCGAGCGCCGGCGCCGCGATGTGCACGCCGATCCGCACCCGGCCGTCGGACAGATGCTCGACCGAGAACGCGTCGTCGATCTCGGTCGTCGTGATGTCGTCGATCGAGAACGCCTCGACGTCGGCGCGCGGCAGGTCGTCGGGCAGCGCACCGACGCTGACGGGCGGAAAGCCGGTGCCGTGCGGGAAGAATTCGGCGAGGAAGCGCGCCTCGTGCAGCGCGCGCGCGGACGCGATGCCGCCGCAGTCGAGCATCAGCCGCGCGGGCGACACGCCGCGCGCGCCGGCCGCCGCCTCGAGCGCCTTGTATTCGATCGCGTTCTTGTCCGGACGGGTCAGCAGCGCGAGCACCTTGCCGTCGAACGCTTCCGGCAGCTTGCCGGCCTTCAGCTCCTCTTCGTACTGCGCCTGGACGAGCGCCTGCTGGCGCTTGCGCTCGAGCGACGCGAGCGCCATCTTGAGCTGCTCTTCCGGCGCGCGCTGGTACTGGCCCCGCCCCTTGCGGCGGAAATAGACGGGCGAGCCATGCAGGCGCAGCACCAGCGCCGCGCGCTCGACCGGGCCGTACGACGCGCCGAAGTACTCGTCGGCGAGCGTCGCATACGCGAACTCCTCGGCCGGCGCGCATTCCCACAGGAAATCCAGGTCGATCTGCTGCGCGGCCTCATCGGCCTGCTGCATCAGCTCGCCCGCGGCCGGCTTCTCGAATTCGATCAGCACGTCCTTCGCGCGTACCTTCGCGCGCCGCCCGCCGGGCAACTCGACCTGAAACGCATCGCCCTGGCGCGACAGCACGCTGCCCGCCTTGAAACTGCCCGATTCCTCGAAGAAAACGTTCACTCAGTACTCTCGTTCAGACTGCCGGGCGCCGCCGTCGACGGGGCGCCGCGTGATGATTGGGGTTCGATGGCCTGCAGCCGGTTCATGTCGCGGGGCTGTCGCAAAATGCGAGAACGTCGTCGACATAGTCGGCAAATTCGCTGATTCCGTGATCGCTGCCTTCGATCACGCGGGTTCGCGCACCCGGGTAATGGGCGAGCATCTCGCGATAGTCGAGCACTTCGTCGCCCGTGGCCGCGAACAGATAGTAGCGCTCGGGGCGCGTGATCGCCGGCACGCGCAGCGCGTCGAGCTCATCCAGATGATGCCGCTCGACGACGATCGTGCCGCCGCCATGCCATAGCGGCTGCTCGCCGAGATGCTGCTCGAGGTCGCGCTGCGGCACGGTCGCCGGATTCAGCAGCACGGCCTTCCAGCCGTGCTTCTCCGCGAGCCACGTTGCGTAATAGCCGCCGAGCGAGCTGCCGATCACCGTCACGTCGCGTGCGCCGGCGACTTCGGCTTCCGCCGCCGCGATCGCGTCGAGCGGCGCCATCGACAGCATCGGGCAGCGCCATTCGGCGGTGCGTCCGAGTGCGTCCATCCGTGCGGCGAGCAGTTGCGACTTCGCCGACTGCGGCGACGAGCGAAAGCCGTGCAGGTACAGGATCACGCGCGGCTCCCGCCGGCGTCGAGCGCGTCGAGCAGCTTCTGGTGGACGCCGCCGAAGCCGCCGTTGCTCATCACGAGCACGTGGTCGCCCGGGCGCGCGGCCGCCGCGACAGCCTTCACCAGCAGATGGAGATCGTCGAACGCGCGCGCCTTGTCGCCGAGCGGCGCGAGCGCTTCGCCGAGGTTCCAGCCGAGCGCGTCGCGGCCGGCCGGTGCGCCGTAGCCGAACACGAGATCGGCATCGGCGAGGCTCGCCGGCAATTGCGACTTCATCACGCCGAGCTTCATCGTGTTCGAGCGCGGCTCGAGCACGGCGAGAATGCGGGTGTTTTGCCCGCCGATGCGCGCACGAAGGCCGGCGATCGTGGTTTCGATCGCGGTCGGGTGATGCGCGAAGTCGTCGTAGACGGTCACGCCGTTCACGCTGCCGCGCACTTCCATGCGGCGCTTCACGTTGCGGAACGACGCGAGGGAAGCTGCCGCCTGCGCGGGCGGCACGCCGACGTGGCGCGCGGCGGCGATCGCCGCGAGCGCGTTCATCCGGTTGTGCTCGCCCTGCACCTGCCACGCGACTTCGCCGAGCCGTTCGCCGCGCCAGTAAACGGCAAAGCGCTCGTCGACCGGCACACCGTCCTCGGCGGGCAGCGCCTGCCAGCCGCCGTCGACGCCGAAGCGCTCGACCTCGCTCCAGCAGCCGCGCGCGAGCACGCGCTCGAGCGCGTCTTCTCGGCCGTTGCTGACCAGCCGCCCGACGCCCGGCACGGTGCGCACCAGGTGATGGAATTGCGTCTCGATCGCAGCGAGATCCGGGAAGATGTCGGCGTGATCGAATTCCAGGTTGTTTAGCACCGCGGTGCGCGGCCGGTAATGGACGAACTTCGAGCGCTTGTCGAAGAACGCGGTGTCGTATTCGTCGGCCTCGATCACGAAGAAGCTCGAATCGGTCAGCCGCGCGGACACGCCGAAGTTCAGCGGCACGCCGCCGATCAGGAAGCCCGGGTTCAGGCCGGCATCCTCGAGCAGCCATGCGAGCATCGACGACGTCGTCGTCTTGCCGTGCGTGCCGGCGACCGCGAGCACCCACTTGCCGGCGAGCACATGCTCGCCGAGCCACTGCGGGCCCGACATGTAAGGCAGGCCGCGATCGAGGATCGCTTCCATCAGCGGATTGCCGCGCGTCACGACGTTGCCGATCACGAACAGGTCGGGCTTCAGGTCGATCTGCTCGGCGCCGTAGCCTTCGATCAGCTGGATGCCCTGTGCCTCGAGCTGCGTGCTCATCGGCGGATAGACGCCCGCGTCGCAGCCGGTGACCGTGTGCCCCGCCGCGCGCGCGAGAACGGCCAGACCGCCCATGAAGGTGCCGCAGATGCCAAGAATGTGGATGTGCATAGGTGAATGCTTTCGCGCCGCCGGGCGCCGTCGATTCGGAAAGGATAGTTCTGCGGCGCGCCGGACAGGCCGCGCGGCCGGCGCCCGGCCAACGCATGTTGCCGCGACACAAAGAGCGCTATTGTAACTGACGGCCAGCCGCCCCCGGCGCCCCGCGCGACGCAAGCGGGCCCCGCCACGGGCGCCGGGCGCCGGGCGCCGGGCGGCGCGCGGCCGCACCGCGTCCGGGCGCCGCGGCGATCGAGTATGATTGCCGCATCATGTCTCGCAAACCCTTAGTCGATCCGCGGCGCGTCCGCGAGGAAATTGCCCAGGCCGCCGCGCGCCTCATCGCGGAGGACGGCCTGGACTACGCCGGCGCGAAGCGCAAGGCCGCGCGCCAGTTGCTCGGCGACTCGCGCGTTGCCGGCGAATGGCTGCCGGATAACGACCTGATCGAGGAAGCGCTGCGCGAATATCTCGTACTGTTCCAGAGCGACACGCAGCCCGACGAACTGCGCCGCCTGCGCGAAGTCGCGCTCGACTGGATGCGGCGGCTCGCCGACTTCAATCCGTATGTGACGGGCGCCGTGCTGAACGGCACTGCAAACGCGCATTCGGACATTCACCTGCAGACGTTTACCGACAACCCGAAGGACGTCGCGATCTCGCTGCTGAACCAGAACGTCCAGTACGACGTGTCCGAAACCCGCCACTTTGCGGGCCGCGGCGACGTCGAGACGCTGAGCTTCCTGTGGCGCATACAGCGCGACGCGGACGCCGTGGGCATCCACGTCGCGCTGTATGCGAGCGACGACCTGCGCGGCGCGGTGAAGGCCGACGCCCGCGGCCGGCTGCCGCGTGCCGATGCGGCCGCGCTGCGCGCGCTCCTCGCGGCGAGCGACGTCCCTTCCGAACCCACCTGATCCGATGATGAATATGAAACGCATGCTGGCGCTCGCCGTCGTCGCGGCGGCCGCCGTCGCGGGCGGCCTCGCTGCCGGCCACTGGTTCCGCGGCGCCCCGGCCGACTCCGTCGCCGAGGCCGCGCCCGCCCCCGGCAACCCGGTCGACCAGCTGTGGGCCGCCGCGCTGACCGACGTCGACGGCAAACCGGCGACGCTGGCTTCGTTCAAGGGCCAGAAGATCGTCGTCAACTTCTGGGCGTCGTGGTGCGGCCCGTGCGTCGAGGAGATGCCGGAACTCGTCGCACTGTCGCACGAGTACAAACAGAAAGGCATCCGCTTCGTCGGGATCGGCGTCGATTCCGGGCAGAACGTGAAGACCTTCCTGCAGAAAGTGAAGGTCGACTATCCGGTTTTCGTCAGCGGCTACGCCGGCGCCGATCTGGCCCGTAATTTCGGAAATACGGCTGGCGCGCTGCCTTTTACCGTCGTGATCGACGAACATGGCAAAATCCGCGAGACAAAATTAGGACAAATCCAGCCGGCCGAACTGAAAAAGACGCTCGATGCGCTTTGAGCCGGACGTGCGCACGCGCTGCACGTTGCCGGCGATTTGTATTGCGATCGACGCAATTTCGCGTGAATTCGCCGATACTTTGCGCGCACGCCGGTAATTCTTACAGGCGTCGCGCGGATGGCCGTTCGGCAAAACTAGACAAATTTCTCTAAATAGCGCTAAAGTTCGCGCAATTCCGCAGAAATAGAAGCGACCATGACACGATTGCTGGTGCTGCACGGCCCGAACCTGAACCTTCTCGGCACCCGGGAACCGGAGGTGTATGGCCGCGTCACGCTCTCGCAGATCGATCAGGCGCTCGCCGCGCGCGCGCAGGAAGCCGGTGCCGAACTGACGTCGTTCCAGAGCAACCACGAAGGCGCGCTCGTCGACCGCATCCAGGCCGCGCGGGATGAACAAACCGATTTCATCCTGATCAATCCGGCCGCGTACACGCACACTAGCGTCGCAATCCGGGACGCGATTGCCGGCGTCGGCATCCCGTTCGTCGAGATTCACCTGTCGAACGTGCACCGCCGCGAAGCGTTCAGGCACCACTCCTACTTTTCCGACCAGGCCGAAGGCGTCATCTGCGGGCTCGGCTGGAAAGGCTACCTGTACGCGCTCGAATACGCGCTCGACAAGCTGCAAGGCGCGTCGCGCGGCTGATTTCACGATCTAGATTCAGCGCCGGCTCCAACCGGCGCTTTCACGTATTGAAAGGGGAATTCCCGATGGATCTTCGTAAGCTGAAAACTCTGATCGACCTCGTCTCCGAGTCCGGCATCTCCGAGCTGGAAGTGACGGAAGGCGAAGGCAAGGTGCGTATCGTCAAGAACGCGCCGCCGGTCTACGTGCAGCCGACGGGCGGATATGCCCCGCAAATCAGCATGCCCGCGCAAACGATGGCACTGCCGGCCGAGGGCGCGGCCGGTGCTGCGTCGGCCGGCGGCGCGGCACCCGCGGCCGCCGCGCCGCAGGGCCACGTCGTGACGTCGCCGATGGTCGGCACCTTCTACCGTGCGCCGTCGCCGGGCGCGGACCCGTTCGCCCAGGTCGGCGACACGGTCAAGGAAGGCCAGACGCTCTGCATCATCGAAGCGATGAAGCTCCTCAACGAGATCGAGTCGGACAAGGCCGGCGTGATCAAGGAAATCCTCGTCGAGAACGGCCAGGCCGTCGAATACGGCCAGCCGCTCTTCGTGATCGGCTAAAGTCCGCCGCGCGGCTTCCCCGCCGCGCGCCGCCGATGCTCGCCAGGCGCCGCTCGCGCGCCCCTCGAAGAGACGAATAATCACTATGTTTGAAAAAATCCTCATTGCCAACCGCGGTGAAATCGCGCTGCGCATCCAGCGCGCGTGCCGCGAGCTGGGCGTCAAGACGGTGGTCGTCTACTCGGAAGCCGACAAGGAAGCCAAGTACGTGCGCCTCGCGGACGAAGCCGTCTGCATCGGCCCCGCCCCGTCGAACCTGAGCTACCTGAACATGCCCGCGCTGATCAGCGCGGCGGAAGTCACCGACGCCGAGGCGATCCACCCCGGCTACGGCTTCCTGTCAGAGAACGCCGACTTCGCGGAACGCGTCGAGCAGTCGGGCTTCACGTTCATCGGCCCGCGTCCGGAAACGATCCGCCTGATGGGCGACAAGGTCACCGCGAAGCAGACGATGATCAAGACCGGCGTGCCGTGCGTGCCGGGCTCGGAAGGCGCATTGCCGGACGATCCGAAGGAGATCGTGAAGATTGCGCGCGCGATCGGCTATCCGGTCATCATCAAGGCCGCGGGCGGCGGCGGCGGCCGCGGGATGCGCGTCGTGCACACCGAGGCTGCGCTCGTCAACGCGGTCAACATGACCCGCGAGGAAGCCGGCCGTGCGTTCGGCAACCCGCAGGTGTACATGGAGAAATTCCTCGAAAACCCGCGCCACATCGAGATCCAGGTGCTGTCCGACGCGCACAAGAACGCGCTGTGGCTCGGCGAGCGCGACTGCTCGATGCAGCGCCGCCACCAGAAGGTGATCGAGGAAGCGCCGGCGCCCGGCATCCCGCGCCGCCTGATCGACCGGATCGGCGATCGCTGCGCGGACGCGTGCAAGAAGATGGGCTACCTCGGCGCGGGCACGTTCGAATTCCTGTACGAGAACGGCGAGTTCTACTTCATCGAGATGAACACGCGCGTGCAGGTCGAGCACCCGGTGTCGGAGCTGATCACGGGCGTCGACATCGTGCAGGAACAGATCCGCATCGCGGCCGGCGAGAAGCTCGCGCTGCGCCAGCGCGACGTCCAGTTCCGCGGACATGCGATCGAATGCCGGATCAACGCCGAAGATCCGTTCAAGTTCACGCCGTCGCCGGGCCGGATCACGTCGTGGCATACGCCGGGCGGCCCGGGCGTGCGCGTCGACTCGCATGCGTACAATGGCTATTTCGTACCGCCGAACTATGATTCGATGATCGGCAAGCTGATCACCTACGGCGCGACCCGCGAGCAGGCGATCAGCCGGATGCGCATCGCGCTGTCGGAAATGGTGGTCGAAGGCATCCAGACCAACATCCCGCTGCACCGCGAGCTGATGATCGACTCGAAGTTCGTCGAAGGCGGCACCAGCATCCACTACCTCGAAAACCGGCTCGCACAGAAGCAGCAGGTCGCACCGGAAGAAGCGTAAGCATGAGCTATCGCGAACTCGTCGTCGAACTGGCCCGGGAGCATGCGGAGGCACTGTCCGACGCATTGCTCGAGCTGGGTGCGCTGTCGGTGTCCGTCGAGGACGCCGATGCCGATACGCCTGACGAGCAGCCGCTCTTCGGCGAACCGGGCCTCGTGCCCGACCGCACTGCGTGGCAGCACTCGCGCGTGGTCGCGCTCCTGCCGCCCGATCACGATCCGGCCGTGCTGCTCGCTGCGGCCGCGAACGACATCGGTCTTTCGGCGGCGCCGAAGTTTGACGTGCGCGAAGTCGAGGAACAGGACTGGGTGCGTCTTACGCAATCGCAATTCGATCCGATCCCGATCGGCGAGCGGATCTGGGTCGTGCCGTCGTGGCACGACGCGCCGGACCCCGACGCGCTCGTGCTCGAGCTCGATCCGGGCCTCGCGTTCGGCACCGGCAGCCATCCGACGACGCGCCTCTGCATGGAATGGCTCGAGCAGTCGGTAAAGCCCGGCCAGTCGGTGCTCGACTACGGCTGCGGCTCGGGGATCCTCGCGATCCTCGCGCAGAAATGCGGGGCGAACCCCGTCGTCGGCGTCGACATCGATCCGCAAGCGGTCGAATCGGCGCGGCAGAACAGCGAACGCAACCGTGCCGACGTCACGTACGGGCTGCCGGACGAATGCCCGGCCGGCGAATTCGACATCGTCGTCGCCAACATCCTGTCGAATCCGCTGAAGCTGATGGCGTCGATGCTCGCGTCGAAGGTGAAGCCGGGCGGGCGCATCGCGCTGTCGGGCGTGCTCGCGCGCCAGGCGGACGAAGTCGCGGCCGTCTATGCACGCTACGTCGACATCTCGGTCTGGCGCGAGCACGAAGGTTGGGTATGCCTCGCCGGAACCCGGCTGGAAAGCCATTAGAATAGCGCTGTCCTTCACTCTGGCCAGCAGGCCGCCCGGCTCGACATGCTTCTTGCGACGCGCTGCCCTCATTGCGAAACCGTGTTCCGCCTGCAGCAGGAACAGCTGGCGTTACACGGCGGGCTCGTGCGCTGCGGGCACTGCCAGCAGGTCTTCGATGCGGCCGCGTCGCTCGTCGACGAACACGCGGCGCAGCCCGAGCCGGCCGTAGCGGATGCGGCGCACGGCGATAGTGCCGTCGCCCGCTCGGCCGATGCGGCAAGCACTGCCGAAAGCGGCGCCGTCGAAGCGCATGCAACCGGCGAATCCGCCGTCGAAGCGCGCGACACCGGTCGCTCCGCTGCTAAGGTTTCTGCTGCTGAGGTTTCCGCTGCTCAGGTTCCCACTGCTGAGGTTCCTGCTGCCGAGGTTCCTGCCGCCGACGCTCCCGCTGCCGAAGTTCCCGCTGCCGAAGTTCCCGCAGCCGAGGTTTCTGCCGCCGAGGTTCCCGCTGCCGAGGTTTCTGCCGCCGAAGCTCCTGCTCCCGAAGCAGCGCATGGCGAGGGTCAACACGCGGTGTCCCCACCGCGACTGTTCGTCGAGACCACGCACGAAGAACGACCCGCGCATGCCAACTTCCGTCCCGATCACTGGGACATGTGGGCGCCGTGGCTCGACGGCAACGTCGATCCGGCGCTTCAGCACAGCGTGCGCAGCGTCAGCACCGAACCGCTCGTTCCTGTCTCGCTGCCCGACAGCGGCGTGACATCCGGCGCCGAGCCAGGCGTCGTCCGCCTGACGGGTACGCCGCAGCCCTCGTCCCCCGTTTCCCCGGCAACGACCGATGCGTCCGCCTCAGGCGCATTGCCGCCGATTTCGCCGACGCACGGCGACGAACCGGCGGCTTCGGCATTTGCAGCCCTCGGCGCGGCGCACGACGCGCGCGAACCGCACCTCGCGGCCGACCAGCCGCCCGCATCGCCCGACGAAGAGCAGACCGCCGCCGATCACGCGCCGTTTTCCGCGCCCCGCGATGCGCACGAACCGCGTTTCGTCACCGATATCCATCACGCACCGGCCCCGGCAACGCCCGCCGATGACGATCGCGCGGCCGGCCGCACCGAGCGCGAGCCGCGTTTCGCAGCCGATGCGCCGCGCGAACCGTTCACGGCCGCCCCCGATGACGACGACCGTCCGCATTTCACCGTCACGCGCGAAACGCGCGCGCCGGCACGGCGCGGCCTGCTCGGCGGCTTCCTCGGCGGCCTCGTGGCCGCCGCACTCGCGGTGCTGCTCGTCGTGCAGCTCGCGTGGTGGCAGCGCGAGTCGCTGATGATCTACTGGCCGGTCACGCAGGGCTGGTTCCGGCAACTGTGCGCGCCGCTCGGCTGCACGGTCGCGCCACCGCGCGCGATCGACGGGTTGCGGCTCGACGCGACCGACCTGCGCCAGATCGACGGCCCGCGCGTGCTCGAGCTGAAGGCGCCGCTGACCAATCGCTACCGTGTCGCGCTCGCGTACCCGTCGCTCGAGCTGACATTGCTCGACGACACCAATCACATCACCGTGCGCCGCGTGCTCGCCCCGCGCGAGTACGTCCGCCCCGGCACGCCGATCGAAGCCGGGCTGCCGGCCGGCGCGACACAGACGATGATCGTCCGCCTCGACACGAACGGCGCCCCCGCATCGAATTTCCGCGTCCAGATCTTCTATCCTTGACGCCCCGCGGCGCGCAGACGCGCGCCCGTCTCAACCCGCGCGTCCACGCGACGCGCTACTTCGGAGCACGAACATGAGCAAAGTTACGCTGGGTGGCAACCCGATCGACATCGCCGGCACGTTCCCGGCCGTCGGCGCACAAGCCCCCGATTTCTCGCTGGTCGGCAAGGACCTCGCCGACCTGACGCTCGCCAGCTTCGCCGGCAAGCGCAAGGTGCTGAACATCGTGCCGAGCCTGGACACGCCGACCTGCGCAACGTCGACCCGCAAGTTCAACGAAGCCGCATCGTCGCTCGACAACACCGTCGTGGTCGTCGTGTCGGCCGACCTGCCGTTCGCCGCAACGCGCTTCTGCACGACCGAAGGCCTCGCGAACGTGCTGACCGCATCGACGTTCCGCACCGGCCGCGCGTTCGCGAACGCGTACGGCGTCGACGTGACGAGCGGCCCGCTGAACGGCCTGACCGCACGTGCCGTCGTCGTGCTCGACGCCGACAACAAGGTGCTGCACGCACAGCTCGTCGGCGAGATCAAGGACGAGCCGAACTACGACGCCGCGCTCGCCGCCCTCAAGTAATCCCGGCTGCCGCCCGTGCCGCGCGGCGCCCGCTGGGCGCGCGCACGCCGGGCGGCGCCACCAACACGCTCATTACAGGAACGCACGCCTTGACTACGCTGATCTGCGGCTCGCTCGCCTACGACAACATCATGACCTTCGAGGGCCGGTTTCGCGAGCACATCCTGCCCGACCAGGTTCACCTTCTCAATGTGAGCTTTCTCGTGCCGACGATGCGCCGCGAATTCGGCGGCTGCGCAGGCAACATCGCGTACGCGCTGCACATGCTGGGAGGCGATGCGCGCATCATGGCGACGCTCGGCGCAAACGACGCGGACCGCTATCTCGAGCGTCTCGACGGCCTCGGCCTGTCGAAGGCAAACGTGCGCGTGGTGCCCGATACGCACACCGCGCAGGCGATGATCACGACCGATCTCGAGAACAACCAGATCACGGCCTTCCACCCGGGCGCGATGATGCAGTCGCACGCGAACCGCGCGGACGAAGTGCCGGGCGTGAAGCTCGGCATCGTCGCGCCGGACGGCTTCGACGGCATGGTGCAGCACGCCGAGCAATTCGCGCGCGCGGGCATCCCGTTCATCTTCGATCCGGGCCAGGGCCTGCCGCTTTTCGACGGTGCGACGCTGCGCCGCATCATTGAACTCGCCACGTTCGTCACGGTCAACGACTACGAAGGCAAGCTCGTCAGCGACAAGACGGGCTGGTCGGAACAGGAAATCGCCAGCCGGGTCCAGGCGTTGATCATCACGCGCGGCGAGCACGGCGCCACCATTCTTCACAAAAACGGCGAAGAACAGATTCCCGCGGTGCCCGCCGAGCGCGTCGTCGATCCCACCGGCTGCGGCGACGCCTTCCGGGGCGGCCTGCTGTACGGCATCGAAAACGGCCTCGACTGGGCGACCACGGGGCGCCTGGCCAGCCTGATGGGCTCGATCAAGATCGCTCACCAGGGGCCGCAAACCTACTCGCTGACTCGCGCCGAGATCGATGCACGCTTCGAGGCTGCGTTCGGCTACAGTCTCAAATGAATATTGTGGGAGAGCACAAATGTTGACGAAAAAGACCCTCACACTCGGGGCCATGCTGACCGCCACGCTGACGCTGGCGGGCTGCTTCACGCCGCCGGGCTCGGCCGACGTCTATAGCGTCGGCCAGGCGCAGCGGGAGCAGACCGTGCGGATGGGCACGGTCGAAAGCGTCCGCGCGGTACGGATCCAGTCCGACGGCGGCGGCAGCGCGATCGGCACGCTCGGCGGCGGCGCGCTCGGCGCGGTCGCGGGCAGCGCGATCGGTGGCGGCAAGGGCTCGATCCTGACCGCCATCGCAGGCGGTCTCGCGGGCGCGGTCGCAGGCAACGCGATCGGCGAGAACCTCAGCACCGCGAACGGTGTCGAAATCACCGTGCGCCTCGACAACGGCGACATGCGCTCGATCACGCAGGCGGCAAGCGGCGAAGTGTTCCGCGCCGGCGAACGTGTGCGGCTGCTGTCGAGCGGCGGCGTCACGCGCGTCACGCACTGACCGGTATCCTCAGCACGCGGCGCAAGCCGCGGTCGAACGCATGCGCGAAGCTGCGCATGCGTTTTTTTTCGCCTGCGCGCGCCGCGCTGCCGCGCGCGGACGAAAAAAATCCCGCCACCTGAGCCTGATGGCGGGACCGATTGAGTAGCGCTACTCAACCCGCGGACACCGCATGAGTGTCCGGGTGACGGTGCAATCCGCGATTACGGACGGCTGCCGGTCGGGAACGGCCACGCTGCTGCCGGGTTGAGCGCGGTCTTCACGCCCGATGCCGGCGCAACCGATGCGGTCGACGCGGTCGTCGCCGGTGCCGCCTTCTTCACGACAGCCTTCTTCGGCGCAGCAGCTTTCTTCGGCGCAGCTGCCTTCTTCGCAGGGGCAGCAGCAGGGGCAGCAGCAGCCGTCGTGACGGGCGCAGCCTTCTTCGCCGGTGCGGCCTTCTTCGCAGCAGCCTTCTTCGCCGGTGCAGCCTTCTTCGCCGGTGCAGCCTTCTTCGCCGGTGCAGCCTTCTTCGCCGGTGCAGCCTTCTTCGCAGCAGCCTTCTTCGCCGGTGCAGCCTTCTTCGCTGCGACCTTCTTCACGGCAACCTTCTTCGCTGCGACCTTCTTGACCGCTGCCTTCTTGGCCGGTGCCGCCTTCTTCGCAGCAACCTTCTTCGCAGCAACCTTCTTCACTGCAACTTTCTTCGCAGCGACCTTCTTGGCAGCAACCTTCTTCGTTGCGACCTTCTTGGCTGCAACCTTCTTCGCTGCCGCCTTCTTCGCCGGTGCCGCCTTCTTCGCAGCAACCTTCTTCACAGCGACCTTCTTGGCCGCAACCTTCTTCACTGCAGCGGCCTTCTTCGCCGGCGCGGCAGCCTTCTTCGCTACGGTCTTCTTCGCAGCAGCCTTCTTCGCAGCCGGTTTCTTCTTGGCAGTAGCCATGTTGTTCTCCTTCAGGTTCAGATGAGAGTCAGTTCAAACTACACCCTTCGTCAAAACCCGCTTCCCGCGGACGCTGTTCAGGACGTGCGCTGCGAAGCGGGCTATTCATCGGCGTACGCGGATACCACGCGCTTACGCTAATGAATACGGTATGGCGCACGTGACCATCGGGCCTCGCGCGCCAAATCAAGTCGGCGGCCGGCACACCACGCGCCGCCACCCAAGATCGCTTGAGCTTGATCAAGCGGACGGCCACACGGCCATCCGCTTTTTCCGGAGGGAAGTTTGCCCATCCCACTGAAGGGTTCGCAAAGTGCCTGTCGTGTCGTTGGGCCGTTAAGGCACCGGGCATGCTTTGCATCAGGCGTTCTTGCTCCTAAACCTTGTGCCGGGGCCGAGAGGCCGCCGGCTTCAACATCGTCGTGACGTGTGTCGCTGCTGCCGGTTATTCCCAGGACAGCGCGCCACCCGTCTGATACTCGATCACGCGCGTCTCGAAGAAGTTGCGTTCCTTCTTCAGGTCGATCATCTCGCTCATCCACGGGAACGGGTTTTCCTCGTTCGGGTACAGCGGATCGAGGCCGATCTGCTGGCAACGGCGGTTGCAGATGAAACGCAGATAGCTCTTGAACATCGACGCGTTCAAACCCAGCACGCCGCGCGGCATCGTGTCCTCGGCGTAGCGGTATTCGAGATCGACAGCCTGCTTGAACAGCTCGCGGATCTCCGCACGGAACTCGGCGGTCCACAGGTGCGGGTTTTCGAGCTTGATCTGGTTGATCAGGTCGATGCCGAAATTGCAGTGCATCGACTCGTCGCGCAGGATGTACTGATATTGCTCTGCAGCACCCGTCATCTTGTTCTGGCGGCCGAGCGCGAGGATCTGCGTGAACCCGACATAGAAGAACAGGCCTTCCATGATGCAGGCGAACACGATCAGCGACTTCAGCAGCTTCTGATCCGCCTCGAGCGTGCCGGTCTTGAAGGCCGGGTCCGTCAGCGTGTGGATGAACGGGATCAGGAATTCGTCTTTCGCACGGATCGACGTGACCTCGTGGTACGCATTGAAGATCTCGCCTTCGTCGAGACCGAGCGATTCGACAATATATTGGTACGCGTGCGTGTGGATCGCTTCTTCGAACGCCTGGCGCAGCAGGAACTGCCGGCACTCCGGCGCCGTGATGTGGCGGTACGTGCCGAGCACGATGTTGTTCGCGGCGAGCGAGTCGGCCGTCACGAAGAAGCCGAGGTTGCGCTTGACGATGCGGCGCTCGTCTTCGGTCAGGCCGTTCGGATCCTTCCACAGCGCGATGTCGCGGGACATGTTGATTTCCTGCGGCATCCAGTGGTTCGCGCAACCGGCCAGATACTTTTCCCACGCCCACTTGTACTTGAACGGCACCAGCTGATTGACGTCAGTCTGGCCGTTGATGATGCGCTTGTCGGCGACATTCACGCGCGCTTCCGAACCGGCAGCGGGAACAGCTGATGCTAGCGGTGCGACCGCAAGATCGCCTTGGAAAATGTCACGAGCCTGTTGGGCGGCAGGCGCTGCAGCCTGCATTCCGACAGCCGTGCCTGCGGGGGTGCGCATCGCGTTTTGCTGCGCTCCGCTCGCGGGCGTTACGGCGGTCATCTCGTCATCCCAGTTGAGCATAAATTCTCACCATCAATTTAGAACGGTTTGTACCATCTTTTCCTGAGCGATAAAAGGGCTCGCTCACGAAAAATCCCTTTTTCGATTCGCGTTGCGACCTCGATACAACACTTTGAGCAACGCATCGTCGTTCATGCAGCGCGCGACGTGTGCCGCGCGTGTATCGCGAGGTGCGCTCGACGTATCGAACGCCGATCGAAACGTGGTGCCGTCGGGGCTGCTTCGATCGCTTGTCACCGCCTGCAACGCGTGTGCCGCGTTACAGATTCCTTATCATTTTTTTAGTTGAGAGCGGCGCGCACTTCAACCTTTATCGGTTGCCGTGCGCGCCGCGTGGTGCCTCGCCGAGTCAGATGCGCGGCGTTACTGGCACGCTTCACACTCGTCGAAGCCCGCATCACCCGGACGCAGCGTGCACACCGGGCCATCCGCCTCGACCGGCGCGGCGCTCATCGCGCCTGCCGACGACGCTTCGCCGCCCGCCGCACCGAAGCCGCCCGCTGCGCCTTGCGCACCACCGCCCGCGCCACCGCTCGTCGGCACCGCGTTCAGCGCGCCGTGCGCGACCGTCGACTTCTCGACGTGCGTCGCCGCCATCGTGCGCAGGTAGTACGTCGTCTTCAGGCCGCGCAGCCATGCGAGCTTGTAGACCTCGTCGAGCTTCTTGCCCGACGCGCCGCCCATGTAGATGTTCAGCGACTGCGCCTGGTCGATCCACTTCTGGCGACGCGACGCCGCCTCGACCAGCCACGTCGGATCGACTTCGAACGCGGTCGCGTAGATCGCGCGCAGGTCGGCCGGGATGCGGTCGATGCGCGACAGCATGCCGTCGAAGTACTTCAGGTCCGCGACCATCACCTCGTCCCACAGGCCGCGCTCCTTCAGGTCGCGCACCAGGAACTCGTTGACCACCGTGAATTCGCCCGACAGGTTCGACTTCACGTACAGGTTCTGGAAGGTCGGCTCGATGCACGCCGACACGCCGATGATGTTCGAGATCGTCGCCGTCGGCGCGATCGCGACGCAGTTCGAGTTGCGCATGCCGTGCGTCGCGATCCGCGAACGCAACTCCGTCCAGTCGAGCGACTCCGACGTGTCGACCTCGACGTAGCCGCCGCGCGCTTCCGTCAGCAGCTTCAGCGTGTCCTGCGGGAGGATGCCGCGATCCCACAGCGAGCCGCGGTAGCTCGAGTAGCGGCCGCGTTCCTCGGCCAGCTCGGTCGACGCGTAGTACGCGTAGTAGCAGACCGCTTCCATCGAACGGTCGGCGAACTCGACCGCCGCTTCCGACGCGTACGGCGTGCGCAGCAGGTGCAGGCAGTCCTGGAAGCCCATGATGCCCATGCCGACCGGGCGGTGCTTCAGGTTCGAGTTACGCGCCTTCGGCACCGCGTAGTAGTTGATGTCGATCACGTTGTCGAGCATGCGCATCGCGACGCTGATCGTGCGCTTGAGCTTGTCGTGGTCGAGCGCGTAGCTGCCGTCCGCCTGCTTCACGAGGTGCGCGACCAGGTTCACGGAGCCCAGGTTGCAGACTGCGATCTCGGTGTCGCTCGTGTTCAGCGTGATTTCCGTGCACAGGTTCGACGAGTGGACGACGCCGACGTGCTGCTGCGGCGAGCGCACGTTGCACGGATCCTTGAACGTGATCCACGGGTGGCCGGTCTCGAACAGCATGCCGAGCATCTTGCGCCACAGCTGCTGCGCCGGGATCTTCTTGAACAGCTTGATCTCGCCGCGAGCGACCTTGGCCTCGTACGCCGTGTAGGCGGCCTCGAACTCGGCGCCGAACTTGTCGTGCAGGTCCGGGCAGGTCGACGGCGAGAACAGCGTCCAGTCGGCGCCTTCCATCACGCGCTTCATGAACAGGTCGGGAATCCAGTTCGCCGTGTTCATGTCGTGCGTGCGGCGGCGGTCGTCGCCGGTGTTCTTGCGCAGCTCGAGGAATTCCTCGATGTCGAGGTGCCACGATTCGAGATACGCGCACACCGCGCCCTTGCGCTTGCCGCCCTGGTTGACCGCGACCGCGGTGTCGTTGACGACCTTCAGGAACGGCACGACGCCTTGCGACTTGCCGTTCGTGCCCTTGATATGCGAGCCGAGCGCACGCACGCGGGTCCAGTCGTTGCCGAGGCCGCCGGCGAACTTCGACAGCAGCGCATTTTCCTTCAGCGCTTCATAGATGCCGTCGAGATCGTCCGCGACCGTCGTCAGGTAGCACGACGACAGCTGCGAGCGGTGGGTGCCCGAGTTGAACAGCGTCGGCGTCGAGCTCATGAAGTCGAAGCTCGACAGCACGTTGTAGAACTCGATCGCACGCGCTTCACGGTCGATTTCATTCAGCGACAGGCCCATCGCGACGCGCATGAAGAACGCCTGCGGCATTTCGATGCGGGTGCCGTCGACGTGCAGGAAGTAGCGGTCGTACAGCGTCTGCAGGCCGAGGTAGCCGAACTGCAGGTCGCGGTTCGCGTCGAGCGCTGCGCCGAGGCGCGCCAGGTCGAACTGCAGCAGCTTGTCGTCGAGCAGGCCGGCGTCGACGCCGCGCTTCAGGAACTGCGGGAAGTACTCTGTGTAGCGGCTCGACATCTCGGCCTGGACCACTTCCTCGCCGAGGATCTCGCGGCGGATCGTGTGCAGCAGGATGCGCGCCGTGACCTGGCTGTACGCCGGGTCCTTCTCGATCATCGTGCGGGCCGCCAGGATCGCCGAGTCGTACACCTGGCTCATCGGCACGCCGTCGTACAGGTTCTTCACCGTCTCCGCGACGATCGGGTCGGGGTTAACCGCAGTGCCGAGGCCGTCACAGGCCGACACGATCAGCGCGCGCAGCGCGTTCAGGTCGAGCGGACGCGTGACGCCCTTGTCGACGACGTTGATGCCGCCGCTCGATTCGACCACGGCCGCTTCCTCGCCCGCATGCTGGCGCTCGAGGTGGCGCTTCTCGCGATACAGCACGTACGCACGCGCGACGTTGTGCTCGCCGCCGCGCATCAGCGCGAGCTCGACCTGGTCCTGGATGTCCTCGATATGGAACGTGCCGCCGTTCGGGCGGCTGCGCACGAGCGCGCGCACGACGTTGTGCGTCAGCTGCTCGACGAGTTCGCGCACGCGCGCCGATGCCGCGCCCTGCCCGCCATTGACGGCCAGGAAAGCCTTGGTCACCGCGATCGCGATCTTCGAAGGCTCGAACGAGACCACGCTGCCGTTACGGCGGATCACCTTGTAGTCGGCGAACGTGGCCTGCGGCGCGAGCGCGTGCGCGCCTTGTTCGGTCCCGCCGAGAGGGCGGCTCGAGGCGCTCTCGTACTGGGACGTCGCGTTGTCGGTGGTTTGCATGTGCAAAGCTCCTGGTGTTGGATGGTGCGGAGAGAACCGCGGATTAAAACGAACGCTGCGCAATGCGATGCGCGAGCGGTAAGACGCGAGCGATGTGTCGAAGGGGTCGGTTCGGTCGTGGCGATACACGTGATGCCGTGTCGTGCTTCGTCATGTGTATCGCGACCCGTCGATGTTCGCTGCGCTGGTCGCGACGCCCTGACCGCCCGGCCTGGCGCGCCGCCCTGAGAACGCTGTCCGCCGACGTTGCCCGCCGGCCGGTGCCGCTCGGGTTCCCCCTGCGACACACACTACATCTAGTGCAGAACCGCTCAACTGGCACCAAGTATAGTGGACATTCGAACGACGTCCAACTGGATAATTTGCGCGATAGCCCTTGACATCGCTCGCGCGCAGACGCGGCAAGGCATTGGTCGGAGAAAAAAAATTTACGTGCCGGAAAACCGTACGCTCAGTGCTGCCGGAAAGGAAAGTATTCGGCGGAAAGGCCGGCATCGCCTGCGAAGCGTTGCCAATCGAAGTGCGGGCCGGGGTCGGTCTTCCGCCCCGGCGCGACGTCGGCATGACCGGCGAACGCGTCCACCGGATAGCGGGCGGCGAGCGCGCGCGCAAGCGTGGCGAGCGTCGCGTACTGCGCGGCCTCGAACGGCACGTCGTCCGCGCCTTCGAGTTCGATGCCGATCGAGAAATCGTTGCAGCGCGGCCGGCCGAAGAAATCGGACGCGCCCGCGTGCCATGCCCGCTCGTCGCACGACACGAACTGCACGAGTTCGCCGTCGCGACGGACGAGGAAGTGCGCGGACACGCGCACGCCGCGCAGGTGAGCCTGGTAATAAGGGTGCGTGTCGCAGTCGAGACGGTTCAGGAACAGCGCCTCGATCGCATCGCCGCCGAACTCGCCGGGCGGCAGGCTGATGTTGTGGACGACGACGAGCGTCGGCACGGCGCCGGCCGGACGTGCCTCGAAGTTCGGCGACGGCGCGTGGCGCGCTTCGCGCACCCAGCCGTTCCCGTCGATCGACAAAGACGGCGTGCCGCTCATCGCGCGTCGCGCTCGCTCGCGCGCGCTGCGTGGCGCTGCGCATGATCGGTGCTGCAGAAGTATTCGCCGCCTGCGGAGACCGCGTCGCCCTTCGGCGCATGCACACCGCATTCGGCGCAGCGCACCATCGGCTCGGGGAGCGACTGCGCGTCACCGGCGCGCGTGGCACCTGCGCCGCCGCCATATCCCGACGCACCGTTGCCGGGCCCGGCTTCACGACCGGCGCCCTGCCCGGCCCGCGCCTGCGCCTGCGCCTGCGCCTGGCGCAGCTTGCGCTGGATCCACGAGCCCGCGAAGAACAGGAGGATGAGGAGAAGTATCTGTCGCATCGGAAAAACGGACGGTCAAATCACGGAGCGGTGCAGCAGCACCTCGAACACAAAGCGGCTGCCGACATACGCGAGCAGCAGCGCGGCGAACGACACGAGCACCCAGCGCGCGGCCGCGCGACCGCGCCAGCCCGACGTCCTGCGCGCAATCAGCAGCCCGCCGAACATCAGCCACGACAGGATCGCGAACACGGTCTTGTGGTCGAGCCGCAGCGCGCGCGCGTCGACCTGCTCGCTGAACAGCATCCCCGACGCGAGCGTCAGCGTCAGCAGTACGAAACCCGCGCCGATCAGCCGGAACAGCAACTTCTCGAGCGTGAGGAGCGGCGGCAGCGTCTCGAGCCAGCTCGCGATCCAGCCCGTCGAGCCCGTGCGTCCGCCGCTCCTCAGCGACTGCAGGCGCCGCTCGACCATCAGCATCAGCACCGCGTGCAGCGCCGCGATCGCGAACAGGCCGTACGCGATGTTCGCGATCAGGAAGTGCAGCTTGAACAGCGGCGCTGCGGCATAAGGCAGCACCCGCACGCCGCCGAACACGAGCGGCAGCAGCGACGCGCCGCACGCGAGCGGCAGCACGAGCAGGCGCAGGCTGTCGAGCGGGAAGAAAAAGCTCTCGATCCAGTAGATGCCGGCGCCGAGCCAGAACATCGCGGACAGCGCGAACGCGAAGCCGAACACCATCGCGTCGTGCGGAAAGATCGTCATGTGGAGCAGCACGCCGTGCGCGACGAGCGCAGCGAACAGCAGCGCGCGGCCCGCGCCGCTCATGCCTGAGGCGGCGGACGCCGGGACCGGCACGGCCGGTACGCTCGCGACGAGCGGCGAAGCCACGCCCTGGCGGTGCGCGCGCCAGCCGGCGACGGCGAGACCGCCGTACAGGATCGCAGTGAGGGCATACAGTACAATATCCATGTTCGAAGTTTACACTAGGCCCCCTTCCCGCGACGGCTCCCGATTCAGTCCCGCCGCGCCTTCGGGCCCCACTGTCCATCGCTCCCCATGCTCGACAATCTCACTCAACGGATGGCGCGCGTCGTCAAGACGCTGCGCGGCGAGGCCCGGCTCACCGAGGCGAACACCCAGGAGATGCTCCGCGAGGTGCGTCTCGCGCTCCTCGAGGCCGACGTCGCCCTGCCCGTCGTTCGCGAATTCATCGCGAAGGTCAAGGAAAAGGCGCTCGGCGAGGAGGTGATCAGCAGCCTGTCGCCCGGCCAGGCACTCGTCGGCGTGGTCCAGAAGGAGCTGACCGCCGTGATCGGCGGCGACTACGAAGGCAAGGCCGCCGAGCTGAACCTCGCGGTCACGCCGCCCGCCGTCATCCTGATGGCCGGCCTGCAGGGCGCCGGCAAGACGACCACCGCCGGCAAGCTCGCGAAGCTCCTTCGCGAGAAGTACAAGAAGAAAGTGCTGACGGTGTCGTGCGACGTGTACCGCCCCGCCGCGATCATGCAGCTGAAAACGGTGAGCGAACAGGTCGGCGCCGATTTCTTCCCGTCGACGCCGGACCAGAAGCCCGTCGACATCGCAGTCGCGGCCGTCGACTGGGCGAAGCGCCACTACCATGACGTGCTGATCGTCGACACGGCCGGCCGTCTCGGCATCGACGAAGCGATGATGCAGGAGATCGCGGCGCTGCACGGCACGCTGAAGCCGGCCGAAACGCTGTTCGTCGTCGACGCGATGCTCGGCCAGGATGCCGTCAACACCGCGAAGGCGTTCAACGACGCGCTGCCGCTCACCGGCGTCGTGCTGACGAAGCTCGACGGCGACTCGCGCGGCGGCGCCGCGCTGTCGGTGCGTCACATCACCGGCAAGCCGATCAAGTTCGTCGGCGTCGCCGAGAAGCTCGACGGCCTCGAGATCTTCCATCCGGACCGGATGGCGAACCGGATCCTCGGCATGGGCGACATCCTCGCGCTCGTCGAGGAAGCGCAGCGCGGCGTCGACGTGCAGGCCGCGCAGAAGCTCGCCGACAAGGTCAAGAAAGGCGGCGACTTCGACCTGAACGATTTCCGCGCGCAGATCTCGCAGATGAAGAACATGGGCGGCCTGTCGTCGCTGATGGACAAGCTGCCCGCGCAGTTCCAGCAGGCGGCTGCCGGCGCTGACATGGGCCAGGCCGAAAAGCAGATCCGCCGGATGGAAGGGATCATCAGCTCGATGACGCCCGCCGAGCGCGCAAAACCCGAGATCATCAAGGCGACGCGCAAGCGCCGCATTGCAGCCGGCGCGGGCGTGCCGGTGCAGGAAGTCAACCGGATGCTGAACCAGTACGACCAGATGCGTACGATGATGAAGAAGCTGAAGGGCGGCAACATGCAGAAGATGATGCGCGGCCTGAAGGGCATGATGCCCGGCCTGCGCTGATTTCGTCCGGGCGGACGGCGCGCGGGTTTTTGCTGTAGCGCGCTCCGGCCGTTCTGCCTCATCCTTATTTGTATCCCGACTGCCCGCCTGAACACATGAACCGCGAAGAAGCCCTCCACATTTTCGAACACTCCGAAGAGATCGTCTCGGCGGACGCCGTCAACGCGTCGATCGCCCGGATGGCCGACGCGATCCGCGCCGAGATCGGCGACGCGTTCCCGCTCGTCCTCTCGGTGATGGGCGGCGCCGCGGTGTTTACCGGGATGCTGCTGCCGCATCTCGATTTCCCGCTCGAATTCGACTACATCCACCTGACCCGCTACCGCAACACGACGCAGGGCAGCCCGGAGATGCACTGGCGCGTCGCGCCGCGCGAATCGGTGAAGGACCGCATCGTGCTCGTGCTCGACGACATCCTCGACGAAGGCGAGACGATGGCCGCGATCCGCGACCGCATCCTCGACATGGGCGCGACGCGCTTCATGTCCGCCGTGCTGTGCGAGAAGACGCTCGCGAAGGCGAAGCCGCTGCATCCGGACTTCTGCGGCTTCAAGGTGCCGGACCGCTACGTGTTCGGCTGCGGGATGGACGCGAAAGGCTACTGGCGCAACCTGCCGACGATCCGCGCGCTGACCGCGAACGCCTGACGCCCGCGCGGCCCGCAAAAAGAAAAGCGGCGCTCCGGTTTTCCCGGAGCGCCGCTTTTTCGTTGAAGCGCCGTCGACCGCCGCTGCGCTACAGCTGATGTACGAACACGCGGATCCCGCCCAGCATCATCTCGACCGAGATCGCGACGAGCACGAGACCCATCAGCCGCTCGAACGCCGCGACCGTACGCTCGCCGAGCCATTGCTGGATCCGCTCGGCCAGCACCAGGGTGACCGCGCAGACGATCATCGTGACGGTCAGCGCGCCTGCCCACTCGATCATCTTGCCGGGCGCCTGCGACGTCAGCAGCATCACCGTCGCGAGCGCCGACGGCCCCGCGAGCGCCGGGATCGCGAGCGGCACGATGAACGGCTCGCCGCCCGCCCGCGGATCGTTGCCGAGCGCGCCGTCCGGATGCGGAAAGATCATCCGCAGCGCGATCAGGAACAGCACGATGCCGCCGCCGATGCGCAACGACAGGTCGGTGAGGTTCATCATCCGCAGGAAGCGGTCGCCGACGACCATGAAGAACAGCAGGATCACGAACGCGATCCCCACTTCGCGCAGGATCAGCTTCACGCGCCGCTCGCGCGGCACACTCCGCATCGCCGAGATGAACAGCGGAATGTTGCCGAGCGGATCGGTGATCAGCAGAAGGAGCACGGTGGCCGACAGGAAGGTGTATTCCACCGTGTCCTCCGGTCGGCCGGCTTAGCGCGCGAGCGCCGCGCGAACCTTGTCCGCGACCGTCGCCGCGGCCGTGTCGGCCGGCAGCAGCGTCGCCTCGGTGTCGCGGCGGCCCTGGTACTCGATCTTGCCTTCCTTCAGGCCGCGCTCGCCGATCACGAGACGGTGCGGCACGCCGATCAACTCCCAGTCGGCGAACATCACGCCCGGGCGCTCGCCGCGATCGTCGAGGATCACGTCGATGCCGGCCGCGGCCAGCTCCGCGTACAGCTTGTCGGCCGCTTCGCGCACCGCGTCGCTGCGGTCATAACCCATCGGGCACAGCACGACCTCGAACGGCGCGATCGACTCCGGCCAGATGATGCCCTTGTCGTCGAAGTTCTGTTCGATCGCCGCGCCGAGAATGCGCGTGACGCCCACCCCGTAGCAGCCCATCAGCATCGGCTGCGGCTTGCCCGACTCGTCGAGGAACGTCGCGCCCATCGCTTCCGAATACTTGGTGCCGAGCTGGAACACGTGGCCGACCTCGATGCCGCGGCAGATGTCGATCACGCCCTTGCCGTCCGGCGACGGGTCGCCCTTCTGCACGTTGCGGATGTCGGCGACTTCCGGTTCCGGCAGATCGCGGCCCCAGTTCACGCCGGCGATGTGATAGTCGACCTCGTTCGCGCCGACGACGAAATCGCTCATGTTCGCAACCGTGCGATCGGCGATCACCTTCACCGGCTTCTTCGTGCCGATCGGGCCGAGGTAGCCCGGCGGCGTGCCGAACCACTCGACGATTTCCGGCTCGGTCGCGAAGCGGTGGTTCGCCAGGCCCGGCAGCTTCGACGCCTTGATCTCGTTCAGGTCGTGATCGCCGCGCAGCATCAGCAGCCAGATCGTCGGTTCCGCGCCTTCGTTGTCCGTCGCAAGCACGATCGACTTGATCGTGCGCGCGAGCGGAATGCCCATCAGCTCGGCGACGGCCTCGCACTTCGCCTTGCCCGGCGTCGCGACCTTCGCCATCGGCTCGGCGGGCGCGGCGCGCTCGTCGAGCAGCGGCAGCGCTTCGGCCGCCTCGATGTTCGCTGCGAAATCGGAGGTCGGGCAGTAGGCGATCGCGTCTTCGCCGGTGTCGGCGATCACGTGGAACTCATGCGAGAAGTTGCCGCCGATCGAGCCGCTGTCGGCCGCGACCGGACGGAACTCGAGGCCGAGGCGCGTGAAGATGCGCACGTATGCGTCGTACATCTTGCGATACGACTCGCGCAGGCCGTCGGCGTCCTTGTCGAACGAGTACGCGTCCTTCATGATGAATTCGCGGCCGCGCATCACGCCGAAGCGCGGACGGATCTCGTCGCGGAACTTCGTCTGGATCTGGTAGAAGTTCACCGGCATCTGCCGGTAGCTCTTGATCTGGTTGCGCGCGATGTCGGTGATCACTTCCTCGTGCGTCGGCCCGATCACGAAGTCGTTGTCCTTGCGGTCCTTGAAGCGCAGCAGCTCGGGGCCGTACTGCTCCCAGCGGCCCGACTCCTGCCACAGCTCGGCCGGCTGCACGGCCGGCATCAGCAGCTCGATGGCGCCAGCCCGGTTCATTTCCTCGCGCACGATTGCCTCGACCTTGCGAATGGAACGCAGGCCGACCGGCAGGTAGTTGTAGATGCCGCCGGCGACACGACGGATCATGCCGGCGCGCACCATCAGCTTGTGGCTGACGATCTCTGCGTCGGCGGGTGCCTCTTTCAGGGTGCCGATAAAGAAACGGGAAGCTTTCATGCGGACGGTTCCAAAAACGGCGCCCCCAGGCGGGGCGCCCGAAAAAGATTCAAGGAGAAAAAGCTGCGCGCGGCGAACGACGATGGCGCAGATGACGTAGCAGACAAATCAGGGACAATTCAGTCGGTGCGCCCCGCGCGGATTCGCTCCGTTACGGTGCGCAGCGCCCGGTATCTGTTTATAATCAAAGCAATTTTAAAGGATTCGAAGGTGGTTGTATGCTGGATCGTGAAGGCTTTCGCCCGAACGTCGGCATCATCCTCTTGAACGCGCGCAACGAGGTGTTTTGGGGCAAGCGGCTCCGCGAGCACTCCTGGCAGTTTCCTCAAGGTGGGATCAAGTACGGCGAGACCCCCATGCAGGCGATGTACCGGGAACTGCACGAGGAGACAGGCCTGCACCCGGAACACGTCAAGATAATCGGCCGCACACGCGACTGGTTGCGTTACGAGGTGCCTGACAAGTTCATCAAACGCGAAGTACGCGGCCATTACCGCGGCCAGAAGCAGATCTGGTTCCTGCTGCGGATGGTCGGACGCGATTGCGACATTTGCTTGCGCGCGACCGATCACCCGGAGTTCGATGCATGGCGCTGGAACGAGTACTGGGTGCCGCTCGATGCGGTGATCGAGTTCAAGCGGGATGTCTATCAGTTGGCGCTGACGGAACTGTCGCGCTTCCTGCGCCGCCCGGCGCAGAGGGCCGACAGGCCGCGAGGTTTGCGTCCGCGCTATCCGCGCGTCGTGGATTCGCAGCCCCATCAGACGGTAACGGTTGTCGATGCATCGGTGGTGTGTTCCGAGGTCGAAGTGGAAGCGAGCACGCTGGACGAGGCACCGCCTCGCCTGATCCTCGGCGAATGACAAGTCGGACTGCATGACCGGGCGCGACCATGGTGTCGCGCCCTTTTTTTACAAGGAATGCATATTGAAAGCGATTGCTCTCGCGCTCACGTCGCTCGCAGCCGTGGCCGCCCTGGCCGGCTGCGCGCATTCGAACACGTCGTCCAACAAGGATGACAGCGCGTTCGTGTATCTGCTGGACCGCCAGCCGACCTGGAAGGAAAACACCGTCGACACGTTGCCGCCGCTGCCGCAGGCAGGCGACCTGCTGCCCTTCAACGTGTCGCAGAACACGCCGCTCAAGTTCTTCGTCGACGCGAAATCGCTCGCGGTCGGCACCGATGGCATCGTCCGGTATACGGTCGTCGTCACGAGCCCGGCCGGCGCACGCAACATCATTTACGAAGGGATCCGCTGCGATACGTACGAGTGGCGCCAGTACGCGGGCCTGAACGCGGACCACGACGGCTGGGATCGCACGGTCGAGAACGACTGGCGCCGCATCGAGAATGGCGAGCTGAACGCGTACCACGCCGCGCTCTACCAGGACTACTTCTGCGCAAACAAGATGCCGATGGGCACGTCGCAGTCGATTCTCGAGAACATCAAGTATCACCGCACCGCGCTGAACCAGCTGCGCTGATCGCGCGCGGCACGCAGCCGCCGCCATGCAAAAAGCCCGCGTCGCCGCGGGCTTTTTTTGTGCCGTCACCGCCGTCACCGCGGCGCGCGACTCACACGAGCACGAGGTTGTCGCGGTGGATCAGCTCCGGCTCGAGCATGTAGCCGAGCACCGATTCGATCTCGCCGCTCGGCTTGCGCTGGATCAGCTTCGTCTCCGCGCTGCTGTAATTGGTGAGACCGCGCGCGACCTCACGCCCGTCGGGGCCGACGCATGCGATCACCTCGCCGCGTGCGAACACGCCCTGCACGCTGACGATACCGATCGGCAGCAGGCTCTTGCCGCCCGACGTCAGCTTTTCAACTGCGCCGGCGTCGATCACGACGTGCCCGCGCACCTGCAGGTGATCCGCCATCCACTGCTTGCGCGCAGCCATCCGCGCCGTGCGCGCGATCAGCTGCGTGCCGATCGCCTCGCCCGCGGCGAGACGCGCGAGCACGTCGGGTTCGCGCCCACTTGCGATCACGGTGTTCGCGCCGCTGTGGGCCGCACGCTTGGCCGCGAGAATCTTCGTCAGCATGCCGCCGCGACCGAGGCTCGACCCCGCGCCGCCCGCCATCGCCTCGAGCTCCGGCGCGCCCGCGTTCGCTTCCGCGACGAGCGTTGCCGACGGGTCCTTGCGCGGATCGGCAGTGAAAAGGCCCGCCTGGTCGGTGAGGATGATCAGCGCATCGCCTTCGATCAGGTTCGCCACGAGCGCGCCGAGTGTGTCGTTGTCGCCGAACTTGATTTCGTCGGTGACGACGGTGTCGTTCTCGTTGATGATCGGCACGACGCCGAGCCGCAGCAGCGTGAGCAGCGTCGAACGCGCGTTCAGGTAGCGCTCGCGGTCCGCGAGGTCGGCATGGGTGAGCAGGATCTGCGCGGTGCGGATGCCGTGTTCGGAGAAACGGCTTTCATAGACCTGCGCGAGCCCCATCTGCCCGACCGCGGCCGCGGCCTGCAACTCGTCGATCTCGCGCGGACGCTTGCTCCAGCCGAGCCGCTGCATGCCTTCCGCGATCGCGCCCGAGCTGACGAGCACGACTTCCTTGCCCTCGTCGCGCAGCGCGGCGATCTGGGCCGCCCAGCGGCCAATTGCGGCATGATCGAGCCCCTTGCCGTCGTTGGTCACGAGGCTGGATCCCACCTTCACCACCAATCGCTTCGAATCCGCGATGATCGAACGCATCGTGCGCTGTCTCCTGTAAGTGATGCCTAGCCCGGCCGGGCGCGATTGAATTCCGCCGCCGGGCGGCTCGCGCCCGGTGCATGCTGACCGCTCAGGCGTCGCTGTCCTGAGCGTCGGCCGACGGCGCGTCGCGGAAGCGCACGTCGGCCGCCAGATCTTCCGCTTCCTCGGCGCGATGCGCGTCCGAATGCGCCGCGAGGTAATCGTAGATCGCATAGCACAGCGCCTCGCAGCCCTGGCCCGTCAGCGCCGAAATCTCGAACACGGGGCCGTCCCAGCCGAAGCGCTCGAGGAAATCCGCGACGCGCGCCTCGCGCTCGTCCTCGGGCACCATGTCGAGCTTGTTGAGCACGAGCCAGCGCGGCTTCTCGTAGAGCGCCTCGTCGTACTTGCGCAGCTCGCCGACGATCGCCGTCGCCTCGGCAACCGGATCGACGTTTTCGTCGAACGGCGCGAGATCCACGAGATGCAGCAGCACGCCCGTACGCTGCAGGTGACGCAGGAACTGATGGCCGAGGCCTGCGCCTTCGGCCGCGCCCTCGATCAGTCCCGGGATGTCGGCGATCACGAAGCTCTTGCTCGGCCCGACGCGCACGACGCCGAGATTCGGCGCGAGCGTCGTGAACGGGTAATCGGCAATCTTCGGCTTCGCATTCGACACCGACGAAATGAACGTCGACTTGCCCGCGTTCGGCATGCCGAGCAGGCCGACGTCGGCGAGCACCTTCAGCTCGAGCCGCAGCATCCGGCGTTCGCCGGGCTTGCCGTCGGTCTTCTGGCGCGGCGCGCGGTTCGTGCTCGACTTGAAGTGCAGGTTGCCGAGACCGCCCGCCCCGCCATTCGCGAGCATCACTTTCTGGTCGTGCTCGGTCAGGTCGGCGATCAGCTCGCCGGTGTCCATGTCGTTGATGATCGTGCCGACCGGCATGCGCAGCGTGATATCGTCGCCGCCCTTGCCGTAGCAGTCCGAACCGCGGCCGTTCTCGCCGTTGCGCGCCAGGTGCTTCTTCGCGTAACGGTAGTCGATCAGCGTGTTGATGTTGCGGTCGGCGATCGCATAGACACTGCCGCCCCGGCCGCCGTCGCCGCCGTCCGGCCCGCCGAACGGAACGAATTTCTCGCGGCGCATCGACGCGCTGCCATCGCCTCCGTCTCCGGCGATGACTTCGATTCGTGCTTCGTCAATGAACTTCATTCGTTACTCCGCCCAGTATTTCCGCTATTGTGCCGCGCGCCGCCGCGCTTGAACAATCGGCCATCCGGCCAATTGCGCCTGCGCAGCGACAAAATAAAAAAGGCCCCGCGACAACTGCGGGGCCTTCAGGCTACGAAGCCCGTGGATGCCTGACTTAGGCTGCCGCCGGGACGACGATGACCGTATGCTTCTTGTCCGCGCCCTTCGTCGCGAACTTCACGTGGCCGTCGACCAGCGCGAACAGGGTGTGATCCTTGCCCATGCCGACGTTCTCGCCAGCGTGCATGCGGGTGCCGCGCTGACGCACGATGATGCCGCCGGCGTTGATCGCCTGGCCGCCGTACACCTTCACGCCGAGACGTTTCGACTCGGAGTCGCGGCCGTTCCGGGAAGAGCCGCCTGCCTTTTTGTGTGCCATCTGATTGCTCCTTTACCGAGGCGCTTACGCGTTGATCGCGTCGATGCGCAGCTCAGTGTAGTTCTGGCGGTGGCCGCCGTGCTTTTGGTAGTGCTTCCGGCGACGCATCTTGAAGATGGTGACCTTGGCATGACGACCGTGCGACACAACGGTGGCCTTGACGGAAGCCCCACTGACCAGCGGCGTACCGAACTTAATCGATTCGCCTTCGCCCACTGCGAGAACCTGGTCGAGCGTGATTTCAGCGTCAATGTCAGCCGGTATCTGTTCTACTTTGAGTTTTTCGCCAACGGCAACCTTGTACTGCTTGCCGCCGGTTTTTATGACCGCGTACATTGAGAACCTCACTCTGGATCCAATTTTTCCGCACACCACGCGCGGAAAAGGCGTGATTATACAGAGAGTTAGCAGCGCTGTCAAAGCCGATCAGCGATTGCCGCGCGCGGGCCTCGGCCGGACGGCCAAAATCGCGCATGCGGCGCGGGCGACAACCCGGCGTGCCGCGGATTCGACTTATAATCCGCGGCATCACCCAATTCCATGATCATGTCGTCGTCCACCGCCTCCCCCACCCTCAGCGCCGCCCATCTGCTCGCCCCGATCGCCAGCGATATGGAGCAGGTGAATCGCGTCATCCGGCAAAGCCTCGCGTCCGACGTGGTGCTGATCAACCAGATCGCCGAGTACATCATCGGCGCGGGCGGCAAGCGGCTGCGTCCGGCGTTGCTGCTGCTCGTCGCGGGCGCGCTCGGCGAAACGTCGCACCAGCGGCATGTGCTGGCCGCCGTCGTCGAGTTCATCCACACGGCGACGCTGCTGCACGACGACGTCGTCGACGAATCCGAGCTGCGGCGCGGCCGCCAGACGGCCAATGCGCTGTTCGGCAACGCGGCGAGCGTGCTGGTAGGCGACTACCTCTATTCCCGCTCGTTCGAGATGATGGTCGGCGTCGGCAAGATGCGCGTGATGGAGATTCTCTCCGAAGCGACGACCATCATTTCCGAAGGCGAGGTGCTGCAGCTGCTGAACATGCACGACGCGGACGTCGACGAGTCCCGCTACATGCAGGTGATCCGCTACAAGACGGCCAAGCTGTTCGAGGCGTCGGCCCGTCTCGGCGCGGTTCTCGCGGGCGTCGACGCAACGACCGAAGCCGCCGCCGCCGAATACGGTCGCCGCATCGGCACCGCGTTCCAGATCATGGACGACTGGCTCGACTACGCGGGCACCGCCGAAGCGATGGGCAAGAATGCCGGCGACGACCTGCGCGAAGGCAAGCCGACGCTGCCGCTCATCTACCTGATCGAGCGCGGCACGCCCGAACAGGCCAAGCTCGCGCGCGAAGCGATCGAGCAAGGCGGTACCGACCGCTTCGACACGATTTTCGACGCGATCACGCGCTCCGGCGCGCTCGACCACACGCTCGAATGCGCGCGACAGGAAGCGCAGGCCGCGGCCGCCGCGATCGCCGCGTTCCCGGATTCCGTCTACAAGGAAAGCCTGCTCGAGCTGTGCTCGTATTCGACGTCGCGACAATCGTGAACGCACGCGGCCGGGTGCGAGCCGCCCGACCGCTTTAGTACTTCCGGCCTCCGTCCTTGACGATGAGGCCGGTCGAAATGGACCGCCAGACCAGCATCTCAAAAATTTCTTCAAAAAAGTGTTCCATTTTCGAAAAAGTGTCGGTATAGTTATGTTCTTGGCTGATGACGCAGCGGTCTTAAAGAAGACTGCCTAGTCGGAAGAGTCCAAATCGGGGTGTAGCTTAGCCTGGTAGAGCGCTACGTTCGGGACGTAGAGGCCGGAGGTTCGAATCCTCTCACCCCGACCAGATTTGTGAAAAACCGTGCACGCAAGTGCACGGTTTTTTTTTGCCTGATGGCCGGGAAGGCCGATCCGCTTCGCGACACGTCCCGGCCACCGGCCTCTGCTATAGTCCCTCCATCCCTGTCCTTCACTGCCCTTTCCGACGCGTGGACCAAATTCCCTTATGGGCGCAAATCGGCGCCGTCTTCCTGCTTCTCCTCTGCTCCAGCTTCTTTTCCATTTCCGAAACCGCGATGATGGCGCTCAACCGCCATCGGCTGAAGCACCTCGCGGGCAAGGGCGCGCTGGGCGCCAAAACGACCCAGGGTCTGCTCACGCGCACCGACCAGCTGCTCAGCGTGATCCTGATCGGCAACAACCTGTTCAACACGATCATCCCGGTCCTCACGACGTCGATCGCACTGCATACGTTCGGCCGTAACAACCTCGCGCTGTCGATCGCGACCGGCATCGTCGCGTTCCTGATCATCGTGTTCGCGGAGATCGCGCCGAAGATCGCCGGCGCGACGTTCCCCGAGCGCATCGCACTGCCCGCGAGCCTCGTGATCGCGCCGCTGATGCGCGTGCTCAAGCCGATCGTCTGGTTCGTCAACGCACTGGCGCACGGAGTACTGTGGGTGCTGCGCATCAATACGGCCAAGGGTCGCGACCAGCGGATGTCGCCCGATGAATTGCGCACCATCGTGCTCGAGTCGAGCAGCTTCATGCCGACCAAGCACCGCAGCATCCTGCTCAACCTGTTCGACCTCGAGAACATCACCGTCGACGACGTGATGGTGCCGCGCCGTCAGATCGAATCGCTCAATTTCTTTGCGCCGCTCGACGACATCCTCCATCAGCTGGAGACCTGCTATCACAACCGGCTCGTCGTCTACGAGGGCGACATCGACAAGGTGCTCGGCGTCCTGCACGTGCGCAAGACGCTGACCGCGCTGCACAACCAGGATTTCGACCGCGAAACGCTGCGTACGCTGCTCGCCGAGCCGTACTACGTGCCGTCGGGCACGCCGGTGTTCCAGCAGCTTCAGTTCTTCCAGGAAAGCCGCCATCGCACGGCGCTGATCGTCAACGAATACGGCGAGCTCGAAGGCCTCGTCACGCCCGAGGACATCATCGAGGAGCTGATCGGCGAGTTCACGACGTCGATGCCGCGCAGCGAGCGCAAGGGCGGCTGGGACGAGAACGGTGAATGCATCGTCGCGGCCAGCATGCCGCTGCGCGAGCTGAACCGCTGGCTGCACCTGAAACTGCCGACGGACGGGCCGAAGACGCTCAACGGCCTGATCCTCGAAGTCCTCGAGGAAATTCCAGAAGACGACGTGTGCCTGAAGGTCGGCGACGTGATGCTCGAGGTGATGCGCAGCGACGACCAGGCGGTGCGCACCGTCAAGCTCTTCAAGCCGCGCACGGCTCGCAACGCGCGCAGCCTCGTGCATTGAAGGGCATCAAGGCCGGCTCACGCTCACCGCGAGCTTGCGCTGGCCGAACGGCCGACTGTCGGCGCCGCCGTTGCCGCGCGACCATGCCAGGGTCACGGTAACAAGGCGGCCGACGCGCCGGCAATCATGCTTTTCAACCCATCCGACGGGATGCCCGCCATTCCCGACCCTGCGCCGTCCGCCGGCCCTCGCCCGCTCGACGCGGCCCGGCTCGACGAAGCACCCGCCGCGCGCCTCCTGACGGATACGCTGCGCGCCGCGAGCGAGCGCGCGGCGTCCGACATCCACATCGAACCGTTCGAAGCCGGCTGGCGGATCCGCCTGCGCGTCGACGGCGTGCTGCACGAGCAGTCGCGGCCGCCCGTGCACTTGCGCGACGCATTCGTTACCCGGATCAAGGTGCTCGCGCGCATGGACATCGCCGAGCGCCGCCTCCCGCAGGACGGCCGGCTGCGCATCGCGTTGACCGACGGCGAACGCGGCGACTACCGGGTCAGCTCGCTTCCCACGCTGTTCGGCGAAAAACTCGTGCTGCGCCGTCTCGAAACGCTGCCGCCCGAACTCACGCTCGCCAACCTCGGCTTCGACGCGCAACAGGCCGCCGCCATGGAGGCGGCGATCCGCGCGCCGCACGGCCTCGTGCTCGTTACCGGGCCGACAGGCAGCGGCAAGACGCTGTCGCTGTATTGCGCGCTGCAGATGCTCGATCGCGATGCATACAACGTCTGCACGGTCGAGGATCCGGCCGAGATCCAGCTCGACGGCATCAATCAGGTCGGCATCGCCGAGAAGGCCGGGCTGACCTTCGCCACCGCGCTGCGCGCGCTGTTGCGGCAGGATCCGGACGTCATCATGGTCGGCGAGATCCGCGATGCGGAAACGGCCGATGTCGCGATCAAGGCGGCGCAGACCGGGCACCTCGTGCTGTCGACGCTGCATACGAACGATGCGCCCGCCGCCGTCGCGCGACTGCTCGACATCGGCGTCGCGCCGTACAACCTCGCAGCGGCGCTGCGCCTCGTCACCGCGCAGCGCCTCGTGCGCCGCCTGTGCGCCACCTGCCGCACACCGTCGGACGCGCCGGCGCGCCTGTTGCGCGAAGCCGGCTGCGATCCGTCGGCGCTGGTATCGGGTTGGCGGCCGTTCGTTGCGCGCGGCTGCGCCGCCTGCCACGGCATCGGCTACCGGGGCCGCATCGGCGTGCACCAGACGATGCCGGTTTCGCCCGGGCTGGCGGAACGGATCGTTGCACGCGCGAGCGTCGGCCAGCTCGCCCGGCACGCCGCAAGCGAAGGCGTGCGCACGCTGCGCGCAGCCGTGCTCGCTCGCGTGCTGGACGGCACGACGAGTCTCTCGGAAGCGCTCGCGATGACGCCCGACGCATGAGTACGCAAACGCCGCCGCGGGAAATCCGCTTCGCCTGGCGCGGGCGCCACCGAGACGGCACGCCGCGCCGCGGGGCCATCATCGCGTTTGACGCAGCCGGCGCACGCGCGCACCTCGCGCGCAACGGCATCGCCGTGCTGTCGCTCGACGCGCGCGGCACGGCCCCGCCGCCGAACGCCCGCGGTCGCGATGTCACGCGCTTCACGCGTCAGCTCGCCAGCCTGCTGCAGGCCGGCTTGCCGCTCGCACCGTCGCTGGAGACGCTCGCGCGCACCGGCGGACCGGACGGCATGCCGCGCATCGCGGCCGGCCTTGCACGCCAGATCGTCGACGGTCGACGCTTCGCCGCGGCGCTCGCCCGCTATCCGTCGCAGTTCGGTTCGCTGTATTGCCAGCTGATCGAGGTCGGCGAGACGTCCGGTGCGCTCGGCACGGTGCTGACGCGCGTCGCGGACCACCGCGAGCGCGCTGATGCGCAGCGGCGCAAGCTGCGTGCCGCGCTCGCGTATCCGGTCGCGGTCATCGTGTTCGCGCTCGCCATCACGGTCGCGCTGATGCTGTGGGTCGTGCCGACGTTCCGGCAGATCTTCGACGGATTCGGCGCCGCGCTGCCGGCACCGACGCGCGTGCTGCTCGCGCTCGCGTCCGCGACATCGGCGTGGGGCCTTCCGCTGCTGGCCGGCGCCGCCGTGGCGAGCATCGCCGCCCGGCACGCCATCCGTCGCCTGCCCGCCGCGCGGTTCGCGTTTGCCAGCGCGATGTTGCGCGTGCCGCTCATTGGCGGCGCGCTGGGCCGGTTCGCCGCCGCGCGATGGTGCCGGTCGCTCGCGACCCTGCTCGGCGCCGGCGTGCCGCTCGCGGACGCGTTCGCGACGCTCGAACGCACGGCCGGCCATCCCGTGTACGAGCAGGCCACCGCGCGCATCGCCGCGCGCGTGCTGCAAGGCGCGCGGCTCGCCGATGCGATGCAGTCGGCCGGCTGCTTTCCGGACGACGTCGTCCGGCCGATCGCGGTCGCGGAAGAAACCGGCGCGCTCGATACGATGCTCGCCGACATCGCCGCGCTGTGCGAACGTCAGCTCGATGCGCATCTCGATACGCTCGCCGCGCTCGGCGAGCCGCTGATCGTGATCGTGCTGGGCGCGCTGGTGGGCAGCCTGGTCGTCGCGATGTACCTGCCCATCCTTCAGCTCGGCAACGTGGTGTAGCATCGCAACCGAATCTGTCGCCTTTTAGCCCGATCGCCCCGCCCCATGACATCCATGCCTCTGTTCGCTGCCCCCGCCTTGCCCGTGCTGGCGACGCTGCCGCCTGCCGCGCAGTACGCGTTCGCCGTCGTGTTCGGCCTGTGCGTCGGCAGCTTCATCAACGTCGTCGTTCATCGTCTGCCCGTGATGATGGAGCGCGCATGGCGCGCAGAAATCGCCGAAGCCACGGGCACCAGCGCGGAAACCGACGACGGCTATCCGCCGCGCTACGATCTGTGGCATCCGCGCAGCGCGTGTCCGCAATGCGGCCACGTGCTGCGGGTGTGGGAAAACATTCCGCTCGTCAGCTACCTGCTGCAGCGCGGACGCTGCCGCCAGTGCGGCCACGCGATCGGCATACGCTACCTGCTGATCGAACTGGCGGGCGCGTTGCTTGCCGCCGGCTCGCTCACCGCGTTCGGGCCGACCGTTGCCGCGCTCGCCGCGTTCGGCATGTGCGCCGCGCTGCTCGCGATGAGTGCAATCGACATCCGGACCGGCTACCTGCCCGACTCGATGACGCTGCCGCTCCTGTGGGCCGGGCTCGCGCTGAATCTCGGCGGCACGTTCACGTCGCTGCGCGCCGCCGTCATCGGCGCGATGGCCGGGTACCTGTTCCTGTGGTCGATCTACTGGCTGTTCAGGTGGCTGCGCGGCATCGAGGGCATCGGCTTCGGCGACCTGAAGCTGCTCGGCGCGCTCGGTGCATGGATGGGCTGGGCCGCGCTGCCGCAAGTGGTGCTGTTTGCCGCAGTGACGGGCGCGATCGTCGGCCTCGTCGCGACGTGGCGCGGCCGCATGCGTTTCGAGGAGCCGATTCCGTTCGGCCCGTTTCTCGCCGCCGGCGGTGCCGCGACGCTGTTTTTCGGCACCCCTTTCTACTCGGCGCTCGGAGGCTGAAATGAAACACCCCTCACGCTCACTTTGCTCGCTGCCCGCCGAAGGGGCGGTCAGCCGCTCACGGCCGGCTTTGCAAGGCCGGCCGGCTACGCAGGCACAGGGCGATGCTCTGGGCGTTCTTTGCTACGCCCTTGGGGCGGCCCGGCGGAGGCTGACATGTTTGCAGTAGGACTCACCGGTGGAATCGGCAGCGGCAAGACCACCGTCGCGGATTTGTTCGCGGCCCGCGGTGCGTCGCTCGTCGACACCGACCTGATCGCCCATCGCATCACCGCACCCGGCGGGCTCGCGATGCCGGCGATCGCGCAGGCATTCGGCGCCGAATTCGTCGCAGCGGACGGCTCGCTCGACCGCGCGAAGATGCGCACGCTGATCTTCAGCGACGATGCGGCACGGCGGCGTCTCGAGGCGATCACGCATCCGCTGATCCGCGCGGAGACCGACCGCGAAGGGCGCGACGCGCGAGGCGCGTACGTGATGTACGTCGTGCCGCTCCTCGTCGAGTCCGGCAACTGGAAGGCGCGCGTCGATCGCGTGCTCGTCGTCGATTGCGATGTCGAGACCCAGATCGCGCGCGTGATGCGCCGCAACGGATTCACGCACGAACAGGTCGAGGCGATCGTCGCGCGACAGGCGACGCGCGACGCGCGTCTCGCCGCTGCCGACGACGTGATCGTCAACGATGCGACGACACCCGATACACTCGCCGCGCAGGTCGATGCGCTGCACCAGCGCTATCTCGCTTACTCGTCAGAGGAAAAATGATCGCCGCATCGCGGCGCCGCGCGCACGCGGCCCGCGCGCGACCGTGTGACCGCGCACGAAATTGGCGCTTGGCCAGGGTAGACAGTGCGCATTAGAATGTCCTGCATTGTTTCATTCCCTACGCGAGAGGCGAGCGCGCTTGATTCTTTACGAGTATCCGTTCAATGAGCGAATTCGCACGTTGCTGCGCCTCGAAGACTTGTTCGAGCGCTTCGCGTTCTTTTTGGCTCAAGAAGACGCGCGAGAACATCACATCGCCCTGACGACGCTGTTCGAGATCGCCGAAGTCACAGGCCGCGCCGATCTGAAATCGGAGCTGATGAAGGAACTCGAACGTCAGCGCCAGACGCTCGCGCCGTTTCGCGGCAATCCCGGCATCGAACAGAACGCACTGGAAGCCGTGCTCGGCGAAATCGAGCAGACGCTCGCGAATCTCGCGCAAATGCAGGGCAAGACCGGCCAGCATCTGGTCGACAACGAATGGCTTGCCAGCATCCGCAGCCGCGCGGTCATTCCCGGCGGCACGTGCAAATTCGACCTGCCGTCGTACTACGCATGGCAGCAGTGGCCTGCCGAACAGCGGCGCCAGGACATCGCGAAGTGGATCATGCCGCTGCTGCCGCTGCGCGACGCTGCGGCAATCGTGCTGCGCCTCGCACGCGAATCGGGGCAGGCATCGAAGGTGATGGCGATGCAGGGCAGCTATCAGCAGATGCTGTCCGGTCGGAGCTATCAGCTGATGCAGGTGCGCGTGGCGCCGGAATTGCGCGTGATTCCCGAAGCAAGTGCGAACAAGTACATGCTGTGGGTGCGCTTCACGATGCAGGACGGCGACGTGCGGCCACGTGCGGTGGACATCGACGTGCCGTTCCACCTGACCCTGTGCAATCTGTAACGGCCGAGTGCCGGATCGACGTTTTCGTATGACTACCGTTGTGAAATGTCCGTCGTGCGGCGCCGAAGTGCGCTGGACACCTGAAAATCGCTTCCGTCCCTTCTGTTCCGCCCGCTGCAAGCAGCTCGATCTCGGCGCATGGGCTGCCGAAAAGTATCGGATCGGCAGCAATTCGGACGACGCTCCGTTGTCCGAAGAAGACGGCACGGACGGAAACCGTAACCGCTGAGCGGTTCGTCCTGCGGCGAGCGCACGATCGCGTGATCGTGATTCGGGCCCGCCACTGCGGACGAGCCCCGGACTTCAGCGTTGCGCTTCGTCCTTTGCAAGCAGTTCCAGGATCGGCAGCGCCGCAGGCAACAGCGGCGCAACGTCGACCGGCAGGTGCTGCCAGACGAACGCCTGCCCTTCCTTGCTGTGCGGCTCGCCCGTCCAGCCCGTCACCTTGCAGAAATAGAGCCGCACATACGCGTGCGGATAATCGTGCTCGAGCGTGTGCCAGCGATGGCAGGCCGTGACGACGATGCCGAGTTCCTCGTGGAGTTCGCGCGCGAGCGCGTCCTCGACGCTTTCCCCGGCCTCCAGCTTGCCGCCCGGAAACTCCCAGTAGCCTTCGTACGGCTTGCCCAGCAGGCGCTGCGCGAGCAGATACCGGCCGTCCGGCTGCACCATGATGCCGACCGCGACTTCGGTCACTTTCCGGCCGTCGGGCGCGTGCACGGCGTCCCGTGCGATGTCCGTGCTCATGCCTGCTCCTTGCGGCCCGACCAGTCGCGCGCGAACTGCCACGCGACGCGTCCCGAGCGCGAACCGCGCTCGAGCGCCCAGACGAGCGCATCGCCGCGCGCCGTTTCGATCTCGGCGTTGTCGCAGCCGAAATGGTGCAGCCAGTGCGCGACGATCCCGAGGTAATCGTCCTGCTTGAACGGATAGAAGCTGACCCACAAACCGAAGCGCTCGGACAGCGAAATCTTCTCCTCGACGACTTCGCCGGGATGGATCTCGCCGTCGGGCAGGTGCTTGTACGTCTCGTTGTCGCTCATGTACTCAGGCAGCAGATGGCGGCGATTCGACGTCGCGTAGATCAGCACGTTGTCCGATTGCGCGGCGACCGAGCCGTCGAGCGCGACCTTCAGCGCCTTGTAGCCCGACTCGCCTTCCTCGAACGACAGGTCATCGCAGAACACGACGAAGCGCTCGGGACGCTGTGCGATCAGCTCGACGATATCGCCGAGATCGTGCAGATCGTCCTTGTCGACTTCGATCAGGCGCAGCCCGTCCTTCGCATACGCGTTCAGGCACGCCTTGATCAGCGACGACTTGCCGGTACCGCGCGCGCCCGTCAGCAACACGTTGTTGGCCGGCTTCTGCTGCACGAACTGCCGCGTGTTCTGCTCGATCAGGCTTTTCTGGCGATCGATGTTGTGCAGGTCGGCGAGCGTGATCGTCGATGCGGCCGGCACCGGCTGCAGATAACCGCGCCCCTGGCGCTTGCGCCAGCGGAACGCGTGCGCGGCGTTCCAGTCGACGGCGGCCTGCGCCGGCGGCAGCATCGCCTCGAGACGGCCGAGCAGCGCTTCCGCGCGCGTCAGAAACTGTTCGAGCTTGTCCATGATGATCGACCGTCCTCGATCAGGAACGGTAGTCCGCGTTGATGCTCACGTAATCGTGCGACAGGTCGCACGTCCAGATCGTCGCCTGCGCGTCGCCGCGGCCGAGCAGCACGCGGATCGTGATCTCGCTCTGCTTCATCACGCGCTGGCCGTCCTCTTCCTGGTAGGCCGGGTTGCGGCCGCCCGCCTTCGCGACCAGCACGTCGTCGAGATACAGGTCGATCTTGCCGACGTCGAGATCGCCGACGCCCGCGTAGCCGATCGCCGCGAGAATGCGGCCGAGGTTCGGGTCCGACGCATAGAACGCGGTCTTCACGAGCGGGGAGTGGCCGATCGCGTATGCGATCTGGCGGCACTCGGCGACATTGCGGCCGCCTTCGACCTGCACCGTCATGAATTTCGTCGCGCCTTCGCCGTCGCGCACGATCAGCTGCGACAGCACTTGCGCGACTTCGGTCACCGCGTCGCGCAGCCCCGCGTACGCGGGCGAATCGGTCGACGTGATCTCCGGCAGCGTGCTCTTGCCGGACGCGATCAGGATGAACGAGTCGTTCGTCGACGTGTCGCCATCGATCGTGATGCAGTTGAACGAGCGGTCCGCGACTTCCTTCACGAGCGCGTCGAGCACCGGCTGCGCGACCTTCGCGTCGAACGCGAGGAAGCCGAGCATCGTCGCCATGTTCGGCTTGATCATGCCCGCCCCCTTGCTGATGCCCGTCAGCGTGACCGTGTGGCCGTCGATCGTCACCTGGCGCGACGTCGCCTTCGGCAGCGTGTCGGTCGTCATGATCGCCTGTGCCGCGTCGTACCAGTGCGCAGCCTGGCGGTTCGCGAGCGCCGCCGGCAGGCCGGCCTTCAGGCGGTCGATCGGCAGCGGCTCGAGAATCACGCCGGTCGAGAACGGCAGCACCTGCGACGGCTCGACGCCCGCGAGGCGCGCGAGCTCCGCGCAGGTCTCGCGTGCGTGCGCGAGGCCCGGCTCGCCGGTGCCCGCGTTCGCGTTGCCGGTGTTCACGACGAGCGCGCGAATGCCCGCGCCGCCCGCGCGCACCGTTGCCAGATGCTCGCGGCACACGGTCACGGGCGCTGCACAGAAGCGGTTCTCGGTGAATACGCCGGCGACCGTTGCGCCTTCCTCGACGGAAATGACCAGCACGTCCTTGCGATTCGGCTTGCGAATGTTCGCCTCGGCCCAGCCCAGCGTGACGCCGGCGACGGGATGCAGTTGGGCGGGATCGATCGACGGAAAATTGACAGCCATGGGGCACACCTGCCGGAAGGAAAATGCCGGCACATGCCGGCATCGATTGGAAGAACCGGCGGCCGCACGCGCGGACCGCCGCAACTGACATCACTCACGCGAAGCTGCTGGCGAAGCGGCGCGTTTCGCGCGCCGCCTTCGATCATGACAGCTTGCCGTGACAGTGCTTGTACTTCTTGCCGCTGCCGCACGGGCACGGATCGTTGCGGCCGACCTTCGGCATCTCGCCGCCGGGGCCGCTATGCGTCATCGCGCTGCCGACCATCTCGGCCGTCGCAGCCGCGACCGCCGCGCCGCCTGCCACCGGTGCGCCGGCTTCCGCGAACTCGGCATGCTGGTACTCGACGTTATCGAGATTGCCGCTGCCGCGCTCCTCGATCTGCTCGGCCGCTTCCTCGAGCTGCTCGGGCGACTGAATCTGGACGTTCATCACGATCCGCGTGACTTCCTGCTTGATCGCCTCGAGCATCGCGGCGAACAGCTCGAACGCCTCGCGCTTGTACTCCTGCTTCGGGTTCTTCTGCGCATAGCCGCGCAGGTGGATGCCCTGGCGCAGGTGGTCGAGCGCCGCGAGGTGCTCGCGCCACAGGCGGTCGACCGCCTGCAGCATCACCGAGCGCTCGAACGCGCTGAACGACTCGCGGCCGACCAGTGCGACCTTCGACTCGTACTGCTCGTCGGCCGCGGTCGTCACCGCTTCAAGAATCTCGTCGGCGGTGATCGACGACGACTCGTTCACCATTTCCTGGATCGCGAGATCGAGCTGCCAGTCGTTGCGCAGCGCTTCCTCGAGCTCGGGCACGTCCCACTGCTCTTCGATGCTGGCCGCCGGCACGAACTGGCGAACGACTTCGCTGATCACGCCGTGACGCATCGCGGTGATGGTCTCGGTGATGTCGTGCGCTTCGAGCAGCTCGTTGCGCTGCTGGTAAATGACCTTGCGCTGATCGTTCGCGACGTCGTCATACTCGAGCAGCTGCTTGCGGATGTCGAAGTTGCGGGCCTCGACCTTGCGCTGCGCAGATTCGATCGAGCGCGTGACGATGCCGGCCTCGATCGCCTCGCCTTCCGGCATTTTCAGGCGGTCCATGATCGAGCGCACGCGGTCGCCGGCGAAGATGCGCAGCAGCGGATCGTCGAGCGACAGGTAGAAGCGCGACGAGCCCGGATCGCCCTGACGGCCTGCACGGCCGCGGAGCTGGTTGTCGATCCGGCGCGACTCGTGGCGCTCGGTGCCGATGATGTGCAGGCCGCCCGCGGCCTTCACCTGCTCGTGCAGCGTCTCCCATTCGTCGTGGAGCTGCTGGATGCGGCGCGCCTTTTCGTCCGCCGGAACCGACTCGTCGGCCTCGATGAACGCGGCCTGCTTCTCGGCGTTGCCGCCGAGCACGATGTCGGTACCGCGGCCCGCCATGTTGGTCGCGATCGTGATGCGCTTCGGACGGCCCGCTTCGGCGACGATCGCCGCTTCACGCGCGTGCTGCTTCGCGTTCAGCACCTCGTGCGGCAGCCCGGCCTGCTTCAGCAGGTGCGACAGCAGCTCGGAGTTCTCGATCGACGTCGTGCCGACGAGCACCGGCTGGCCGCGCTCGTGGCAATCGCGAATGTCGCGGATCACCGCGTCGTAGCGCTCCTTCGCGGTCTTGTAGATCTGATCCTGCTTGTCGATCCGCTTCGGCGGACGGTTGGTCGGGATCACGACCGTCTCGAGACCGTAGATCTCGTTGAATTCGTACGCTTCGGTGTCCGCGGTGCCGGTCATGCCCGACAGCTTCGCGTACATCCGGAAGTAGTTCTGGAACGTGATCGACGCGAGCGTCTGGTTCTCGCTCTGGATCTTCACGTGCTCCTTCGCCTCGACCGCCTGGTGCAGGCCGTCGGACCAGCGGCGGCCCGCCATCAGGCGGCCCGTGAATTCGTCGACGATGATCACCTCGCCGTTCTGCACGACGTAGTGCTGGTCGATCTGGAACAGCGTGTGTGCGCGCAGCGCCGCGTACACGTGGTGCATCAGCGTGATGTTCTGCGGCGCATACAGGCTCTCGCCGTCACCGATCAGGCCCCACTCGGCGAGCAGGCGCTCGGCCTTCTCGTGGCCCGACTCCGTCAGGAACACCTGGCGCCCCTTTTCGTCGAGCGTATAGTCGCCCGGCTTCTCGACGCCCGTGCCGTCGGCCTTCTCTTCGCCGATCTGGCGCTCGAGCAGCGGCGGCAGCGCGTTCATCCGCACGTACAGCTCGGTGTGGTCCTCGGCCTGGCCCGAGATGATCAGCGGCGTACGCGCTTCGTCGATCAGGATCGAGTCGACCTCGTCGACCACCGCGAAATTGAGCGAGCGCTGCACGCGCGCGCCGGTCTCGTAGACCATGTTGTCGCGCAGGTAGTCGAAGCCGAACTCGTTGTTCGTGCCGTACGTGATGTCGGACGCGTAGGCCTGCTGCTTCTGCTCGTGCTCCATGCCGGACAGGTTGATGCCGACCGACAGCCCGAGGAAGTTGTAGAGGCGCGCCATCCACTCGGCGTCACGCTGCGCGAGGTAGTCGTTGACCGTCACGACGTGCACGCCGCGGCCCGACAGCGCATTCAGGTACACGGGCAGCGTCGCGACGAGCGTCTTGCCTTCGCCGGTGCGCATTTCGGCGATCTTGCCGTAATGGAGCACCATGCCGCCGATCAGCTGCACGTCGAAGTGGCGCATCTTCAGCACCCGGCGGCTCGCCTCGCGGCAGACCGCGAACGCCTCGGGCAGCAGCTTGTCGAGCGACTCGCCGGCCGCGATTCGCTGGCGGAACTCGTCCGTCTTGCCGCGCAACTGGTCGTCCGTCAGCTTCTCGATCTGCGTTTCGAGCGCATTGATCGCCGCGACGGTCTTTTGATATTGCTTGACGAGCCGCTGGTTGCGACTGCCAAAAATTTTCTGGAGAAAACCGGTTGTCATCGGATCGGATCCTGCGTCGCAGCACCGGCGCCCGGCGCGAGTTGCGCGCCCCGACGCCCGAGCCTCGGCGGCTTAGCGTATGAGTGGATTCAAACATCGAATTTTAGCACGCGGGGGAGCACGCGCCGGTGTCATGGCTTGACGGCCGACGCGTCCCGGCAACCGGGCGAGCGGCGCGAAAGCCCGCCGCAGGCGCGCCGCCACGGGTACAATCGGCGTCAACGTCCGCGCGCGTGCGCGCCCGAAGAATGCCTCGATGAACCGATTTTCCAAGCGTTTCGGCCCGCTCGCCGCGTATCGCCCGCAACCCGTGTCCGAAGTGCTCAACCGCACCGACGCATTCGCGGCGCTGCGCGCCGGCGTCGAACAGGTCGCGTCGCTGCAGCGCGACCTCGCCGCGCTCCTGCCCGACTATCTTGCGAACCACATCGAACCGGGCTTCATCAAGGACGGCACCCTGACCCTCTTTGCCGCGCACAACGCGCTGGCCGCGCGGCTGCGGCAGGTCGAGCCGCGGCTGCTCGCGGATCTCCAGCGGCGCGGCTGGCCGGTGACGACGCTGCGCGTGCGCGTGCGGCCGAAGGACGCGCCGGAGCCGCCGCACGTGAAGCAGGCGCGGATGACGTCGGTCGGCGCGGCCGCGCTGCGCGATCTCGCCGACCATCTCGAACCGTCGCCGCTGCAGGCCGCGCTCGCGCGGATGGCCGCGCGGCATGGCGCGAAGCCGCGCTGACGGCACGCGCCGCCGGCGGCGGCCGGCCAACGAAAAAGCGGCCCGAAGGCCGCTTTTTTATCGTTTGTGCAAACCGCCGCTCACGCGAATGCCGTCTGCATATCGAACGCGAAGCCTTTCGGCGCGGCCTGAGGATCGTCGAACGTGACGATCTCGTACGCGTCGTCGTGTGCGAGCAGCTCGCGCAGCAGCGCGTTGTTCAGCCCGTGACCCGACTTGTACGCGGTGTACGACGCCAGCAGCGGATGGCCGACCACATACAGGTCGCCGATCGCATCGAGCATCTTGTGCTTCACAAACTCGTCGTCGTAGCGCAGCCCGTCGTTGTTCAGGATGCGGTACTCGTCGAGCACGATCGCGTTGTCCATGCTGCCGCCGCGTGCGAGACCCAGCTCGCGCATCATCTCGACCTCGTGTGCGAAGCCGAACGTGCGTGCACGCGCGATCTCGCGCACGTACGACGTGTTCGCGAAATCGACCTCGAGCTCCTGGCCCGTCTTGTCGACGGCCGGGTGACGGAAGTCGATCGTGAACTTCAGCTTGAAGCCGAAATAGGGATCGAGACGCGCGAACTTGTCGCCGTCGCGAATTTCGACCGGCTTCTTCACCTTGATGAAACGCTTCGGCGCGTTCTGCTCTTCGATGCCGGCGGACTGGATCAGGAACACGAACGATGCCGCGCTGCCGTCCATGATCGGGATTTCCTCGGCCGTCACGTCGACATACAGGTTGTCGATGCCGAGGCCCGCGCATGCGGACATCAGATGCTCGACCGTCGACACGCGCGCGCCATCCTTCTGCAGCACCGACGCGAGCCGCGTGTCGCCGATCGACATCGCCGATGCCGGGATGTCGACGGGCGTGGGCAGATCGACACGCGAAAATACGATGCCCGTGCCCGGCGCCGCGGGACGGAGCGTCAGTTCGACCTTGCGGCCCGAGTGGAGACCGATACCGACGGTCTTCACGATCGATTTGATGGTGCGCTGCTTCAGCATGGTGTTCTTCGTCTTGATTGAAGATTTCAATCAGGAGTTATATTCGATAGGTGAGATTATAGCGTAATTCCCTATTCAACGCTGTTTGAAACTGCGTATCAAACTGTTTCGGCCGTTTACCCGCACCGATACGGGACGGGCCGACGCCCGGAACGGAGGCGTTTCCGGTCATCAGCCCGTGTTACAACTGCCCTGCGGCCGCTGCGCAACGTTGCCCGCAGGCAACGGCGCGCTGCGCAATCAGGACTTCAACATTGCCAGCACACTCGCCGCATCGCTCACTTCGAACTTGCCCGGCGCTTCGACGGCCAGCGTCTTGACCACACCGTCGTCGACCACCATCGCGTAGCGCAGGGAGCGAATCCCCATGCCACGCGCGGACAAATCCTGCGTCAGCCCCAGCGCATGAGTGAAAGCCGCGCTGCCGTCCGCCATCATGCGCACCTTGCCCGCGGTGTGCAGATCACGTCCCCAAGCGCCCATCACGAATGCGTCGTTGACGGACACGCACCAGATCTCGTCGATGCCGGCCGCGCGCAATTGCTCGGCGTGCTCGACGTAGCCCGGCACATGTTGCGCCGAACAGGTCGGCGTGAAAGCGCCGGGCAACCCGAAGATCACCACCCGCTTGCCCGCCGTCTGCTCGCGCACGCTGCGGGCGTTCGGCCCCAGCGTACAGCCGTCTTGCGCGTCGTCGATGAACTCGAACAGTTGCGCGTCGGGCAGCGCGTCGCCCACTTGAATCATGCCTGGTCCCTCATAGCGATACGGTTTCGCGTGTTACACGGACAGCACGGCCCATCCCGCCCCGCCGAAGCGAAGAGGGCACGTTTCCCGGCCCGGCGTCGCAGCCGACGCGGCCTGTCGTGGTCCGTAGCATCCGTCACGCGGCTACACCGCGGCGACCCCGCCGCGGCTTCGCCCGTGTGCGTCAGTCAGCCTGCTTGCGCAGGAAAGCCGGGATGTCGTACGTGTCGACACCCTTCTCCTGCAGCGCCTGCACGTGCGATGCCGCGGTTTCGCGCGAGTTGCGCCACACGGCCGGCGTGTCGAGCGCGCCGTAGTCGGCCGTGCTCACATGATGCGCCGGTGCGTAGCTGTTGTGCGACACCGCGTTGATCGGCTGGTTGTCCGTGCCGGTGCGCAGCAGCGTCATCGGTGCCGATTGCTGCTTCTTCGCCGCACGGCCCAGACCCGTCGCCACGACCGTCACGCGCAGCGCATCGCCCATCGCGTCGTCGTACACCGCACCGAAGATCACCGTGGCGTCTTCCGCCGCGTAGCTCTTGATCGTGTTCATCACTTCGCGCGTTTCCGACAGGCGCAGCGAACGGCTCGACGTGATGTTGACCAGCACGCCGCGCGCGCCCGACAGGTCGACGCCTTCGAGCAGCGGGCTCGCCACGGCCTGTTCCGCCGCGAGCCGCGCGCGATCGACGCCGGCGACCGTCGCCGTGCCCATCATCGCCTTGCCCTGCTCGCCCATCACCGTCTTCACGTCTTCGAAGTCGACGTTCACCAGGCCATCGACATTGATGATTTCGGCGATGCCGGCGACCGCGTTGTTCAACACGTCGTCCGCGCACTGGAAGCACTTGTCCATCTCGGCGTCATCGCCCATCACGTCGAACAGCTTGTCGTTCAGCACGACGATCAGCGAGTCGACGTGATCCTCCAGTTGCTGCGAACCTGCTTCAGCGACGCGCATCCGCTTGCCGCCTTCGAACTCGAACGGCTTGCTGACGACACCGACCGTCAGGATGCCCATCTCCTTCGCGATCTGCGCGACGACCGGCGCCGCGCCCGTGCCGGTGCCACCGCCCATGCCGGCCGTGATGAACACCATGTGCGCGCCGCGCAGCGCATCGGCGATGCGCTCACGTGCTTCTTCGGCAGCCGCACGGCCCATTTCCGGCTTCGCGCCGGCGCCGAGGCCGGTGTTGCCGAGCTGGATCACCGACGGTGCGCGCGAACGCGACAGCGCCTGCGCGTCCGTGTTCATCACGATGAAGTCGACGCCCTGCACGCCGCGGTTGATCATGTGCTGCACGGCATTGCCGCCAGCGCCGCCAACGCCCACCACCTTGATGATGGTGCCGTTGGTTTCGGTTTCCAGCATTTGGAATTCCATTGTTGCCTCCGTCAAGAAAATTACCGCTACTCGGCCGTTATTCGGCAGGAGATCGGGCAACCCCCTGTCGCGCGCCAGCCGCCGGCACCGGCGCGAATTCCGATTCGGTTCGTCCCCAAGAAAACCCCGGGCCGCCCCAAGTTTTCTTGGCCCCCTCGGGGGGCAGGCTCGGCATGCCGAGCCGTGGGGGGACTCAAAAATTGCTCAGGAACCATTCCTTCATCCGCGAGAAGATCTGCCCCGCGTTGCCGGACTGCACGGCGACCTTGCGGCCGCGCATGCGCTGGGCACTGCCTTCCACCAGCAGGCCCATCGCCGTCGAATAGCGCGGATTGCGCACGACGTCGGCGAGGCCGCCTGCGTACTCCGGCGCGCCGATGCGCACCGGTTTCAGGAAAATGTCTTCGCCGAGCTCGACCATGCCCGGCATCATCGCCGCGCCGCCGGTAATGACCACGCCGGAGCTCAGCAGTTCTTCGTAGCCCGACTCGCGCACGACCTGCTGCACGAGCGAGAACAGCTCCTCGACACGCGGCTCGATCACCGCCGCAAGCGCCTGGCGCGACAGCGTGCGTGGGCCGCGTTCGCCGAGGCCCGGCACTTCGACCATCTCGTCCGGATCGGCGAGCGCCTGCTTCGCGATCCCGTAGCCGACCTTGATGTCTTCCGCGTCCGGCGTCGGCGTGCGCAGCGCCATCGCAATGTCGCTCGTGATCTGGTCGCCGGCGATCGGAATCACCGCGGTGTGGCGGATCGCGCCTTCGGCGAAGATCGCGATGTCGGTCGTGCCGCCGCCGACGTCGACCAGCACCACGCCGAGATCCTTCTCGTCCTCGGTCAGCACCGCGAGCGACGACGCGAGCGGCTGCAGGATCAGGTCGTTCACTTCCAGCCCGCAGCGGCGCACGCACTTGACGATGTTCTGCGCGGCGCTCACCGCGCCCGTCACGATGTGCACCTTCACCTCGAGACGGATGCCGCTCATCCCGATCGGCTCGCGCACGTCTTCCTGGCCGTCGATGATGAATTCCTGCGTGAGGATGTGCAGCACCTGCTGGTCGGTCGGGATGTTGATCGCCTTCGCGGTCTCGATCACGCGCGCGACGTCCGTCTGCGTGACTTCCTTGTCCTTGATCGCGACCATCCCGCTCGAATTGAAGCTGCGGATGTGGCTGCCGGCGATCCCCGTGAACACGTTGGTGATCTTGCAGTCGGCCATCAGCTCGGCTTCCTCGAGCGCGCGCTGGATCGACTGCACGGTGGCCTCGATGTTGACCACCACACCCTTTTTCAGACCTTTCGATTCGCTCTGGCCGAGACCGATCACCTCGTAGTGGCCTTCGCCCTTCAGCTCGGCGACGACGGCCACGACCTTCGACGTGCCGATGTCGAGGGAAACCAGCAGATCTTTGTAGTCTTTGCTCATAAAGTGCTCTTGCGTGTGATCTCTCGTTACTTCTTGCGCTTGTCGGTATCGGTCAGGAACCGCATGCCCGCCGCGCGAATCGCGAATCCGTTCGGATAGCGCAGGTCCGCGTACTCGATGTCGTTGCCCCAGCGTTGCGTGACGGCCGGCCATGCGGCGACGAGACGCTGGCTCCGGTCATGCAGCGATTCGCTGTTGCGCTCCTTGCCCAGCTCGACCTGCATGCCGTTCGACAGCTTCACCGTCCACGCATAGCGCGCCGACAGCGTCACTTCCTCCGGCGCCGCCTTCAGCGGCGCGAACCAGTTCGTGAAGTCGCGGTACCGCGTGACGACTTCCTTCGCGCTGCCTTCCGGCCCGTCGAACGCGGGCAGCTCCTCGTCGAGCTCGCCCTGGTTAGCGGTGAATAGCTCGCCGTCGACGCTCACGAGCTGATTGCTGCCCCACGTCCCGAGCGGTTTGTACTCCTCGAGCGTGACAGCCAGCGCATTCGGCCATACGCGGCGCACGCTCGCGTGGCGCACCCACGGCATCTGCTCGAACGCAGTGCGCGCCGTATCGAGATCGACCGTGAAGAAATTGCCCTTCAGCCGCCCGACCACGCCCGCGCGCACGGTCGGCGCGTTGATGTGGTCGGTATCGCCATCGATCCGGATCTCGCGCAGCGCGAACGCCGGACGCTGGATCAGCCAGTAGCAGCCGGCCGCCGCCAACACGAGCAGCAGCAGCGCATACAGCGCGCTGGCGGCAAGGTTGAGTTGGCGAACGTTGTTCCACATGACGTCTTTCCGTTCCTGCTTCAGTCGTTGAGCGTGAGCGACAGCACCTTCACCACCAGCTCCGTGTAGCTGATGCCGACCGCGCGCGCGGCCTTCGGCGGCAGCGAATGATCGGTCATCCCGGGCGCCGTGTTCACTTCCAGGAAATACGCGTTGCCTGCGGCATCGAGCATGAAGTCCGCACGGCCCCAGTCGGTGCAGCCGAGCACGTCGAACGCGCGGCGCGCGACGCGCTTCAGCTCCGCTTCCTTGTCGGCGGGCAGGCCGCACGGAATCAGGTACTGCGTGTCGTTCGCGATGTACTTCGCGTGGTAGTCGTAGAACTCGCCGGCCGGCACGATCTTGATCAGCGGCAGGTCGAGATCGCCGGCGATGCACGCGGTGTACTCGCCGCCGCCCTCGATGCTCTTCTCGACGATCACGATCTTGTCGTGCGTCGCGGCTTCCGCGAGTGCAGCCGGCAGCGCATCGGCCGTCTTCACCTTCAGCACCGCGACGCTCGAGCCCTCGCTCGCCGGCTTCACGAACAGCGGCAGGCCGAGCTTCGCGACGATCTCGGCCGCGCGCGCGGCAAGATCGTCGCCGCGCAGCACCGTCTCGAACGGCGGCGTCGGCACGCCCGTCTGCTGCCACACGAGCTTCGTGCGGAACTTGTCGAGGCCGAGCGCCGACCCCAGCACGCCGCTGCCCGTGTAGCGGATCCCGTAGAAATCGAGCGCGCCCTGGATCTGGCCGTTCTCGCCATAACCGCCGTGCAGCGCGTTGAACGCGCGCACGAACCCTTCATCCTTCAGCGCCGCCAGCGGCCGCTCGGCCGGGTCGAACGGATGCGCGTCGATGCCCGCGTCGCGCAGGCCCTGCAGCACGAGCCGGCCCGAATTGAGCGACACCTCGCGCTCCGCGGACACGCCGCCGAGCAATACCGCCACCTTGCCGAAACGTTTCGGATCGATCCCGCTCATGTCATCCTCCGCCGGGCCGCCGCACGCCCCGAAAGAGACGCATGGTGGGGACGGGGGGGCTGTGCCCCCCCGAGCGAACGAAGTGAGCGTGGGGGTTGTTTCATATCATCCCTTCTGTTGCGTGTTCTGCACGACCTTCGCCGGCACGCCGCCGATCGAACCCGCGCCCATCGTGATCACCACGTCGCCGTTGCGGGCGACCTTCGCCAATGCATCCGGCACGTCGTCGACCGTCGCGACGAACACCGGGTCCACCTTGCCCGCCGCGCGCAGCGCACGCGACAGCGCGTCGCCGTTGGCGGTCGCGATCGCCGCCTCGCCCGCCGCGTAGACTTCCGTCAGCACCAGCGCATCGACCGTCGACAGCACGTTGACGAAATCGTCGAAACAGTCACGCGTGCGCGTATAGCGGTGCGGCTGGAACGCCAGCACGAGCCGGCGCCCCGGGAACGCGCCGCGCGCGGCCGCGACCGTCGCCGCCATCTCGACAGGGTGATGCCCGTAGTCGTCGATCAGCGTATAGCTGCCGCCGTCCGCCGCCGGTACCTCGCCGTAGCGCTGGAAGCGCCGGCCGACGCCGTTGAATTCCGCGAGCGCCTGCTGGATCGCGTCGTCGGACACGCCGAGATCCGTCGCGATCGCGATCGCCGCGAGCGCGTTCTGCACGTTGTGCAGGCCCGGCAGGTTCAGCACGACCGGCAGCGGCTCGCGCCCGTCGCGGATCACCGTGAAATGCATCCTGCCGTCGCGCGCGTCGATGTTCTCCGCGCGCACCTGCGCGTCCGGCGACAGCCCGTAACGCACCACCGGCTTCGAGATGAACGGGATGATCTGCCGCACGTTCGGATCGTCGACGCACACGACCGCGCTGCCGTAGAACGGCAGCCGCTGCGTGAATTCGATGAACGCCTGCTTGAGCCGAGCGAAGTCGTGGCCGTAGGTGTCCATGTGGTCGGCATCGATGTTCGTGATGACTTCGATTACCGGGAAGAGATTCAGGAACGACGCATCCGACTCGTCGGCCTCGGCGACGATGAAGTCGCCCGTGCCGAGCCGCGCGTTCGCGCCGGCGCTGATCAGGCGTCCGCCGATCACGAAGGTCGGATCGAGGCCGCCCGCGGCGAGCACGCTCGCGACGAGGCTCGTCGTCGTGGTCTTGCCGTGCGTGCCGGCGATCGCGATCCCCTGCTTCAGGCGCATCAGCTCGGCGAGCATCACCGCGCGCTGCACGATCGGCACGCGCTTCGCGCGCGCGGCCAGCACTTCCGGGTTGTCCGAACGCACGGCCGTCGACACGACGACCGCGTTCGCACCCTCGATGTTTGCCGCGTCATGACCGATCGCGATCCGCGCACCGAGCGCCTCGAGGCGCTCGGTCACCGTGTTGCGCGACAGGTCCGAGCCGCTGACCTGATAGCCGAGATTGACGAGCACTTCCGCGATGCCGCTCATGCCGGCGCCGCCGATCCCGACGAAATGAATGTGTTTGACGATGTGTTTCATTGCAGTTTTTCCAGGTTCGCGCCGGCCACCGTCGCGCAGACGCGCGCGACTTCATCGGTGGCATCCGGCTTCGCCAGCGAGCGCGAACGCTCCGCCATGTCCGCGAGCGACGCCCGCGACTGGCCGCGCAACCAGTCGGCGAGCAGCTCGGCCGACAGGTCGCGTTGTTGCACCAGCACCGCAGCACCCGCCTCGGCGAGAAACGCGGCGTTGGTCGTCTGATGATCGTCGACGGCATACGGGAACGGCACGAACAGCGCCGCGACACCCACCGCCGCGATCTCCGATACCGTCATCGCGCCCGAGCGGCAGATCACGAGATCCGCCGCGGCATACGCCGCTGCCATGTCGTCGATGAACGGCACGAGCTGCACGTCGCTGCCGTACGAAAGACCGGCGGCTTCGTAGTTCGCCTTCAGCGCGTCGATATGCTTCGCGCCCGCCTGATGCACGATGCGCGGACGCTCGCCCGGCGCCAGCATCGCGAGCGCGCGCGGCACGACTTCGTTCAGCGCGGCGGCGCCGAGGCTGCCGCCGACGACCAGCACGTTCAGCGGACCGCTGCGCGCCGCATAGCGTGCTTTGGGCGGTTCCGTGCGCGCAAGTTCCGCGCGGATCGGATTGCCCGTCCATTCGGCGTGCGGCAGCGCGTCCGGGAATGCGACGAGCACGCGCTTCGCGAGCTTCGCGAGCACCTTGTTCGCGAGGCCGGCGATCGAATTCTGTTCGTGCAGCACCAGCGGACGGCCCGACAGCGCCGTCATCACGCCCGCCGGGAACGTGATGTAGCCGCCCATCCCGAGCACCACATCCGGCCGCACGCGGCGCAGCGCGCCGAGGCTTTGCCCGCATGCGCGCAGCAGGTTGAACGGCAGCGACAGCTTGGTCCTCAGCCCCTTGCCGCGCACGCCGCCGAAGCGCACGTATTCCATCGGGATCCCGTGCTTCGGCACGAGCGTCGCTTCCATCCCCGCCGGATTGCCGAGCCATACGACGCGCCAGCCCGCCGCCTCCATCCGGTGCGCGACCGCGAGCCCCGGGAACACGTGGCCCCCGGTGCCGCCTGCCATCACCATCAGCGTGAGTCGCGGCGCGGTCATACCTTCCCTCCGCGCATCAGCACCCGGTTCTCGTAGTCGACCCGCAGCAGCACCGCGAGCGCGACGCAGTTCAGCAGAATGCCCGAGCCGCCATAGCTCACGAGCGGCAGCGTCAGACCCTTGGTCGGCAGCAGGCCGAGGTTCACGCCCATGTTGATGAACGCCTGCGCGCCGAACCAGATGCCGACGCCCTTCGCCGTCAACCCGGCGAACGTGCGGTCGAGCGCGAGCGCCTGGCGGCCGATCTCGAACGCGCGGCGCACGATCCAGTAGAACAGCAGGATCACGACCATCACGCCGATGAAGCCGAGCTCCTCGCCGATCACCGCGAGGATGAAGTCGGTATGCGCTTCGGGCAGGTAGTTCAGTTTCTCGACGCTGCCGCCGAGGCCGACGCCGAACCATTCGCCGCGGCCGAACGCGATCAGCGAGTGGGTGAGCTGGTACGCCTTGCCCTGCGCGTAGCGCTCGTCCCACGGATCGAGATACGCGAAGATCCGCTCGCGACGCCACGGCGACAGCCACACGAGCATCGTGAACGTGCCGACCGCCGTCGCGACGAGGCCGCCGAACAGCTTGCCGTTTACGCCGCCGAGGAACAGCACGCCCATCGCGATCGCGGCGATCACCATGAACGCACCCATGTCGGGCTCGAGCAGCAGCAGCGCGCCGACGAGGCCGACCGCACAGGCCATCGGCAGGAAGCCCTTCGCGAAGCTGTGCATGTACTCCTGCTTGCGCACCGTGTAGTTCGCCGCGTAGATCGTCACCGCGAGCTTCATGATTTCCGACGGCTGCATGTTCGTGATGCCGAGCGGAATCCAGCGGCGCGCACCGTTCACGCCCTTGCCGACGTGCGGAATCAGCACGATCACGAGGCCGACGAGCGCGATCAGGAAGAGATGCGGCGCGTACTTGTCCCACGTCGACACCGGCACGCGGAACGCGATCACCGCCGCGATGAACGCGACGACGAGCGACACGCAGTGGCGCATCAGGAACGCGTAATCGTGGTACGACGCGTATTTCGGCGAATCGGGCATCGCGATGGACGCCGAATAGACCATCACGACACCGAGCCCGAGCAGCGCGACCGCGACCCACAGCAACGAATAGTCGAAGTCGAGCATCCGCGACCGGCTCGGCCGCACGCCGCTGACGACGCTCGCGAGGCCGCCCGTCGCGGCGCGCGTGGCCGATGCGACACGGCCGCCGGCAGCATTGCCGCCGGCGTCGCGCTGACCGTTGAAACGGGAGACGAGGCGATCGGTCCAGCTCATGGCGTCGCTCCTTTGTCGATGGCGATGTCGTCCACGGCCGCGCGGAACACGTCCGCGCGATGAGCGTAATTCTTGAACATGTCGAGGCTCGCGCACGCGGGCGACAGCAGCACCGCGTCGCCCGCCTCTGCGAGGTCGGCCGCCGCGCGCACCGCTTCCTCGAGCGTCGCGTGGTCGACGAGCGGCACGCCCGTTTCCGCGAGCGTGTCGCGGATCGCCGGCGCGTCGCGGCCGATCAGCATCACCGCGCGGCACCAGCGCGCAACCGGCGCGACGAGCGGCGCGAAATCCTGCCCCTTGCCGTCGCCACCCGCGATCAGCACGATCTTCTGCGCAAGCCCGTCGAGCGCGGCCACCGTCGCGCCGACGTTCGTGCCCTTGCTGTCGTCGACGTAGTCGACGTCGTCGATCGTCGCGATCACTTCGACGCGATGCGCTTCGCCGCGGTATTCGCGCAGCCCGTGCAGCAGCGGCGCGGCCGGCAGGTCGATCGCGCGGGCGAGCGCAAACGCGGCCAATGCGTTCGCCGCGTTGTGCAGCCCGCGGATGCGCAGCGCGTCGGCCGGCATCAGGCGCTTCAGCGCGATGTCCGGCGCGTGCGCGACATCGCGCTTGCGACGTCGGCCCGTCGCCGGCTGGTCGGCGGCGTCGCGATCGATCGCCTCGACGAGCCATGCGATCCCGTTGTCGCGCGACAGCCCGTAATCGCCGTCATGCACGGGCTCGTTCAGGCCGAACGTGACCGTGCGCGGCGCATCGGCCGCGCCCGCAGCCGGTGCGAACTTCATCACCGCCGCGTCGTCGCGATTCAGCACGCGCGTCGTCGTCGCGCCGAAGATCCGGCCCTTTGCTGCCGCGTACGCGTCGAAGCTGCCGTGCCAGTCGAGGTGATCCTGAGTGATGTTGAGGATCGTGGCCGCGTCCGGCGCGAACGTGCGCGCGGTTTCGAGCTGGAAGCTCGACAGTTCGAGCACCCAGACGTCCGGCAGCGCGGTCGCGTCGATGGCGGCAGCAAGGCGATCGAGCATCGCCGGGCTGATGTTGCCCGCGACGCCGACCTTCTTGCCCGCGCGTTCGCACAGGAGGCCCGTGAGGCTCGTGGTCGTGGTCTTGCCGTTCGTGCCGGTGATCGCCAGCACCTTCGGCTGATAGCCGCTCGCGCCGAGCGCGCGCAGCGCCTGCGCGAAGAATTCCAGCTCGCCCCACACCGCGACGCCGCGCTCGTTCGCCGCCGCGATCAGCGCCGCGAGCGCCGGCTCGAGCGGCGACAGGCCGGGGCTCAGCCCGACGATCTCGACGCCGCCGTCGAGCAATGCGGGCGAAAACGGCCCGCCGACGAATTCCGCATCGATGCCTTCAGCCTGCAGCGCGGCAAGGTTCGGCGGCGCCTCGCGGGTATCGGCAATGCGCAGCCGGCACCCGTGCCTCGCGCACCACCGCGCGATCGCGAGGCCCGATTCGCCGAGCCCCAGCACCAGCACCATCGGCCGCTGCCGATCTCCAAACATCTCGCCAGACATCCTTGTTACCTTTCCTTTACCGCAATTTGAGGGTGGTCAGACCGAACAGGCACAGCATCAGCGTGATGATCCAGAAACGCACCACCACCTGCGTTTCCTTCCAGCCGGACAATTCGAAATGGTGATGCAGCGGCGCCATCTTCAGCAGGCGCCGCCCTTCGCCGTAGCGCTTCTTCGTGTACTTGAACCACGAGACCTGCAGCATCACCGACAGCGTTTCCGCGACGAAGATGCCGCCCATGATGAACAGCACGATTTCCTGGCGCACGATCACCGCGACCGTGCCGAGCGCGCCGCCGAGCGCCAGCGCGCCGACGTCGCCCATGAACACCTGCGCGGGGTGCGTGTTGTACCAGAGGAACGCGAGCCCTGCCCCGCCCATCGCGGAACAGAAGATCAGCAGTTCGCCCGCGCCCGGGATGTGCGGGAACAGCAGGTATTTCGAATAGACCGCGCTGCCCATCACGTACGCGAACACCCCCAGCGACGCGCCGACCAGCACGACCGGCATGATCACGAGGCCGTCGAGGCCGTCGGTCAGGTTCACCGCGTTGCTCGCGCCGACGATCACGAAATAGGTCAGCACGATGAAGCCCCATACACCGAGCGGGTAGCTGATCGACTTCAGGAACGGCAGCATCAGGTCGGCGCGCGCCGGCAGCCCCATCGACAGGCCGCTCCTCACCCACGCCATGAACAGGTCGAACACGCGCACGTTGCTCGCCTCGGACACGCTGAAGGCGAGGTAGACCGCCGCGAACAGGCCGATCACCGACTGCCAGAAATACTTCTCGCGCGACGACATCCCGCGCGGGTCCTTGTGGACGACCTTGCGATAGTCGTCGACCCAGCCGATCACGCCGAAACCGAACGTGACGAGCATCACGATCCAGATGAAGCGGTTCGTCAGGTCGCCCCACAGCAGCGTCGCGACCGCGATGCCGATCAGGATCAGCACGCCGCCCATCGTCGGCGTGCCGGACTTGACGAGGTGCGTCTGCGGGCCGTCCTTGCGCACGGCCTGCCCCACCTTCATTTGCGTCAGCTTGCGGATCACCCACGGTCCGCACACGAGCCCGATCCCGAGCGCGGTGATGGTGGCCATCACCGCACGGAACGTCAGGTACGTGAACAAGCGCAAAAAGCTTGCGTCGCCCTGCAGCCATTGCGCCAGCGCCAGCAGCATGCTTCCTTCCTTCTACTCAGTGTGCGGCGGGCGCCGTGCCCGCCGCGGGTTGGTTCGTCAGCGCGTCGACCACGCGCTCCATCTTCATGTACCGCGAGCCCTTCACGAGCACCGTCGCCTGCGCGCCGTAGCCCGCCTCGAGCAGTGCGGCGGCGAGCGCCGCGACGTCGCCGAAATGGCGGGCCGCTTCGCCGTATGCGGCGCACGCATCGCGCGACGCGTCGCCGAGCGCGAACAGCGCATCGATGCCGCGCTCGCGCGCGTAGGCGCCCACCTCGCGATGGAACGCCGGACCTTCGTCGCCGACCTCGCCCATGTCGCCGATCACCAGCACGCGCGGCGCCGGCTGCGCCGCGAGCACGTCGATCGCCGCGCGCATCGAGTCGGGGTTCGCGTTGTAGGTGTCGTCGACGACCGTCGCGCCCGCGAGGCTGCCGACGTTCGCTTGCCGGACCTGCAGACGGCCCTTGACCGGTTCGAACGCTTCCAGCCCCTGCTTGATCGCCGGCAGCGGCACGCCGGCGGCCAGCGCCGCGGCCGTGGCCGCCAGCGCATTGCGCGCGTTGTGCTCGCCGAGCGCGCGCAGCCGCACGTCGATGCGCCCGGCGGGCGTGTCGATCGCGAGCGCGCCGCCGTGCAGACGGCCCGTCACCTGCGCGTCGATCTGCCGCTCGGCATCATGGAGTGCAAAGTCCATGATCCGGTTCCCCGTCGCCGCGACGCGCCAGATGCCCGCATACGCGTCGTCGGCCGGGAACACCGCGACGCCGTCCGGCGCCAGCGCGTGGATCACGGCCGCGTGCTCGAGCGCGACGGCTTCGACCGTCGCCATGAATTCCTGGTGCTCGCGCTGCGCGTTGTTCACGAGCGCGACCGTCGGCGCCGTGAGGCGCGCGAGGATCTCCGTCTCGCCCGGATGATTCATCCCGAGTTCGATCACGGCGAGCCGGTGCGCGGCGGTCAGGCGCAGCAGCGTCAGCGGCAGCCCGATGTCGTTGTTGAGATTGCCGGCCGTCGCGAGACGCGCATCGGCGCCGACCGCGGCAGCGAAAACCGACGCGATCATTTCCTTGACCGTCGTCTTGCCGTTGCTGCCCGTCACCGCAACGAGCGGCAACGCGAATCGTTTGCGCCAGCCGTGTGCGAGCGCGCCGAGTGCGGCACGCGTTTCGCCGCCTTCGATCGCCGGCATCACGAGACCGGCCGGCACGCGCGCCACGAGCGCCGCCGACGCGCCGCGCGCGGCCACGTCGCCGAGGAAATCGTGCGCGTCGAAACGCTCCCCTTTCAGCGCGACGAACAGGTCGCCCGGGCCGACCGTGCGGCTGTCCGTCGACACGCGGTCGAACGTGACGCCCGCGTCGCCGTGGACGGTCGCGCCGGGAATCAGGCGGGCGGCTTCGCCGAGACTGAGCATCGTCATTCGCTGCCTCCCTTGCCGTGCGTCGCGCGCGCCGCGAGCGCGAGCCGTGCGTGATCCTGGTCGGAGAACGCGCGCTTCTTGCCCATGATTTCCTGTGTCGCCTCGTGCCCCTTGCCGGCCAGCACGACGACGTCCTCGCGCGCCGCGCCGCGCACCGCCTGCAGGATCGCGCTCGCGCGATCCTCGACGCGGCGGGCCTTCGCAGGCGCGCTCATGCCGGCAATTACCTGGTCGATGATGCGCTGCGGATCCTCGCTGCGCGGATTGTCGCTCGTGACGACGACCTCGTCGGCAACCCGCTCGGCGATCGCGCCCATCAGCGGGCGCTTCGTCGCGTCGCGATCGCCGCCGCAGCCAAACATGCAGACGAGCGCGCCGCCGCGCGCGGTGGCAATCGGGCGCAGCGCGTCGAGCGTCTTCTCGAGCGCATCAGGCGTGTGCGCATAGTCGATCACGACGAGCGGCTCGTCGTTCTGCAGGCGGCCGCCGAGGCGCTGCATCCGGCCGTTGACCGATTCGAGCCGCGCGATCTCGACGAGCGCCGCATCGAACGGCACGTCGGCCGCGAGCAGCGTGCCGAGCACCGCGAGCAGGTTGCTCACGTTGAACGTGCCGAGCGTGCCGACCTCGACGTCCGCATCGCCCCACGACGAGTGCAGGCGGAACGCGGTGCCCGTCGCGGTTGCGCGCACGTCGAGCGCCGTCAGCGCGCGATCCGCGCCCGTCGCCGGCTTATCGTCGATTCCGCCGATGCCATATTCGATCGTGCTCACGCGGCCGGACAGGTTCTCGAGCAGCCGGCGGCCGGCCGCGTCGTCGCGATTGACGACCGCGGCGCGCAGCCCGCGCCACGCGAACAGTTTCGTCTTCGCGGCTTCGTACGCTTCGAACGTGCCGTGATAGTCGAGATGGTCCTGCGTGAGATTCGTGAAGACGGCGATGTCGAATGCGGTGCCGTTCGCGCGCCCCTGGTGCAGTGCGTGCGACGACACTTCCATCGCGACCGCCTTTGCGCCCGCGCCGCGCAGCTGCGCGAGGCTGCGCTGCAGCTGCGGCGCGTCGGGCGTCGTGAAGCCGGTCGGCACGAGATGGCCCGGCATTCCGCTGCCGAGCGTGCCGATCACCGCGCACGGCTGATGCAGCGCCGTCAATGCGGCGGCAATCCACTGCGTGCAGGACGTCTTGCCGTTCGTGCCGGTCACGCCGATGGCGAGCAGGCTGTCGCTCGGATCGCCGTACCAGCCGCTGGCGATGTCGCCGGCCAGCTCGTTCAGCGCCGGCACGGCCAGTGCGAGCGGCGCGGCGGGCGCGGTGGCAAGGCCGTCCGGCTGATACAGCACGGCGGCGGCGCCCTGTGCGACGGCATCGGAAATGAAGGCGCGGTTGTCGGCCCCGTCGACGGCATACGCGAGGAACACGTCGCCTGCGCCGAGGCTGCGCGTATCCGCATGCAGTTGCGCCGCGGGGGCCACATGCTGACGCAGCCACGCAAGCGCGGCTGCGATCTGCTGGTGCGCCGGATGAGAACTGCGAGCGGCGCTCATCGAATGACTCCAGGAGAATTGCGTGTCGTGCTGGACACGATCATATGCTTGGCGCCGGCCCCTGCGGCCAGCTTTTGCGGCCCGGCCGCGGCAGGCGCGGAAGCTGCGTCGTCGGACACGACGAGCTGCTTGACCGGCATGTTCGGCGGCACGTTCAGCGCGCGCAACGCATCGCCCGCGATCGCCGAGAACACCGGCCCCGACACCTGCCCGCCGAAGTGGCTGCCCGCCGTCGGCTCGTCGACCGACACCGCGACCACGATGCGCGGATTCGGCATCGGCGCCATCCCGACGAACGATGCGCGGTACTTGCGCGTATAGCCGTGGCCTTCATGCTTGTACGCGGTACCGCTCTTGCCGCCGACGCGATAGCCGGGCACGGCGGCGTCCGGCGACGTGCCGCCCGGCGCCACCACCGTTTCGAGCATCGCGCGCACTTCGCGCGCGGTGTTCGGCGCGAAGATCTGCTGGCCCACGATCGACTGTGCCGGATCGGTCTTGAAGATCGACACGGGCATCATCTCGCCGTCGTGCGCGATCGCGGTGTACGCGCGCGCAAGCTGGAACAGCGACACGGACAGGCCGTAGCCGTACGACATCGTCGCCTGCTCGATCCGGCGCCAGCTCTTCCACGGCCGCAAACGGCCCGCCGCCGCGCCCGGGAAACCGACCTTCGGCGCCTGGCCGAGGCCGATGCTCGTATACATATTCCACATTTCCTCGGGCTTCATCGTCATCGCGATCTTCGTCGCGCCGATGTTGCTCGATTTCTGGATCACGCCGCCGACCGTCAGCGTGCCGAAGCCCGAGTCGTCGGTGATCGGCGCGCCATCCAGCACGAAATGGCCGTTGCCGGTCTCGACGAGCGTGTTCGGCGTCACGCGATGCAGGTCGAGCGCGAGCGAAACCGTAAACGGCTTCATGATCGAGCCCGGCTCGAACACGTCCGTCAGGATCCGGTTGCGCAGCTGCTCGCCCGTCAGGTGAGAACGGTCGTTCGGGTTGTACGTCGGATAATTGACGAGCGCGAGCACCTCGCCGGTGCGCACGTCGACGACCATCGCCGCGCCGGCCTTCGCCTTGAACTTCTCGACGGCGGCTTTCAGGTTCGCGTACGCGATGTACTGGATCTTGCTGTCGATCGACAGGTCGACATCCGTGCCGTTGTGGGGCGGCAGCTGCTCGGCGACGTCCTCGATGATGTGGCCCATCCGGTCCTTGATCACGCGGCGCACGCCGGACGTGCCGGACAGCATCTTCTGGTCGCCCAGCTCGACGCCTTCCTGGCCTTCGTCCTCGACGTTCGTGAAGCCGATCAGGTGCGCGGTGATCTCGCCTTCCGGATAGAAGCGCTTGTACTCGTTGCGCTGGTAGATGCCCGGGATGTCGAGCGCCGCGACCTTGTCGGCGACGTCGATCGGCACCTGGCGCTTCACGTAGACGAAACCCTTGTCCTCCGACAGCTTCGCTCGCAGCTCCTTCTGCGTCATGCCGAGCAGCTTGCCGAGCTGGTCGATCTTGTCCGCGCCGAGGTCGTCCGGCACCGCGTCGGGAATTGCCCAGATCGCACGCACGGGCAGGCTCGTCGCGAGCACGAGCCCGTTACGGTCGAGAATCTTGCCGCGCGTCGCCGGCAGCTCGATCGTGCGCTGGTAGCGGCTTTCGCCCTGCTTCTGATAGAACGCGTTGCCGGGGCCCTGGATCCAGAACGCCCGCGCGGCCAGCGCGACGAACGCCATGAACAGCATGAACACGACGAGTTTCGAGCGCCACATCGGCAGATGCACGCCCAGCACAGGGCTCGACGAGAACTTCACGTTCTGGCGCTTCTGGGACGGTTTCATCGCGCGCCCCCCTTGCCCTTGCCCGGCACGACGTCGGCCGATGCGGGAATCGGTGCGTCGATCGCGTTCGCGGCGCCCGGCGCCAGCGTCAGATATTGCGTGCGGCCGGTCGTGACCGGCTGCATCTTCAGCGAATCGTTCGCGAGCTGCTCGATGCGCGACGTCTTCGACAGCGCGCTCTGCTGATACTGGAGCTGCGCGTAGTCCTGCTGGAGCTGATGCTCCTGCGACTGCGCGCGCTGCAGCTGGATGAAGATCTGGCGCTGGTGGTTCGTCGAATTGACGACCGACAGCGCGCAGCCCATCACGATGATCAGGAGAAAGATATTGAAGCGGCTCATGGCGCGACGCGCTCCGCGATGCGCATCACCGCCGACCGGGCACGCGGATTCGCTGCCACTTCCGCGTCGCTCGGGAATTTACGGCCGATTATCTTGAGCGGGGGGCTCGGGAGATCGACGGCGCGGATCGGCAGGCGACGATCGACCGCAGGCGCACTGGCGTGCGCCTGCATGAATCGCTTGACGATCCGGTCCTCGAGTGAATGAAAGCTGATGACCACCAGCCGCCCCCCTTGCTCCAACGACGACAAAGCCGCGTCTAGTACGACTTGCAGGTCCGCAAGCTCTTGATTGACGTGAATCCGTATAGCCTGAAAGGTGCGGGTTGCCGGATCCTTGCCCTTCTCACGGGTTTTGACGACGTGACCCACGATTTGGGCAAGCTCGCCCGTGGTGTCGAGAGGCCCAAGACGGTCGGACTCTGCCCGGCGAGCAACAAGCGCCTTTGCAATCTGAAAAGCAAACCGTTCTTCCCCATAATCCCGTATCACCTCCGTCAGTTCCTGCAGCGATGCCCGCGCCAGCCATTCGGCCGCCGACTCGCCGCGCGTCGGGTCCATCCTCATGTCCAGCGGGCCGTCCGAGCGGAAGCTGAAGCCTCGCTCCGGATCGTCCACCTGCGGCGAGGACACGCCCAGGTCCAGCAACACACCCGACACCTTCTCGATGCCGCGCGCCGCCAGCGCGCCCCGCATCGACGCAAAGCTGTCATGCACGATCGAGAAGCGCGCATCCTCGATGCGCTGCGCCGTCTCGATCGCACGCGGATCCTTGTCGAACGCGATCAGCCGCCCGGCCGCCCCGAGCCGCGCGAGCACCGCGCGGCTGTGACCGCCGCGCCCGAACGTGCCGTCGACGTAGATACCGTCCGGCCGCGTCACGAGCGCTTCGACCGCTTCGTCCAACAGCACCGTACGATGCTGCAATTCGTTTCCCATCGCGGGCGTCTCCGTCACCGCAATCAAAACGTGAAATTCTTCAGCGCGTCGGGCATGCCCTGCGCCATCGCTGCCTGCTCCTTCGCGATGTAGGTCTGCGAATCCCACAGCTCGAAGTGACTACCCATTCCCAACAACATGACTTCCTTTTCAAGCCCGGCTGCCATGCGCAGCTCGGGCGATACGAGAATCCGGCCTGCGCTGTCGAGATCGACATCCATCGCATTGCCGAGAAAAATCCGCCGCCACCAGTGCGCGTCCATCGGCAGCGCAGCGATCTTGGCGCGGAACACCTCCCATTCGGGGCGCGGAAACAGCAACAGGCAGCCGTCCGGGTGCTTGGTCACAGTCACCCGTCCTTCTGCCTGTCCTTGCAGCGCTTCGCGATAGCGAGCCGGCACCGACATCCGCCCTTTCGCATCGAGCGTCAGCGCCGACGCCCCTTGGAACACTTTCCGCTCTCCCCGATCAGGGCACCGAAGCACCCGCCCAATGCTGAGAATTTAGCCGGAATAGCCTGCCAAATCACACAAAAATACACTTTCTCACACTGTCTCCCACTTTAGTGGAAGGGTTTGGCACGGTCAAGGGAGCGGCCCGGTTTTTTGACGAATTTTGTTAGTTAGAACAAGGACTTACGCGCACATCCTCATGCGCCCCCTTTATTCCAAAAACCGTTAAAAATGAATGAGCTAGTGCAACTTGTGAAGGTGATACGTGAGCAAGACGGGCCAGATGGGCGTGCGGACGGGGCTTTCGGGGGCGGGAAAACGCGGAAAAAGCGGGCGGTATCGGCAGGCTCGATCGCGGGGCGGCGCACGTCGCCGCCCCACGGATTTCGTCACAGATAGTACGCAGTGCTCGTCATGATCTTCGACGCGGCGCGCATCAGCATCCGCGCGGGCAGCGGCAGTTCGATGCCGCCCGCGTCGGTCGCGGCCTTGCCGTGCTTCACCTCGTCAGCACGCATCTGCTCGACGATCGCGCGCGACGCCGTGTCCGCCGCTGGCAGATCCGACATGTGTCCGTCCAGATGGCTTTCGACCTGGCGTTCCGTCTCGGCCATGAAGCCGAGGCTGACCTTGTCGCCCAGCGTGCCGGCCGCGACACCGATCGCGAGCGCCCCCGCGTACCACAGCGGATTCAGCAGGCTCGGACGCGAATCGAGCTCCTTGAGCCGGTGGGCGGTCCACGCGAGGTGGTCCTCCTCTTCGCGTGCCGCCTCCTCGAACATCACCTTCGCCGTCGGCGAGCGCGCCGTCAGCTTCTGCGCCTGGTAAAGCGCCTGCGCGCAGATCTCGCCGACATGGTTCACGCGCATCAGCCCCGCGGCATGCGTACGCTCCGCCGGCGTCAGTTCGGCGGTCGGCGGCTCGGCCGGCGCAGGCACGGGGCGGCCCATCCGGTTCACTCCCGACAGCGACCGCAGGCCGCGATCGAATTCGCTGATCAGTTCATCAAACACCATCCTGTTCTCCTGGCTGCGTGTGCATCCGCGCGCGGCGAATGCACGTGTCCGCTGCGTAACCGACTTGATTCTTCAGCGGAAATTGCGGTTAACCCGTGATTTTAACCATTGTTGCATAAAGGAAACATGCCGGCCTCGGGCCGCGGCGTTTCGCTTTGTAGCAAAAAGTCCTTGCGCTACATTACGTCCGACTTCATGAGAAGTTGAAGCGGGGATTGCCGACAGAACATAACTATTTGCCCCGCCACAAAAAATTCAGTGATTCTTGGAGATCCGTTAATGAAAAAGTCGCTTCTCGCGCTCGTCGCGTTGGGCGCGTTCGCTGGCGCAGCCCATGCGCAAAGCAGCGTGACGCTTTACGGCATCATCGATGAAGGCTTCATCTTCAACAACAACGCGAAGGGCGGCCACCTGTACGGTCTGGCCAGCGGCGTGCTGCAAGGCAGCCGCTTTGGCTTGCGCGGTACCGAAGATCTCGGCGCGGGCCTGAAGGCGATCTTCGTGCTTGAGAACGGCTTCGACGTGAACTCCGGCAAGCTCGGCCAAGGCGGCCTCATGTTCGGCCGCCAGGCCTACGTCGGCCTGTCGAGCAACTTCGGTACGGTCACGCTGGGCCGCCAGTACGACTCCGTCGTCGACTTCGTCGGCCCGCTCGAGGCAGGCGACCAGTGGGGCGGCTACATCGCCGCTCACCCGGGCGACCTCGACAACTTCAACAACGCATACCGCGTGAACAACGCGGTCAAGTACACGAGCCCGACCTACAACGGCTTCTCGTTCGGCGGCATGTACAGCTTCGGCGGGCAAGCCGGCCAGTTCGCCAAGAACCAGGTCTGGTCGCTCGGCGCAGGCTACAACAACGGCCCGCTGGTCCTCGGCGTCGGCTACCTGAACGCACGCACGCCGGCGAACTTCGGCGGCATGTTCAACACCGGCGCATCCGCTGCGGCAACTGCCGTCACGTCGCCGGTCTACGGCGCGTACGCGAACAGCGCGAACACGTACCAGGTCATCGGTGCAGGCGGCGCATACACGTTCGGCGCGGCGACGATCGGCGCAACGTACTCGAACACGAAGTTCAAGAGCTTCAGCGTCGGCCCGTTCGTCGGCCAGACCGCGACGTTCAACAACGGCGAAATCAACTTCAAGTATCAGTTGACCCCGGCGCTGATCCTGGGCGCGGCATACGACTATACGCAAGGCAGCAAGATCGACAACGCATCGGCAGCGAAGTACCACCAGGGCTCGCTGGGCGTCGACTACTTCCTGTCGAAGCGTACCGACGTCTATGTGATCGGCGTGTACCAGCATGCGTCGGGCAACGCGCTCGACTCGAAGGGCGACGTCGTCCAGGCGACCGCAGCGATCAACGGCCTCGACCCGTCGAGGACCAGCAACCAGGTGGCAGCTCGCGTCGGCATCCGTCACAAGTTCTAACCAGCTTGTCTGACAAGCCGCAGTGCATTGAAGGCGCCTTCGGGCGCCTTTTTCTTTTCCGGCGCTGCGAATCTTGATGCAGTGGGTCTTGCCAACCGGGGCGCACACCTCGTCATGAACGAACTGGCGCGCCAGGTGGAATAAGGGGCGGCTCTGGCGGACAGGCTCGGCCGGCAAGCCGCGCCGGATGCGGCACGCAGGGCTGAAAATTGAAAGGCCTGAGTCCCGTGCAATACAGGACTCAGGCCTTGGGTACCGCCCAACGTTTAATTGTCCCGCTTCGCGGGCGGCAGTTCACGAGCGCCGGGCTTTTCCGTTCGGCTGCGACGTCACGCGCGTCCGTCTCGCAGTTCGCGCCGGAGGATCTTGCCGACGTTCGTCTTCGGCAATTCCGTGCGGAACTCGACGAACTTCGGCCGCTTGTATCCCGTGAGGCGCTCCTTGCAGTACGCGAGGATGTCCTTGTCGGTGAGCGCCGGATCCTTCTTCACGATGAACAGCTTCACCGCCTCGCCCGAATGCTCGTCCGGCACGCCGACCGCCGCCACTTCGAAGACGCCCGGATGCGACGCCACCACGTCCTCGACCTCGTTCGGATACACGTTGAAGCCAGACACGAGGATCATGTCCTTCTTCCGGTCGACGATCTTCACGTAGCCGCGTGCGTCCATCACGCCGACGTCGCCCGTCTTGAAGAAGCCGTCCGGACACATGACCTTCGCGGTTTCATCGGGGCGATTCCAGTAGCCGGCCATCACCTGCGGCCCGCGGATGCAGATCTCGCCCGGCTCGCCGAGCGGAACTTCGTTGCCGGCGTCGTCGCGAATCGACACTTCGGTCGACGGCAGCGGCAGCCCGATCGTCCCGCTGTATTCGGTCGCCGTCACCGGATTGCAGGTGGCGACAGGCGACGTCTCCGACAACCCATAGCCTTCGACAATCGCGGTATGCGTCTTTTCATACCAGCGCTTCGCAACGTTTTCCTGGATCGCCATGCCGCCGCCGTTGGCGATCGCGAGCTTCGAAAGGTCGAGCTGGTCGAAATCCGGGTGGTTCAGCAGCGCGTTGTAAAGCGTGTTGACCGCGGGAACCGTCGAGATCTGGTAACCCTTCAGCTCCTTGATCATCCCGCCGATATCGCGCGGATTCGGAATCAGGATCCCCATGCCGCCGGTGCGCATCGTCAGGAAGCCGCAGACCGTCAACGCGAACACGTGGTAAAGCGGCAGCGCAACCACGGTCACGAACTGCTTCACGTCAGGAAACTTCGCATGCGCGGGGTGGTGCCAGGCCTCGGCCTGCAGCACGTTCGACACGATGTTGCGGTGCAGCAGCGTTGCCCCTTTCGCGACGCCGGTCGTGCCGCCCGTGTACTGCAGGAATGCGACGTCGTTCGGGCCCAGCTTCTGCGGCTTGAACGCCTGCCGCGCGCCTTCCGACAGTGCGGCCTTGAATCGCGTGAAGGACGGGAGCTGCCACGCCGGCACCATCTTCTTGACGTTGCGCACGACGTAGTTGACGAGCCAGCCCTTGACGCCCATCAGGTCGCCCATCGACGCGACGACCACATGCTTGACGGCCGTATTGGCTACGACAGCCTGCAGTGTCGACGCGAAATTTTCGAGGATGACGATCGCTTCGGCGCCGCTGTCCTTGAGCTGGTGCTCGAGCTCGCGCGGCGTGTACAGCGGATTCACGTTGACAACCGTATAGCCGGCGCGCAGGACTGCGGCAATCGCGATGGGGTACTGCAGTACGTTCGGCATCATGATCGCGACGCGGGCGCCGCGCGCCAGCCCGCGCGACTGCAGCCACGCGCCGAACCGGCGCGACAGTGCGTCCAGCTCGCCGTAGGTGATTGCCTTGCCCATGCAGACGAACGCCGTCCGATCACGGTATTTGCTGAAACTCTCTTCGAGCAGGTCGGCGACGGAGGGATACGGAGACGCGTCAATTTCGGCTGGAACGCCGCTCGGGTACGATTTCAGCCAAATTTTGTCCATGCTCCGCGTCTCCTCACTGATTTTCGAATGGTCGTGCTAAAACGCATCGTAGCGGCTCGCTCGACCTGAGACAACAGGGTTAGACACTCCCTTCGAACTTCCGGTGGAACCGATCGGTGCATTGCTCCGATCTTCCGTCAAATGCGGGCTACGTCGACCAAACAGTCATAGAACGTGGCGGAATTGCCCAGATCGGTGAGGGCCTGGCTCGTCACTTCGTTCGCATTTCGGCCGTCCGGCGACAACTTCTTCCACCAGATCGACAAGCCGACCACGAGCCCGGCGCGGGCGCGGTCGGTAATCCGTGCGCGCGCCTGCATCGAACCGCGATCGTTGAAGATGCGGACAAGGTCGCCATCCGAGATGCCTCGCGCTGACGCATCGGCCGGATGGATATCGAGATGTGGCTGGCCTTCCGTGTTGCGCAGGCTGTCGACGTTCACGAATGTGCTGTTCAGGAAGTTTCGGGCCGGCGGCGAGATCATCGCGAGCGGATAACGCTCGGCAAGATCGGGCGCGGCCTCGGCCGACTCGAACGGCGGCAGATAGTCCGGAACGGGATCCATCCCGAGCTCCGCCAGCCGTGCGCTGTAGAACTCGCATTTGCCGGAAGGCGTCCGGAAGCCGCCATTTGCAAACGGCGCGTCGGGCAGCTTGAGCTTCACCCATCCCGCCTGCTTCAGCGTATCCCAGTCGCTGTCGAGCGACGGATCGTCCCAGCGCAGCGCAGCGCGGGCGACCTCTTCGTCGCTTTGATAAAGCGCAGGCTCGTCCAGCCCCATGCTGCGCGCGATACCCCTGAAAATTTCCGTGTTCGGCCGCGCGTCGCCTACTGGCGGGATCGACGGAAGGTTGGCCATCACGTAGGTATGGCCGTAGGACTTGTGGACATCGAGATGTTCGAGCTGCGTGGTCGCTGGCAACACAATGTCGGCGAAGTCGACGGTATCTGTCTTGAAATGCTCGAGAACGACAGTGAACAGGTCGTCACGCGCGAACCCGGCTGCCACCTTCGACGAATCTGGCGCAACGGCGACAGGATTCGAGTTGTAGACGATCATCGCTTCGACTTTCGGCCCGAACGCCGCGTCGCCCGGATGCAGCAGCGCATCGCCGATCGCATTCATGTTGATGACGCGCGGCAGCTGCTGCGGCCAGCCCGGCATCAGGTCCGGACGCAGCAACGCGGCATGATTCACCGGCGCCCATTCGGACGACGACAGCAGCATTCCGCCAGCCCGATCCCGCCATGCGCCCGTCAGCGCCGGCAGGCTGGCGATCGCGCGCACCGCGTTGCCGCCGCCGCGCACGCGCTGCATTCCGTAGTTCAGCCGGATCGACGCCTTGCGCGTCGCGCCGTAACGGCGCGCGAGGTCGACCAGCTCCGAGGCGTCGATGCCGCAAATTTGTGCAACACGCTCAGGCGGATAGGACATCGCGCGCGTCTTCAATGCGTCGAATCCGACCGTGTGGCTGTCGATATAGTCGTGATCGAGCAGGCCCTCGGTAATCAGCACGTACATCATGCCGAGCGCGAACGCGCCGTCGGTACCGGGACGCAACGCGATGTGCTGATGGCACTTCTCCGCGGTCAGCGAGCGATACGGGTCGATCGCGACGAGATGCGCGCCGCGCCGCTTTGCCTCCTGTGCACGCGTCCAGAAATGGAGGCTCGACGCGATCGGATTCGCGCCCCAAATCAGGATCAGCTCGCTCTCCTCGAAATATTCGAGGTGCATGCCGAGACTTCCGCCATATGTGTAGCGCAATCCCGCTGCACCCGCCGCCGCGCAAATCGCACGCTCGAGCCGGGACGCGCCGAGCTTGTGGAAGAAACGTTGGGCGATGCCCTCGCCCTGCACGAGTCCCATTGTGCCGGCGTAGCTGTACGGCACGATCGCTTCCGGCGCACGCTTCGCGATTTCGCAGAGGCGTTGGCCGATTTCGTCGAATGCCTCGCTCCAGCTGATGGGGGCGAAGCGCCCCTCGCCTTTCGGGCCGATTCGCTTGAGCGGGACAGTCAGGCGTTCGGGATGATGAACCCGATCGGCATAGCGGCTGACCTTCGTGCACAACACGCCCTGGGTCGGCGGATGGTCAGGATCACCGGAAACCTTGATCGCCCTGCCATTCTCGACAGTCACGCGCATCGCGCACGTATCCGGACAGTCATGAGGGCATACGGCCCGGGCAACCTGTGTGAGGGCGTTCATCGTTTTATACGCAGATGTTGGGGAATTTCGGGATTTTACGGTGGCAGTGCGACTTGAAGTGCCTATTTTGTGAGGCGAGCTTACTTTGCACTTTCGCCTGTGAGTTGGAAAGGCTGGTGCCCGGTGGTTGATTCGGCCGGATGCGTCGTCTCGACGGAATGGCGAAACGGTTACGGGGAAGGAATGGAGCGCCGATTTGACTCACCGTCGATGGCGCCTTGGTCTCGCAGCGGCGTAGCGTCGGCCTGGGGTGAACGGACAGCAGTTCGTGCGTACGCAGGGAAGATGCAGCGGGGTAAGGTCAGTAAGGTCAGTGGCGTAGCGTCGGCCAGGGGTAAG
>NZ_JBSAXC010000015.1:0-166210 GCF_053427725.1 Burkholderia sp. PU8-34
GCGAGCGCAAGGGGGTTGGTGAAATAAATTTTACAGCTCCCGTGCGCTGCCGCGCACGGGGGCCTTTAGCAAGCTGACAGGCCTGATGTCAGGCTGCACGCGGCAGGCCCTCGACGGAACTCTCCATATAGGAAAGCAGATCGACACCCTGCTGCGCGCTTGACCTGTCAGCGATGCTTGAACACCGGCTTCCGCTTCTCGACGAACGCCGCCATCCCTTCCTTCTGGTCTTCGGTCGAGAACAACGAATGGAACAGCCGGCGCTCGAAATGCACACCCTCGGCCAGCGTCGATTCGTATGCACGGTTCACCGACTCCTTGACCATCATGACCGCCGGCAGCGAAAACTCGGCAATCGTCGCCGCAGCCGCGATCGCCTCGTCGAGCAGCTTGTCCGCCGGCAACACGCGCGACACCAGTCCCGCACGCTCGGCCTCCGCTGCATCCATGAACCGCGCAGTCAGGCACATGTCCATCGCCTTGGCCTTCGATACTGCGCGCGGCAAACGCTGCGTGCCGCCCGCACCCGGCATGATGCCGAGCTTGATCTCGGGCTGACCGAACTTCGCCGTGTCCGCCGCGAAGATGATGTCGCACATCATCGCCAGCTCGCAGCCGCCACCCAGCGCGAACCCGGCCACCGCCGCGATGATCGGCTTGCGAATCTGGCGGACGGTCTCCCAGTTCCGCGTGATGTATTCGCCCTTGTAGACATCCATATACGAATAGGTCGCCATCATGCCGATGTCCGCCCCGGCCGCAAACGCCTTCTCGCTCCCCGTCACGACGATCGCACCGATGCCTTCATCTGCATCGAATGCCGTCAGCGCCGCGCCCAGCTCGTCCATCAGCGCATCGTTCAGCGCATTCAGCGCCTTCGGCCGGTTCAGCGTAATGAGGCCGACACGACCTTGGGTCTCCACCAGGATGTTCTCGTAAGCCATCTATTTCTCCTCGCTCAATGAAATGAGAAACGCCTCGCACATGCGAATAATTTGATGCTACCATTCTCCGACCAACCGGTCGGTTAATTAATCGATTCGATCCCCCTCAACGTCTATCAGGCCGCGCCATGACCCACCCACTGTTCACGAAGCACGAAGACACGCTGAAGCACGCACTCGCCGCCATCGAGAGCCGCGGCTACTGGAGCCCGTTCGTCGAAATGCCGAGCCCCAAAGTGTACGGGGAAAGTGCGAATGCCGATGGGGAAGCCGCGTTCAAGTCGCACCTCGACAAGACCTTCGTGCTCGATCAGCCGGCGTCCGGCGAGACGGTCGGCGCCGAGCGGTCGCCGTACGGCTTCGGACTCGGCGTGCGGTACCCGCAGTCGACGCCCGACGCGCTGATCGCGGCAGCCGCCGCAGCCCAGCCGACGTGGCGCGAGGCCGGGCCGACCGCGTGGATCGGCGTCAGCATGGAAATCCTCGCGCGCCTGAATCGCGCCAGCTTCGAGGTCGCCTATAGCGTGATGCACACGACCGGTCAGGCGTTCATGATGGCGTTCCAGGCCGGCGGCCCGCACGCCCAGGACCGCGCGCTCGAAGCGGTTGCGTACGCGTGGGACGAGCTTCGTCGCATCCCCGGCGATGCACACTGGGAAAAACCGCAGGGCAAGAACCCGCCGCTCGCGATGCACAAGCGCTACATGATCGTCCCGCGCGGCACCGGCCTCGTGCTCGGCTGCTGCACGTTCCCCACGTGGAACGGCTACCCGGGCCTCTTCGCCGATCTGGCAACGGGCAACACGGTCATCGTCAAGCCGCACCCCGGTGCGATCCTGCCGCTCGCGATCACCGTCCGCATCGCACGCGACGTGCTGCGCGAAGCCGGCTTCGACCCGAACGTCGTGACGCTCCTCGCGACCGAGCCGAATGACGGCGCGCTCGTGCAGGACCTCGCGCTTCGCCCGGAAATCAAGCTGATCGACTTCACGGGCAGCACGCAGAACGGCACGTGGCTCGAGCGGCACGCTCACCAGGCGCAGGTCTATACCGAAAAGGCCGGCGTCAACCAGATCGTGATCGATTCCGCAGACGATCTGAAGGCCGTCGCGAAGAACATCGCGTTCTCGCTGTCGCTGTACTCCGGCCAGATGTGCACGGCGCCGCAGAACATCTACGTGCCGCGCGAAGGGATCCGGACCGCTGACGGCCACGTGAGCTTCGACGACGTCGCACAGGCGATCGCCGTTGCGGTCCAGAAGCTGACCGGCGACCCGGCGCGCTCGGTCGAACTCATCGGCGCGATCCAGAACGACGGCGTGACCGCGCGAATCGACGAGGCCCGCAAGCTCGGCCGCGTGCTCGCCGACAGCCAGACGCTGCAACACCCGGTGTTCGCCGATGCGCGCGTGCGCACGCCGCTCGTGCTCCAGCTCGATGTCGCCGACCGCGAAAAATTCACGCAAGAGTGGTTCGGCCCGATCTCGTTCGTCATCGCGACCGACTCGACGGCCCAGTCGCTCGATCTCGCCGGCGAGATCTCAGCCGGGCACGGCGCGCTCACGCTTTCCGTCTACAGCACCGATGATGCAGTGATCGATGCGGCGCACGACGCCGCGGTGCGTGGTGGCGTCGCACTGTCCATCAATCTGACGGGCGGCGTGTTCGTCAACCAGTCCGCCGCGTTCTCGGACTTCCACGGCACCGGCGCCAATCCGGCGGCCAACGCGGCACTGGCCGACGCGGCGTTCGTCGCCAACCGGTTCCGCGTCGTGCAGAGCCGTGTCCATGTTGCGCCGAAAGCCGCACCCGCGGAAGCTGGCCAAACGGCATAACCCGTACGGCCGACGTGCAATCGTCCCACCGTCCTCTACCATGAACGAATCCGCCACCCGGCGGGTTCGTTTTTCACCGATACGCCCATGACTGACGCCTACATCTGCGACGCGATTCGCACCCCCATCGGCCGCTACGGCGGCGCACTGAAAGACGTTCGAGCCGACGATCTCGGCGCGGTGCCGATCAAGGCGCTGATCGAACGCAACCGCGGAGTCGACTGGTCCGCGGTCGACGACGTGCTGTATGGCTGTGCGAACCAGGCCGGCGAGGACAACCGCAACGTCGCACGCATGTCCGCGCTGCTGGCCGGCCTGCCGACCACCGTGCCGGGCACGACGCTCAACCGCCTGTGCGGCTCCGGGATGGACGCGGTCGGCTCCGCCGCACGCGCGATCAAGTCCGGCGAGGCACGGTTGATGATTGCCGGCGGCGTCGAGAGCATGACGCGCGCACCATTCGTGATGGGCAAGTCGGCAACGGCATTCGCACGGCAGGCCGACATTTTCGATACGACGATCGGCTGGCGCTTCATCAATCCGCGGATGAAGCAGCAATACGGTGTCGATTCGATGCCGGAAACGGCCGAGAACGTCGCAACCGACTACAACATCAACCGCGCCGACCAGGACCTGTTCGCGCTGCGCAGCCAGCAGAAGGCCGCGCGTGCGCAGCAGGACGGCACGCTCGCCGAGGAAATCGTGCCCGTGACGATTCCGCAAAAGAAAGGCGATCCACTCGTCGTCGCGCTCGACGAGCATCCGCGCGAGACATCGCTCGAAGCGCTCGCGAAGCTGAAGGGCGTCGTGCGCGCCGACGGCACGGTGACGGCCGGCAATGCGTCAGGCGTCAACGACGGCGCATGCGCCCTTCTGCTCGCCAATGCCGAAGCGGCCGACCAGTACGGGCTGCGCCGCCGCGCGCGCGTGATCGGCATGGCGACCGCAGGCGTCGAACCTCGCGTGATGGGCATCGGCCCGGCGCCCGCCGCCCAGAAACTGCTGCGCCAGCTCGGCATGACGATCGATCAATTCGACGTGATCGAACTGAACGAGGCATTCGCATCGCAAGGGCTCGCGGTGATGCGGATGCTCGGCATCGCAGACGACGACTCCCGCGTGAACCCGAACGGCGGCGCCATTGCGCTCGGCCATCCGCTTGGCGCATCCGGCGCACGGCTCGTCACCACGGCGCTTCATCAGCTGGAACGCACCGGCGGACGTTTCGCGCTCTGTACGATGTGCATCGGCGTGGGCCAAGGCATCGCCCTCGCGATCGAGCGGGTGTAATCGACGCTGCGACGCTGCCGCACGCCCCGCCTAATAACCGAGTCATGAAGGAGACACTGCATGTCATATCAGGCAATTCAGCTGGATATCGATCAAGTCGCTCATGTGGCCACGATCACCCTCAACCGGCCGGACAAGCTGAACAGCTTCACGCGGTCGATGCACCGCGAGCTGCAATCGGCGCTGGATGAAATCGAAGGCAGCGGCGTGCGCGCGCTGATCCTGACAGGCGCGGGGCGCGGCTTCTGCGCGGGGCAGGACCTGGCCGATCTCGACGTCACTCCCGGTGCATCGACCGATCTCGGCACGCTGATCGACGAGCACTTCAATCCGCTGATCCGGCGTCTGCAACGGCTGCCGATGCCGGTAATCGCCGCCGTCAACGGCACGGCCGCCGGGGCCGGCGCCAACCTCGCGCTCGCCTGCGACCTCGTGCTGGCCGCACGCTCGAGCAGCTTCATCCAGGCCTTCGTGAAGATCGGGCTCGTCCCGGATTCCGGCGGCACCTGGTTCCTGCCGCAGCGCGTCGGGATGGCACGCGCGCTCGGCCTCGCGCTGACCGGCGACAAGCTGAGCGCCGAACAGGCCGAGCAATGGGGCCTGATCTGGCGCACCATCGACGACGACGCACTCGCTGCGAACGCCCGGCAACTTGCCGCGCAGCTCGCACAGCAGCCGACCCTGGCCATCGCCTCAATCAAGCAGGCGATGCGCGAGAGCGTCACGCAGACACTCGATCGGCAGCTCGACCTCGAACGCGACCTGCAGCGCAAGCTCGGCCAGTCGCACGATTACGCGGAAGGTGTCCAGGCATTCATCGAGAAACGCGCGCCGCGCTTCGAGGGACGCTGACATGAGCCAGCCCATCGAAGCCCGCAGCCCCGAAGCACTCGCACAGGCCACGGCGCAGGCCATGTACGACGCGGACGCATGCAGCCGCGCGCTCGGCATGGAACTCGACGAAGTGCGCCCCGGCTACGCGCGCCTGCGCATGCCGGTGCGTCCGGATTTCCTGAACGGCCATCAGATCTGTCACGGCGGGCTCATCTTCACGCTCGCCGACTCGACATTCGCGTTCGCGTGCAATTCGTACAACCTCAACACCGTCGCGGCCGGCTGTTCGATCGAATACCTGCGCCCGGTGCACGGCGGCGACGTACTGACCGCCGAGGCGATCGAACAGACGCGCAACGGCCGATACGGCATCTACGACATTCGCGTCACGAATCGGGCCGGCGAAACGGTCGCGATGTTCCGCGGCAAATCCGCCCAGATCAAGGGCACGGTCATTCCGGAAGACCGCTGACGCCACGGCTCGCACATAACAAATACTGGAGACACACATGACTACCCCGCTTCCGCTCGAGCCGATCGAGACCGCGACCCGTGACGAGCTGACCGCGCTGCAGCTCGAACGTCTCAAGTGGTCGCTCCGGCATGCGTACGAGCATTCCCCGGTCTATCGCCGCAAGTTCGACGAAGCGGGCGTGCATCCGGACGACCTGAAGTCGCTCGCCGACCTGTCCCGCTTCCCGTTCACGACCAAAGGCGACCTGCGCGACAGCTATCCGTTCGGCATGTTCGCCGTGCCGCAGGATCAGATTTCCCGCATCCATGCCTCGTCGGGCACGACCGGCAAGCCGACGGTCGTCGGCTACACCGCGCGCGATATCGACACGTGGGCGAATCTCGTCGCCCGCTCGATCCGCGCCGCCGGCGCGCGTCAAGGCGACAAGGTTCACGTCAGCTACGGCTACGGGCTGTTCACCGGCGGACTCGGCGCGCATTACGGCGCGGAACGCGCAGGGCTGACCGTGATCCCGTTCGGCGGCGGACAGACCGAGAAACAGGTGCAGCTGATCCAGGATTTCCGTCCGGACATCATCATGGTGACGCCAAGCTACATGCTGTCGATCGCCGATGAATTCGAGCGGCAGGGCCTCGATCCCGCGCAATGCTCGCTGCGCATCGGCATCTTCGGCGCAGAGCCGTGGACCAACGACATGCGTGTCGCGATCGAACGCCGCATGGGGATCGACGCCGTCGACATCTACGGGCTGTCGGAAGTGATGGGCCCGGGCGTCGCGTCCGAATGCGTCGAGACGAAGGATGGCCCGACGATCTGGGAAGACCATTTCTACCCGGAGATCATCGACCCGGAAACCGGCGAAGTGCTGCCCGATGGCGAACTCGGCGAACTCGTGTTCACGTCGCTGACAAAGGAAGCGCTGCCGATCATCCGCTACCGGACGCGTGACCTGACGCGTCTGCTGCCGGGTACGGCCCGTACGATGCGCCGGATGGAAAAGATCACCGGCCGCTCGGACGACATGATGATCGTGCGCGGCGTGAACGTATTCCCGACACAGATCGAGGAACAGCTGCTCAAGCAGCGCGCGCTCGCACCGCACTACCAGATCGTGCTGACGAAGGAAGGCCCGCTCGACGTGCTGACGCTGAACGTCGAACCCTGCCCCGAGACTGCGCCGGACACCGCGACGATCGACGCCGCAAAGCGAGCGCTCGCGCACGACATCAAGGCGATGATCGGCGTGACCGCGGTGATCAACGTGCTGCCGGTCAACGGCATCGAACGTTCCGTCGGCAAGGCGCGACGGGTCGTCGACAAGCGCAAGGGCTGACGGCCAACCTGCCCGGCAGCCACCCGCCGGCAATGCGCGCCGCAAAAGAACACAGCCCGGTCAGCGAAAGCTGAGCGGGCTGCATCGGTCACGCTGTCCCACCGTCCGGCCGCTCGATTCGACACGGCATGGGCGCGGCGATCGGGTCGCCGAAGGCCCGCCTCACCGCGAAACGGCGCACCTCGTCACACGGACACGCGCCAGGCGCCGCGCGTTGCGTCAGCCGCAAGCACGCGCACGCCCCGCATCACGAATTCGGAAACAGCAGCCACATCCGGCCGATCTGCTTCATCCGCCCCGCCTGATCGCCGGCGTCATCCCCAAGTCCCCAGAAATAATCGGCCCGCACACCGCCCTTGATCGCGGTGCCCGTATCCTGCGCGAACACGAGGCGGTTCATCGGCGTATTGCTCAGCGGACGCGTCGTCTGCAGGAAGACCGGCGTGCCGAGCGGAATCGACGACGGATCGACCGCGATCGAACGCTCGGGCGTGAGCGGCACGCCGAGCGCGCCGACCGGACCGTCCGAGCCGCCGTGCGGCACGTCCTCCTTCGACGGCATCTCGCGGAAGAACACGAACCGGGGGTTCGTGTCGAGCAACGCATCCACACGGGTCGGATTCGCCTTCGCCCATGCCTTGATGCCCTGCATCGTCGCCTGGGCGGGCGTCAGCTCGCCGCGATCGAGCAGCCACTTGCCGATCGAGCGGTACGGCTGGTTGTTGGTGCCGCCGTAGCCGACGCGCATCACCGAGCCGTCGTCGAGCAGCACCCGTCCGGAGCCCTGCACCTGCAGGAAGAACGCCTCGATCGGATCGTCGACCCACACGAGTTCGTTGCCGTTCAGGACACCCGCACGCTCGAGCTGCGCGCGCGCCGGCAGCGCGGAGCCGGCCCGATAGCCGGCCGGCCAGCGATACAGCGCAGTTTGATACGGCCCGCGCCGCACGCGCGAACCGTGCAGCAGCGGCTCGTAGTAGCCGGTGACGAGCCCGTCGAGCGTGCCGTCGCTGTTCGCGAACTGGAACGGCGTGAAATACGCTTCGAAGAACGCTCGGGCACTGCTGACGTCGAGCTCGTCGAGCCGTTCCGCCGCTGCACAGGCACGCCGCCATGTCGGCTGCCGCGCAAGCCGCGCGCAGTTCTGCCGCAGCGCGGCCGTCGCGCCGATCAGCGAATCGTCCTGCCAGCCCGGCACCTGCTGCCAGGCGACCGGCGTCAGCCGCGTGGCGGCGACCTGCCCCGGCACGATCGCGGCGCCGGTCGGCGGATTCATGGAGGAAGTCCGCGTCGGCGTGCCGCCGCACGCGGCGAGCAGCGCCGCCGTCGCGACTGCCGCCGCCCACCCGGTCAGCCGGGGCCCAAACCACATACAATGTCCGTTCTTGATGGAAACCGCCATGTCAGATCTTCTCGACCAATATCCGATGCTCATCTTCGCGCTGGAAGCGTTCCTGGCGCTCGCCCTGCTGATCTTCATCGTCGCGTGGACAGCCTCGGGCAGGAAAAAGCACGCACGCAACAACGACCGTCAGCCGCGCTGATTCCACCGCATCGGCACGCTCAATGCAGCGTGCGCGGCATGTGCAGCGCGAACTCGTCGATCGGCGCCTCGAAGCGCCCGCCGTCCTCCGCCACGCAGAAATACGCGCCGCGCATCGTGCCGACCGGCGTCGCGATCACCGCCCAGCTCGTGTATTCGAACTGTTCGCCCGGCTGCAGCAGCGGCTGGTGGCCGACGACGCCGAGCCCCTTCACTTCCTGCACGTGACTCTCGCTGTCCGTGATGACCCAGTGGCGTGCGATCAGCTGCGCCGCGACCTGCCCCGTATTGCGAATCGTCAGCGTGTACGCGAATGCGTATTGACGGCGTTCGGGGTCGGATTGTTCCGGCAAATAACTGGTTTTCACCGAAACGGTGAACTGATACTGACTCATGGTGGTTCCGCTGGGGTGGTGACCGGCCCGCGCCTGCTTCGCGCGACGCCGGGCCGCGGACGCGCCGCTTTGGTTCGGCATTCTGCTTGATGCAGCACCGGCCCGCAACCGCGCGCACGGCCGCCCCCCGGCGGTAGAATGGCGGTTTTGCGCCGCAGCGTCCCCGCTCCTCAGTCATGACCCAATTCCGCATCGCTCCCAGCATCCTGTCGGCCGACTTCGCACGGCTCGGCGAAGAAGTCCGCAACGTGGTCGCCGCCGGCGCCGACTGGATCCACTTCGACGTGATGGACAACCATTACGTCCCGAACCTGACGATCGGCCCGCTCGTCTGCGAGGCGATCCGCCCGCACGTGCAGGTGCCGATCGACGTGCACCTGATGGTGCGCCCGGTCGACCGGATCGTGCCCGATTTCGCGAAGGCGGGCGCGAACCTGATCAGCTTCCACCCGGAAGGCTCCGACCACATCGACCGCACGCTGTCGCTGATCCGCGATCACGGCTGCAAGGCCGGCCTCGTGTTCAACCCGGCGACGCCGCTGAACTATCTCGACTACGTGATGGATCGCCTCGACTTCGTGCTGCTGATGTCGGTCAACCCGGGTTTCGGCGGCCAGTCCTTCATTCCGGAAACGCTGAACAAGCTGCGCGAGACACGCGCGCGCATCGATGCGTACACCGAGCGCACGGGCCGCGAGATCCTGCTCGAAGTGGACGGCGGCGTGAAGACCGACAACATCGCGGAGATCGCCGCCGCCGGCGCCGACACGTTCGTCGCGGGTTCGGCGATCTTCGGCAAGCCCGACTACCGCAAGGTGATCGACGAGATGCGCAGCCAGCTCGCGACCGTCAAGCAGAGCTGACGCCATGACTGACTCGCAACTGGCCGGGCGCGAGCCGGTCGCACCTAAGCCGGCCGCGCCTGAGCCGGCCGCACCTAAGCCGGCCGCGCCGATCCGCTTCGCCGCGTCGCGCATCGACGCGGCGCTGATCGATCTCGACGGCACGATGGTCGATACCGCCGACGATTTCACCGCGGGCCTGAACGGCATGCTGGCGCAACTCGACGCGCCGGCAACGTCGCGCGACGAAGTGATCGGCTATGTCGGCAAGGGCTCCGAGCACCTGATCCAGAGCGTGCTGAAGCCGCGCTTCACGGCAGACGACGCGCGCGCGCGCTTCGACGACGCGCTCGCGATCTACCAGGCCGAGTACGCGAAGATCAACGGCCGCCACGCGCGTCTCTACCCGGACGTCGCGGCCGGCCTCGACGCGCTGCGCGACGCGGGCGTGAAGCTCGCATGCGTAACCAACAAGCCGCACCGCTTCGCGATCGAGCTGCTCGAGCAGTACGGGCTGATCGACCGTTTCGGCATCGTGCTCGGCGGCGACAGCGTGCCACGCAAGAAACCCGATCCGCTGCCGATGCTGACCGCGTGCGACGCGCTGGGCATCGCGCCGGACGCGGCGGTCGCGATCGGCGATTCGGAAAACGACGCGCTCGCGGGCCGCGCGGCGGGCATGGCGACGCTGACGGTGCCGTACGGCTACAACCATGGCAAGGCTATACAAACGATAAATTCGGATGGTATAGTCGGCTCGTTGCTGGTCGCAGCCCGCGCGATCGCCGCGCACAACGCCGGCCAGCCAACCGTCTGATCTAATTCTTCCATCCGCATGTTTCTGAATAAAAAACGGAGTCTGAGCAGCATCGACCGGGGAGCCTGGCCCTGGCGTCGCTGGTCGCGCTAACCTCGATGAGGTACGCTGAAGCACGTCTTCAGCGCCGTTTTTTATCTCGCTGCGCATCCGCGCGCCGATCGCCGCTTCACCTGCCGCATGACCGCATCCGGACCTGTTCGTTCAGGGCCGGCCGCAGGCACATGAACGACGTTCGCGTCCGGGCCGCGCCCGCCGGCAGGCACACCACGTTCGACCGCCCTTCAGCCGACGGCAGCTCGCGCAGCACCCCGTGATCCCCGGCGCATTCCGCCGCTCGTCCCGAACAGGACCGGAACATGACTGAACTCGAATTCCAATCGCTCGCGAACGAAGGCTATAACCGCATCCCGCTGATCGCGGAAGCCCTGGCCGACCTCGAAACGCCGCTGTCCCTCTACCTGAAACTGGCGCAGCCGGAACGCAGCGGCGCCAATTCGTTCCTGCTCGAATCGGTGGTCGGCGGCGAACGCTTCGGCCGCTATTCGTTCATCGGCCTGCCGGCGCGTACGCTGCTGCGCACGCGCAACGGCATCTCCGAAGTCGTGCGCGACGGTCAGGTCGTCGAAACGCACGACGGCGACCCGTTCGAATTCATCGCCGCGTTCCAGGCGCGTTTCAAGGTTGCGCAGCGCCCCGGCCTGCCGCGCTTCTGCGGCGGCCTCGCCGGTTATTTCGGCTACGACGCGGTGCGCTACATCGAGAAGAAGCTCGCGCACACCGCGCCCCGCGACGATCTCGGCCTGCCCGACATCCAGCTGCTGCTGACCGAGGAAGTCGCGGTGATCGACAACCTCGCCGGCAAGCTGTACCTGATCATCTATGCCGACCCGGGCCAGCCGGAGGCCTACACGAAGGCGAAGCAGCGACTGCGCGAACTGAAGCAGCGGCTGCGCGCGACCGTGCAGCCACCCGTCACGTCGGCGAGCGTGCGCACCGAGACGTTCCGCGAGTTCAAGAAGGAAGACTATCTGGCCGCCGTGCGCCAGGCGAAGGAATACATCGCGGCCGGCGAGCTGATGCAGATCCAGGTCGGCCAGCGCCTGACGAAGCCGTATCGCGACAACCCGCTGTCGCTGTACCGCGCGTTGCGCTCGCTGAATCCGTCGCCGTACATGTATTACTACAACTTCGGCGATTTCCACGTGGTCGGTGCATCGCCGGAAATCCTCGTGCGCCAGGAAAAGCGCGGCGACGACCAGATCGTCACGATCCGCCCGCTCGCCGGCACGCGGCCGCGCGGCAACACGCCTGAACGTGATGCGGAGCTCGCAACCGAACTGCTCAACGATCCGAAGGAAATCGCCGAGCACGTGATGCTGATCGACCTCGCACGCAACGACGTCGGCCGCATCGCGGAAATCGGCTCGGTGCAGGTGACCGACAAGATGGTCATCGAAAAGTACTCGCACGTGCAGCACATCGTCAGCTCGGTCGAAGGCAAGCTGAAGCCAGGCATGACGAACTACGACGTGCTGCGCGCGACGTTCCCGGCGGGCACGCTGTCCGGCGCGCCTAAGGTGCGCGCGATGGAGCTGATCGACGAACTCGAGCCGATCAAGCGCGGGCTGTACGGCGGCGCAGTCGGCTACCTGTCGTTCTCCGGCGAGATGGATCTCGCGATCGCGATCCGCACGGGCCTGATCCACAACGGCAACCTGTACGTGCAAGCGGCGGCCGGCGTCGTCGCGGATTCGGTGCCCGAATCCGAATGGCAAGAGACCGAAAACAAGGCGCGCGCGGTGCTGCGTGCGGCCGAACAGGTCCAAGACGGCCTCGACAGCGACTTCTGACCGGAGACTGACCATGCTGCTCATGATCGACAATTACGACTCGTTCACCTACAACCTGGTCCAGTACTTCGGCGAGCTGGGCGAGGACGTACACACCTATCGCAACGACGAAATCACGCTCGACGAGATTGCGCGCCTGAACCCCGCTGCGATCTGCCTGTCGCCCGGGCCGAGCAATCCGCAGCACGCGGGGATCACGCTCGACGTGCTGCGCGAATTCGCGGGCAAGAAGCCGATCCTCGGCGTGTGCCTCGGCCACCAGGCGATCGGCGAAGCGTTCGGCGGCCGCGTCGTGCGCGCGAAGACCATCATGCACGGCAAGGTGAGCCGGATCGAAACCGACTGCCGCGGCGTGTTCGCCGACCTGCCGAAGCATTTCGACGTCACGCGCTACCACTCGCTCGCGATCGAGCGCGAATCGCTGCCCGACTGTCTCGAGATTTCCGCGTGGACCGAAGACGGCGAGATCATGGGCGTGCGCCACAAGACGCTGCCGATCGAAGGCGTGCAGTTCCATCCGGAATCGATCCTGTCCCAGCACGGCCATGCACTGCTCGAAAACTTCCTGAAAGAGACGCGCGCAGCCGCCGCGCACACCGCCTGACCGGAGCCTCACGATGACGATCACCCCACAGGAAGCGCTGCAGCGCACGATCGAGCACCGCGAGATCTTCCACGACGAGATGCTGCACCTGATGCGGCTCATCATGCGCGGCGACATGTCGCCGGTGATGGCGGCCGCGATCATCACCGGGCTGCGCGTGAAGAAGGAGACGATCGGCGAGATCGCCGCCGCCGCGACCGTGATGCGCGAATTCGCGAACCATGTCGACGTGCAGGACAACTCGAACTTCGTCGACATCGTCGGCACCGGCGGCGACGGCTCGCACACGTTCAACATCTCGACCGCGTCGATGTTCGTCACCGCGGCGGCCGGTGCGAAGGTCGCAAAGCATGGCAACCGCGGCGTGTCGAGCAAGTCCGGCAGCGCCGACGTGCTCGAGGCGCTCGGCGTCAACATCGACCTGCAGCCGGACCAGGTCGCCGCGTCGATCGCCGAAACGGGCATGGGCTTCATGTTCGCGCCGAACCATCACCCGGCGATGAAGAACATCGCGGCGGTGCGCCGCGAGCTCGGCGTGCGGACGATCTTCAACATCCTCGGCCCGCTGACCAACCCGGCCGGCGCACCGAACCAGCTGATGGGCGTGTTTCACCCGGACCTCGTCGGCATCCAGGTGCGCGTGATGCAGCGCCTCGGCGCGCAGCACGTGCTCGTCGTGTACGGCAAGGACGGGATGGACGAGGTGTCGCTCGGCGCCGCGACGCTCGTCGGCGAACTGCGCGACGGCCAGGTGCACGAATACGAGATCCATCCGGAGGATTTCGGCCTGCAGATGGTGTCGAACCGCACGCTGAAGGTGGAAAATGCGGACGAATCGCGCGTGATGCTGCTCGGCGCGCTCGACAACCAGCCGGGCGTCGCGCGCGAGATCGTCACGCTGAACGCGGGCACCGCGCTGTATGCGGCGAACGTCGTCGCGTCGATCGCCGACGGCATCCAGCTCGCCCGCGAGGCCATCGCGAGCGGCAAGGCGCGCGCGAAGGTCGACGAGCTGGTGCGCTTCACGCAGCAATTCAAGCGCTGACGCGCCCTTTCGAACCCGAATCAAGCACGAGACTCACATGAGCGACATTCTCGAACGAATCATTGCCGTCAAGCGCGAAGAAGTCGCGGCGGCCATGCGCAGCACGCCGCTCGAGGCGTTGAAGCTGGACGCGTCCGCGCGCGACCTGCGCGACTTCGTCGGCGCACTGCGCGCGAAGCACGCGGCCGGCCAGGCGGCCGTCATTGCGGAAGTCAAGAAGGCCAGCCCGTCGAAGGGCGTGCTGCGCGAGCACTTCGTGCCGGCCGACATCGCCCGCTCGTACGCGTCGCACGGCGCCGCGTGCCTGTCGGTGCTGACCGACGAGCAGTTCTTCCAGGGCAGCGTCCGCTATCTCGAGGAAGCGCGCGCGGCCTGCACGCTGCCGGTGCTGCGCAAGGACTTCATCGTCGATGCGTACCAGATCCTCGAAGCGCGCGCGATGGGCGCCGACGCGATCCTGCTGATCGCCGCCGCGCTCGACACGCCGCTGATGCAGGATCTCGAAGCGTATGCGCATTCGCTCGGGCTTGCGGTGCTGGTCGAAGTGCACGACCGCAACGAGATGGAGCAGGCGCTCACGCTGAAGACGCCGCTGCTCGGCATCAACAACCGCAACCTGCGCACGTTCGAGACGTCGCTCCAGACGACGCTCGACATGCTCGACATGATTCCGCAGGACCGCATCGTCGTGACCGAATCGGGCATCCTGTCGCGCATCGACGTCGACACGATGCGCGCGGCGAACGTGAACACGTTCCTCGTCGGCGAAGCGTTCATGCGCGCCGAGCAACCGGGCGCCGAACTCGCACGGATGTTCTTCTGATGGCGATCGAGAAGGAAATCAAGCTCGCGCTGCCGGCCGGCCAGGCCGACGCGGCGCGGCAATTCTTCGCGACGCTGACGGGCGAACCGGGCCGCGAGATTACGCTCGCGAACGTCTATTACGACACGCCCGATCTCGCGCTCGCCCGCTCGAAGAGCGCGGTGCGGGTGCGCCGCGCGCCGCACGGCTGGCTGCAGACGTTCAAGACGGTCGGCTCCGCGGAAGGCGGGCTGCATCGGCGTCACGAATGGGAGCTGCCCGTGGCCGGCGACGCGCTCGAGATCGACGCGCTCGTCGCCGCGTGCGACGTGCCGGACGCGGCCGCCGCGCTGCGTGACGCAGCGCCCGCGCTGCACGCGCTGTTCCGCACCGATTTCTCGCGCACGCTGTGGCGCATCGCGCACGGCGGCGCAATCATCGAAGCCGCGGTGGATCTCGGCGAGATCACCGTCGAGGCCGGCGACGCAACGCTCCGTGAACCGATCAGCGAAATCGAACTCGAATTGCTCGACGGCCCGGAAGCGGCGCTCGCGACGCTCGCCGCCGAGCTGCAGCAGTCGCTGCCCGGCCTCACCCCCGAAAACATCAGCAAAGCGCAGCGCGGCTACCGGCTGCGCGCGCAGTAATCACGCATGGCAACCCGCAAGACTTCCCGCGCGCCGCAACAGGCGTCGCTGTTCGACGATCCCGTGCCCGAGACGCCGGCCGAATCGACCCCATCCGCCGGATCGGCGGCACCTGTCGCCGCCGGCGCTACCCCGGCACGCGCAACCCCGGCGGCACCCGCCAGCACGCCGCGTGCGCAGGACGGCATCCTGCATCTCGCCGCGCAGTTCGACGCGCTGCCGGGTGCGTGGCGCGACGTCCTGAAGCCCTTCACCGACAGCGACGCATACGCACCGCTGTGCCGTTTCGTCGACGACGAGCGCGCGGCCGGCAAGACCGTCTATCCGGCCGACGTGTTCCGCGCGCTGCGGCTCACGAGCCCGGACGACGTGAAAGTCGTGATCCTCGGCCAGGACCCGTACCACGGCGACGACCGCGGCACGCCGCAGGCGCACGGCCTCGCGTTCTCGGTGCCGCCGGCGGTCCGCCCGCCGCCGTCGCTGCGCAACATCTTCAAGGAAATCGCCGCGAACTTCGGTCACGACACGCCGCGTCACGGCTGCCTCGACACATGGGCGCGCCAGGGCGTGCTGCTGCTCAACACCGTGCTGACGGTCGAACGCGGCGCGGCCGCGAGCCACGCGAAGCGCGGCTGGGAGCAATGCACGGACACGCTGATCCGCGAACTGGCGAACCGCCATCGCGGGCTAGTCTTCATGCTGTGGGGCGCGCACGCGCAGGCCAAGCGCGCGCTGTTCGATGCGAACGCGCATTGCGTACTCGAGGCGCCGCATCCGTCGCCGCTGTCCGCACACCGTGGCTTCCTCGGCTGCCGCCATTTCACGCTCGCGAACGACTACCTCGTGACGCAGGGCCGCGACGCGATCGACTGGCGCCTGCCGGACGAGGCCGAGATGCTCGCGTGAACGGCGGCCGGCGGGCGACCGGCGGGCACCCGCCACCGCTTCGCTTCGGTCACGAATGCAAAAACGCCGCGTACCTTTCCAGGTACGCGGCGTTTTTTTCGGCTGGGCGGACGGGCGCACCGCGCCCGACGCAACCTGCCTTATGCAGCAGCGATTGCCTCGCGTGCGCTGGCGAGCGCCGCGCTTTGCGCATCCGGCCCCAGGTTCAGGCCTTCCGCGTGAATGAAGTTCACGTCGGTCATGCCCAGGAAGCCGAGGAACGTACGCAGGTACGGCGTCTGGCTGTCGTTCGGCGTACCGAGGTACTTGCCGCCGCGCGCCGTCACCACGTGCACCTTCTTGCCCTTGATCAGGCCTTCCGGACCGTTCTCGGTGTAGCGGAACGTGACGCCGGCGCGGGCGATCCAGTCGAAGTACGTCTTCAGTTGCGACGACACGCCGAAGTTGTACATCGGTGCGCCGAGCACGACGATATCGGCAGCCTGCAGTTCGGCGATCAGCGCGTCGCTCTTCGCGACGATCGCATTCTGTTCCGCGCTGCGCTGGTCAGCCGGCGTGAAGAACGCGCCGAGCACCGATTCGTCGAGATGCGGCAGCGCATCCGTCAGCAGGTCGCGAACCACGACCTTCGCGCCGGGGTTCGATTGTTGCAGCTTTGCCGTGAGTTCGTTGGCCAGCAGCGTGGAATGCGCACCTTGCGAGCGCGCCGCGGAATTGATTTGCAGAATGGTCGTCATGTCAGGCTCCGGTTGGGTTGCGCTTCAGCAGCGCGAGTGACGCCATTGTGCGTGGTCGCGATATGCTGAAAAAGCAGGCTCAGGGCGACGGATTGTTGCAGCAGCAGAACGATGCTCGATCGCGCCCTGATTGCCGGAGCCTGTCCGTTCGGCCGCTCAGCCCTTCAGCCAGGCTTCGCGCGCCGTGCGCTGCGCCGCCGGCTTTGCTGCGGCGATGAACTTGTAGCGTGCGACCTCGGGGCCGTCGAGCTTCAGTTTCGCGGTCCGCAGCTCGTCGCGGCGGAAGGCATGGAGCTCGACCTTGTCGCCCGGCCGGTAGCGCGCGAGCAGCGCATCGAGGTTCCCGCCGGTCACCCGCAACCCGTCGAGTGCGATCAACGTGTCGCCGGCCGACAGCCCCGCGTGGTGTGCGGCGCCGTCTTCGTAGACCGCCGCCAGCGTGCAGTCCGCGCCGCCGCGCAGGCGCGCGCCGATCGTCGGCTTCGCGAGCGCACCGTTCGCGCCGAGGTCCGGTGCGAACGTCACGCCGAACGGCGCGAGCAGTTCGGCGAGCGGCAGGTCACGCGTGCCGTGTACCGCATCGGCGAACAGGCGGCCGAGCGCAACGCCGGTCGCTTCCTCGATCAGCGCGTCGACTTCGTCCTCGCCGACACCCGCCTGCTGACCGCGGTAGAAATCGCGGCCGTAGCGCTGCCAGAGCAGCCGCATCACGTCGTCGAGCGACTTGCGGTGGCGGGTCTGCGCGCGAATCGCGAGGTCGAACGCGAGCGCCACGAGCGAGCCTTTCTGGTAGTAGCTGACGATCGCGTTGGTCGCGTTCTCGTCCTGCCGGTAGTACTTGACCCACGCATCGAACGAGCTCTCGGCGACGCTCTGCTTCAAGCGCCCCGTGCCGCGCAGCACGCCGCCGATCGTACGGCCGAGCGCCGCGAAATATTCGTCCTGCGACATCAGCCCGCTGCGCACGAGCATCAGGTCGTCGTAATACGACGTGAAGCCTTCGAACAGCCACAGCAGCGACGTGTAGTTCTCCTGCGCCAGGTCGTACGGCACGAACGCCGCCGGCTTGATGCGCTTCACGTTCCACGTGTGGAAATACTCGTGGCTGCAGAGGCCGAGATACGTGCGATAGCCTTCCGACGTTTCCGGGCGCCCCGTCACCGGCAGATCGGTGCGGTTGCAGATCAGCGCGGTCGACGCGCGATGTTCGAGGCCGCCGTAGCCGTCACTGACCGCGAGCGTCATGAACACATAGCGATCCATCGGCGCCTTCTTCGACTTCGGCTCGAACAGCGCGATCTGCGCTTCGCATACGCGCTTCAGGTCCGTGCGGAGCCGTTCCATGTCGAGCTGCGTCACGCGCCCGGCGATCGCGATATCGTGCGGCACGCCGTGCGCGTCGAAAGTCGCGAGCGCGAATTCGCCGATCGTCACCGGATGGTCGGCCAGCTCGTCGTAGTTCGACGCACGATAGGCGCCGAATGCGTAGCGTTTCGTGCCGCGTGCCTCCGGCAATGCGGTCGCAACGCGCCACGAACGGAACGCAGCGCCCGCCGGCTTCGCGATCTCGACCTCGCACGGCGCGTCCTCGCGGCCGGCGACGCTCAGGAACACCGCGGTGCCGTTGAAGAAGCCGCCCGTGTCGTCGAGATACGCGGAGCGCACCGACAGATCCCATGCGTAGACGTCGTAGCGCAGCGTCAGCGCGCCCTTCACCGGCGCGGCCTGCCACGTGTGCTTGTCGGTCTTCGCGATCCGCACCTTGCGGCCGGCGTCGTTGAACGCCTGCAGCGTCACGATGTTGCGCGCGAACTCCCGCACGAGGTAGCTGCCCGGAATCCACACGGGCAGCGCGAACCGCTGGCCTTCGGGATCGGGATCGGCGACCGTCACGGACACTTCGAACAGGTGTGCGGCGAGATCTTTCGGGGCAATCGAATAGCGGATCGGCGTTTTCATCGTGGAGGTCGGTCGGGATTACGGCAGCAGAAACGACGAGAGGCGCCGGGCCGAAGCCCCGTGCGCCCCTCGCCGGCCGGGCCTTGCGGCCCGGCGCGTCAGTCGGTTACTTGTTCGAGGCGAGCGCCTGGTTCAGCTGCTCGGCGGACACCGCGCCCGGCAGGCGGCGGCCGTCCGGCAGGAAGATCGTCGGCGTGCCCGTGACGTTCATCCCGCGGCCGAGCGCGAGGTTCTTGTCGAGCGCGCTCGTGTCGCAGCTTGCGGCGTTCGTCGGCACACGATGGTCGAGCATCCAGCTCTCCCACGTCTTCGCGCGGTCGGTCGCGCACCAGATCGCCTTCGACTTCGCGGTCGAATCCGGCGACAGCACCGGATACAGGAACGTGTAGACGGTGACGTTGTCGACCGACTGCAGCGTCGTTTCGAGCTTCTTGCAGTAAGGGCAGTTCGGATCGGAGAACACGGCGATCTTGCGCGCGCCGTTGCCCTTGACGACCTTGATCGCGTTCGCGAGCGGCAGGCTCGCGAAATCGATCTTGTTGACCTCCGCGAGGCGCGCCTCGGTCAGGTTCTTGCGCGTTTTCGCGTCGACGAGATCGCCGAGCAGCACGTAGTCGCCCGACGCGTCGCTGTAGATGATCTGCGAGCCGAGGTTCACTTCATACAGGCCCGCGACCGGCGATTTCGACACGCTCTTGATCGGCGCGTCGCTGCCGAGACGGTCCTGCAGCGTCGCTTTCAGTTTGTCGGTGGTCTGGTCGGCCTGCGCGGTGCAGCCCAGCGTCGCCGCGGCGACGGCCAGCGCCAGCGACGCGATACGGATCGTTTTTTTCATCGAAATCTTCCTTCAGCTCAATCGGAGTGCACGGCACAGTGTACGCCGTAACGGAATCGTCTCCGACCCGGGAAGTATCCGAAGGTTCGCTCAGCCGAGCGCCGCCGACACGAGCCAGCGCTTGACGAGCGGCTGCGCGCCGACGAACGCCATGCCCGCGTTGCGCACCGCCTTCGCCAACGAACCGGGCACCGCGAACAGCCGCTGCAGGCCGTCGGTCGCGATCATCAGCGCGCGGATGTCCTCGCGGCGCGAGCGCTCGTAGCGGCGCAGCAGCACGGTATCGCCGAGGTTGCGGAAGCTTTCCTTGTTCGCGATCGCATCGGCGAGCGCCGCGACGTCGCGCAGCCCGAGGTTCATCCCCTGGCCCGCGAGCGGATGGATCAGGTGCGCCGCGTCGCCGACGAGCGCGACGCGGGGCGCGATCAGCTTGTCGACGGTCTGCAGCGCAAGCGGGAAGCCGGCCGCCGGCGTCACGCAGTCGAGCGTGCCGAGCTGCCCGTGCGACACGCGCTCGACCTCGGCCGCGAGCTGCGCGGGATCGAGCGTCAGCAGCTCGTCCGCGTGCGCGGTGTGCGCTGACCAGACGAGCGACACATGACCGTCCGGCAGCGGCAGCAGCGCGACGATTTCGCCGTCGTGGAACCACTGGTACGCCGTCTCGCGGTGCGGCAGCGATGCCTTGAAGTTCGCGACGACGCCGGTTTGCCGGTAGTCGCGCCGCTCCACTTTGGCCCCCATTTGCGAACGCACCCATGAATGCGCGCCGTCCGCGCCGACGATCAGGTCGGCTTCGAGCACCTGCCCGGACGACAGCGTGAGCACGGCCGCGTCGTCGCGTACGTCGAAGCCTTGCGCGCGCGCGTCGAACCACGTCAGGTTCGGCTGGAACCGCAGCGCGGCGTCGAGCGACGTCTCGATCAGCGACGATTCGGCAATCCACGCGAGCTGCGGCACCGACGCCTGGTACGCGGAAAAATGGAGCTCGGCGTGCGCGTCGCCATACACGCGCATGTCGTAGACGGGTGCAAGCCGGCCGTGATCGAGCGCCTGCCAGACGCGCAGCCGTTCGAGCAGCGCCTGCGAGCTGGACGACAGCGCGTAGACGCGCGTGTCGAACGCGAGATCGGCGGGACGCGGCGTCGCAGGCTGGGCGAGCAACGCGGTCTTGTAGCCGGACTGGGTGAGCGCGAGCGCGGCCGTCTTGCCGACGAGCCCGCCGCCGACCACGGCGACGTCGAAGGTATGGTGGGCAGTCATGGCGGGCATTATAGCCGCGGGGCCAAACCCTTACGCGGCCGGACTTTGCGGCAAATCAGGGGAACCGCGCGGGTCGCCGGCGCGACGCCGCCGCCGGCGCGCGAAGCTTGCCCGGCCGGCGTGCGTCCGGCCCGAAACCGCCGGCCGCCCGGCCGCCCAGCCGCCTGCGTCGACCGGGCGAGGCCTGCACCCGGAAACCAGCCCGCCAGCACGGTACAATAGCGCCTTTGAACGCCGGCCCGTCGCGCTGCCCAAGCGCCGGCCGCCCTCTTTTGCCCCGCGCCGCCGCGCCCCGCCCGGCCGCGCCGCTTCACCGTCCGAAGGATTCCATGAGCCTCAAATGCGGCATCGTCGGCTTGCCCAACGTCGGCAAGTCCACCCTGTTCAATGCGCTGACCAAGGCCGGCATCGCTGCCGAGAACTACCCGTTCTGCACGATCGAGCCGAACGTCGGCATCGTCGAAGTGCCGGATACGCGCCTGAAGGCGCTCGCCGAGATCATCAACCCTGAGCGTATCGTGCCGGCCGTCGTCGAGTTCGTCGACATCGCGGGCCTCGTCGCGGGCGCGAGCAAGGGCGAAGGCCTCGGCAACCAGTTCCTCGCAAACATCCGCGAAACCGACGCGATCACGCACGTCGTGCGCTGCTTCGAGGACGAGAACGTCATCCACGTCGCCGGCAAGGTCAGCCCGATCGACGACATCGAAGTGATCAACACCGAACTCGCGCTCGCCGACCTCGGCACGGTCGAGAAGGCGCTCACGCGCTATTCGAAGGCCGCGAAGTCGGGCAACGACAAGGAAGCGGCGAAGCTCGTCGCGGTGCTCGACAAGGTGCGCGCGCAACTCGACCAGGGCAAGGCCGTGCGCGGCCTCGCGCTGTCGGACGACGAGCAGGCGCTGCTCAAGCCGTTCTGCCTGATCACCGCGAAGCCGGCAATGTACGTCGCGAACGTGAAGGACGACGGCTTCGAGAACAACCCGCACCTCGACGCGGTGCGCAAGTACGCGGAAAGCGAGAACGCACCGGTGGTCGCGGTGTGCGCGGCGATCGAGGCGGAAATCGCCGATCTCGACGACGCGGACAAGGAAGCGTTCCTCGCCGACATGGGCATGGACGAGCCGGGCCTCGACCGCGTGATCCGCGCGGGCTTCAAGCTGCTCGGCCTGCAGACTTACTTCACCGCGGGCGTGAAGGAAGTGCGCGCGTGGACGATCCACATCGGCGATACGGCGCCGCAGGCGGCCGGCGTGATTCACACCGACTTCGAGCGCGGCTTCATCCGCGCGCAGACGATCGCATTCGACGATTTCATCGCGTTCAAGGGCGAGCAAGGCGCGAAGGAAGCCGGGAAGATGCGCGCGGAAGGGAAGGAATACGTCGTGCATGACGGCGACGTGATGAACTTCCTGTTCAACGTGTAATGGCGCGCGCGCGTCGGCGCCGCGCAATGCGCGTGGCGTCGCGCGATACGCATCGGCGCCGGACCTTCCGGTACGCTGATATGCAAATGGCCCGATCGGCATGCGTCGATCGGGCCATCGTTTTTCCGGGAATCCGGCCAGTTCGGCGATGACGGGCACTCGAGCGTCCGTCATCGCTTCGCCATCACGACATCACGTCGCCGACACCCGCCGCCCCGCGCTCGCCTGCGCATCGCGGCTGCGCTTGTTCAGCCACGACGCCAGCAGCACGATCAGCGCGAGCACGGCGGTTGCGCCCACTTCCATCCGGTGATCCTCGCTCACCAGCATCACGGTCAGCGTGCCGCAGATGAACAGGATCACCGCCCACGTGAGCCACGGGAACATCCACATCCGCAGCGTCAGGTCCGCGCCGGTCACTTCGAGCGTGCGGCGCATCCGCAACTGCGAGATCGCGATCACGAGATACACGAGCAGTGCGATCGCACCCGACGTCGCGAGCAGGAAGCCGAACACCTGCTCCGGCATCAGGTAGTTCGCGATCACGGTCAGGAAACCGAACGCGGTCGACGCGAGCACGGCCGCGCGCGGCGTGCCGGTCGAATCGGTGCGATGCAGGAACGCCGGCGCATCCTTGCGCTTGGACAGCGAGAACAGCATCCGCGACGCGGTGTACAGCGCCGAGTTCAGGCAGCTCGCGACCGACACGAGCACGATCACGTCGATGATCGCCTTCGCGTGCGGGACGCCGATCAGCTCCATCGCGCGCTGATACGAGCCATGCGCCGGCAGCAGCGGGTCGTTCCACGGGACGATCGCGGCGACGACGAGGATCGAGCCGAGGTAGAACAGCGTGATGCGCCAGATCACCGAGTTGGTCGCACGCACGATCTGGCGTTGCGGGTTATCCGATTCGGCGGCCGCGATCGTCACGATCTCGGTGCCGAGGAACGAGAACATCGTCGTCAGCATTGCCGCGAGCACCGCGCCGGCGCCCTTCGGCATGAAGCCTTCGTGCACGAACAGGTTCGACACGCCCGAGACGGCCGGTGCCGGGATGATCCCGACGATCGCCGCGCCGCCGATGCACAGGAATATGACGATCGCGACGACCTTGATCAGCGCGAACCAGAATTCGAATTCGCCGTAATTCTTGACGGAAAACAGGTTGGTCACGGTCAGCACCGACGTGATGCCGAGCGCGAAAATCCAGGTCGCGACACCGGGGAACCACGCATTCAGAATGGTCGCCGCCGCGGTCGCCTCGATCGGGATCACGAGCACCCAGAACCACCAGTACAGCCAGCCGATCGAGAAACCTGCCCAGTGGCCGATCGCGCGATCGGCATAGGTCGAGAACGAACCGCTGTCCGGATGCGCGACGGCCATCTCGCCGAGCATGCGCATCACCAGCACCACCAGCGCGCCCGCGATCGCATACGCGAGGATCGATGCCGGGCCGGCCTCCGCGATCGCGTGGCCTGAACCGACGAACAGCCCGGCGCCGATCACGCCCGCAATCGACATCATCGTCACGTGGCGCTGCTTCAGGCCGGTGCCGAGGCCTGTCTTACTACCATTCATGTGTCTCTCTCCAAAAAACGGTTCCGGGATGCCCGGGTATCGCGTGAAGGCGGCGCTGGGATTGTCGTTCTCGGAGCGGACACGGCAGGACGTGCGTCGCACGTCGCTCGGATGCCGGGTCCGCGGCCGGTCGGAAAGGCACGCCACGCAGGTCTGCGAATCTGCGGGGCGATGCATGCGGGGCGATGCGTCGCGCATCGCGCCGGTGCATCGCGGCGCTCTTTCCGTCGGCGTATTGGGGAACCACCTTCGAAGCGAAGGAGTGTAAGCATCAAACGGTTCTTCACTAAGAACCAATTGATGAACTTCGATGGAACCACTTGTTGCATCGACACGGATCGATGCAACAAACGCACCGCGCGTCACGCGTTGCCGCGCTCCATCTCGTCGTGCCGCGTGGCAGGCACGATCGGCCGCCATTCTCGCAGATGCAGTTTTTTCGCGGCGTCAGGATGAGCGGCCGACAGGCGCGTCAGCACGATCGGCCAGCCGACGCAGTGATCGATCACGTAATGCACGTCGGGGGAAATCGCGGCACATGCCTATCCGCCTGCCGCATGTGCGGCCGCCGGCGCGCGCCCTGTCGCCGCAACGATCGCGAACGCGATCGCGTTCGCGGCGGCGCTGGCAAGGATCGGCACCAGGTAGCCGCCGCCGGCATCGTAGATGAAGCCTGCGGCGGCCGGCCCGATCAGCGTGCCGAACCCGACGCTCGTATAGAGCACGCCGATGATCCCGCTCACGTTGCGTCCTCCGAAATAGTCCATCACGACCGCGGGCAGTACGGCAACCCAGCCACCGTAGAACACGCCGAACACGAGCGCGAACGCGGCGAGCGTCGCGAAATCGCCGGCGCCGGCCCATGCAACGAGGGCGACCGCCATCCCCGCGTACATCGCGAGCAGCGACGTGCGGCGGCCGAAGCGATCGGCGAGTCCGCCAAGGAAGAACCGGCCCGCGGTACTGCCGACGCCGATTGCGCCGAGCAGCAGCACGGCCGCAGTGCGCTTCACGCCGTGATCGAGCGCGTACGGCACGAGATGCACGAACGGCACGAACACGCCGAACGAGCACATGAGACACGCCGCATAGAGGCTCGCGAACGGCCGCGACGTCACGGCCTCGCGGACGGTCGCCCCGGCGGGTGCACGCGCGGCATGCACGCCGGTTGCCGAACCACCTGCATTTGAAGCGCCGCTCGCCGGACGGCCGGCCCTCGGATGGCCGGCCCCCGGATGGCCGGCCCCCGGATGGCCGGCCCCCGGATGGCCGGCCCCCGGATCGCCGCCCCGCGGATGGCCGCCCCCCACGTCTCCATCAGGCAGCAGCCCCCGTCCGCGCGGATCGTTCTCGATCAGCAGCGACATCCCCGCACCGAACACGACCGCGAGCGCGCCAAGCGTGAGATACGCGCCGCGCCAGCCGATGTGCGCGATCAGCGCGGACGCGAGCGGCGGCATCACGAGCGTGCCGACGCCGATGCCCGCGACTGCGAGCCCCGACGCGAAGCCGCGCCGCCGCACGAACCAGCGCTGCACCGCGCCGATCGCGGGCACGTACGCGCAACCGACGCCGAAACCGACACCCAGCCCGTACGCGGCATAGACCTGCGGCAGCGTGCGCGCGGCGCCGGCGGCCGCGAGTCCGGCGGCCGTCAGCAGCATGCCGGTGACGGCAAGCCGCCGCGAGCCGAAACGGTCGGCGAGCGGCCCGCTGATGACACCGAAGCCGAAATACAGGAAGCCGGCAAGCGAGAACACGAGCGAAATTTGCCCGCGGGACGCGGCGAAGTCCCGTTGCAGCGATTCGACGAAGGCGCTGAACGTATACGCGCTGCCGAAGCCGACGAACGTCACGGCGAATGCGGCGGCGACCACATACCAGCCATGGAAAAGGCGCGGCGCGCCAGGACGCTTCATCACGATGCTCCTCTCAGGTCCGTTCCGGTGCCGCCGCAAGCGGCATCCGGATTGCCTCGTGGATATAGTTGAACTATGTTGATCGCATCGGCCGCCGAAGGGCGGCCACGAAGAATGCGATCCGATGCGACAACGGTACTCGCGCATACACGTCGCCTCAAACGATATTTCGTCGGCCTTTCGATTTAGAAAAACTGAATGAACCGGTCCCGCCTGCCGCCTCTCAACGCGCTGCGCGCATTCGAAGCGGCCGCCCGCCACCTGTCGGTGAAATCCGCAGCCGAGGAGCTGTCGGTCACGCCCGGCGCGGTGAGCCAGATGATCCGCACGCTCGAGGCGCACCTCGGCGTGCAACTGTTCGACCGCGTCAACCGCGGGATCCTGCTCACCGCCGCCGGCCGCGACTATCTTCCGCCCGTGCGCAACGCGTTTCGCCAGATCGCCGACGCATCGCAGCGCGTATCGGGCACGGCCGACAACGGCGTGCTGACCGTCAGCGTCACGCCGTTCTTCGCATCCGCGTGGCTCGTGCCGCGTCTCGCGCAGTTCCGGCACGCGTGCCCTGACGTCGACCTGCAGGTCGTCACCGGCCATGCGCTCGCCGACTTCGCGCGCGACGGCGTCGATGTCGCGATCCGCCACGGCCTCGGCCGCTATGTCGGGCTGTGCAGCGAACGCCTGCTGACGGTCGAGATCGTCGCGCTCGCGGCGCCCGCGCTCGTCGCACGGCTCGGCATGCCGGCGACGCCCGCCGATCTCGTCGCATGGCCGCACCTGCACGACGCCGAGCGCAAAGGCTGGCACATCTGGTTCGACGCGCAGCGAATCGACGATTTCGGTCCGCCGCGCGGCCCCGCGTTCGACGATGCGGGCCTGCTGCTGCAGGCGATCGTCGCCGGCCAGGGCGCGGGGCTCCTGCCCGCCGCGATGGTGCGCGCCGAGCTCGCAAGCGGGCGGCTCGTGCAGCTCGCCGACGCCACGTGGCTCGATGATTTCGCGTACTACGTCGTCTATCCGCCCCATCATGCGGAGCGCCCGAAAGTCGCCGCGTTCCGCCGCTGGATCCTCGACGCAGCTTTGGCCGACGACGCAGCGCAGATGTCGGGCACGGCGTAGCAGCCGCGCCGCCCACTGCGTCGCGACACGGACGCGCCCACCCGCCACGCCAGCAGCAGCCGGCGCCGAAGTACAATAGCCGCTCGCGCCGCCGCCACGCGGCGACTCCGCCGCACGACCTGCGGCACTCTCCGGACCGAATCACCCGACGCCGCGCCGCGAGTCCGCTGCGCGGCGGCCTCAACTTTTGACTTTCACACCCAAATGGCCCAATACGTTTTCACGATGAACCGGGTCGGCAAGATCGTGCCGCCCAAGCGCCAGATCCTGAAGGACATCTCCCTGTCGTTCTTCCCCGGCGCGAAGATCGGCGTGCTCGGCCTGAACGGCTCGGGCAAGTCGACGCTGATCCGCATCATGGCGGGTGTCGACAAGGACATCGAAGGCGAAGCGACGCCGATGCCGAACCTGAACATCGGTTACCTGCCGCAGGAACCGCAGCTCGATCCGACCAAGACCGTGCGCGAAGCGGTCGAGGAAGGCCTCGGCGACCTGTTCCAGGCGAACAAGAAGCTCGAGGAAATCTACGCGGCCTACGCGGAGCCGGACGCCGACTTCGACGCGCTCGCGGCCGAGCAGGCGAAGTACGAAGCGATCCTCGCGTCGAGCGACGGCGGCAGCCCCGAGCAGCAGCTCGAAGTCGCGGCCGACGCGCTGCGCCTGCCGCCGTGGGACGCGAAGATCGAGCACCTGTCGGGCGGCGAGAAGCGCCGCGTCGCGCTGTGCAAGCTGCTGCTCGAGAAGCCCGACATGCTGCTGCTCGACGAGCCGACCAACCACCTCGACGCCGAATCGGTCGACTGGCTCGAGCAGTTCCTGGTGCGCTTCCCGGGCACCGTCGTCGCCGTCACGCACGATCGCTACTTCCTCGACAACGCGGCCGAGTGGATTCTCGAACTCGACCGCGGCCACGGCATTCCGTGGAAGGGCAACTACAGCAGCTGGCTCGACCAGAAGGAAGAGCGCCTGAAGCAGGAAGAAGCGTCGGAGTCGGCACGCCAGAAGGCCATCAAGAAGGAACTGGAGTGGGTGCGCCAGAACCCGAAGGGCCGCCAGGCGAAGTCGAAGGCGCGTATCGCGCGCTTCGAGGAGCTGAACAGCCAGGAATACCAGAAGCGCAACGAGACGCAGGAAATCTTCATTCCGGTCGGCGACCGCCTCGGCAATGAAGTGATCGAGTTCAAGAACGTCAGCAAGGCGTTCGGCGACCGCATGCTGATCGACGACCTGAGCTTCAAGATCCCGGCCGGCGCGATCGTCGGCATCATCGGCCCGAACGGCGCCGGCAAGTCGACGCTGTTCCGGATGCTGACCGGCAAGGAGCAGCCGGATTCGGGCGAGATCGTGATGGGCCCGACGGTCAAGCTCGCGTACGTCGACCAGAGCCGCGACGCGCTCGACGGCTCGAAGACGGTGTTCGAGGAAATCTCGGGCGGCGCCGACATCCTGACGGTCGGCAAGTACGAAACGCCGTCGCGCGCGTACATCGGCCGCTTCAACTTCAAGGGCGGCGACCAGCAGAAGATCGTCGGCAACCTGTCCGGCGGCGAACGCGGCCGCCTGCACCTCGCGAAGACACTGATCGCCGGCGGCAACATGCTGCTGCTCGACGAGCCGTCGAACGACCTCGACGTCGAAACGCTGCGCGCGCTCGAAGACGCGCTGCTCGAATTCGCGGGCTCGGTGATGGTGATCTCGCACGATCGCTGGTTCCTCGACCGGATCGCGACGCACATCCTGTCGTTCGAAGGCGATTCGCAGGTGACGTTCTTCGACGGCAACTACCAGGAGTACGAGGCCGACAAGCGCGCGCGCCTCGGCGAGGAAGCCGCGAAGCCGCACCGCCTCCGCTACAAGCCGATCAGCCGCTGATCGGCGCGGGAGGGTTGCCTGCGTCGCGGCAACGCGGTGCCGGCACCCCTTCACTCGCGAGACAGGAAAGCGGGCCGCCGGCCCGCGTCAGACTGACGATGAACCCCACGTTTTTCGGAGCGTGGGGTTTTGTTTTTTGTGCGCTTGCACGGCCGCGCGTCGCACACGGGCCACGGCCTGCGCTGCGTACCGCCTGTCGCCCGCTCAGGCGAGCGCGCCCAGCTCGCGCAGCCGCGCCTCGGTGGCGGCGCCGCTCGTATGGTGGATGCCGTGCCAGCCGAGCGCAGTCGCGGCGGCGGCGTTGTTCGCGTTGTCGTCGATGAATACGAGTTCGTGCGGCGCGATGCCCGGCAGGTGCGGGTCGATCCGTGCGTGCATCTCGCGGTAGATCGCCGGATCGGGCTTCACAAGCTTCACGCGGCCCGACACGACGATGTCCCGGAAGCGCCGCAGCACCGCAAACCTGTCCCACGCATACGGGAACGTCTGCGCGGACCAGTTCGTCAGCCCGAAGAGCGGCATGCGCTGCGCGTCGAGCCGGTCGACGAGCGCCTCGCCGTCCGCGAGCACGCCGCCGATCATCTCGTGCCAGCGCGTGTAGAACGCGCGGATCAGCGGCTCGTGTTCCGGAAACTTCGCGACGCGTTCGGCTGTGCCTTCCTCGATCGTCTGTCCGCCGTCCTGGCGGATCACCCAGTCCATCCCGCACACGTGCGTGAGGAACCAGCGGCGCTCGGCATCGTCCGGAATCAGCTGCCTGTACAGGTACTCGGGACTCCAGTCGATCAGCACCCCGCCGAAATCGAATACGACGGCCTTGATCGTCATGCGAACTCCGTCGCGAGCACGTCGGCGAGCGGGCGCGGCGTCACCGCAATGCCCGACAGCGTGCTGTTTTCCCAGACGAAGTGATGATGCGCGACGATTTGCGCGGCCGCGAGGTGCGCGCGCTCGTTCGTCGTGTGCAGGTCGGACACGACCGTCGTGCGATAGCCGAGCAGCGCCGCGCGGCGCGCGGCCGAGTCGACGCAGAACTCGGTCGCATAGCCGCAGATCAGCACCGCGCGGATGCCGTCGCGGTCGAGCCGTTCGGCAAGCGGCGTCTCGTGGAACGCATCGCCGAAGCGCTTGCGCACGCGCCAGTCGCCGTCCGCGACGACGAGATCCGCATGCAGGTCCCAGCCCGGCGTGCCGGGGACGATGTCGTCGTCCGCGTCGCCGTCGTGCTGCACGAAGCAGACGGGCGCGCCCGCCGCCCGCGCCGCCGCCGTCAGCCGGTTGATGCCGGCCACCACGTCGTCGAGCCGGTACGCGGGGTTCGCCCGCTGCACGAGCCCGCGCTGCATGTCGACCACGATCACTGCCACTTTCGCCATCGCTGCCCTCGTCTCTCGTCCTTCGTTATTCGAATCAATGCGGCGCGCGCGTCACGTCAGATCGGCTGCGTCCGCGCGTCGAGCCACGCCTTCGCGTCGCCGCTCACGTGCCGGCCGACGCGCTCGCGCACCGTCGCGTGATACGCGTTCAGCCACGCGCGCTCTTCTTCGTGCAGCATCTCGACCAGCACGCAGCGCGTGTCGATCGGGCAGAGCGTGAGCGTTTCGAACGCGAGGAAGTCGCCGAACTCGGTCTGTCCGGCGGCCCGGTTGACGACCAGGTTCTCGATCCGGATCCCCCACTGGCCGGGCCGGTACACGCCCGGCTCGATCGACGTGATCATCCCCTCTTCCATTGCCGTGTACGGCTCGGCCGGCGCGTAGTGCGAAATCACCTGCGGGCCTTCGTGCACATTCAGGAAGTAGCCGACGCCGTGGCCGGTGCCGTGGCCGTAGTCGAGCCCGGCCGCCCACATCGGCGCGCGCGCGATCGCGTCGAGCATCGGCGAGCGGATGCCGCGCGGAAAGCGCGTGCGCGACAACGCCATCATCGCCTTCAGCACGATCGTGAAGTCGCGCCGCTGCAAGTCGCTGACGGTGCCGACCGGCACCACGCGCGTGATGTCGGTCGTGCCGCTCACGTACTGGCCGCCGGAGTCGATCAGCAGCAGGCCGTCGCCGGCGATCGTCGCATGCGATTCGGGCGTCGCGTGGTAGTGCGGCATCGCGCCGTTCGCGTTGAAGCCGGCGATCGTCGCGAAGCTCGGCGACACGTAGCCGGGACGCCGCGCGCGCGCGGCGGTGAGCTTCTCGTCGATCGTCAGCTCGGTGATCGTCTCGCGGTTCACCGCCTGCTCGAACCACGCGAAGAATTCGGCGAGCGCCGCGCCGTCGTGCTCCATCGTCACGCGCACGTGCTCGATCTCGGCGGGCGTCTTGCGCGATTTCGCGAACGTCGACGGATTGACGGCTTCGATCAGCTTCACGCCGGACGGCACGGCCTCGAGCGTGCCGTACGTCACGCGGCGCGGATCGATCAGCAGCGTCGCGCCGTCGGGCAGCGCGCCGAGCGCCGCACGCGCGGCGTCGTACGCCCGCACGTCGACGCCGTCCTGCGCGAGCGACGCGGCGAGCGCGGGCGGCACCTTGCCGTCGGCGACGAACAGCGTCGCGCGATCGGCGCCGATCATTGCGTGCGCAACGAACACCGGGTTGAAGTTGACATCCGCGCCGCGCAGGTTGAAGAGCCATGCGAGATCGTCGAGCGTCGACACGAAATGCCATTGCGCGCCCTGCGCGTGCATCGCACGGCGCACCTCGGCGAGCTTGCTCGCGCGCGTCGCGTCGGCCTGCGGCGCCGCGTGCTCGAACACGGTGTCGTCGGGCAGCCCCGGCCGCTCGGGCCAGATCGCGTCGAGCAGGTCGAGATCGGTGCGCAGCGCGATGCCGCGCGCGGTCAGCGCATTGGACAGCGCACGCGCGGCCGCGACGCCGAGCACCGCGCCGTCGACGCCGACCGTGGCGCCTGCCGGCACGTTCTGCGCGAGCCAGTCGACGTGCGGCGCGCTCTGCTGCCCGCCCGTCATCTTCATCAGCGTGACACCGCTGCCGGCCAGTTCGGCGTCGGCCTGTACCCAGTAGCGGCTGTCGACCCACAGTCCCGCGAAATCGGCGGTGACGACGAGGGTGCCGACCGAGCCCGTGAAACCGGACAGCCAGCGGCGCGCCTGCCAGCGTTCGGGCAGGTATTCGGACAGGTGGGGATCGGCGGACGGTACGAGATAGGCAGCCAGGTTCTCGCGGACCATCGCGCCACGCAGCAGCGCGAGACGGGCCGGCACCGACGTGGCTTCGGGAAGACGGGGATTCATGATTTCACCTGAGAGCAATCAGCGACGCGCCGCCAGCGCGACCGTCGCGGCTACGGCAAGGAACGCGACACCGGTGCAGACCGGCCATTCGAGCGTCTCGCCGTCGTAAAACAGTCCCGAGAGATTGCCGGCCATCTTCGCGGCAGCCGCGCCGGCAATGCCGACGAGTACCGCGACCCACCAGGCCGGCCGGCCGTCGCGGCGCAACGGGTGCAGCCAGCGGCCGAACAGCCCGACGGCCGCTCCCAGGACGATGATTCCAAACCAGTTCATTCGACGCCTCTATTAATTTCAGATTCGTCCCATAGGCGTGAACGATTCCCGCGGCTAGCATCGACCCATCCATCGAAACCGAGATCAGCAGGGTACTTGCCGCGTAACGTTCGAGTGTAGGGGCCGACCCGACGTTATGGCAAGCGCGCACCGGCTGCCGTAATGAAGAAATCCCATGCGAATCGCTCTGATCGATCCGGATGCGCGACATGCAGCGCTCTTGAATCGCCTCCTCTTCGCGGGCGGCCACGTCTGCCACCTCTTCCAGTCGAGCGCACGGTTCTTCCAGTGGCTCGCCACGGATACCTGCGACATGCTGATCACCGTCGACTGGGCCGGCGACCAGCCCGCCGAGGAAGTGATTCCGCGCGCACGCGCGATCCTGCCCGGCCTGCCCGCGATCGCCGTGATGCGGATGCCGCGCGAGAGCGAGATCGTGTCGTGCCTGCATGCGGGCGCCGACGACTGCGTCGTCAAGCCGGTCAGCGGCCCGGAGCTGCTTGCGCGCGTCAACGCGCTGATGCGCCGCGCGGGCGTGCGGCGCCCGCCGAACCGCTCGCGCGATACGTATGGAGAATATGCGTTCGACGCCACGCATTGCCTCGCGCGCTTCGGCGACGAGATCGTCGCGCTCACGCCGAAGGAGTTCCGCTTCGCGCTGCTGCTGTTCGCGAACCTGTCCCGGCCCGTGTCGCGTGCCCATATCCTCGAAACGGTCTGGGCGCGCCGGCGCGACATGAAGTCGCGCACCCTCGACACCCACGCATCCCGGCTGCGTAGCAAGCTGAAGCTTCTGCCCGAGCGCGGCTACCGGCTGCTGCCGCTGTACGGCTATGGCTACCAGCTCGACCAGGTGCCGATCGAGCCCCCAAATTGTCGCCCCAGTGTCGCGGATGGCCGATACGCAGCGAGTGACGAAATCACCGAGACGCTATAATACGCAGCTAAACGATAGCCCTTGATATGCAACTCCTCACGATCGGAATCAACCACCACACTGCGCCAGTCGCCTTGCGCGAACGCGTGGCGTTTCCGCTCGAACAGATCAAGCCGGCTCTCGTCACGTTCAAGAGTGTCTTCCTCGGGCCCCAGGCGCCCAATACGCCGGAAGCGGCGATCCTCTCCACCTGCAACCGCACCGAACTCTATTGCGCGACCGACGACCGTGCGGCACGCGAGGGCGCTGTGCGCTGGCTGTCGGAGTATCACCGGATTCCCGTCGACGAACTCGCGCCGCACCTCTATGCGCTGCCGCAGTCGGAAGCGGTCCGCCACGCGTTCCGCGTCGCGTCGGGCCTCGACTCGATGGTGCTCGGCGAAACCCAGATCCTCGGCCAGCTGAAGGACGCAGTGCGTACCGCGTCGGAGGCCGGCGCGCTCGGCACCTACCTGAACCAGCTGTTCCAGCGCACCTTTGCTGTCGCGAAGGAAGTGCGCGGCACGACCGAGATCGGCGCGCAGTCGGTGTCGATGGCCGCCGCCGCGGTCCGCCTCGCGCAGCGCATCTTCGAGAACGTGTCCGACCAGCGCGTGCTGTTCATCGGCGCCGGCGAAATGATCGAGCTGTGCGCGACGCACTTCGCCGCGCAGAGCCCGCGCGAGCTGGTTGTCGCGAACCGCACCGCGGAGCGCGGCCAGAAGCTCGCCGAACGCTTCAACGGCCGCGCGATGCCGCTGTCGGACCTGCCGGCCCGCATGCACGAATTCGACATCATCGTGTCGTGCACCGCATCGACGCTGCCGATCATCGGGCTCGGCGCGGTCGAGCGCGCGGTGAAGGCGCGCCGCCACCGGCCGATCTTCATGGTCGACCTCGCGGTGCCGCGCGACATCGAGCCCGAAGTCGGCAAGCTGAAGGACGTGTTCCTGTACACCGTCGACGATCTCGGCGCGATCGTGCGCGAAGGCAACGCATCACGCCAGGCCGCGGTCGCGCAGGCCGAGGCGATCATCGAGACGCGCGTGCAGAATTTCATGCAATGGCTCGACACGCGCAGCGTCGTGCCGGTGATCCGTCACATGCACACGCAGGCCGATGCGCTGCGCCGCGCCGAAGTCGACAAGGCGCAGAAAATGCTCGCGCGCGGCGACGATCCGGCCGCCGTACTCGAAGCGCTGTCGCAGGCGCTGACCAACAAGCTGATCCACGGCCCGACGAGCGCGCTCAACCGCTCGAACGGCGCCGATCGCGATTCGCTGATCGACCTGATGCGCGGCTTCTACCAGCACGCGCCGCGCTCGAACGACCAGTCGGGCCACTAGCGCCGGCCGGTCGCCCTGCCGTCGGCCGCGAGCCGACCTATCCTTTCCGAATACCCCTTGCCCGGGAGCGCCGCTCCACATCATGAAAACGAGCATGCAACGCAAGCTCGACCAGCTGTCCGTACGGCTGGCCGAACTGAACGACCTGCTGAGCCGCGAGAACGTCACCGCCGATCTCGACCAGTACCGCAAGCTGACCCGCGAGCACGCCGAGCTCGGCCCGGTCGTCGAGCAGTACGCGCTGTGGCGCCAGTCGCGCAGCGACGAGGTGGCTGCGCAGGAGCTGCTCGGCGATGCGTCGATGCGCGACTTCGCCGAGGACGAGATCAAGAGCGCCCGGGACAGCATGGTCCGCCTCGAGACCGAGCTGCAGAAAATGCTGCTGCCGAAGGACCCGAACGACGAGCGCAATATCTTCCTCGAAATCCGCGCGGGCACGGGCGGCGACGAATCGGCGCTGTTCGCGGGCGACCTGCTGCGCATGTACCTGCGCTTCGCGGAACGCCAGCGCTGGCAGGTCGAGATGATGTCGGAAAGCGCGTCGGATCTCGGCGGCTACAAGGAAGTGATCGTGCGGATCGCGGGCCAGGGTGCGTATTCGCGCCTGAAGTTCGAATCGGGCGGCCATCGCGTGCAGCGTGTGCCGGCCACCGAGACGCAGGGCCGCATCCACACGTCCGCGTGTACCGTCGCGGTGATGCCGGAAGCCGACGAGATCGGCGAGGTCGAGATCAATCCGGCCGATCTGCGGATCGACACCTTCCGTGCGTCGGGCGCGGGCGGCCAGCACATCAACAAGACCGATTCGGCGGTGCGCGTCACGCACATCCCGACCGGGATCGTCGTCGAGTGCCAGGACGACCGTTCGCAGCACAAGAACAAGGACCGCGCACTGAAGGTGCTCGCCGCGCGGATCAAGGACAAGCAGTATCACGAGCAGCACGCGAAGGAAGCCGCGACGCGCAAGAGCCTGATCGGCTCGGGCGATCGTTCGGAACGGATCCGCACGTACAACTTCCCGCAGGGCCGGATGACCGATCACCGGATCAACCTGACGCTGTACCGGCTCGAGGCGATCATGGACGGCGATCTCGACGAACTGATCGGCGCGCTCGTCAGCGAGCACCAGGCCGAGCTGCTCGCGTCGCTCGGCGACGCCGACTGAGCCCGCGATGAGCGCCACGACCGCCGTCGACCTGCTGCGCGCGTCGCCGCTCGACCCAGTCGACGCGCGCGTGCTGCTCACGCATGCGCTCGGCTGGACGCGCACGCAACTGATCACGCGCGGCGACGAGCCGCTCGACTCGGCCGCGGTCGAGCGCTATCGTGCGCTCGAGGCGCGCCGCGTCGCGGGCGAGCCGGTCGCGCAACTCGTCGGCGTGCGCGAATTCTTCGGACGGCCGTTCGACGTGACGCCCGACGTGCTGATTCCGCGCCCGGAAACCGAGTTGCTCGTCGAGGCGGCGCTCGATGCGATCGACGGCATGGCGCATCCCGCGGTGCTCGACCTCGGCACCGGCAGCGGCGCGATCGCGGTGTCGATCGCGGCCGAGCGGCCCGACGCGCGCGTCTGGGCGCTCGACCGCTCGCCGGCCGCGCTGGGCGTTGCCCGACGCAACGCGGACAAGCTGCTCGACGCGCGCCGTCCCGGCGGCCCGCTGCACTGGCTGCAGAGCGACTGGTATGCGGCGCTCGATCCGTCGCTCACGTTCAATACGATCGTCAGCAACCCGCCGTACATCGCGGAGCACGACCCGCACCTGTCGCAAGGCGACCTGCGCTTCGAGCCGCGCGGCGCGCTGACCGACGACGCGGACGGCCTGAGCGCAATCCGCACGATCGTCGCGGGCGCCGGCGCGTTCCTGAAACCGCATGGCTCGCTGTGGATCGAGCACGGCTACGACCAGGCCGAAGCCGTGCGCACGCTGCTCGCCGCGCGCGGCTACATCGCGATCGAATCGCTCACCGATCTCGCCGCGATCGAGCGCACTACCGGCGGCCGCCGGCCCGGCTGACGCCCGGCCCGCGCGGTGGAAATCCGCTATCATTTCGTTCTAACGCCCCGCTAACGCAAGGTCAGTCATGGACACCCAACAACGTATCAAGCAAATCGTCGACGAAAACCAGGTCGTGCTCTTCATGAAGGGCAACGCGCAATTTCCGATGTGCGGCTTCTCGGGCCGCGCCGTGCAGGTGCTGAAGGCCTGCGGCGTCGACCAGTTCAAGACGGTCAACGTGCTCGAGGACGACGAAATCCGCCAGGGCATCAAGGAATTCTCGAACTGGCCGACCATTCCGCAGCTGTACGTGAAGGGCGAATTCATCGGCGGCTCGGACATCATGATGGAGATGTATCAGTCGGGCGAACTGCAGCAACTGTTCGCCGCTGCTTGACGCTCCGTATCGCCCCTCCCCCGATGGAATCCCGCAGCGCGCCGCCGCGCCGCCTGATCGTCGCGATCACCGGTGCCACCGGCGCGATCTACGGCGTGCGGCTGCTCGACATGCTGCGCGCCGCCGGCGGCGTCGAAACGCACCTGCTGATTTCGAGCGCCGGCTGGCTCAACATCCAGCACGAACTGAAGCTGTCGAAGACCGACGTCGAACGCCGCGCGGATGTCGTGCATGCCGTGCGCGACGTCGGCGCGACGATTGCGTCGGGTTCGTTCGCGACTGACGGGATGGTGATCGCACCGTGCTCGATGAAGACGCTCGCGAGTGTCGCGCACGGCCTGTCGGACAACCTGATCACCCGTGCCGCCGACGTCACGCTGAAGGAACGCCGCCGCCTCGTGCTGATGGTGCGCGAAACGCCGTTCAACCTCGCGCATCTGCGCAACATGACCGCCGTCACCGAAATGGGCGGCATCGTGTTTCCGCCGCTGCCGGCCTTCTACGCGATGCCGAAGACGATCGAGGAACTCGTCGACCAGACGGTCGCGCGCGTGCTCGACCTGTTCGCGCTGAGCGCGCCGCTGACGACGCCCTGGGAAGGCATTCGGCACGCGCAGTAACGAAGCCCACAAGCGCACATCTCCTCACTTCTCCGTCCTTTTTGAAGATTTCGCCGACCATCGTCGACGAACATCGTCCATTGACGCAAACACGCGCACCCAGGCTGCAGCTGCCTCCGATTATCAACAAATACGATCCAATCAAATTCGCATCAGCGAATTTATCAACAATCGATGCGGGGCTATAGTCACAGCCAACATCATTCGCAGGCCACCGCCATGAACCGCTTGCCTTCGCTCTACCTGTCCCACGGCGCCCCGACGCTGCCGATCGACCCGACCCTGCCGTCCGGTGCGTTCACGCACCTCGGCGCCCAGCTGCCGCGCCCGCGCGCGGTGCTGATGCTGTCCGCGCACTGGGGCACCCAGCAGCCGGTCGCGAGCGTCGCGCAGCATCCGGAAACGATCCACGATTTCTACGGATTCCCGCGCGCGCTGTACGAGATCCGCTATCCGGCGCCGGGTGCGCCGGACGTGGCCGAGCGCGCGGCCGGCCTGCTGAACGCGGCCGGCATCGCAACCCAGACGACCGAGCACGGCCTCGACCACGGGGCATGGGTGCCGATGCTGCTGATGTTCCCGGAAGCCGACGTGCCGGTCGCGCAGCTGTCGATCCAGCCGCGTGCGGACGCCGCCCATCACTTCGCGCTCGGCCGCGCATTGCGGCCACTGCGCGACGAAGGCGTGATGGTGATCGGCTCCGGCCAGATCACGCACAACCTGCGCGCCGCCGATTTCGGCGCGGCACCCGAGGATGCCGATCCGCGCGTCGTCGAATTCACCGACTGGTTCGAGGCGAAGCTCGCCGAGCGCGACATCGACGCGCTGCTCGACTATCGCCGCCAGGCGCCGCACGCGGTGCTGATGCATCCGACCGACGAGCACCTGCTGCCGGTGTTCGTGGCGCTCGGCGCGGCGGACGACGACTATCAGCTCGGCATCCAGTCGCTCGGCACTTACCAGCGCGTGCTCGCGATGACGAACTACGTGTTCACCGGCGCGGCCGCGTAATCGGCTGACGGCCGCAGGCCTTCATCGGCTGACGGCCGCAGGCCTTTCCGCGGCGTCGGCGTCGGCACCAACCCGGCCCCAAAAACAAAAAGCCCGTCCGAGCCAGGCGCTCGAACGGGCTTTTTTCGTCGAACCTGCCGCCGCCGATCCCGGCGGCAGGTCACGATGCGTCAGGCGCCGATACCTTCGAGGATCTCGTCGTGCATTTCGCGCTCGTCGAGATACTTGGTCCGGTAGCCGGAATTCGCGCCCCAGAAGTAGAACACCAGCGAGATCGCCGCGACGATCAGCATGTCCCAGCCGTACGGCAGCACGCCGTGGCCGCCGAACTCCTTGCTGCCGATCAGCGACAGCACGGCCATCGTCGGCAGGTAGGCGACGAGCCACCATGCGGCCTTCAGGTCGGCACCCCAGCCGCCCCAGCCGGCCTTGCCCTGGAAGTAGAAGTACACCGGCAGCGCGACGATCATCAGCAGGATGATTTCGCCCGTCAGCGGCCACTTCGCCCAGTACAGGATCAGCGACGCGCAGACGAACGCGAACGGCGCGATCAGCTTCATGCCAGGAATCGACAGCGGCCGCTCGATGTCGGTCGCCGAACGGCGCAGCGCCATCAGGCTGATCGGGCCGGTCAGGTACGAGATCACCGTCGCGACCGAGATCACCGCCGCGAGCGAGCTCCAGCCGCGGAAGAAGAACAGGAAGATGAACGAGACCAGCAGGTTGAACCACATCGCCTGGCGCGGAACGCCGTAGAGCGGGTGCACGTTGCCGAACATCTTCGGCATCGTGTTGTTGCGCTCCATCGCGTAGATCATCCGCGTCGTCGTCGCCATGTAGGTCGTGCCGGTGCCGCTCGGGCTGATGAACGCGTCGACGTACAGCATGATCGCGAGCCAGTTCAGGTTCAGCGCGATCGCCAGTTCGGCGAACGGCGACTTGAAGTTGAAGTGCGACCAGCCCGCAGCGATGTCGGCCGGATTCACCGCGCCGATGTACGCGACTTGCAGCAGCACGTAGATCACGAGTGCGATCAGGATCGACGTGATCACCGCGAACGGCACGCTGCGCGACGGATTGCGCGCTTCGCCCGCGAGGTTGACCGGGCTCTGGAAGCCGTTGAACGCGAACACGATGCCGCTCGTCGCAACCGCGGTCAGCACCGCCGACCAGCCGTACGGCGCGAAGCTCGCGTTCGTCGCCGTGCCGAGGTTCTCCGAGTGGAAGCTCGAGAACATCAGGCCGGCGATCGTCAGGCCGGGGATCAGGAACTTGAAGATCGTGATCGCCGTGTTCGCACGCGCGAACGCTTTCACGCCCCAGTAGTTCAGCAGGAAGTAGATGACCACGAGCACGGCCGACAGCAGCAGGCCGGGGGTCGTCAGCTCACCGTTGACGAACAGTGCGTGCGCCCACGGATACGGCCACGTGCTCATGTACTGGATCGACGCTTCCGCCTCGATCGGGATCACCGATACGATCGCGATCCAGTTCGCCCACGCGCTGATGAAACCCACCAGCGACCCGTGCGAATAGCGTGCATAGCGAACCATGCCGCCCGACTCGGGGAACATCGCGCCCAGTTCCGCGTACGTCAGCGCAATAGCCAGAATCACGACCGCGCCGATGATCCATGCGCAGATCGCCGCCGGACCTGCGATCTTGGCGGCCTTCCAGGCGCCGAACAGCCAGCCCGAGCCGATAATCGAACCCAGCCCCGTCAGCATCAGTGCAAACGGGCCGATGTTCCGTTGAATAGAACTCTTCACATCCTCTCCTGTGTCTCAAAAAGCATGGTCGGCCCGCCATCCGGGATCGGCTCGGATTGCACCGCGCACGCATTCTTGGGGGGACGCATCACCCGATCAGGGCAACCCGTCCACGCGGCGCGTAGTTTAACGGTTGCACCTCCGGATTGGCGCCAAAATCGATCGCCCCCTACAAAAAAACCATGACCTTTGCAATGTTTGTAAGCTCTAAACTCGGAATAACCCTGAGACTATGGAAATACGGTTGACCTCGAGGTGAATTAGCCGTATAAAGATCCACGCAGGATTTCAAGTGGCGAGTGAATTGGTTCTTTCGTAGTTCGCCCATCAACGGTACTCCGGTTGGTCCCATTACCCCTTCCTTGATTTTCCGCACCCCATGGGCTTCGGCCCCGTTTTATCTTTTTAGGAACAAGTAACATGGCAACCGGTACCGTCAAGTGGTTCAATGACGCAAAGGGCTTCGGCTTCATCACCCCGGAAGGCGGCGGCGACGATCTGTTCGCGCACTTCTCGGAAATCCGCGTCGAAGGCTTCAAGACGCTGCAAGAAAACCAGAAGGTCGAATTCGAAGTGAAGACGGGCCCGAAGGGTCTGCAAGCAGCGAACATTCGCCCGCTGTAAGTTCAGCGCGAGTTTTCGTCTGAAAAAAAGCCCCGCTTCGGCGGGGCTTTTTGTTTTTCCGAGGGTGCGATGCGATGCGATGCGCGTCGCCGCATGTCCGTTGCCTACAGGCATGGAGGCAGCCGCGCGCTGCCGACACGCCGCCGCGGCCGGCCGCGATCAGCCGAACAGCCGCTGCGCGTGAATTCCGAGACCGGTCGCGACGCTCGCAAGGCGATCGCCGAACACCGGCTGCGCATCCGCGAACGCCGCTGCAAGCGCGCCCGACAGAAACGCGAGCCCGGTCGAGCCGCCCGTGAAATACAGCGCACCGACGTCGCGCGGCGCGATGCCGGCAAGACGCACCGTCTCGCGCGCGGCATCGACGATACGCACGGTATCGTCGCGGCTTGCGTCGACCAGGCGGTCCGCGTCGAACGCGATCTGCAGGTCTTCCTCGACGTCGTTCAGGTCGATCATCGTCTCCCCGCCCGCCGCGACGCCGATCTTCGCTTCTTCCGCGCGCGCCATCAGCGCATGGCCGAGCCGCAACTCGACCACCCGCGTGAGCCGGTCGAACTGCCGCACGTCGCGGTACAGGTGCTTCATCAGCTTCAGCTCGCCGAGCCGCTTCGGCGTGTAAACCGTGTTGATCAGGTGCCAGGTCGCGAGATCGAAATAGGTTCGGTTCGGCAGCTCGCGCCCCTCCGGGTCGAGCGCACGGTAACCGAACGCGGGCAGGATCGCAGACAGTTCGACGCGCCGGTCGTAATCCGTGCCGGCGACATGCACGCCGTGGTGCGCCAGCACGTCGTCCTTGCGCTCGAGGCGCGTCATGCGGTCGGGGCCGACCCGCACCAGCGAGAAGTCGGACGTGCCGCCGCCGATGTCGGCGACGAGCACGAGCCGCTCCGCGGTCTGGCGCGACTCGTAATCGAACGCGGCAGCGATCGGTTCGTACTGGAACTGCACATCGGCGAAGCCGACCGCATGCGCGGCGGCTTCGAGCTGGTTCTGCGCGAGCTGGTCGGCGCGCGGATCGTCGTCGACGAAGAACACCGGGCGGCCGAGCACCGCGCGGCCGATCGGCGCGCCCGCGCAGGCTTCCGCCTTGCGCTTCAGGTGCGTGAGGAAGCGCGCGATGATGTCCGTGTACGCGATCGCGGAGCCATCGCCGAGATCGGTCGTGGTTTCCGCGAGCGGCGAGCCGAGGATGCTCTTCATCGAGCGCATCAGGCGGCCGTCGTAGCCGTCGATGTACGACGCGAGCGCCGTGCGGCCGTATTCGACCGTTTCTTCGTCGTTGTTGAAGAAGATGGCGGTCGGCAGCGTCAGGTGGTCGCCCTCGACGGGCGCGAGCCGCATGCCGTCGCCGCCGGGCAGTGCCACAGCGGAATTGGACGTGCCGAAGTCGATCGCGCAGTAAGTCATGGGAAGGGGCCGCCGCATGGCCGGCGCGAAAACGGAAAGGACGGGCTTTTTAACATGAAGCCCGCGGGATCACAACCGGCGGCCGGCGATCGGCGCCGGAGAAGCCGGAGCGGCGAGCCCGGGCCTGCAGCGTCCGCGGGCGCCTGTCAGTCGGCAGACACCAGGCCGAGGTTATCACGGCATCCCGACGTCGGCCGGCCAGCTTCTCCGTCGTCAAAACAGGTTGCGATCCCGGCATGAGCGGGCTGCCCCGCCAGTCAGCGGATCCCGCCCGGGCCGCTTGATCCGGCCGGGCAGGTGCAACCCGGCCGCTGCGATCAGGCCGCCGACGCGAAGCTTTTCTTCCACGCGCCCGCATACACGACCTCGCCCAGCGGATGACGCGTGCGCGGCGCCTTCTCGCGGTCGCGCAGCACCGGGTCGAGCTTGTCGGCGTCGCCGTAATGGCCGAGTGCGATCATCGCCGGAATCGCGACGTCCGCGGGGATCGCGAACGCGCTACGGAACGCGTTCGCGTCGAAGCCGCTCATCTGGTGCGCGGCGAGCCCGAGCGCATGCGCCTGCAGCACCAGCGCCATCGCCGCGGCGCCCGCGTCGTACAGCGCGGTCGGCGCCGGCTCGCCCTTCGACGTGAGCGTGTGCGCCGTCACCGCGATCAGCACCTGGGCGGGCGCGTTCCAGCCCTGGTTGAACGGCACCAGCGTCGCGAACGCCCGTTTGAACGCCGCTTCATCCTGCGCGCGGTCGAACACGATGAAGCGCCACGGCTGCGCGTTGTACGCGGACGGTGCCCAGCGCGCCGCCTCCAGCACCGCATGCAGGTCGCCGGCGCTGACCGGCGCGTTCGAATAGGCACGCGGGCTCCAGCGGCCCGCGATCAGTTCGTGAATCGAAACAGTGGTGGGAGCAGGTTTGACGGACATGCGGATCCTCGCTGACATCGATGAAGGGGCGCGAACGCCGGGCGAACCGCAAGCATAACCGCTTGCGCGCCTGCGTGCCCGGCTGTCGGGATCGATGCAAATCGCCGCTGCTGCAATGGCCGGGCCACGCACCGCGCGCGGCCCGGCCATTCGGTGCATTCCGGACGCCAGCGTGTCAGACCGGCTGCGCAGCCGCGCGCGACGCGCCCCGGTTGATGCGCAGCACGATCAGTGCGCCGACGATGCACAGCCCGCCGGAGATCATCGACGCGATAGTGTAGGTGCCAAGGCTCGCGCGCAGCATGCCCGCGCCGAGCGCCGCGAATGCCGCGCCGAGCTGGTGGCCGGCGACGATCCAGCCGAACACGACCGGTGCGGCCGCCTTGCCGAACACGTCGGTCGCGAGCCGCACCGTCGGCGGCACGGTCGCGATCCAGTCGAGCCCGTAGAACATCGCGAACAGCGGCAGCCCGAAGAAGTCGATGCCGAATGCATGCGGCAGGTAGATCAGCGACAGCCCGCGCAGCCCGTAGTACCAGAACAGCAGCACGCGATTGTCGTAACGGTCGGACAGCCAGCCCGACAGCGTCGTGCCGAACAGGTCGAACACGCCCATCGCGGCGAGCAGCGACGCGCCCTGCACTTCGGTCATCCCGTAATCGCTGCACATCGCGATCAGGTGGGTGCCGACGTAGCCGTTGGTGCTCGCGCCGCAGATGAAGAAGCTGAAGAACAGCAGCCAGAAATCGCGCGAGCGGCTCGCGGTCAGCAGCGTGCGGAACGCCACGGCAAGCGGGTTCTCCTTCGTCACGTCAGGCGCGCTCGGCGCGTCGGCCGGCTCGCCGTACGGGCGCAGCGCGACGTCGGCCGGCCGCTCCGGCAGCAGGAACGCGACGAGCGGGATCACGATCGCCGCCGCCACCGCGACGACCAGCACGACCGGCCGCCAGCCGTGGTGCTGCGCGATCGCCGCGAGCATCGGCAGGAACACGAGCTGGCCGGTCGCGGTGCTCGCGGTCAGCACCCCCATCACGAGCCCGCGCCGCGCGTGGAACCAGCGCGTGACGAAGGTTGCCGACAGCGTCAGCGCGACGACACCCGTCGAGCAGCCGACCATCAGGCCCCAGATCAGCACCATCTGCCAGCTCTGGGTCATCATCGAAGATAACGCGACGCCCGCGCTCATCGTCGCGAGCGCGGCGAGGATCGTCGGCCGCAGCCCGAAGCGCTGCATCGCCGCGGCTGCGAACGGGCCGGTCAGCCCGTACAGCGCGATGTTCACCGAAATCGCGAGCGAGATCGCCGCGCGGCTCCAGCCAAGTTCACGTTCGAGCGGCACCATCAGCACGCTCGGCGTCGCGCGCGTGCCGGCCGCCGCCAGCAGGATCAGGAATACCACCGCCGCCGCGAGCCATCCGTAATGGAACCGCCCGCCAATTCGTCTTGCTGCCCAGTTCATGTCTGCGCTCTCTGTCGAGGGCCGCCTCCGCCGCACGCTGCGTGCGCCGGCCCGGACACACGCATGGCTTTCCGATTTTTGATCCGATCGCATTGTTACCGATCGGTCACAACTGTGTTGCGATCGTAGTGACCAGTCGGTAACATGTCAAGCAATTCATTACGTAGTCGAGGGGCATCATGTCGGGCATCGAGGCCGCCAAACCGGAATCGCGGCGCACGCGCCGGCCGATCGCAGGGGCCACCGCGCACGAGCATCTGCTGCGCGCCGCCGAGGAGCTGTTCTACAAGGAAGGGGTGCGCGCGGTCGGCGTCGAGGCCGTCGTGGAGCTCGCGGGCGTCAACAAGATGAGCCTGTACCGCCAGTTCTCGTCGAAGGACGACCTGATCCTGGCTTATCTCGACCGGATGGACGCGTGCTTCTTCGAGCGCTTCGACACGAGCGTCGCGAAGCATCCCGGCCAGCCGAAGGCGCAGCTGATCCAGTATTTCGTCGACCTCGCCGAGCGCGCGTCGCACAAGGATTACCGCGGCTGCCCGTTCGTGAACGTCGCGGCGGAATTTCCGGACGCGTCGCATCCGGCGCGCGAACGCGTCGCGCAGAACAAGGAACGCCTGATCGCGCGGCTCGTCGAGCTGTGCGAAAGCGCCGGCGCGCGGCAGCCGAAGATGCTTGCCGATTCGCTCGCGCTCGTGATCGAAGGGATCTACGCGGCGAGCCAGACCTACCGCCACGGCGAAACGCCGATCGGCACTGCGCCCGCGCTGGTCACGCAGTTGATCGAAGCGGCGTGCGCATGACGTGCGGCGCACCGTCCCCGTGACCGTGCGCCGTCCCCGCTACAATGCGGCTGCCCGTCCACAGCACCTCACCATGACCGACACCCGCCCCGCTTTGCATCCCGCCTCGCACGACGATATTCTTGCCGCCACCCGGCACTGGCTCGCGCGCGCGGTGATCGGGCTCAACCTGTGCCCGTTCGCGAAAAGCGTGTATGTGAAGGATCAGGTGCGCTACGCGATCAGCGAGGCAACGACGCTCGAGGACGCGCTCGCCGATCTCGAGGCCGAACTCCGCCGGCTCGAAGCCGCCGATCCGCAGCAGATCGACACGACGCTCGTGATCTATCCGCATGCGTTCGCGGATTTCCTCGATTACAACGACGCGCTGTTCTTCGCGGACCGGCTCGTGAACCAGCTGAAGCTCGGCGGCGTGCTGCAGATCGCGAGCTTCCATCCGCACTACCAGTTCGACGGCAGCGCGCCGGACGACATCGAGAACTACACGAACCGCGCGCCGTACCCGATCCTGCACCTGCTGCGCGAAGACAGCATCGCGCGCGCGGTCGACGCGTTTCCGGACGCGTCCGCGATCTACGAGAAGAACCAGGAGACGCTGCGCCGCCTCGGCCACGACGGCTGGCGCGACTGGATGAGCCGCCCCGGCGACGACGTCTGAGCGGCGAGCGCGCCGCCCGCACGCGCCGGCTCGACCGGCGTGCGATGCCGCCAACGCTGATGACCGCGACGCCGCTGCGCCGGATCAGCGCATCGCAAGCCGTGCCCGGCGCGGCGCGCGGGCGGCATGAGAATCAGTCTGCGGCCGGCGCCGTTAACTCGCCGGCGGACTGCTCGCCCTGCGGCACGAAGAAGCGCTCGCGCAGTTCCGCGAGGCCGAACATGTCGAGGATCTCGTTGAGCCGCTCGCTCGGCCGCCGGCGCGGCAGGTTCTTGTATTGCGCGATGATCAGCTCGTTCTTCATCGAGTGTTCCCAGCCGACCAGCTCGGTCACGCTGACCTGGTAGCCGTGCGCTTCGAGCTGCAGGCAGCGCAGCACGTTGGTGATCTGGCTGCCGAATTCGCGCGTGTGCAGCGGATGCCGCCACACCTCGGTCAGCGCATTCGCGAGCGACTTGCCCTTGTTCTTGCGCAGCACGCCCGCGATTTCCGCCTGGCAGCACGGCACGAGCACGATGTGCCGCGCCTGTTTCGCGAGCGCGAAGCGGATCGCATCGTCGGTCGCCGTATCGCACGCGTGCAGCGCGGTGACGACGTCGATCGTATCGGGCAGTTTCGGCGACGTGATCGAATCCGCGACCGACAGGTTCAGGAACGACATTCCGCCGAACCCGAGCCGCGCGGCGAGATCGGCCGAACGCGCGACGAGCTCCTCGCGCGTCTCGATCCCGTAAATGTGCGACGCGAACGCCGGCGTGCCGTGGCCCGGCTGCTGCTTGAAGAACAGGTCGTACAGGATGAAGCCGAGATACGACTTGCCGGCGCCGTGATCGGCGAGCGTCACGCGGCCGTGGTCGGCCTGCACGCTCGCGAGCAGCGGCTCGATGAACTGGAACAGGTGGTAGACCTGCTTCAGCTTGCGGCGGCTGTCCTGGTTCAGCTTGCCGTCGCGGGTCAGGATGTGCAGTTCCTTCAGCAGCTCGACGGACTGCTCCGGGCGAATTTCGTGGGTTTTGTTCGACATCGTGAAACGGCGCCGGGCCGCGGTCGATACGCGCGGCCCGGCGGCGGGAAATCGTGAGGAATGGTGTCAGTTTACCGAAAACGGCGGCGAAAACGCGCGCTCAGTTCCGCACACCGAGCCGCCACAGCGACGTCAGCTCGGCGCGGCGCGCGGCGTGCAGCGGATCGTCGGCGTCGGTCGCCTTCGGATGCGCCGGACGGATATCGTCGCGGCCGAGCACGACGAGGCCCGCTTCGTCGATCCACTTCAGCAGTGTGTCGCGCGGCCGCAGGCCCAGATGCTCGGCAAAATCGGACAGGATCAGCCAGCCTTCGCCGCCCGGCTCCAGATGCGCGGCGAGCCCGGCCAGGAAGCCGCGCAGCATGCGGCTGTCCGGATCGTAGACCGCGTACTCGATCGGCGCGCTCGGCCGCGCCGGCACCCACGGCGGGTTGCAGACGACGAGCGGCGCGCGGCCGGCCGGAAACAGGTCGGCCTCGACGACGTCGACCTGCGCCGCATAGCCGAGCCGTTCGACGTTCTCGCGCGCGCACGCGAGCGCGCGCGGATCCTGGTCGGTCGCGACGACGCGCTTGACGCCGCGCGACGCGAGCACGGCAGCCAGCACCCCGGTGCCGGTGCCGACATCGAACGCGAGCGTGTCGGTCGGCAGCTTCGCGCGCGCGACGAGCTCGACGTACTCGCCGCGCACCGGCGAAAACACGCCGTAGTGCGGGTGAATCGCCGCGCCGCCGAGCGCCGGAATCGGCACGCCCTTCTTGCGCCACTCATGCGCGCCGACGAGCCCGAGCAGCTCGCGCAGCGACACGACCGACGACGCGCCGCCGGGGCCGTACGCTTCCTCGCATGCGGCGCGCACGTCCGGCGCACGGCGCAGCGGAATCGTGTAGTCGGCGTCGAGCGGGATCAACAGCATCCCGAGCGTGCGTGCGCGCTGCGATTGCGCGAGACGATGCAGGTTGAACGCATCGACGCCGGCGGCGGCCTTCGCCCTCTTCGGCTTACGGTCGACGCGGCGCGCCATCGCCTGAACGAGCTGGCGCGCGTTCTGGAAGTCGCCCTGCCAGACGAGCGCCGTGCCCTCGCATGCGAGGCGGTATGCGGCGTCGGCATTGATGCGGTCGTCGGCCGGCACCGCGCGCTTCGGCGGCGCCACGCCGGCTTCGGAACGCCAGCGCACGGCATGATCGGCGCCGGCGGCGTCGGTCCAGTGGAAAACGGGGAAATCAGTCACGCGAACTCGGTGATGTAACGGTTGGCTTCAGCGCGCGGCCGCAGTGTGCCGCGCAAACGACACCTTATACCCTGCTTTGCCGCGCACGGCAAAGCGCGGCGCGCTCACTGGCCCGCGCCCGGCATCGCCGGCAGGCGCAGCGTGCCCGCATCGGAGAAGTGGGCCGCGCCGAACGTGCCGCCCGCGAGCCGGCCGCGCAGCGCATACGGCAGCTCGCCCGCCGACGCGGCGCCGGCGAGGTTCCAAACCTGCCGCGCCGCCGCGAACGCGGAGACGGACACCGGCACGTCGAGCACGGCCTCGCCGAAGCGCGGCACGACGCCCGTGCGATCGCTGACCCCGCTCGCGAACGGCTGGCCGTTCACCTCGAGCGCCACCGCGATGCCGTCGTACTCGATCGGCGTGTCGTTCGGGTTCTGCACGCGCAGCTTCAGGTTGAAGCGCATCTCGAGCCCCTGCCCGACGAGCGGCTCGAGCCCCGCGACGGTCACGCGCACCTGCTCGTGCATGAGGCTCGCGCACCCGCCGAGCGCGAGCACGGCGGCGATCAGCAGCAGCAGCGCGCGCAGCGGCGCGGCCCGGAACAAGGTTCGTGGCATGGACAGCCTCCTCGCAGCGCATGGTTGGCAAACGCGGGTTGTCAAACAGATTCGCGATCGGTCGTTGCGGCATTGTACCGGGCACGCGCGGACACACCGCATTTCGTAGTCCCCGCACGGCCAGCCGATTCTTAATACATTAAAACTACGAATTCGAAGACTAAACAGAAACGCGAATCGACAACCAAGATCATTCAATGGAATGCGAAAATTTCAATAGACGCATTTTCCAAATTTTTCGTTTCCTTTACGTAAAACCATCAAGTATATTGACCCATCCTTCGAACAGGCCGACAAAGCTTCAAACCGCATGACGGCGATTTTACGGATGGCTGCACGTGCAATCCGGCCGCCCTGCTGCGAAGCCCGGCCTGCTCGACAGGTCGTCGATTCGATGGGGTTGCGCGCCCGCCCGGGCGCGCCGCCGTGTGCCGTGCGCGCGAAATCCATTCACACCGATCCGCGTACGGCCAATTTGAACCGGCAAGTTAATCGACAATCGAGAATACAAAGGGGGCAGCAAACCATGGTTACCGTCACGTAGTCGGCCGACCGTCTTTTCGAATAATCCGCCATTGGCATTTCGCATCGCTGTTGATTAACGGCGAGGGAATTGCTTTTGCCGGACGTTTTTTCCAACCGCTTTCGCAGCACTGAACGACTCTTCAAACAATCGAGGTTTCAGTATGTGGATGAACATTCGCAAGATGCGTTATCTGCCGCTCGTCTCCGCACTCGCGCTCGCCGGGTGCGGCGGCGATGACGGCGGCACCGGCTCCGCCTCGGCGCTCAGCGCGGCCGGCGCGCCGGGTACCGCGTCGTCGCCCGCCGCGACGACCCCGCCGACCGCTTCCACCGTCGACAAGAGCGTGCCGCCCGTCGAGCTGCCCGACACCGTCGTGCCGGTCAACTACCGGCTGTGGTTCCGTCCGAACGACGCGCTGAACGCGTTCGACGGCCGAGCCGACGTCGAGATCAAGGTGCTCAAGCCGGTCACGTCGATCGTGATCGCCGGCCACCGGATCAAGTTCACGAATGGCCGCCTCACGCTGCAGCCCGGCAACGTGCAGCTGATCGCGACGCCGCAGGACAAGGGCGACTTCTACCAGCTGCGCCCCGTGAGCGGCACGATCTCGCCCGGCACCTACTCGCTGCACATGGAGTGGACGGGCATCATCAACTTCAAGTCGTACGACGATCCGGTCAAGAAGACGGGCGGCAGCTGCGGCGACGATCCGTATCCGGGCTGCTCGGCGGCCGAAGGGATCTTCCGCGTCGATCTGAAGAGCACCGACGGCAACACGAGCGGCGCGATCCTCACGCAGGGCGAAACCAACCTGTCGCGCCAGTGGTTCCCGGGCTGGGACGAGCCGGCGTTCCGTCCGACCTATGAAGTGACGGCCGAAGTGCCGCAGAACTGGCGCGTCGTGTCGAACGCAGCCGAGAAGCCGTCGACGAACGTCGGAGGCGGCTACAAGCTCGTGTCGTTCGACAAGACTCCGCCGATGCCGTCGTACCTGCTGTTCTTCGGCGGCGGCCAGTTCGATACCTACGAGGACGACTTCACGAGCCCTCTGCCGGGCGGCAAGGGCGGGCTGCACCTGCGCGTGTTCACGCCGCCGGGCATGCGCGAATGGGCGAAGCCGGCGATGGACCGCACCAAGCAGGCGCTCGACTTCTACTACCGCTACACGGGCATTGCGCTGCCGCTGACGAAATTCGATACGGTCGCCGCGAACGATGCGTTCAAGGAGCAGAAGGACCTGAACTTCGGCGGGATGGAGAACTGGGGCTCGATTCTCGAGTTCGCCGACGACATCCTGCCGCAGCCGGGCCAGCCGATGTCGCGCTACGGCAACGAGGTGCTCACGCATGAAGTCGCGCACCAGTGGTTCGGCGACCTCGTCACCGCCGACTGGTGGGACAACGTTTGGCTTAACGAATCGTTCGCGACGTTCTTCGAGACGAAGACGACGATCCAGTTCTTCCCCGACCAGTTCAGCTGGCTCGACCAGGTGAAGAACAAGTATCGCGTGATCGGCCGCGACATCGGCCCGAACGCGTTCCCGGTCGCGCCGAACTTCAACGGCTGGGCGTCGAACGACTTCGTGCTGAGCGCGAGCGCGTTCACGTACGACAAGGGCGGCCACGTGCTGAAGACGCTCGAGAACTACCTCGGCGAGCAGACGCTCCGCAAGGGTCTGCAGCAGTACCTGACCGACTACTCGTTCGGCAACGGCACGCCGAAGCGGCTGTGGGACGCGCTGTCGAAGGCGAGCGGCCAGTCGGTCGGCCCGATCGGCGACAGCTACGTGCGCCAGACGGGCGTGCCGCTGATCTCGCTCGACGCGCAGTGCGACCTGACGAAGAACCAGAACGTGATCACGCTGAAGCAGCAGCCGTTCCCGAACAAGAACGCGTATCCGGGCACGCAATGGACGGTGCCGATCACGCTCGCGTACGGGCAGGGGCTCGCGAATCGCACGACGGTCGCGCTGAAGGACACGCAGACGCAGGTGCGGATCGACGGCTGCTCGCCGGTCGTCGCGGACCCGAGCGGTCTCGACTACTACGTCGTGAACTACAGCGATGCGGCATGGAGCGGGCTGCTCACGCAGGTCAACCGCTCGACCGACCCGGTGCTGCTCGCGAACCTGCAAGGCGAGGCCGCGCTGCTCGTCGCGAACAACCTCGCGCCGGCATCGCGCTCGACGTCGATCGGCTCGGTCGCGTCGCCGGCCGCGACGATGCTGCGCCAGACGCCGACCTTCGACGGCATCACGACGCTGAAGGAACGTCCGTCGCTGCGCTACCAGGGCGCGTTCAAGCCGCGCAAGGTACTCACGCAGTAATGCGCGCATGAGCCAGCCGCCCGCCGCGTGTGCGAACCCTCACGCACGCGGCGGCGGTGGTGACGAAGCAAAAACACGCCGGGCGGCATCTCCACGGATTCCGTCCGGCGCGTTCGCATCGGCCGGCGCGTTCGCATCGCCCGACGCTTTCGAATCGGCCGGCGAGGCCGCGGCGCGCTAGCGGTCGCCGCCGCGTCGCCGAAACGCCCACCACGCGGCGAGCCCCGTGAAGCAGGCGACGAACAGCACCATCAGCCAGAAGCCGTGCCGGTTCTCCGAGAACGGAATCCCGCCGACATTCATCCCGAAGAAGCCCGCGACGATGTTGATCGGCAGCGCGATCACGGTGACGAGCGTCAGCGTGAACAGCGTCCGGTTGTTCTGCTCGTCGAGGCGCGAGCCGATTTCTTCCTGCAGCAGCTTGATCCGTTCGACGAGTCCCGCGAGATCGGCGAGCACCAGCGAGAACTCCTCGGTCGACTCGCGCAGTTCCCGCACGTCTTCCGCGTGCAGCCACGCGGGCGGCTTTGCGAGCAGCCGGAAGATCGAGCCCGGCTCCGGCGCAAGCATGCGCTGCAGACGCGTCAGCGTGCGGCGCATCGCGCCCAGCTCGACGCGGCTCGCAGTCAGGCGCTGCGACAGGAAACGATCCTCGATGCGGTCGACGTCGACGCTCGTGCGCCGCACGATGTGGATCAGCAGGTCGGCCTGGTCGCGCAGCAGGTGCACGAGCAGCTCCGCGGGCGAACGGAACCGCTCGCCGTCGCGCACGCTCGCGCGCAGCGTGTCGACCGAGCGCAGCGGCTTGAGCCGCGCGGTGACCATGATCCGCCGTTCGACGTGGACGAACATCGTCGCGATCTCCGACGGCGTCAGCTCGAGGTTGAACATCACGTCGTTGACGATCGCGCGCAGTGCGCCGTCCTCCTGCCCGATGCGGGTCGATCGCGACCCTTCGTGCAGGAACGCGAAGAAGCTGTCGGGCAACGCGAGGTGGGCGCGCATCCAGCGCTCGCTTGCGCCGTGTGCGAGGTTGAAGTGCAGCCAGACGAACGCGTCGTCCGTGTCAGCCGAGTCGTCCGCATTGGCCGCGTTGGTCGCGTTGGTCGCGTTGGTCGCGTTGGCCGCGTTGGTCGCGTTGGTCGCGTTGGTCGCGTTGGTCGCGTTGGTCGCGTTGGTCGCGTTGGTCGCGTTGGTCGCGTTGGTCGCGTTGGTCGCGTTGGTCGCGTTGGTCGCGTTGGTCGCGTTGGTCGCGCGCAGCCACTCGGCGGCGCCGTGCGCATCGAGCATCGCGCCTGGCTCGCCCGGCGTGAAGCGGAACCCGCACACCATGCCGGACGTATCCGCGCCGTAGGTCTGAACGATCATGTCGAAGTCATGCGGCGCGCGGCGGCTCGCCGCGTCGTGGCGGGCGCAGCCGCCTTCCGCACGCAGGCGCCGCGCAAGAAAAAGAAAGGATGACGTATGCCCGACGAAAGCGACACTTTCGTGACACTGTCACGCGTCGGCTTTACGCGACGGCTTTACGTGTCGGCTTTACGTGTCGGCTTTACGTGTCGGCTTTACAGGGCGGCTTTACAGGGCGGCTTTTACGACGCAGGTTCGCGGGGCGGCTTCACAGCGCCTGAAAACAGCGCGCCGCCCAACGTGCGGCGCTGATCGAAGGGGGCAGCAGCCTACTGGCGGCTCTGCGACTGCGCGGCAGCCGGGCACGCGGGGTCCTTGCCCCATTGACCTTCGCATACGCGCCACCGGCACAGCTGGTCCTCGAAGAAGCCGCGTTCGCCACACTCCTTCACGCGCGCGGCGAGCGTCGTGCCCGCCGTCGCCGACGCCTTGGTCGGCACGGCCTGCGCGCCCGACGCAGCCTTCTTGTCGGCCGGCTTCGTGCGCGCGACGAGCGCCGCGAGCAGATCCGCGTCCGGATCGTCCTTCGACGATTTCGCACTGACCGTGCGCACGGTCGCGTCACGCTGTTTTTTCGTCTTCGCCTGCGCGAGCTCGGCCTGCTGTTCCTTGCGATGCTTGCGCGCTTCGGCCTTGCTTTCCACCTTGGTGTCTGCCTTGCTGCGCGCGGCACCCTTCGCGTTCTTCTCGGTATCGGCATTCGTGGCCTTGGCGGCCTTCGCGGCCTTGGCTGCGGCAGCGGCCGGCGCCGCGCCCGACGTGTCTTCGGCGCCGTTGGCGAGCGCGCGCGACAGGCGGCTGTCGTCGGCCGCAGGCGCGGACGATGCGGACGCAACGGATTTCGCTGCCGAATCGTCGTTGACGATCGTGGCCGGCTGCGGCGCTCTCGCCGCATTGTTCTGCGCGACCTGCACTGTGGCAGCGCTCGCGGGCGCGGCCTTCGCCGCCGCCTGCGCTGTCGCTGCGGCGACAGACGCCGTGCTGTCGCCCGACTGCTGCTGCCAGCGCCATGCGCCCCAGCCTCCAAGCGCGACCACCAGCGCAACCATCGCCGCCCCCACCGCCGCGAACGGCGCCTTCAGCGAGTGGCGTGCCGGCTCGGCCTGCTGCGGCGTAACACGGCCTTCCAGATTCGCGAGAATGCGCGAATGCTGGGGCACGCCGGCCTGTTTCTCATTGGACAGCAGGCTGGGCGGGGTTTTGGATTTTGAATTGTCCGGCGCACTCATTCAGCGTCTCATTGAATCCTGGTTTAATTCGCCGCGATAATATAGCCCGGCCTCTCGGAGCAGGCCTGATTCTAAGAGCAAGCATTGCAAAACACAATCAATTCCAATTTCCGGGGATTTCATTGATTGCCGTCGTACTCGTCGCCTATTTCGCCCTCGCCGTCGCGGTTGCGGCACTGTTGCTTTTACCGGGTGTCCGCGCGACCGTATTTGAATCCGTCGCCCAGTTTCACGGCCGTCTGACACGCCGTGCGAACGATCGCGCGGCACGCACTCGCAGTCAAATTGTTAAATCGGCAAGCGTTACGCGCGGCGCATTAAACGATGCGCAAAATTTACTGATTCGGCGGCGCTTGCTGATTATGGTGTCGACAGGTATTCTTGCGACGCCGCCATTGGTCGCCATTGCATTACGCGGCCGGCAACTATTTCAATACGACGACACGGCGCGCGTGCCCGACGAGAAGATCGCCGCCCTGCTGCAGGGCGAGCAGCTCGTGCCGCCTCCGCCGTTGCCGCCTGAAGTCTTTGCCACCAGGGAAGTCGAGCAGGTGCGGCCGGCGCTGAAGGACGCGAGCCGCGACTGGAATCTGCTGGATCCGGATTTCCGCACGCGCTTGCTGCTGGTCTACAAGATCATGCACGAGCAATACGGCTACGAAATGGCGTTACTGGAAGGTTATCGGAGCCCGGAACGTCAAAACCGGCTGGCGCAAATGGGCGGCAACGTGACCAATGCGGCGGCATTCCAGAGCTATCACCAATACGGGCTGGCGGCTGATAACGCATTCCTGCGCGACGGCAAGCTGGTCATTTCCGAGAAAGATCCGTGGGCGATGCGCGGCTACCAGTTATACGGACAGGTCGCCGAACAGGTCGGCCTGACCTGGGGTGGCCGATGGAAAATGATGGATCTCGGACACGTGGAATACCATAAACCCGGTTTTAAACTGGGACGCGGCAGCTAGCCAGGCTAGCCGGACAGGAAATAATGAGGGCGGCATGGGGCTTTTTAATCTCCCGGCAGGAAACGATATGGGCGGCGCAATCGATCTCGCATTCCGGTGCGCGATTAACTCGGGCCGCCGGCTCCGTTTTAAATCTCACAGCGTCCTTTCGTTAATGCGCGCGCCCGCTCCGATGCCGCGGGCGCATTGATGCCGACTCCCTTCACCCCGTTTGACAGCATGGCGACACATCGCGGCGCCCCCCTTGCCGCTCGGCGCGCCTGCGTCGCCTCATCGAATCGCACCGGAACCTGAACGTCCTATGCAACGCATCCTCAACGTGCTGACTCACCCGCGTACGCTCTCGATCGTCGGGATCGTCGCGCTCGCGGCGATCCTCTTCATCGTCGCCGATACGCTGCAGTTGCCGCTGCTGTGGCCGGCGATCGCCTTCGCGGCGATTCTCGTGCTGTGGCTCGGCGCCGCGCTGTGGCGGCGCTGGCGCGTGAAGCGCGCGAACCGCCAGCTCGGCGCGATCCTCGAGGAGCAGGCGGAAACCGGCAAGATCACCGCGCCGGCTGCCGCCGCGCTCGCACCGGCCGACAAGTCGGCCGACCTCGACGTGCTGCGCACGCGCCTGTCGGACGCGGTGAAGACGATCAAGACGTCGAAGATCGGCCAGGTGTCGGGCGGCTCCGCGCTGTACGAGCTGCCGTGGTACATCGTGATCGGCAACCCCGCTGCGGGCAAGAGCAGCGCGGTGATCAATTCCGGCCTGCAATTCCCGTTCGCGGACAAGAACAGCGCGGTGATCCACGGCATCGGCGGCACCCGCAACTGCGACTGGTTCTTCACGACCGAAGGCATCCTGCTCGACACCGCGGGCCGCTACTCGGTCCACGAGGAAGACCGCAGCGAGTGGCTCGGCTTCCTCGGGCTGCTGAAGCGCTACCGCCCGAAGGCGCCGATCAACGGCATCATCGTGACCGCGAGCATCGCCGAACTCACCGGCAACCGCCCCGAATTCGCGATCAACCTCGCGAAGAACCTGCGCCAGCGCGTGCAGGAGCTGACCGAGAAGCTCGAAGTGTTCGCGCCGGTCTACGTGATGTTCACGAAGGCGGACCTGATCACCGGCTTCACCGAATTCTTCAGCAGCAGCGACAAGCACGAATACGACCGCGTGTGGGGCGCCACCCTGCCCTACGAGCCGGACGAGAAGCGCGACGTCGTCGCGCTGTTCGACGAGCGCTTCGAGGAACTGTACGAAGGCCTGAAGGAGATCAGCGTCGCGCAGCTGTCGATGTCGCGCGGCAACCAGCTTTCGCCGGGGCAGTTGAGCTTCCCGCTCGAGTTCTCGACGATCAAGCCGGCGCTGCGCGCGTTCCTCGCGACGCTGTTCGAGAACAACCCGTTCCAGTACAAGCCGATCTTCCGCGGCTTCTACTTCACGAGCGCGCTGCAGGAAGGCGAGACCAACAGCGCGGCCGCGCAGCGCATCGCGCACCGCTTCGGCCTCGACGCGACCGCGCTGCCGAAGCCGCACAGCGCGTTCTCGAAGAACGGCTTCTTCCTGCGCGACCTGTTCTCGAAGGTGATCTTCGCGGACCGCCAGACGGTGCGCCAGTTCGCGAGCCCGACCAAGACGCGGCTGCGCTACGCGACCTTCTTCGGCTTCGTCGCGGCGCTCGCGCTCGCGCTCGGCGGCTGGACCTGGTCGACGATCGGCAACCAGCAGCTCGTCGCGAACGTGCAGGCCGACCTCGACAACGTCATGCGCCTCGAGCAGGGCCGCAACGACCTGCAGTCGCGCCTGCAGGCGATGGACATCCTGGAAGACCGGATCGAGCAGCTCGAGCAGTTCCGCCGCGATAAGCCGCTGTCGGTGTCGCTCGGCCTCTACCAGGGCGACCGCCTCGAGCAGCACCTGCTGACCGAGTACTACAACGGCGTGCGCCAGATCCTGCTGAACCCGGTATCGCAGAACCTCGCGTCGTTCCTGAAGGACGTGAACGCGCATCCGGACCAGCTCGCGCCGCTGAACCGCGCGGCGGATGCCGGCGCCGCGCAGCCAGGCCCGGTGCCCGTATCAACGAACCCGGCCGGGGCCGCGCAGCAGCAGGCCCAGGCCGCCGCCGCACCGCAGGGCGGCCTCTACAGCGACGCGTCGCCAACCAACGTCGAGGATGCGTACAACGCGCTGAAGACCTACCTGATGCTGTCCGACAAGCGCCACGTCGAGCAGGCGCACCTGACCGACCAGGTCGCACGCTTCTGGCGCGGCTGGCTCGAGACGAATCGCGGCAACATGCCGCGCGACGAGATGATCAAGAGCGCCGAGCGCATGATCTCGTTCTACCTGTCGCGCGTGAACGACAACGACTGGCCGATGATCGACGCGAATCTCGCGCTCGTCGACCAGACCCGCGAGAACCTGCGCCGCGTCGTGCGCGGGATGCCGGCCCGCCAGCGCGTGTATGAGGAAATCAAGGCGCGCGCGTCGACCCGCTTCGCGCCGATGACCATCGCGCGCATCGTCGGCGACGGCAACCAGGGGCTGATCGCCGGCAGCTATGCGATTCCGGGCACGTTCACGCGCGACGCGTGGTTCCAGTACGTACAGCCGGCGATCCGCGACGCGGCGACGAAGGAACTGCAGGCGAAGGACTGGGTGCTGAACACGTCGTCGCAGGACGACCTGACGCTCGAGGGCAGCCCCGAGCAGATCCAGAAGGCGCTCGTCGCCATGTACAAGACCGAGTACGCGCAGCACTGGCAGAAGTTCATGCAGGGCATCGCGGTGCAGGGCTTCAGCAGCTTCGGGCAGGCGGTCGACGGGATGAACCGTCTCGGCGACCCGCAGGATTCGCCGATCCGCAAGGTTCTCGAAACCGCGTACGACCAGACGTCGTGGGACAACCCGTCGCTCGCGAACGCGGCGATCAAGCAGGCGCAGACGGGCGTCGTGAACTGGTTCAAGCAGCTGTTCTCTCGCTCGCAGGCGGGCCAGGTCGCAGCGGCCAACATCGACATCAACGGCAATCCGGCGGACGTGCCGATGGGCCCGGTCGGCCAGGAGTTCATCGGCCTCGCGCGAATCGTGTCGACGCATGACGGCACGTCGCTGCTGAAGGGCTACATGGACACGCTGTCGAAGGTCCGCACGCGCTTCAACGTGATCAAGAACCAGGGCGACCCGGGCCCGGGCGCGCGCCAGCTGATGCAGCAGACGCTCGACGGCAACGGCTCGGAACTCGCCGATTCGCTGAAGTTCGTCGACGAGCAGATGCTGACCGGCCTGACCGATTCGCAACGCAAGTCGCTGCGTCCGCTGCTCGTGCGGCCGCTGATGCAGGCGTTCTCGGTCGTGATCCAGCCGGCGAGCGTCGAGGTCAACAAGGTGTGGAACGCGCAGGTCTACCAGCCGTTCCAGAGCTCGCTGGCGAACAAGTATCCGTTCGCGGCGAACGCGAAGGTCGAGGCCGGCGCCGGCGAGATCGCGCAGGTGTTCGGTCCGGACGGCTCGATCGCGAAGTTCGTCGGCACGACGCTCGGGCCGCTCGCGGTACGCCGCGGCGACACGCTCGCGGCCCGCACCTGGGGCGACATGGGCATCGGGCTCACCCCGGACTTCACGAACGGCTTCGCGCGCTGGGTCGCGCCGCTCGCGGGCGGTGCGGCAGGCGGCGGCGCCGCCGCGTCGTCCGAGCCGCAGACCGTGTTCCAGATCCTGCCGCAGCCGAGCACCGGCACGACCGAGTACACGATCGCGATCGACGGCCAGCAGCTGCGCTACCGCAACACGCCGCCGCAGTGGACCAACTTCGTGTGGCCGAACCCGCAGGGCTCGCCGGGCGCGACGCTGTCCGTAACGACGTTCGACGGCCGCACGGTGCAGCTCGTCAACGAGCCGGGCCGCTACGGTCTCGAGAAGCTGATCAACTCGGCGCAGCGCAAGCGCCGTCCGGACGGCACCTTCGACCTCACGTGGGCGCAAGGCAGCGTGAACGTGTCGGTGACGATGCGCATCATCAGCACGTCGCAGCCGACAGGCGGCGGTGGCGACCAGCCGCAGCAGCAGAGCCTGCGCGGCCTCACGCTGCCGTCGTCGATCGCCGACGCGAGCGCGGGCGCGGCGCAGAACGCCACGGCCGTGCCGGGCGCAGGCGCAGCGGGCGCATCAGGCACCTCGGCGGCTGTCGCGGCCGCCGCCGCATCGAACGCACAGGGGGCGCAATGACGCAAACCGTTCAGGCGCAAATCGCCTACTTCGGCAAGATTCCGTCGCGCGGCGACTTCGTGAAGAGCGCGCACAACCCGCAGTTGCTGCAGACACTCGATCGCTGGATCGCGCAGGCGCTCGAGCTGCTCGCCGAGGATCCGCGCTGGAAGATCGTCTACGAGGACGCGAAGCCCATGCACTTCGCGTTCCTCGGCTCGCGCAGCAAGCTCGCGATCGCCGGGCACATGGTCGTGAGCCACGACGTGTCGATGCGCCGCTTCCCGTTCCTCGGCGCGACCGCGCTCGAAGTCGAGCGGCCGATCGCGTTCCTCGCGCGCAGCCCGCTCGCGTTCGCGCGGCTGTGGACGCGCGTCGCGCAGCAGATGCCGGCGCTGCTCGGCAAGGACGAGCCGCCCGGCGCGCTGCAGGCGCTCGGCGACACGCAGGTGCCGATCGACATCGGCGGCGGCCCCGGCAATCCGCACGACGGCACGTTCAACGATTTCATCGAGCACCAGTCGCTGTACGGCCTCGAGCAGATGCTGCTCGCGAGCGGCCACCCGGTGCGGCTGCGCGGCGCGATGCTCGCGCTCGGCTCGCTGCTGCGGCCAGTCATGCAGAGCGGCTCGTCGCACATCGAGCGCGGCCTTACGCTGCCGCTGCCCGTCGATCCGTTCTACCGCAGCCTCGTTGCGGCGTTCTGGCTCGAGCTGATCGCGCCGTTCGTCGCGCAGGCCGACTTCGAGCTCGCGATCTTCATCGGCACGATCGCCGAGCGCGAACGGCTGATCATCGGCTTCAACGGCGCATCGGCGAAAACGCTGCTGAGCGTCGTCGACCCGCAGACCTATGCCGCCCACAACATCGACATCGACGATCCGGAGTGGATCGACGGACATACACATCACGATCATGGGATCAGCAAGCTCGTCAGCTACCTCGACCAACCGCAACTGTCGCTGCGCGTCGCGATCGACGCGTTCCGCGAAGCGTTCATCGGAGGCTGACAGGATGGGCAACACGATTCACGACCGCCGCGCGCGCTTCTCGCCCGTCCTCGCCGCCCTCCTCGCCGCGGGCATGCTCGCCGGCCTCTTCACCGGCAGCGCGGGCTTCGCTCAGACGAGCGGCGCGACCGTCACGCCGGTCGGCAACGGCAGCGTGCAGACGACCGCGCTGCCGGCCACCGCTGCGCCGGCGACGCTGAGCTCCGGTACGGCTGCGCATGGCGGCGCCGTCACGACGCCGCCGCCCGCGAACGCGACGCCCGGCCAGGTCGTCGTCGGCGGCAAGGTGCCCGACGAGGCGACCAAGGCCGCGGTGCTGCAGAAGCTGCGCGACACGTACGGTGCGGCCAGCGTCGTCGACCAGATCGAGGTCGGCGACGTCGCGACGCCGCCGAACTGGAGCGCTAACGTGCAGAAGCTGATCGGCCCGCAGTTGAAGCAGATCAGCAAGGGCCAGCTGAAGATCGACGGCACGCAGATCGAGATGAAGGGCGAGGTGCACAACGAGGCGCAGCGCCAGCAGCTCGCGAGCGACATGGCGAACACGCTGAACCCGACCTACACGATCCGCAACGGATTGCGCGTGTCCGCGTCCGAGCAGGGGCTGCTCGACCAGACGCTTGCGAACCGCACGATCGAGTTCGAGACCGGCAGCGCGACGCTCACGCCGCAGGGCAAGCTGATCCTAGACCAGATGGCCGCGGTGCTCGCGAAGATGCCGAACCGCACGGTCGACCTCATCGGCCATACCGACAACTCGGGGAACCGCACGTCGAACGTCGCGCTGAGCCAGGCGCGCGCGGATGCGGTGAAGGGCTATCTGATCACGAAGGGGCTGCCGTCGCAGCAGATGACGACGACAGGTGTCGGGCCCGATCAGCCGATCGCGCCGAACGATACGGCGGACGGGCGGGCGCGGAATCGACGGATCGAGTTCCGGGTCGGGCAGTAAGCGGTGTCCGGCCGGCGCCTTCGCGAGCCGGCCTGGTCCGATGCGGGCGGCGGCACCGAGGTGCGCCGCCCGCGTTGCGTTTGCGGTTACGTTTGCAGTTGCGTTTACGACTGCTCGTCCGGCTTCACGCCCAGCAGCTCGCGAATATGCGACAGCGACCCGTCGTCCTTCACGACGCTCTCGAGCCACTTGTGCAGCGGCATGTCGGCCCACTCGGCCGCCTTGTCCGCGAGATACGCGACCGGGCTGTGCGGCTCGGTCTGCCGGAAGTAGCGCGCGACCGAGCGAAGCTGGTCGACCGCCTGCGCGCGGTTCTGGATGCCGGCGATCATCTGCGTCGTCACCGGACGCGAAACGGACTGCGGCTGCACGTGGGTCTCCTCCGTCTGAAGCGGGGTGCCGAAAACCGGCTCGATGCGCTCCGGTTGCGCGGGCGGCGTCGGCTGCGACTGTTCCTGTTGCGCCGGCGTGCCCGTATAGCCCTGCTCGCGCGCGAAACGCTCGGCAAGCCGGTACACGGTCTCGAACGCGTCGCGCGCCTGGCGGAAGCTCGGCGCCGCGTCGCCCGCGCGTGCATCGAGCGTCTCCTCGAACGCATCGAGCGCGAACTCGAACGCCTTCAGGTTCGCGAGCAGCGTCGTATAGAACGCCAGCGGCGTCACGCGCCGCGACGCGTCGATCTGCTCGACCGACGTCTTGCCGCGCGCGATGTCGTCCGCGTGGTCCGGATCGCGCTTCACCGCCTGCGCGACGTGCTGCGCGACTTCCCAGTCGAGCGTGCTGAACGCGCTCGATGCGCCGTCCGTCATCGGCACCGCGCGCAGCAGCTCGGCGGTGCGGCCGGCGAGCCACGCGACGTTGCCGAGCCGGTATTCGGCATCGTCGCCTTCCGGCAGCGGATGCACGGTGTCCCAGTACTGGCGGCACAGCCCCTCGAGCAGCGCATAGCCGCCGGTGAGGCCGGTGATGCCGTCCTCGAGCGCGAGCGCCTCGGTCAGCCACACCGCGAGCCGCAGGTCCTTCGTCTGCGTGCGCAGCAGGCCGGTCGAGCGTTCGACGACGAAGCCCCAGTCGGCTTCCTTGATCTCGGTCACCCATTCGCCCTGGTCGAGCGACGGATCGTCGTAGCGCCGCGCCTCCTGGATCGCATCGAAATCGTGCGAGAACAGCAGGTCGTCGCCGCACGGCGACGCGTCGCTGATCGGCGTCAGCAACTCGGGGAGATTGATCGGCATGGTTCAGTGAATCCGTTGATGCATGGGGTTGCGCGCAGTGCTTGTTCGGGTGCTCGTTTGGCCGCTCGTTCGGCTGCTCGTTCGGCCGCTCATTCGACCGTGTATTCGAACTCGCCCGCATCATCCGCGCGCACCGCGATGCGCGCGATGGCGGCGCCGTCGGCGATCCGGCCGAGCACGTGGCCCGCGATCTCCGGCAGCAGCGTGCCGTTCAGGATGTGGTCGACGTTGCGGGCGCCCGAATCGACCTCGGTGCAGCGCGCGAGCACCGCATCGACGAGCGACTCGTCCCATTCGAACGCGGCCTTGTGGTTCGCGTCGATCCGGCGGCGGATGCGGTCGAGCTTCAGCTCGATGATCTCGGCAAGCACGTCGTCGGAGATCGGGTAGTAAGGGACGACCTTCATCCGGCCGAGGAACGCAGGCTTGAACGCCTTGTACAGTTGCGGGCGCAGCGCTTCGGCGAGCGCGTCCGGATCGGGCAGCTCTTCGGCCGGCTTGTTCAGGCATGCCTGCATCACCGCCGGCGAGCCGACGTTCGACGTCAGGATGATCAGCGTGTTGCGGAAGTCGATCTCGCGGCCTTCGGCGTCGTCCATCATCCCCTTGTCGAACACCTGGAAGAACATTTCGAGCACGTCCGGGTGCGCCTTCTCGACCTCGTCGAGCAGCACGACCGAATACGGGTTGCGGCGCACGGCCTCGGTCAGCACGCCGCCCTCGCCGTAGCCGACGTAGCCCGGCGGCGAGCCCTTCAGGCCCGACACGCTGTGCGCCTCCTGGTACTCGCTCATGTTGATCGTGATCATCTTGCGTTCGCCACCGTACAGGATGTCCGCGAGCGCAAGCGCGGTCTCGGTCTTGCCGACGCCCGACGGCCCGACGAACATGAACACGCCGCGCGGCTTGTTCGGATCCTCGAGGCTCGCCGACGCGGTGCGCACGCGCTGCGCGATCGCTTCCAGCGCGTGGTCCTGGCCGATCACGCGCGCCGCGAGCAGCGGCTGCAGGTTCAGCACCGTGCCGATCTCGTCCTTCACCATCCGGCCGAGCGGAATGCCCGTCCACGCGGCGACGATCTCGGCCACCACGTGGCCGTCGACCTGCAGCGGCACCATCGGCTCGCCGCCCTGCAGCGCGTGCAGCGCCGCGACGCGTTCGGCGAGCTTGTCGCGGGTTGCCTGCACGTCGACCGGCTCGCCATCGTCGGACGGGCCGCGTGCGCGGTCGAGCGCTGCCCGCAGTTCGATGATCTCGGCGACGATCGCACGCTCCGCGTCGTAGCGGCCTTCGTCCGCCGTGAGCTGCGCGAGCGCCGCATCGCGCTCGCCGCCCAGCTCGCCAAGCCGCGCGTCGTGTGCAGCGCCGCTTGCCGCCTCGCGCTCGAGCGACGCGATTTCCGCGTCGATCCGCTCGATGCGCTTCTTCGCATCGTCGATCGCGGCGGGCGTCGCGCTCTGCGCGAGCGCGACCTTCGCGCACGCGGTGTCGAGCACGCTGATCGCCTTGTCCGGCAGCTGGCGGCCGCTGATGTAGCGGTGCGACAGGCGCACGGCCTCGGTGATCGCGCCGTCGAGAATCCGCACGTTGAAGTGCTGCTCCATCAGCCCCGCCATCCCGCGCAGCATTGCGGCCGCGAGCGGCTCGCCCGGCTCCTCGATCTTCACGACCTGGAAGCGCCGCGCGAGCGCCGCATCCTTCTCGAAATACTTCTTGTACTCGCTCCACGTCGTCGCGGCGATCGTGCGCAGCTCGCCGCGCGCGAGCGCCGGCTTCAGCAGGTTCGCCGCGTCGTTCTGGCCGGCCTGGCCGCCCGCGCCGATGATCGTGTGCGCCTCGTCGATGAACAGGATGATCGGGTGCGCGCTCTTCTTCACCTCGTCGATCACGCTCTTCAGCCGGTTCTCGAACTCGCCCTTCACGCTCGCGCCCGCTTGCAGCAGCCCCATGTCGAGCACGTGCAGCGCGACACCGCGCAGCGGCGGCGGCACGTCGTCGGCCGCGATGCGCAGCGCGAGCCCTTCGACGACGGCGGTTTTGCCGACGCCGGCCTCGCCCGTCATGATCGGGTTGTTCTGGCGGCGGCGCATCAGAATGTCGATCGCCTGGCGGATCTCCGCATCGCGCCCGATCACCGGATCGATCTTGCCGTCGCGCGCGCGCTGCGTGAGGTTCGTCGTGTACGTATCGAGGGCCGGCGTCTTCGACGGCCCGGCCGCGGGTGCGCCATTCGCTGCCCCATTGGCTGCCCCATTCGCCGCCCCGGCTGCCGACGCGTCGCCGCCGTCTTCCGCATCGGCCTGGCGCGGTTCCGCTTCGCTCGACCCGGCGGTGATCTCGTCGAACTTGTGCTTCAGGTCCGTCACGCGCACGTCGGTGAACTGCGCGGACATCCGCTGCGCGAATTGCGCGAGGTCCGGCGCGGTCAGCAGCGCAAGCAGCAGGTGCCCCGAGCGGATCCGGCCGAGCTGCGAATCGAGCGACGCGATCAGCCACGCCTGCTCGAACAGCGCGATCAGGTGCACGGAGAACACCGGCGTGCGCGTGTTGCCCGTCTTGAGCCGCATCAGCTCGCGTTCGAGGTCCGCGCGCAGCGCGTGCGGATCGATGCGGCTCGCGCGCAGCGCAAGCGGCAGATCCCCGGCCGGTTCGTCGAGCAGCGCGAGAAACAGATGCTCGAGATCGACCTCGTAGTGGCCGCGGGCGAGGCACGCGCTCGCCGCGCGTTCGGTCGCCTGCCGGCACAGCGGGTTCAGTTTCAGGATCAGGGTCTTGAGGGGCGTGCTCATGGAGTCGGTCTCAGGTTCGATTGCGTCGCGTGTTGTTGTTCGGAATCGGTTCGGAATCAGTGAATCACGTGCAGTTCGTAGCGCGCGTCCGCGCGGTCGTGCGGCGCGTCGCGGGTGCAGAGGAACGCGTCCCAGCCGAGCCGCGCGCCGGCGCCGAGCACGCTCGCGCCGACTTCGTTGCGCTTCAGCACGAGCGACACCTCATATTCGAGCGTGACGCCGGCAAGCAGCGTCAGCATCCGCTCGAGCGCGACCGCCTGCGCGCCGCCGGGCAGGAACGCCTCGTAGTCGCGCTTCGACAGCGGGCCGACCACGAGCCGCGCGCGCATGTCGCGCTGCCACACGCGCTCGCCGACGAGCGCGGTCGCGCCGAGCACCGCGTTGACTTCGCCGAGCACGCTCACCTGGTCGGCCGGCACGTCGTACCACTTGCCGACGAACTGGTCGATCTTCACCGGCGCGCGGAAGTAGTCGGACAGCGTGCGCTGCAGGTAGGCGGCCGACATTGGCCGGTGGCGTGCCGCCAGCGCATAGCCGGCCACCGCCTCGTCGAGCACGCCGCCCGAGCCTGCCTGCAGGCTGTCGCGCACCTCGTCGCTCGTCACGCCCGCGATCGCGAGCAACAGCGGCAGGTAGCGCTCGTCACGGTCGAGCTCGTAATGGAACGGCAGCCGGTATTTCTTCCACGCCGCGTAGAACAGCGCAGTTGCGCGGTTCGAGAACACGTCGAAGAACGCGCGCGCCGCGTGGTCTCGCTTCAGGTGCTCGCGCGCGACGATCTGCTCGGTGTAGTGCAGCGGCAGCGCGCCCTGTCCGCCGAGCAGCCCGAAGAACGCGGGCGTCAGCTCGACGCGTCCGAGTTCGCCGGCCGCGAGCGCGCCGTCCACGTCGAGCCGCGCGCGGTCCGCATCGAGCGGCGCGCCGTTCTCGTCGAACGGCCGCAGGCGCTCGATCTCGCTCGCCGGAAAGCTGAGCGACAGCGTGTTGCGAAACGCGATGCGCTGCGCGACGATGTCGCCCTTCCGCCACGCGCCGGGCGCGTCGGCCGCCTGCCGCGCGAACAGCCCTTCGAGCACGCGTACCGCCTGGAAGAACTCGAAGCGGTGCGGCTCGTCGAGCAGCGCGTCGACTACGCCAGGATCGATTCGCCGGTCCGGGGCTTGCATCGGATGATCTCCTCGCCGGTGCGTTTCGACACGACGACCAGTTGAACAAAGCTGTTGAGGTGGACGTAGAGCCCGAAGAAGCTGTCGAGCACGCGCACGAACGACGCGAGGCTCGACCCGACGAAATGCTCCTCGTCGATCGTCAGGCGAACTTCGATGCCGCGCACGAAGGTCGCGAACGGCTTGCCGGGCAGCCACTGCACGGCGCCGCGCTGCTCGATGCCCGCGAGCCCGTCGATCTGCCGCGTCGACACCGCGGTGCGCCGCAGGTCGTACAACGTCAGCATTTCCTTCAGCGGCGCGAGCCCGTGGTCGACGAGCGACACGTGGTTGAGCGCCAGATGCGACACGAGCCGCCAGTGCGCTGCGCGGCCGCGCTCGAAGCGCACGCTTGGCGTCGGCCGGCGCAGCATCCCGATGCCGCTCGTCTGCGCGCCGCCTTCCTGGAACAGGTCGCCGCCTTCGAGCCCGAACGCGAGCATCGCCGGCAGATCGCGGTTCGTGCAGGTCAGGTCGAGGCTCAGCGTGTCGGTCTGCGGCGACGTCGGTTCGAAGTCGATGTCGACGATCGAGATCTCGGTCTCGTAGCCGGGGCTCTTCTGCGCAACCCAGTCGTTGCGGCGCGCGAACCAGTAGTGGCCGACGCGCGCGGATTCGCCGTGGTGCAGCGAATAGAACGGCCGGAACTCGATCACCGCTTCCTCGTGCGCCTGCTGCCTGACGAGCTTCACCGAATCGATCGAGTACACCTCGTACGCGAACGCGCGCCGCGCCTCGGCGATCACCGGGTACGACACCGCGCGATGCGTGATGCGGATCGGCTCGCCGTGCTGGCGGAACAGGTTCACGATCGGCGTGCAGAACAGGCGGAAGTGGTTCGCGGACAGCAGGTCGAGCAGCCGCGCGACGTGCGAATCGCCGCGCACGTCCTGCAGCACGAGGTGCAGCGTCGCACGCTGGCAGCGGCCCGACGCGCGCGCGATCGCGGCGAGGTCGAAATCGACGAAATCGAACTTGTCGGGAAACGCGAAATACTCGGTGAGCAGGCGGTACGCGGGATGCGATTTCGCCGGGTAGTCGATCAGCGCGTCGGTCTCGTCGAAGCCGGCCGGTGCGATCGGCAGCTTGCGCAGCGCGGTCCAGCGGCCGTTGCGTTCCGGCTCGACGTACGCGCCGAGCACGTTGACGAACAGGCAATCGGTCAGCGCGGCGACGAACGACTGCTCGCCGTGCAGGTGCGCGCGCAGCGTCGGCAGCTTCAGCGCGCCGAGATCGAGCTGCGCGGCGAGCGATTCGAACGTGATCGAGATCACGCCCGTCGCGTTCGGCGGCAGCACCGTCGCACTCGGCGCGAGCGCGACCGGCAGGTAACGCGCCTCCGAGATGCGGATCGGCGCGAGCGTCACGTCATACGCGGTGCGGAACCGGCACTGCACGCCGCGGATCGGTCGGCTCTTCAGCTCGGTACCGCGCTCGACGACGACGGGCTCGGTCTGCTGGCCCGGCGCGCCGGGCGAGAACTGCGCGATCGAGCACGACGGGAACGGCCGCAGGTAATGCGGATACAGCACTTCCAGCAGCGCTTCGGTGAATTCGGGGTAGTCGTCGTCGAGCTTCTTGTTGATGCGCGCGCCGAGCAGCGCGAACGACTCGATCATCCGCTCGACGTGCGGATCCTCGCAGTGCTCGCCGGACAGCGCGAGCCGCGCCGCGATCTTCGGATAACGTTCGGCGAAATCCCGCGAATAGCGCCGCAAAAACGATAATTCGCGCTCGTAATACGGCAGCAATTCTTCCATCGATGACCCCGAACCTCTTCCTTCCGTTGCCGGATGACGTCCCGCCGGGCGGTCCGGCCCGCGAGACGGCGTGACTGAGTTACTGCGGTTTCGCGCCGCGGGCGCGCGTGACCGAATACTGCAGCGTCGACGGCTGCAGCATCGCGTCGAAATTGACCGGCTCCTCGGCCGGATGCACGACGAGCAGCGCCTGGATCGCGAAATAAAGCGCGTTGGTGGACTGCTCGTTGAGCTCGAACTTCACCTGCACCTGCTGCAGCCGCGGTTCATGGCGCGCGATCGCCTGCTGGATCGACTTGCAGATGAAGGTGCGATCGTAATGGCTCGCGAGGCTCAGGCCCGCGAAATCGTTCAGCCCGTAGGTCAGCACCGACTTCTGGCATTCCGGCAGCGCCGCCAGTTCGTGGTCGGTGTGTGCGATACGGGTGTTGAGGATCGCCTCGACGTCGCGGGCGACCGTGTTCTTCAGCTCGTCCAGCGACAATTGCCGCATCGCCGCGGAAGCCGGCAGGTGCGGTTCGTCGTCGAACAGCTTGTCGAGAAAGCTCGGTTCGAATCGTTTCATCAGGCGGCAAGCTTGAAGCAACAACGGCAACGGACCGACATGCGCCCCGTTGCCGCAGCCGACCTTAGACCGCGTAGGTCTTGTCGTTCTTCGTCAGGCTCCAGGCGCCCTGCGTGTTGCCGCCCTGGTTGCCGCCGATCTTCTGCTGGGTCTGCTTCCACTGCACGGCAGCGTACTTCAGCGAGAAGGTCTCGACCGGCAGGCCTTCCTTCTGCACGCTCGGCGTCACGCTCGAGATGATCACGTACTTGAGCTTGACCTCGAGGTACTTGACGCGCTGGCCTTCGCCGTCCGAACGCATGAAGTCGATCGTGACTTCATCGAACGTCGTGCCGCCCGACGCGTGCTGGTACAGCAGCGGGCTCGACGAATCGATTTCCTTCGTGAACACCATGTCGCCGTGCTCGCAACGCTCGGCGGTCAGGCCGCCCGACGTCGACGCCGTCGCCGAACGCGGCTGAATGATGGAGTGATCCCAGGACTTCACTTCGATCCAGCTCGCGTGGTCCTTGTCCGCGGATTCGCCCTTGATGGCGGGATTACCGAACTTCAGATAAAGGTCTAGCATGGCCCTTCGACTCCCCAAAGAGGTGGTTTTAACGTCCTACCCAGGCGGCCCGCCCGGGCGAGATTGGCTCGCTTATGAATTTGCCGGTTTGGGCAGATCAGCGACAAGTCGCAGAGAGATCGAGAGTTCGTCGAGCTGAAAGTGCGGGCGCAGGAACGCGACCGAACGATACGAGCCCGGCTTCCCCGGAACCTCTGACACTTGTACGGAGGCCTCGCGCAGCGGGAATTGCGCCTTCTGTTCCTGCGTCGCGTTGTCGTCGAGCAGAACGTACTGCGAAATCCACCGGTTGAGGAACGTCTCGACGTTCTGGGCCGATGCGAAGCTGCCGATCTTGTCCCGCATCATTGCCTTCAGGTAGTGCGCGACGCGCGACACCGAGAAGATGTACTGCAGCTGGGCGGACAAAACGGCGTTCGCGTTCGCGCTGTCGGTGCTGTATTTCTTGGGTTTCTGCACCGATTGCGCGGCAAAGAACGCGGCGTAATCGGAATTCTTGCAATGGACGAGCGGGATGAAGCCGAGATCGCTCAGCTCCTTCTCGCGGCGGTCGGTAATCGCGATTTCGGTCGGGCACTTCAGCGCGATCTCGCCGTCGTCGGTCTTGAACGTGTGGGTCGGCAAGTCTTCGACGAGGCCGCCGCCTTCGACGCCGCGGATCGCCGCGCACCAGCCGAAGTCGTCGAACGCGGCCGTCAGGCGCGCAGCGAACGCCCACGACGCGTTGCACCACAGGTACTTGTCGTGATCGGTGCCGTCGACGTCCTCGACGAAGTTGAAGGTCTCCGCGATCTGGCCGTCCTTCGGATTGAACGGCAGGCGGCCGAGGAAGCGCGGCAGCGTGAGGCCGACGTAGCGCGAATCCTCGGAATCGCGGAACGACTTCCACTTCGTGTATTCGACCGTGTCGAACACCTTGCCGAGGTCGCGCGGCTTGCCGAGGTCGGCGAACGATTCGAGGCCGAGCAGCTCCGGCGACGCCGACGCGATGAACGGCGCGTGCGCGGCCGCCGCGACGTGCGACATCTGCTCGATGAAGTACATGTCTTCCGGCTGGCGGGAGATCTCGTAGTCGCCAATCAGCGTGCCGAACGGCGCGCCGCCGAACGTGCCGAATTCCTCTTCGTAGACCTTCTTGAACAGCGCGCTCTGGTCGAATTCGGTCGCGCTCTTGAAGTCGCGCACAAGGTCGCGCTTCGGCGCGTGCAGCGCCTTGATCTTGATCGTCTGGCCCGTGTTGCTTTCCTTGACCAGGTAGTCGAGGCCGCGCCACGTGCTTTCGAGGCGCTGGAACTCCGGCGCGTGCATCACGGCGGAAAGCTGCGTGGAGATCAGGCGGTCGAGCTCCGCGACGCGCGCATCGATCGTCGCCGACAGGTTGTCCGACACGATTACCGTGCCGTCGAGCACCTGGTGCACGAGTTCGCCGATCAGGTCCTTCGCGCGCGCATGCTCTGAATCGGATTTCGCGACCTTGCTCTTCTCGACGATCTCGTCGAGCAGCGTTGTCCCGGCGGCGTATTCCGCGCCGTTTGTATCGGCCGCAGCCGTTTGCTGGTTCATCTCAACACCCCGTCGTCATTCGCCGTCTTTGCCGCCGTCGTTGCCACCCTCGGCGCCCTTCGCGAGCGCCTGCAGCTGCTGCGTGTTCTTCAGTACTTCGGACAGCAGATCCTCGAGCTTGTCGTTGCCGGCAAGCTTGTTGCGCAGGTCGGCGAGCTTCGAGCGCGCCTCGAGCAGGCGGCGCAGCGGCTCGACCTGCTGGACCACGTCGTCCGGACTGAAATCCGACAGCGAGCGGAACTTCAGGTCGACCGCGAACTTGCCGCCGTCCTCGCTCAGGCGGTTTTCCACCTGGAACGCGGCGCGCGGCTCGATCGCCTTCATCACGTCGTCGAAGTTGTCGCGGTCGATATTGACGAACTTGCGGTCGCGCAGCTTCGGCTGCTCGACTTCCGACTGGCCCGCCAGATCGCCAACGACCCCGACGACGAACGGCAGTTCCTTCACCTCGATCGCGTCGCCTTTCTCGACCTCGTAGGTCAGCTGGACGCGCGGCGGCCGTATTTTTTGCAAGCGCTTCTGGATGCTTTCGTTCTTGGCCATCGACGGCTCCCGGTTAGATGTGGTTACCCGGTCCGGTCAGCGCAGCGCGCTGAACGGATCGGCCCCGCCCTTCTGCGGCGCGCCGGACGACGCGTTCGCGGACGGCGGCGCGGCATTGGCGCTTTCCGCGGCAGGCGCCGCGACGCTCTTCTTCGCATGAACGGGGGTGCGGTACTTCTTCTTCGGCGTCGTCTTCACGGTCTGATCCGCCGGGAACAGCGCGTTTTCGCCGAGCGTGTCGCGCAGCTGCTTCGCGAGCGCCTGCGCGTCCGACTTCGCGTCGCCCGCGAGCGACGCATCCTGACGCAGCTCGCCGAGCGACTGCGTCGCGATCCGCAGGCCGGCCACGGCCAGCACGCTCTTCGCCTGGCGGTCGGTCTGATCGCGCTGCAGCGCTTCCTGCGCGGCGACGATCGCCTGGCCGTAGTGATTCTGCTGGAACTGGATCTGTGCGATGCGCGACCACGGCTCCTCGCGCGTCGGGTCCGACTTCGCGAGTTGCTGGTACAGACCGAGCGCGCGGTCCTGGTCGCCCGACTTCGCAACCGCGTCGGCATCGGCCAGCGACTTGTTGAACACATCCGCCGTCGGCGGCGTGGGCTGGCTCGCACAACCGGCGATCACGCCGCAGGCTACTACTACCCCGGAAAGTCTTGCGAAGAGACGGTCTTTCATCGTTATATCACCAGCGCGTAAAATTTAAATCGTTGAGAATCTGGTTCTTTTGCTTTGCGAGATGCGCGCGGGTATAGTACCGATCAATTTTTCATAATTCAATCGTCGCGTGCAGAGTAATTCCTTTTAAATCCGCGCGCACTCCCCTCGAATGGCCTCTTGACGAGGTTTCGCGGCGGATCGGAAATCGGCCGAAATGCGCAAGTTTTACTTCCTGCACAACACATCGGGCGAACGACGGAAAAATTTGCCGATATGCAGCCACGGCGCATGTTTGCTTAATAGTTGAACAGCGAGTTGAACAGCGCGTTGAATGGCGGAAAGCCCGCCATTGCCGCCGGATGCGGAAATAGCTGATAGTTTTGACAGGGAGTAAAAGGCGGCAAGCCGGAAACACGATGAAATCCTTCATGATTCGCTATGCGCTGCCGCTCGTCGCCTGCGCGCTCCTGGCCGGCTGCGCGGCCGCCCCGCTGCTCGGCTCGGCGGCCAGCGCCGTGATGCAGGCCGCCGGCGTCGGCAAGCCCGACGTGCCCGACGCGCAAAAGCCGCCGCGCAACATCGGCATTACGCTCGCCGCCGCGCCGAACCTGAACGCCGCGAACGACAACAAGCCGCTCGCGCTCGTCGTGCGGCTCTACGCGCTGAAGGATCCGACCTCGTTCCAGCAGGCGCCGTTCGACAGCTTCACCGATCCGAACAAGGAAAAGGCCGCACTGGGCGCGGACCTGCTGAACGTGCGCGAAATCACGCTGATTCCGGGACAGCGCTATACCGCAACCGAAAAGCTATCGCGCGAAGCGCAGGCATTCGGCATCGTCGCGCTGTTCCGCGATCCGGCGCTGCAACGCTGGAAACTGACATTCGATCCGGCGAAGTCGGAGAAATCCGGCATAATCATCGGCCTGCATAATTGTGCGATGACGGTCACCGACGGCACCGTCATCGCGCCGCAACAAGGTGCGCCCTCGCAACCGCTCAATTTGCTTTCTTCCGTGAGCTGCGGTTAAACATCGCGCATGAATGTCAATTAACAAGAGTTAACAATTGGCGATTTAATTCGGGCGCGACCAAATCGATTACATCGCATCACGACATTAACCGGGTTTGACATGAGTTATTCGGCCAAGGTGCTGTGGGGGGAAGGGCTGTTCCTCCGGCCTCAACACTTCCAGCGACAGGATGCGTACCATGAGGCGCGCCTGTTCGAGTCCATCCAGGCGATCCAGCCGTACAACTGGGGCGTGCGCGCGGCGCGCTTCGACCGCGATGCGCTCGGCAGCAACGTGCTGCGCCTCTCCGAGCTGTCGCTCGTGTTCCCGGACGGCGCGCTGTATGCGGCGCCGCAGGCGGACGACCTGCCGCCGCCCGTCGCGCTCGACACGCTGCCCGAGGGCATCAACGAGTTCGTGTTCTACCTCGCGCTGCACCCGCTGCGCGAAAACGGCACGAACTACAGCGACGATCCGGCCACCGGCTTCATGACGCGCTTCGTCAGCGAGCAGTCGAGCGTCGCCGACAACTTCACCGACGCGGCCGAAGCCGACGTCACGTTCCTGAAGACGCAGGTGAAGCTGATCGCGCACAGCGAGCCGCGCGACCAGCTGCTGTCGGTGCCGCTCGTGCGCGTGCGCCGCACCGCGACGTCGGGTTTCGAGATCGACGACAGCTTCGTGCCGCCGTGCCTCGCGATCGAGGCGTCGCCGATCCTGCACCAGCGTCTGCGTCAGCTGATCGACGCGCTGCAGGCAAAGGTGAACGCGCTGTACGGCTTCCACCGCGAGCCGTCGAAGAACATCATCGAATTCCGCTCGGGCGACATCGCGTCGTTCTGGCTGCTGCACACTGCGAACGCCGCGTTCGCAACGCTCGCGCACCTGCACCAGCACGCGGCGCTGCATCCGGAACGCCTGTTCCAGGAGCTGCTGCGCCTCGCCGGCCAGTTGATGACGTTCTCGAAGGGCTACACGCTCGCCGATCTGCCCGTGTACCGCCACGACGATCCGGGCCCCGGCTTCGCGCGCCTCGACCTGATGCTGCGCGAACTGCTCGACACCGTGATCTCGACGCGCTACTTCGCGATCACGCTCGACGAGGTGCGCCCGTCGTTCCACCTCGGCCGCCTCGATTCCGGCAAGATCGACGACAAGACGGCGTTCTACCTCGCGGTGTCCGCGGACATGCCGAGCGTCGAGCTCGTCGATGCCGTGCCCGCGCGCTTCAAGGTCGGCGCGCCCGACGATGTCGACAAGCTCGTGCTGTCGGCGATGCCCGGCGTGCGGCTCGCGTACACGCCGCAGGTGCCGCCCGCGATTCCGGTCCGCCCGGGCGCGTGCTATTTCGCGCTCGATTCGCGCGGCGCGCTGTACGAGCGCATGCTGCAGGCCCAGTCCGCGATGATCTATGCGCCGACTGGCATCAATGACCTGAAATTCGAACTGATCGCGGTGACGTCATGAGCTACGCGCCTTCCCTGTTCGGCGACAACGCGCCGCCTCCCGTGCATTCCCCGGCGTCGACGGATGCCGCGTTCCAGGCGCGCTCGCTGCTCGACCTGCTGTACGACGGCTTCTTCATGCTGTTCCTGCTGAAGAACGGCCGCGAGCCAGAGAGCGCGAACGAATTCGGCACGCGCATCCAGGAATTCCTCGCCGATTTCGAGCGCGGCGCGAAGAAGCGGAACATCGCCGCCGAGGACGTGTACAGCGCGAAGTTCGCGTTCTGCGCGGCGGTCGACGAGATGGTGCTGTCGTCGCAGTACAGGATCCGCCCGGACTGGGAGCGCCGGCCGCTGCAGCTCGTGCTGTTCGGCGAGCAGCTCGCGGGCGAGAAGTTCTTCCAGTATCTGGAGGACTGCCGCGCGCAGGGCGCGGCGCGGTTGCAGTCGCTCGAGGTGTTCCACATGTGCCTGTTGCTCGGGTTCCAGGGCAAGTACCTGCTCGAGGGGCCCGAGAAGCTCGCCTACCTGACGGCGCGCCTCGGCGACGAGATCGCGCACATGAAGGGCAAGCGCGCGCCGTTCGCGCCGCACTGGCCGCTGCCGGACCAGATCGCGCATCGGTTGAAGCGCGAAGTGCCGGTGTGGGCGATCGGCGCGGTGTTCGGGCTCGTCGCGCTGCTCGCGTACCTCGGGCTCAATACGTACCTGAAGGACAAGACGCTGCAGACGCTCGCGCCGTATTCACAGATCATCAAGGTCGGGCCGGAATCGGCGAATTTGACGATTTCGTTGCCGTGACGGCCTGACGTCGCACGCGCGTGGCTTCACACCGGAAAGGACCGCTTGGCGGTCCTTTCTTGCCTCTGGCGACAGATCGTTCCGCGATCGAAGTCAGAGCAGGATGAACGCGTCGTGCTCGACATAGAAAACGAATGCGTCGAGCAACTGCGCGAGACTCGGATCGTCGACCTGGTCATGCGCGTCGATGACGATGTCCTCGATCGTGGCGCTGTCGAGCGTGATGCGCCAGCCGGGCTGACGGGCAACATCCGGAATGACCTGCTCTTCCGGGTTTTTCGTGTCGGGCGAGAATGCGCCTTCCGTGTCGAGCGTCCACGGCGTCGGCGGCAAGTAGAGCCACCCGGAAAAATCGCCGGGGGTTTCGAGGATGTGTTTGAGGCTGACGACGGTCGCCGGATCAGTCGAGGTAGACATCGTTTGCATATCAATAGGTAAAAGCGGCCCGCCACCGGTCGGCAGCGGAGCATGGAACCGTCGCCCCTGACGCGGCCCCGGATCGCCAAAGGCCGTGATTATGCCAATGAACCGCGCGGCTCGGCCGGCGGCCTTACCGATTGCAATCAGGGCCAATTCCGCTTCCGGTCGCGGCCGGTTGCGAGTAGTGTCTATCTGCCCCGCATACCGGCTGCCGGAAGCGTGCAGGCTGCGGCATGCATGCCACGCCCGTCGTCGGCCCACCCGACCGCTGGCATCCGGACCACCTGCCGCACCGGGCCCCCTCGCTGCCAGACGCTCACACACAAAACAGGAGATGCACGATGAAACCCACGAAGTTCCTGCTCTCGGGCCTGCTGCTCGCTTCGGCCCTCGGCTTCACGGCCGTTGCCGCCCACGCGGACGACCTGCTCGACTCGGTGAAAAAGGCCGGCGTGCTCAGGGTCGGCCTGGAAGGCACGTATCCGCCGTTCGACTCCCGCGACAGCTCGGGGCAGCTCGTGGGCTTCGACGTCGACGTCGCGAAGGCCGTCGCGGGCAAGCTCGGCGTGAAGCCGGAGTTCATCCCGACCGAATGGAGCGGCATCATCGCGGGCCTGCAGGCCGGCAAGTTCGACGTGATCGTCAATCAGGTCACGATCACGCCGCAGCGCAAGGAAGCGCTCGACTTCAGCCAGCCGTACACGTATTCCGCCGCGCAGCTGATCCAGCGCAAGGACGACACGCGCGACTTCAAGTCGCTCGAGGAATTCAAGGGGAAGAAGCTCGGCGTGACGCTCGGCACCAACTATGACCAGATGGCGCGCGCCGTGCCCGGCATCGAGGTGCAGACCTATCCGGGCGCGCCGGAGAAGCTGCGCGACCTCGCGGCCGGCCGGATCGAGGCGACGCTCGACGATCGCCTGATGCTGCCGTACATGATCAAGACGTCGAATCTGCCGCTGCGCCCGGGCGCCGTGCTGAACGGCGGCAAGCAGGAAATGGCGATCCCGTTCCGCAAGGGCAACCCGAAGTTCGAGAAGGCGATCAACGACGCGCTGACGTCGCTCAAGCAGGACGGCACGCTGAAGAAGATCTCGATGCACTGGTTCGGCAGCGACGTGACGGTGCCGCTCGCGCAGTAATCGGTTACATCGCCGGGCGCGTCAGGCCGTTCGTGCGGACGGCCTGACCGTGCATCGCGGGACATCGATCGGTCGATGCCCCTGTTTTTTATCAGACGGAAAACGCTTCGGCGGGGAGCGCCTTCAACGCGGCGGCTGCCTGCGCGTGGCGACCTCGCAACGCGCCCTCACTCCGCCCTCATTCCGTTTACGCAGCCACGTCGAAACGGGCGAGCAACGCCTGTCCGACCGGCGTCAACGCCGGACGTGCGGCGACCGGATTCGCATGAACCTGCGTATCGTCGACCAGTTGCTTCTCGACGAGCACGGTAAAGGCCGGATTGGATAGATCGACGCTGTCCGGCGTGCGCGCAATGCGCAACAGCATCGAGAATTCATGCGGACTCAGCATGGTCCTTGTCCCCCTGTCTCCGGCGGCCAGATGCGAACCGCCTTCGATCATGTTCTGGAATGAATTTGCGCGGGCGCACGATCGATGTGGATGGGTTCGCATCGAAGCCGTACGGCCGGGCACGTCGTCACGGGCGGCGCGTGTGAGCGGAACCGTCGCGATCCCGCGGTGCGAGAGAATGCGCCGCCCCTGGAAGCGTTTCCGGCTGGCACGATGGGCCGGAACAGCGCGCCTGCAGGCGCGGCGAAGCGATCGCCGCGACGAGAACGTCAAACCATATTGGGTGATCGTGACGTCTGCATGAAATCCAAAAAGGGGCGCGCAAACGCCCCTCTCGCGCATCGCGCGGCGCATGCCGTGATGCGGGTCGACGCTCAGGGTGTTCGGTCGTCGCCGTCGGCATCGTCCTGTTCGAGGATCTCGAACACGCGCGCAGCCTTGCCGTGCAATTCGCGCTCCAGCCTGCCTTCGAGGCGGTCGTCGGTGCGCAACCGCGTGTACGCATCCAGCACTTCGGCGCTGGTCGGGCCGACGTCGAGGATTTGCGCGACGAGCTCGTCCTCGATCGGACCGACGATCGCGCGGATCTCGCTTGCCGTTGCATAGACGCTTTCGGAATGGTGCGTGACTGGCATGATGACGCCCCCATAAAAGACGCGCGCGTTGGGCCGGATGTCGACGCCCGAACGGTTGCGGGCGACGGAGGTGATCGGCCGGCCGCGCTCACGCGGCGGCCGGAGCCGAGGGCCCGCCGCCGTTGCACGACACCGTCTCAGGATACGCCTTTGCGGCGAAGGTGAAGCCGCATTCGCAGCGACGCATGTATCAAGGCAACGCCTGTAGGAAGTTGTCCGAAGGACGGCCCGGAACGTCTCGCGCGCGCGTCACGGTCCGATCCAGACAGAGCAGCTGCCGGCCGATCCGATCGACCACCGTCGTGGCATGGGCGATGATCCCGTGCAGCGCGAACTCGTCCGTGACCAGGTCACGGATCGTCGACCCGTCGGGCTCGGTCAAGCGCGCGTCTTGTCGATCGATCTGCCCCGGTGCCCGCCCGGATCGCAGGCGGCCAGCCACAACCCCTTGCGAGCCGCGGCGAACCCTCGTCTCATGGAGTTGCGAAAAAGGGGACGGCGATTGCCTCGCGCGCCCGGCGAGGCCCTGGTGTCATCTGGGTGCCAGCACGGCGCCGTCAGCCAGCAATGTCGACGCCAGTCTTGCATAGTCGACATGTTGAACACTGCTCCCCGTATCGATGGCAAGTGCTGCGGCGGCTCCCGCGGCCTGGCCGGTAATCATGAACGTGGGCTCGACGCGCAACGATGAATATGCGACGTGCGACGCGGACATTGCAACCGGAACGAGCAGATTCCGGATCTCGCTGTACTTGGGCGTGATCGTTCGATACGAGATCGGGTACGGACCCGGCAGCGGCTGCCAGATGGCGCCTTCGGTACCGACCTGTCCGTCTACCGCGATGCGATGAACGGTGTGCTGATCGATCGGAAAGGCACCAAGACCAATGGAATCCCGAATCCTTGTCTTCGTATAGAGATCGTGCTGCGTCATCACGTAGCTGCCGATCATCCGGCGGCTTTCCCTGACGTAAAGAAGTGGGGGGAAGCCGCCATTGTCCTTGAACTCGTCCTTGCAGAATCCCCACGAACGGACATCGGCGCGGACGTTGGCCGGAATGCGTGGGTCCGTCGCGAGAAACGTCAGAAGCGCCAACGTATAGCGCTTGTGCTCAGCCTCGATTGCGCGACGCCCGTCCGCATCGGCAGCAGCATATTCGGCGCTTCCCTCGATCTCGTCCGTAGACATCAGGCCGAGGCTATTGATATCGAACTTGTCGTGGGGAATCTGGACGTTCGCGATGTAGTTGAAAGTCTTGACGATTTCCGGGTGCGCCTTGGCGGCACGCCCCAGCGCTTCGAATTCCCGGGGATCGTAATTGTGCGGTTTGGTGACGGGAATCTGATTGTTCCTGTCCGCAGTGAGACAAAGCCGGTAGCCGTACGCCTGGACTGCCGAGTCGGCGGTGCCCACCGCGCCGAGACTGTTGGGCGCGACATGCGGAAGCAATCCACTTTCCGGATGCCCTGGCACGAGATAAGGATCCACGTGCGCGCCGTCTTTCATCGAAATTGGCCCGACTCCGGCCAGCGACTCGCGATACTGCGATTTCGCTTCGCGGCCGAGCGTGTAATCGACGCCGGCCTTCGACAGCAGATCGCCTGCGTAGCTCGCATCGATAAACATCTTCGCCGCGTATTGATGCCCGTCGTGCGTCTGGACGGTCTTGATGTTGTGATTCTCGGTCTGAACACGCGTCACCGTGGCGCCGTATTCGACGGAAACGGACGGCGCATCGGCAAGCATCTTCAGCAGAATGCTTTCGGCAACATGCGGCTCGTGAAATATGCCGCCCATCGTCCAGGTCTTGCCGTAACGCGTATTGACTGCTTCGACAAAGCGATGCGCGAAGCCGCCCATTGCCCACAGGCGGTCCTGCGGATAGGCGTCGGTCGCACTGACACCACTCGTGGTCATTCCACCGACGTGATTCGTCGGTTCCAGGATGATCACCCGCTTGTTGAACTTCGCTGCTTCGAGCGCCGCGGAAATTCCGCCTGGTGTTGCGCCGTATACGAGGACGTCGACAGTATCCGGTTTTGCCGGGGACGAAGCCGGCGCGGAAACAGACGGGCCGGGAGCATCGTGTATTTCGTCGTTCGCAGCACTGCCACTACATGCCACGAGTACAAGGATCAAACCGGTCACCGCCAATCTGCATGCAAGAGTATCCACTGCGAACATATGACCACGCAAACCTTTGAAGAATATGTCCCGGCGAACCAGGGGCGATGAGGAACGGCCCCATCCAGGGCCAAATATTACAAAGTATTGCAAAATATTACCGCCGGCGCGCGGATTCTATCACTTGCGGATTACGCGCGTTTGTCCGTTTCAGCCCCGTGAATCATTGCCGCGCCGGAGCACGAACGCAGGCGCTCGGGATGGTGGCTGGTCGGGGTAAACGGGCGAGGACGGCACATGATGCGAAGTACGGGCTCGCGTCTGGATGCCGATTGGGTGGTGTAGCCAACCCGGGGCCCTGAAAGGAATTGACGCTAGACAGATGGGGCGGCGCTGCAAGCGCCGTGAATACGGCACTCGCGACTGGAGGGAATGCGGTCAGTCCGAGTTACATGCCACCAAAAAGCACAAGGGGTTACGAGACGAAATCTCGTAACCCCTTGCTGGATTTGGTGCCGGCTGCAGGACTCGAACCCGCCACCTGATGATTACAAATCAACTGCTCTACCAGATGAGCTAAGCCGGCGTAAGCGCGAGATTCTACCTCATTTCACGATCTTGAGGTGAGGCCTGCTGCCCTTCGATCCGTCGCCGTCCGACTTGGGCGGTTCTTCCGCCCCCTCCGACGGTTCCTCGTTCGCGCCGCTGTCGGTCACGGGCGTGAGCCCCGCCGATGCGCCGCGATCGTCGCCTTGCTGCTCTTCCGCGTGGGCTTCTTCCTCGAACTCGCCCGAATCCTGACCGTCCTCCGCCACCGCGTCGACCTGGAACGCCATCCCCTGGCCGTTCTCGCGCGCATAGATCGCGAGCACGTTGGCCACCGGAATCTCGAGCTTGTGCGCCTTGCCGGAGAAGCGCGCGGTGAACTCGATCCACTCGTTGCCCATCTGCAGCTGGCTCGTCGCCTCGAAGCTGATGTTGAGCACGATCTCGCCGTCACGCACGAACTGACGCGGCACGCGCGTCGAATTGTCGACCCTCACCGCGATGTGCGGCGTGTATCCGTTATCGGTGCACCACTCGTACAGCGCGCGCAGCAGATAAGGCTTCGTTGAAATCTCTTGCATCACAATCCTCGAACCGGAGCGGGTCGCGCGGCCCTCCGCGCGTCCCGTTCCGTCATGCCCTCATTGCATCATCAACGACGCATGACCTTTTCGGACGGCGTCAGTGCTTCGATATAAGCCGGACGGCTGAAGATCCGTTCCGCGTACTTCATCAGCGGCGCCGCGTTCTTCGACAGCTCGATGCCGTAGTGATCCAGACGCCACAGCAGCGGCGCGATCGCGACGTCGAGCATCGAGAACTCCTCGCCGAGCATGTACTTGTTCTTCACGAAGATCGGCGCGAGCTGCGTCAGGCGATCGCGGATCGCGAGGCGTGCCTTCTCGTGGTTCTTCTCGGCCGCCTTGCCCTTCTCGTTCTCGAGCGTGCTCACGTGGACGAACAGTTCCTTCTCGAAGTTGAGCAGGAACAGGCGCGCACGCGCGCGCTGCACCGGATCCGCCGGCATCAGCTGCGGGTGCGGGAAGCGCTCGTCGATGTACTCGTTGATGATGTTCGATTCGTACAGGATCAGATCGCGCTCGACAAGGATCGGCACCTGGCCGTACGGGTTCATCACCGAAATGTCTTCCGGCTTGTTGAACAGGTCGACGTCGCGGATCTCGAAGTCCATGCCCTTCTCGAACAGCACCAGCCGGCAACGCTGGGAGAACGGGCAAGTTGTGCCGGAATACAGAACCATCATATTTGCGTTTCCTCAAAAAAGCCGAGGGCCAGCGCGCGGCAGAACCCGTCTGGGGGTCCCCCGTTGCGCCGGCCCCACGCCGGTCAGGCGTGATTACTTGATATCTTTCCAGTACGCGGCATTGAGCCGCCAGGCCAGGAAAGTCAGGACACCGAGAAACACCAGCACCCAGACGCCGAGGCGTTTGCGGGTCTGCTGGGCCGGCTCGGACATCCACGTCATGTACGCCACCAGGTCGGCTACCGAAGCATCATAATCCACCGGCGACAGCGCCCCCGGGGTTACCTGCTCGAAGCCGACGAGCGTGCGCACCTTCTCGCCCGTCTCCTCGTCCGCCTTTTCTTCGAATTTCGCGACGCGTTGCCCCTGGAGCTGCCAGAGTACATGGGGCATGCCGACGTTCTCGAACACCGCGTTGTTCCACCCGGTCGGCCGCGTATCGTCGCGGTAGAAGCTCCGCAGGTACGTATACAGCCAGTCGCGGCTGCGCGCGCGCGCCTCGACCGACAGGTCGGGCGGCGGGACGCCTAGCCAGTTCTTCGCGTCTTCGGTCCGCATCGCGACGGACATCGTGTTGCCGACCTTGTCGGTCGTGAACAGGAGATTCTGCTCGATCTCCTTCTGGGAAATTCCCAGATCCGTCAGACGGTTGTAGCGCATCAGGTTCGCGCTGTGGCAGTTCAGGCAATAGTTTACAAACAATTGCGCGCCATGCTGAAGCGAAACGAGATTTTCCGTGTTATCGGGCGCCCGGTCGAGCGGAAAATTACCTTCCGCGGCCGGCACGGGCGCCGCGAACAGCGCACACGCGGTCGCCCCGATCAACGCGAGCGTCGAAAGCAGTTTCTTCATGTCGTTCTCTCCTCGCTCACGTTAATGGGGCTTGAAGCGCACCCGCTCCGGCGGCTGCTTGAACGTGCCAAGCGGCGTCCAGACCGGCATGCCGAGGAAGAACGCGAAATAGATCAGCGCGCAGCCCTGCGCGATCAGCGTCGAGACCGGCGATGGCGGCCGCGTGCCGAGGAACGCGAGGGTCAGGAATGCGACGACGAAGATCCCGAGGAACACCTTGTGGAACAGCGGCCGGTACCGGATCGACTTCACCGGGCTGCGGTCGAGCCACGGCAGGAAGAACAGCGACACCACCGCCGAGCCCATCACGACGACGCCCCAGAACTTCGACTCCGTCAGGTACATGAACACGACGATCGCCGCGGCCAGCACGGGCAGCCCGATCTTCCACTTGCCGCGCGCGCGGATCAGCGCGAGCACGCCGAGCAGTGCGATCACGATCATCAGCACGATCTTGAACGGGTCGGTCGTCGCGCGCAGCATCGCGTAGAACGCGGTGAAGTACCAGACCGGCGCGATTTCGGGCGGCGTCTGCAGCGGGTTCGCCGGGATGAAGTTGTTCGACTCGAGGAAGTAGCCGCCCATTTCCGGCGAGTAGAACACGATCAACGCGAACACGATCAGGAACACGCACACGCCGAGGAAATCGTGCACCGAGTAGTACGGGTGGAACGGGATGCCGTCGAGCGGGATGCCGTTCGCATCCTTCTTCGCCTTGATCTCGACGCCGTCCGGGTTGTTCGACCCCACTTCATGCAGCGCGACGAGGTGCGCAATCACGAGGCCGACCAGCACGAGCGGAATCGCGATCACGTGGAACGCGAAGAAACGGTTCAGCGTGACATCGGACACGACGTAGTCGCCGCGGATCCACAGCGACAGGTCAGGGCCGACGAACGGGATCGCCGAGAACAGGTTCACGATCACCTGCGCGCCCCAGAACGACATCTGGCCCCACGGCAGCAGGTAGCCGAAGAACGCCTCGGCCATCAGGCACAGGAAGATCGCGCAGCCGAAGATCCACACGAGTTCGCGCGGCTTGCGGTACGAGCCGTACATCAGCCCGCGGAACATGTGCAGGTAGACGACCACGAAGAACATCGACGCGCCCGTCGAGTGCATGTAGCGGATCAGCCAGCCCCACGGCACTTCGCGCATGATGTACTCGACCGACGCGAACGCGAGCGTCGAGTCGGGCTTGTAGTTCATCGTCAGGAAGATGCCGGTGACGATCTGGTTGACGAGCACGAGCAGCGCGAGCGAGCCGAAGAAATACCAGAAGTTGAAGTTCTTCGGCGCGTAGTACTCGGTCATGTGCTTCTTGACCATGACCGTCCACGGGAAGCGTGCGTCGATCCAGCCGGTGAGACCTGTCGTCGTGACTTCGTTGTGTTCCGTCGCCATTTACGCTTCTCCTTTCTCGTCCTTGCCGATCACGAGCGTCGTCGCCGACGTGAACATGTAGGGCGGGATGTCGAGATTCTGCGGCGCCGGCTTGTTCTTGAAGACGCGGCCGGCGAGGTCGTAGGTCGAACCGTGGCACGGGCACAGGAAGCCGCCCGGCCAGTCGTCCGGCAGGTTCGGCTGCGGACCTGGCGTAAAACGTTGGGAAGGCGTGCAGCCGAGGTGCGTGCACACGGCCATCACGACGAGAATGTTCTTGCGATCGGCCCGCGCGCGATATTCGTTCGCGCAGTACGCGGGCAACGGCATCGAATAAGGGGACTGGCTGGTCGGATCGGCGACTTCCTTGTCGGCCTTGATGACGTCGGCGAGCATCGAATCGGTGCGGTTCAGGATCCACACGGGCTTGCCGCGCCACGGCACGGTGATCATCTCGCCGGGCTTCAGCGCGCTGATGTCGACCTCGACCGGCGCGCCGGCCGCCTTTGCTTTCGCGGACGGCGCCAGCGACGCCGCGAACGGTACAACGGTGGCGACGCCTCCAACGCCACCTGCTACGGATGTCGCAATCAGCCAGGTACGGCGGCCGCTGTCGACGCGTTTGTCTTCCTTGTCTCGCATCACACGCCCCACTTCTGAGTTGGATTTTCCGTCACGACTTTCCATTCCGCCGCTAGTTTGCTCGAATGGAGTCGCCATTTACAAGGCCCGGAGATGAAAATCCCTTCGAAGTGTTTGATAGTTAAGGGTTTTCCCCCACTATCGAAGTGATTAACTCAAACCACTTTTAAGCAATCACTTCATTGCGTGTTTGCGATGCGCCGCCGCAAATCGGCCGTTCAGACCGGGTTATGGATATCGATAAAAAGGTGTTCGAGATCGAATTGCTCGGATAAATGGGCGCCGAGTGCCTGGATTCCGTAGCGCTCGGTCGCATGGTGCCCCGCCGCAACGAACGCGACGCCGCTCTCCGCCGCCGCGTGCGTGACGGGCTCCGACACCTCGCCGGTCAGGAACACGTCGGCGCCGGCATCGATCGCCGCGTCGAAGTAGCTTTGCGCGGCGCCCGTGCACCAGCCGATGCGGCGCAGCTGCTGCTCCGGATCGCCGAGCACGAGCGGCGTGCGGCCGAGCTTGCCCTCGACCTTCGCGACGAAGTGCTCGAGCGTCACCGGCATCGGCAGCGTCGCCATCCAGCCGAGGTCGCCGTCGCCGAAACGCTGCTCGCCGATCAGCCCGAGCTTGTCGCCGAGCTGCGCGTTGTTGCCGAATTCGGGATGCGCGTCGAGCGGCAGGTGAAACGCGAACAGGTTCAGGTCGTTCGCGAGCAGCAGCTTCAGGCGCTGGTACTTGCGGCCGGTGATCTGCGGCGCCTCGTTGCGCCAGAAGTAGCCGTGATGGACCAGCACGGCATCCGCCCCCCATTCGAGCGCCGCTTCGAGAAAGGCGAGCGACGCGGTCACGCCGGTCGCGATCTTTTCGATCTTGCGGCGGCCTTCGACCTGCAGGCCGTTGGGGCAATAGTCCTTGAACCGCGCGGATTCAAGGGTATTGTTCAAGTACAATTCGAGTTCGATCCGATCCATATAAACCTCTAGTCCATTCAGATGCTTAGACGCTTCTGGCTGTTCTTCGCGCAGGCAGTCACGGTGCTGCTCGCGCTGATGTTCATCGTCGTGACGCTCAAGCCGCAATGGCTGCAACGGCAAGGACAGCTCGGCAAGCAGCTCGCCACGCCGATCGTCGCGCTTCGGGAAGTCGCGCCGGGCATCGGCGGCGCCCCCGCGACCACGTCGTACGCCGACGCCGCGCAGAAGGCGATGCCGGCCGTCGTCAACGTGTTCTCCAGCAAGGACGGCTCACTGCCGCCCGACCCGCGCGCGAAGGATCCGCTGTTCCGCTATTTCTTCGGCGACCGCAATGCCCGCAAGCAGCAGGACGAGCCGGCGGCCAACCTCGGCTCGGGCGTTATCGTGAGCCCGGAAGGTTACATTCTAACGAACCAGCACGTCGTCGACGGTGCCGACCAGATCGAGGTCGCGCTCGCCGACGGCCGCACGGCCACCGCGAAGGTGATCGGCAGCGATCCGGAAACGGATCTCGCGGTGCTGAAGATCAACATGACCGAGCTGCCGACGATCACGCTCGGCCGCTCCGACCAGGCGCGCGTCGGCGACGTCGTGCTCGCGATCGGCAACCCGTTCGGCGTCGGCCAGACGGTGACGATGGGGATCATCAGCGCGCTCGGCCGCAATCACCTCGGCATCAACACGTTCGAGAACTTCATCCAGACCGACGCGCCGATCAACCCCGGCAACTCGGGCGGCGCGCTCGTCGACGTGAACGGCAACCTGCTCGGCATCAACACGGCGATCTATTCGCGCTCGGGCGGCTCGCTCGGGATCGGCTTCGCGATTCCGGTATCGACCGCACGCACGGTGCTCGAGAGCATCATCACGACGGGCTCGGTCACGCGCGGCTGGATCGGCGTCGAGCCGCAGGACGTCACGCCGGAAATCGCCGAGTCGTTCGGGCTGCAGCAGAAGTCGGGCGCGATCGTTGCGGGCGTGCTGCAGGGCGGGCCGGCCGACAAGGCAGGCATCAAGCCGGGCGACATCCTCGTGTCGGTCAACGGTGAGGAAATCACCGATACGACGAAGCTGCTCAACGTCGTCGCGCAGATCAAGCCGGGGGCGACGACCAAGGTGCACGTCGTGCGCAAGGGCAAGGAATTCGACCTGAATGTCGTGATCGGCAAGCGTCCGCCGCCGCCGAAGCAGGCGCTCGACGAGCAGGACAGCGACACGGAGTGAACCCGCAGGCGGCGAGCCGCCTTCTCGAAGCATGAAAAAAGGGCAGCCGTGGCTGCCCTTTTTGCTGGTGTCGCGAAGCGGCGGGGTGTTGTGTCACCCGGCCCTGGCTTCCGCTTCCGCTTCCGCTTCCGCTTCCGCTTCCGCTTCCGCTTCCGCTTCCGCTTCCGCTTCCGCTTCCGCTTCCGCTTCCGCTTCCGCTTCCGCTTCCGCTTCCGCTTCCGCTTCCGCTTCCGCAACGAAGTCTAGTCACTACGAGCGGTTTGTCGCCCGGCGCTCGATCGGGCCCCGTCAGGCGGCCCGAGAGCGTCAGCTCGCGGCCTCGCCGTTCTCGGGCTCGGGCTCCGCCGGCTTCGGCACGAAGAACCGCGCAGCGAGGATCCCGGCCTCGTACAGCACGATGAGCGGCAGCGCGAGCATCAGCTGCGAAAACACGTCCGGCGGCGTGACGACCGCGGCGACGACGAACGCGCCGACGATCACGTACGGACGGATCTCCTTCAGCTTCTTCACGGTCAGCACGCCCATCCGCACCAGCAGCACGACGACGATCGGCACCTCGAACGTCACCCCGAACGCGATGAACATCCCGAGCACGAAGCTCAGGTAATTGTCGATATCGGTCGACATCTCCGCGCCGAGCGGCGCGTTGTAGTGCGCCATCACGCGGAAGATCGTCGGGAACACGAGGAAGTACGCGAACGCCATCCCGCACAGGAACAGCACATAGCTGCTGCCGACGAGCGGCGCGACGAGCTTCTTCTCGTGCTGGTACAGCCCCGGCGCGACGAACGCCCAGATCTGGTACAGCACGACCGGCAGCGCGATCACGAGCGCGACGAGCATCGTCACCTTCATCGGCACGAAGAACGAGCCGGTGACGTCCGTCACGATCATCTTGCCGCCCTTCGGCAGGTTCTCCATCAGCGGGCGCGCGAGCAGCCGGAAGATGTCCGGCGCCCAGTAGACGAGCCCGAGGAACACGACGATCACGGACAGCCCCGCGCGGATGATGCGGTCGCGAAGCTCGACGAGATGGGAGATGAAGGTCTCTTCCGGGCCTTCGTCCGGATTCTGCTGGGGGTCGCTCACACCGGCCCTCGGTTGGATTGACGAGCGAGCATGCGCTCGGCTCAGAGGAAGCGCGCAGGCCGGCGCAGGCTCGCCGGCTGGTGGCGCGCGACGCGCGCGGCGCCGGACTGCACGTGCGTGCGGCGCGTGGTGGCGCGCTTGTACCAGACGGGCGTCGCCGCCTGCTTGACCCGCCAGTTGCGGCGTTTCGGCGTCAGCGCGACGGAACTGCTGCGCCACGACGGCGCGGCGGGCGAATCGCCGCCGGTCGAACCGGCCGCGTCGGTCACGCCGCCGACGGCCGAATGCCACGCGGCGTTCAGGTCCTGCTCATGCTCGCGCAGGTTGTCGTGAATCGTGGTCTCGACATTGCGCGCGGCCGCTTCGAAATCGGTCTTCATCGTACGCAGCGCATCGAGCTCGATCTCGCGCGAGACCTCGGCCTTCACGTCGTTGATGTAGCGTTGCGCGCGGCCGAACAGCGCGCCTGCCGTGCGTGCGACACGCGGCAGGCGCTCGGGGCCGAGCACCACGAGCGCGACGACGCCGATCAGCGCCATCTTCGAAAGACCGAGATCCAGCATGGAAAATGCCCGTCAGCGTGCCGGCGTCACGCCTTGTTCGAATCGGAACGCGACGTTTCCTTCGCGTTGACGTCCACCGAGCCCGAACGCGGCAGTTGCTGCGGATCGGACGGCGCCTCGCTGTCCTTCATGCCGTCCTTGAAGCCCTTCACGGCGCTGCCGAGGTCGTTGCCGATGTTGCGCAGCTTCTTCGTGCCGAAAACCAGCGCGACGATCAGCAGCACGATCAGCCAGTGCCAAATGCTCAATCCACCCATGATGAAACTCTCCTCAACCTCGCCGCTCGCGGCGCAAATCGCCGGCACTGCGCCGGCTTCGACTATCGACGCGGGAAACGCCCCGCGCCTTCAACCCATCCGGTGCCAGGGGCGCGGACCCGCCAGGATATGCGCGTGCAGGTGGTATACCTCCTGCCCGCCGCCGGGGCCCGTGTTGATCACCGTGCGAAACCCGGTCTCGCCGCCCGTGTACGCGACGCCGAGCTGCTCGGCGAGCCGCGCGACCAGCACCATCATCCGGCCGAGCAGCGGCGCATCCGCTTCGCCCGCCGCCGACAGCGTCGGCAGATGCTTGCGCGGAATCACGAGCACGTGCGTCTCGGCCGCCGGGCGGATGTCGCGGAACGCGACGAATTCATCGTCCTCATGCACTTTCGTGCTCGGGATCTCGCCTGCCGCAATCTTGCAGAACAGGCAGTTCGGATCGTGACTCATGTTGCTCCTGAAGGGCTCGCCGCCGCGGTCGTCAGAACCACGCGCGCGCATCGAGCGCCTTGTTGTCGTTCAGGTACAGCCAACCCTTGATGATACGGTACAGCGTCCAGATCCACGTCGCAAACATCACCGCGAAACCGACGACGACGAACGCCAGCGCGAACCCGATCAGGTAGGCGATCAGCGCACGCCAGAACGTGCGGATCTGCCACTCGAAATGGTCGGCATACGGCGTGCCGGCCACGTCGTCGCGTTTCACGTAGTTGATGATGATCGCGATGATGCCGGTGATCCCGCCCGTCAGCCAGTGCAACGCGTAGAGGCCGTACAGCACGTGGGTCAGCGTGCGCAGCCCGTTCAGGCGCTCGCTGTCCGCGGTGCCCTGAACCGACGGCGGCGGAAACTGGCTTGGCGTATCGGTCATGATGCTACCCCCGTAAAATGACAATTCTTACAGCTTACCGCGTAATTGCCACCGCGCGACGATCGCATGCGCCGTCAGCCGTCCGCCATCAGCCGCCGTTTTCCTCGCGCTCGCGGCGCTTGCGCAGCGCCTTTTCCTCGATGCCCGACATCCCTTCGCGGCGCTCGAGCTCGGCGATCACGTCGGCCGGGCTCAGGTCGTAATGGGACAGCATCACGAGGCAATGGAACCACAGGTCGGCCACCTCGCCGACGAGCGCGGTCGGCGCGCCGCCCTGCCGCACGTCCTTCGCGGCGAGCACGACTTCGGTCGCTTCCTCGCCGATCTTCTTCAGCACCGCGTCGTCGCCCTTGTGAAACAGGCGCGACACGTACGATTGATCAGGGTCGCCGCCCTTGCGGCTGTCGATCACCGCAGCGAGGCGCAGCAGCGTGTCTTCGGTCGTTTGCGTCATTTGTAGATGTGTTCGGGGTCTTTCAGCACCGGATCGACCGCGACCCAGTCGCCGCCTTCGACAGTGCCTTCGAATTTCTGGAAGAAGCACGAATGCCGGCCGGTGTGGCATGCGATGCCCGACACCTGCTCGACCTTCAGCAACACGACGTCCTCGTCGCAATCGAGGCGCACCTCGTGCACGTGCTGCACGTGGCCCGACTCCTCGCCCTTGAACCACAGGCGCTTGCGCGAACGCGAATAGTAGACGGCGCGCCTGGTTTCGATGGTCTTCGCCAGTGCCTCGCGGTTCATCCACGCGAACATCAGCACGTCGTTCGTCGACGCCTCCTGTGCGATCACCGGCACGAGGCCGTTGTCGTCCCAGCGGACCTTGTCGAGCCACGCGGGCATTGCCGCCTTGTCCGTACTCATGACAACCTCACCGGAATACCCTGGTCGGCCATGAAGCGCTTCGCCTCGCCGACCGTGTGCTCGCCGTAGTGGAAGATGCTCGCCGCGAGCACCGCATCGGCGCGGCCTTCCTTGATGCCGTCGGCCAGGTGCTGCAGCGAGCCGACGCCGCCCGACGCGATCACCGGCACCGGCACCGCGTCCGACACGCCGCGCGTGAGCGCGAGATCGAAACCCGACTTCGTGCCGTCGCGATCCATGCTCGTGAGCAGGATCTCGCCCGCGCCGAGTTCGGCCATCTTGCGCGCCCACTCGATCGCGTCGAGCCCGGTGCCCTTGCGGCCGCCGTGCGTGAACACTTCCCAGCGCGGCGCTTCGCCGTCGGCGGACACGCGCTTCGCGTCGATCGCGACGACGATGCACTGCGAACCGTACTTGTCGGCCGCGTCGCGCACGAGTTGCGGGTTCGCAACCGCGGAAGAATTCATGCTGACCTTGTCCGCGCCCGCGTTCAGCAGGCGCCGGACGTCCTCGACGGCACGCACGCCGCCGCCGACCGTCAGCGGGATGAAGACCTGCGACGCGACCGCCTCGATGATCGGCAGGATCAGGTCGCGCTGGTCGGACGTCGCCGTGATGTCGAGGAACGTGAGTTCGTCGGCGCCCTGCTCGTCGTAGCGGCGGGCGATCTCGACCGGATCGCCGGCGTCGCGCAGTTCGACGAAGTTGACGCCCTTGACGACGCGCCCGGCGGTCACGTCCAGACAGGGGATGATGCGTTTAGCTAGAGCCATGATGTTGCGCTTAGTGCCGAGGTTGAGGACGCCCGGTTAGGGCACCCGTTCAGCGGCGCCCGGTCAGGGACGCCCGGTCAGGGACGCCCGGTCAGGGGCACCCGATTGGGCATACCCGATCGGGGCCGCCCGACGGGCGGCCCGGGCAAACGGACAACGGCCGGAATCAGGCGTTGTCGAGCTCGCCGTTCAGTTCGTCCGCGCGTTTCTGCGCGGCTGCGAAATCGAGGTCGCCGGAGTAGATCGCGCGGCCGCAGATCACGCCTTCGACGCCGTGCTCTTCCACTTCGCAGAGCTTCTCGATATCGACGATGTTCGACAGGCCGCCGCTCGCGATCACCGGAATGCCGACCGCCTGCGCGAGCTTCACGGTCGCCTCGATGTTGATGCCCTGCAGCATGCCGTCGCGGCCGATGTCGGTATAGACGATCGATTCGACGCCGTAGTCCTCGAACTTCCGCGCGAGGTCGATCACCTCGTGGCCCGTCAGCTTGCTCCAGCCGTCGGTCGCGACCTTGCCGTCCTTCGCGTCGAGGCCGACGATGATGCTGCCCGCGAACGCGGTGCACGCGTCCTGCAGGAAGCCCGGGTCCTTCACGGCCGCGGTGCCGATGATCACGTAGGCCAGCCCGGCGTCGAGGTATTTCTCGATCGTCTCGAGGCTGCGGATGCCGCCGCCGAGCTGCACGGGGATCTCGTCGCCCACCTCGTCGAGGATCGCCTCGATCGCCTCGAGATTCTTCGGCTTGCCGGCGAACGCGCCGTTCAGGTCGACGAGATGGAGCCGCCGGGCGCCGAGGTCGACCCACTTGCGGGCCATCGCCGCGGGATCCTCGGAGAAAATCGTGGCCTGGTCCATATCGCCCTGTTTGAGGCGCACACATTGACCGTCTTTGAGATCGATGGCCGGAATCAGCAACATAGCAATCGGGTGTCGTCTTGGTAAAAGAAAAGAGTCGGGCGCGCACCGGCCCATCCGGTGTCGCGCCGTCTCGCTAGTTTAGTACAACTCGTTCGGCGCTTTGGCAGGCGAGCCCCGTGTGGCGGGCGCGTCAAGCCCACCGACTGTCGCTCGCGCACCACGTTTACGGTTTCCAGTGTACGAAGTTGCGATACAGACGCAACCCGACTTCCGCACTTTTCTCCGGATGGAATTGGGTCGCGAAGAGGTTGTCCCGCGCGACCGCGGACGTAAACGGCGCACCGTAGACCGTCTCGCCGACCGTGTGCGCCGGGTTGGCCGGGCTCACGTAATAGCTGTGCACGAAGTAGAAATACGCGTTGTCCGGCACGCCGTCCCACAGCGGGTGCGGCTGCGACTGGCGCACGCGGTTCCAGCCCATCTGCGGCACCTTGAAGCGCGAGCCGTCGTCCTGCAACTGGCCTTCGAGCTCGAAGCGCACGACCTTGCCGGGCAGCAGCCCGAGGCCGTTCGTGTCGCCTTCGGCGCTCCAGTCGAACAGCATCTGCTCGCCGACGCACACGCCGAGCAGCGGCTTCGTGCGCGACGCCTCGATCACCGCTTCCTGCAGGCCCGATTCGCCGAGACAGCGCATGCAGTCCGGCATCGCGCCCTGGCCGGGCAGCACGACGCGGTCGGCCGCGCGGATCGCGGCCGGCGTGTCGACGATCGCCACGTCGGCGGCCGGTTCGGCCTGCTTGAGCGCCTGCGCGACCGAGCGCAGGTTGCCCATCCCATAATCCACAATCGCAATCGAAGTTTTCATCTCAGTGCAGGCAGTAGCGCCCTCAGTCCGTTGACGATGAATTCCACCGCCAGCGCCGACAGCATCAGTCCCATCAGCCGCGTGGCGATGTTGATGCCGGTGCGGCCGATCCAGTTCGCGATCGGCTCGGCGAGCCGCATCGCGAAGAAACACAGGCAGGCGAGGACCGCGCCGATCGCGACCAGTCCCGCCCGTTCATACCAGTGACGCGAGTTCGCCGCATAGATGATTACCGTGCTGATCGAGCCGGGGCCCGTGAGCAGCGGGATCGCGAGCGGCACCACCGCGATGTTGTCCTTCTGTTCGGCTTCATGGCGCTCCTCTGGCGTCGAGCGCGTGTTGCCGGCCTGCGCGTTCAGCATGCTGATGGCCATCAACAGCATGATGATCCCGCCGCCAACCTCGAGCGAGCCGACCGAGATGCCGAAGAAATCGATGATCTGCTGCCCGAGCAGCGTCGTCACCGTGATCACGCAGAACACCGACACCGACGCGATCCGGATCGTGCGGCGCCGCTCGTCGTCCGTCTGCTGCGCCGTCAGGCTCAGGAAGAACGGCACCGCGCCGACCGGATTGATCAGCGCGAGCAGCGAAATGAACGATTTGAGCAGATCCATCGCAAGCCGGCGCGATGCGCCGAAGCCGTGAGGTTGTCGGGTGCGTTTCGTCCGGTCGGAAGGTCAGAGGCTGCCCTTCGTCGACGGGATCTGCCCCGCCGCGCGTTCGTCGAGCTCCACCGCCATCCGCAGCGCGCGGCCGAAGGCCTTGAACACCGTCTCGAGCTGGTGGTGCGCGTTGATCCCGCGCAGGTTGTCGACGTGCAGCGTGACGCCCGCGTGGTTCACGAAGCCGCGGAAGAACTCGATCGACAGGTCGACGTCGAACGTGCCGATTCGCGCGCGCGTGAACGGCACGTGGAATTCGAGACCCGGCCGGCCCGAGAAGTCGATCACGACGCGCGACAGCGCCTCGTCGAGCGGCACGTACGAATGGCCGTAGCGGCGGATGCCCTTCTTGTCGCCGATCGCCTTCGCGACCGCCTGGCCGAGCGTGATGCCGACGTCCTCGACCGTGTGGTGGTCGTCGATATGCGTGTCGCCGTGCGCCTCGACGTCGAGATCGAACAGGCCGTGTCGGGCGATCTGGTCGAGCATGTGGTCGAGGAACGGCACGCCGGTCGCAAGCTTCTGCTGGCCGGTGCCGTCGAGGTTGAGCTTCACACGGATCTGCGTTTCGCTCGTATTGCGAACGACTTCCGCCACACGCATGGCAATTCCTTGAATGGGTCTGATGTAAATGGGGATTGATCGTCGCGCGCCGCCGCGCCCTCAGGCCTTGCCGGGCAGCGCGAGTTTCAATGCGGCCACGAGGCGCGCGTTTTCGTCGGGAGAACCGACGGTCAGCCGCACGCATTCGGCCAGCAATGGGTGCATTTTACTCACGTTTTTGACGAGCACCCGCTCGGTGAGCAGCGCATCGAACACGGCGGCCGCGTCGGGCACCCGCACCAGCAGGAAATTACCGGCGCTCGGGAACACCGTCGCGCCCGGCAGCGCGGCCACCGCCTGCGCGAGGCGCGCACGTTCGGCGCGCAGTTCGGCCGCTTGTGCGTCGAGCACGTCGAGATGGTCAAGCAGGAAATCGGCGGTCGCCTGCGTGAGCACGTTGATGTTGTACGGCGGGCGCACCTTGTCGAACTCGGCGAGCCACGCCGGCAGCCCGGCGAGATAGCCGAGGCGAATGCCGGCGAGGCCTAGCTTCGACACCGTGCGCATCACGACGACGTTGTTGAACTCGGCGGCGCGCGGCAGCCATGAACGCTCGGCGAACGGCTGGTACGCCTCGTCGATCACGATCAGGCTGTGCCGCGCGGCCGTGATGATCCGCTCGATGCCAGCCTCGTCGTAAAGCGTGCCGGTCGGGTTGTTCGGGTACGCGAGATAGACGAGCGCCGGACGGTGCTCGGCGATCGCCGCGAGCATCGCGTCGACGTCGAGCGTCAGGTCGGCCGCGAGCGGCACGCCGACGAACTCGAGCTGCGCGAATTTCGCCGACAGCTCGTACATCACGAAGCCCGGCACGGGTGCCAGCACCTTCGCCCCCGGCTTCGCGCATGCGACCGACATCATGCTGATGATTTCGTCGGAGCCGTTGCCGAGCAGCACGTCGCACGCGGCCGGCACGCCCATCGCGTGACGCAGCTTGTCGAGCAGCGCGGCCGGGCGCGGCGCCGGATAGCGGTTCAGCGCGACCTGCGCGAGCCGCTCGCCGAGGGCCGCCGCGAGCGGCGCCGGCAGCGGGTACGGGTTCTCCATCGCGTCGAGCTTCACGAACCCGCTCGCGTCCGGTACCGGGTAGCTCGTCATTGCGAGCACGTCCTGGCGGATGATTTCTTGTGGCGTCGTCATGGTCTGCAAGCCGGCGTGCGTCGCGCCGGCATCAATTGGCCGGCAAGGCGGCGGCTGCCGCCCTGCCCTTCGTCTCCTGCGTCGCCCCGATGTCGACTGGACCTGGCGCTTTGGCGCTTGGTCCAGTCCCATGCAAAGCTGCTGGCGCTTCAGCGCTTGCTCGGGTCCCGTGCAGAGCGCCGAACGCTCAGTTCTGGCGGTCGGAGATCCCTCTCATCCGGTACTCGGCGCTCTTCGCATGCGCGTGCAGCCCTTCGCCGTACGCAAGCTCGGACGCGATCTCGCCGAGCGTCTGCGCGCCTTCCGCGCTGACTTCGATCAGGCTCGAACGCTTGATGAAGTCGTACACGCCGAGCGGCGACGAGAAGCGCGCGGTGCGCGACGTCGGCAGCACATGGTTCGGGCCCGCGCAGTAGTCGCCGAGGCTCTCGCTCGTGTAGCGGCCGAGGAAGATCGCGCCCGCGTGGCGGATCAGCTTGCCCCACTGCTGCGGTTCCAGCGCGGAAATCTCGAGGTGCTCGGGCGCGATGTCGTTCGCGATCCTGCACGCTTCCGCCATGTCGCGCACCTTGACCAGCGCGCCGCGGCCTTCCAGCGACGCGCGGATCACGGCCTCGCGCGGCATCGTCGGCAGCAGCTCGTCGATCGCCTTCTCGACGCGCTCGATGAACGACGCGTCCGGGCACAGCAGGATCGACTGCGCGAGCTCGTCGTGCTCGGCCTGCGAGAACAGGTCCATCGCCACCCAGTTCGGATCGGTCGTGCCGTCGCACAGCACGAGGATTTCCGACGGCCCGGCGATCATGTCGATGCCGACCGTGCCGAACACGCGGCGCTTCGCCGACGCGACGTACGCATTGCCGGGCCCGCAGATCTTGTCGACGGCCGGCACCGTCTCGGTGCCGTACGCGAGCGCGGCCACCGCCTGCGCGCCGCCGATCGTGAACACGCGATCGACGCCGCCGAGCAGCGCCGCGGCGAGCACGAGGTCGTTCTTCACGCCGTCCGGGGTCGGCACGACCATCACGATCTCGCCGACGCCCGCGACGCGCGCCGGAATCGCGTTCATCAGCACCGACGACGGGTAGGCCGCCTTGCCGCCCGGCACGTACAGGCCAACGCGGTCGAGCGGCGTGACCTTCTGGCCGAGCACCGTGCCGTCGGCTTCCGTGTACTGCCAGCTATGCGTGCCGCACTCGATCTTCTGCTTCTCGTGGTACGCGCGCACGCGTGCCGCCGCCGCCTCGAGCGCCGCACGGGCCTTCGGCTCGAGGCCGTCGAGCGCCGTCTGCAGCGCGTCCTGCGGCAGCTCGAGCGCAGCGACGCTGTTCGCGTTCAGCCGGTCGAAGCGGTTCGTGTAGTCGAGCACCGCGGCGTCGCCGCGCGCCTTCACGTCGGCGAGGATCTGCGCGACCGAGCGCTCGATCGCGTCGTCTTCGCTCGCTTCGAACGCGAGCACCGAACGCAGCGCGGCGTCGAAGCCTTCGCTCGTCGAATCGAGTTTGCGGATGGTGATGGACATGGGGAGTTCCGTTTCGGTGATGCGCTTACCCGCCGTTACGCGACGCGCGTTCGAACGCGTCGAGGATCGGCTTGAGCGCCGCGCGCTTCAGCTTCAGCGCAGCCTGGTTCACGACGAGGCGCGACGAGATCGGCATGATCTCCTCGACCTCGACCAGATTGTTCGCCCGGAGCGTGCCGCCCGAGCTGACGAGGTCGACGATCGCGTCCGCGAGGCCGACGAGCGGCGCGAGCTCCATCGAGCCGTACAGCTTGATCAGGTCGACGTGCACGCCCTTCGCGGCAAAGTGTTCACGCGCGGTCTCGACGTACTTCGTCGCGACGCGCAGGCGCGCGCCCTGGCGCACCGCGTTCGCGTAATCAAAGCCCGCGGGCACCGCGACCGACAGCCGGCAGCGCGCGATGTTCAGGTCGATCGGCTGGTACAGGCCCGAGCCGCCGTGCTCGAGCAGCACGTCCTTGCCGGCCACGCCGAAATCGGCCGCGCCGTATTCGACGTAGGTCGGCACGTCGCTCGCGCGCACGATGATCACGCGCAGGTTCGGGTCCGTCGTCGGCAGGATCAGCTTGCGCGACGATTCCGGATCCTCGGCCACCTGCACGCCGGCCGCGGCGAGCAGCGGCATGGTTTCCTCGAAAATCCGCCCCTTCGACAGGGCGAGGGTCAGCGGCGCGTTCATGCTTGGCTCCCGGCAATGCGGCGCACGTTCGCGCCGACAGCAGTCAGTTTGGCTTCCATCCGGTCGTAACCCCGGTCGAGATGGTAGATGCGGTCGACGAGCGTCTCGCCTTCGGCGCGCAGGCCGGCGATCACGAGGCTCGCGGACGCACGCAGGTCGGTCGCCATCACCTTCGCGCCGGACAGCTTGTCGACGCCAGTCACGAGCGCCGTGTTGCCGTCGATGGTGATGTTCGCGCCGAGCCGGTTCAGCTCCTGCACGTGCATGAAGCGGTTCTCGAAGATCGTCTCGACCACCTGCGCGGTGCCCGCCGCGACCGTGTTGAGCGCCATGAACTGCGCCTGCATGTCGGTCGGGAACGCCGGGTACTCGGACGTGCGGATCGTCACCGCGGACGGCCGGCGGTCCATCTTCACGCGCAGCCAGGCATCGCCTTCCTCGACCGTCACGCCGGCCTCGCGCAGCTTGTCGATCACTGCGTCGAGGATGTGCGGACGCACGCCCGTCAGCGTCACGTCGCCGCCCGCGGCCGCGACCGCGCACAGGAACGTGCCGGCCTCGATGCGGTCCGGGATGACCGAATGACGCGCGCCGTGCAGCCGCTCGACGCCCTGGATGACAAGCCGGTCGGTGCCGATGCCGTCGATTTTCGCGCCCATTTCGACGAGCAGGTGCGCGAGATCGCTCACTTCCGGCTCGCGCGCGGCGTTCTCGATCACCGTCTCGCCGTCGGCGAGCGTCGCGGCCATCAGCAGGTTCTCGGTGCCCGTCACCGTGATCATGTCGGTCACGATGCGTGCGCCCTTCAGCCGCTTCGCGCGCGCTTCGATGAAGCCGTGCTCGATGCTGATCTCGGCGCCCATCGCCTGCAGGCCCTTGATGTGCTGGTCGACCGGCCGCGCGCCGATCGCGCAGCCGCCCGGCAGCGACACCTTCGCCTCGCCGAAGCGCGCGAGCAGCGGCCCGAGCACGAGGATCGACGCGCGCATCGTCTTCACGAGCTCGTACGGCGCCACGAGGTTGTCGACGCGCGACGCGTCGAGCTGCACGTGGCTGCCCGTCGTCTCGCTTCGCACGCCCATCTGGTTCAGGACCTTCAGCGTGGTGCGGACGTCCTTCAGGTTCGGCACGTTGTCGAGATGGACCGGATCGGCCGTGAGCAGGCCCGCGCACAGAATCGGCAGCGCCGCGTTCTTCGCGCCCGACACGACGATCTCGCCGGACAGCCGGCGGCCGCCTTCGATCACGAGCTTGTCCATCCCATGTCCCTGCGAATCCCGATTGCCGGCCGGGTGTGCCGTGGCGACGCTCTCGACGGCGTCGCGCTCGTTGACGGTGACTTGCACTCAGTGTTTCCGGTTATGCGTTCTGCCATTCGGCGGGCGTCAGCGTCTTCATGCTGAGCGCGTGGATTTCCTGCTTCATGCGGTCGCCGAGCGCCGCGTAGACGAGCTGGTGCCGCTGGATCGGCCGCTTGCCCTCGAAGGCGGGCGACACGATCGTCGCGAAGAAGTGCTGGCCGTCGCCTTCGACTTCCAGATGCGTGCAGGCAAGCCCGCCCGCGATGTATTGCTTGACCTGTTCGGGAGTCGGCAACATGGTGATGCTCCTGTCGGTACGCGCCAGCCCGCTCGCGGCGCACCCGCCCCGGCGGGGCGGCGTGCGCCGCGAGCGGCGGCCGATTCAAATCAATGACGCAGTTTGTAGCCGGTCGCGAGCAGCCGCATCGCGACGAGCGCGAGCAGCACGAAGAAACCGGTGACGATCGCGAGGCTCGCGAGCGGGTTGACGTCGGACGCGCCGAAGAACCCGTAGCGAAAGCCGTCGATCATGTAGAAAAACGGGTTGAGACGCGAGATTTCGCGCCACACGGGCGGCAGCGAATGCGTCGAGTAGAACACGCCGGACAGGAATGTCAGCGGCATGATCAGGAAGTTCTGGAACGCGGCGAGCTGGTCGAACTTCTCGGCCCAGATCCCGGCGATGAGGCCGAGCGTGCCGAGGATCGCCGCGCCAAGCAGCGCGAACGCGAGGATGAACACCGGCGCCGCGAACTGCATCGGGATGAACCACACCGTCACGACGAACACGCCTGTGCCGACCGCGAGCCCGCGCACGACGGACGCGAGCACGTAGGCGCCGTAGAAGTCCCGGTACGACAGCGGCGGCAGCAGCATGAACACGAGGTTGCCGGTGATCTTCGACTGGATCAGCGACGACGAGCTGTTCGCGAACGCGTTCTGCAGCACGCTCATCATCACGAGGCCCGGCACGAGGAAGCTCACGTACTCGACGCCCGGATATACCTGCACGCGGCCCGTCAGCGCATGGCCGAAGATCGTCAGGTACAGCAGCGCCGTCACGACGGGCGCGAGCACCGTCTGGAACGACACCTTCCAGAAACGCAGGATTTCCTTGTAGAACAGCGTCTGAAATCCACTCATGCCAGCCCCTCGATCACCTCGGCCCCGTTCATCACCTGGACGAACACATCCTCGAGGTCGGCCTTGCGGACCTCGATCTCGTCGAACGTGCAGCCCGCGGCACGGCACTGCGCGAGGATCCGCTCGACCTCGTCGTAGTTCGCGAGCCGCAGCAGGTGTTCGCCGGGCGCGCGCGCGGCCGGATCGGTTTCCAGCGCGCGCAGCTCGGCGGGCAGCGCGCCGAGCGCGAAGCGCAGGTACAGCTGCAGGCCCGCGAAGCGCTGCAGCAGCGCGTCGGTGCGGTCGAGCGCGACCACTTCGCCCCGGCGCAGCATCGCGATGCGGTCGCACAGCGACTCGGCTTCCTCGAGGTAGTGAGTGGTCAGCACGATCGTGTGACCTTCGCGGTTCAGGCGCGAGATGAATTTCCACAGCGTCTGGCGCAGCTCGACGTCGACACCGGCGGTCGGCTCGTCGAGCACGATCACGGGCGGCCGGTGCACGAGCGCCTGCGCGACCAGCACGCGGCGCTTCATCCCGCCCGACAGCGCGCGCATGTTCGCATCGGCCTTCTCGGTCAGGTCGAGATTGGCCATCACTTCGTCGATCCAGTCGTCGTTGCGGCGCAGCCCGAAGTACCCGGACTGGATCCGCAGCGTTTCACGCACGGTGAAGAACGGGTCGAACACGAGCTCCTGCGGCACGACGCCCAGCGCGCGGCGCGCAGCCCGGAAGTCCTTGACGACGTCGTGGCCGCGCACCGAGATGCTGCCTTCGTCGGCCCGGGCGAGCCCGGCGAGGATGCTGATGAGCGTGGTCTTGCCCGCGCCGTTCGGGCCGAGCAGACCGAAGAACTCGCCTTCTTCGACCGACAGGCTGACGCCCTTGAGCGCCTGAAGCGACTGGTAGCGCTTCTTGACGTGACGGATTTCTATGGCTGACATGACTGTGCGCGGCGCAAAGGCCGCGACGCCTATTCTGTGCTTGCTGCGAAAGAAAAAGGGGGCCCGACACGATTGGCAGCCCCGCAAAACGCTTGATTATAGGGCAAACCGGCAGGAGGGACGGCCACCCGGGGGACGGCCATCCGGCGCCCGGGCGCGGCGGGTTCAGCGGGTGAGCGTCAATGTCGCCCGTTGATGAGCGCGTCGACGCCGTACGCCTGCGCGAGGCTTTCGAGCTTCGGGGGGAGATTGAGGATGTCGAGGGTGGCGCCGCGCGAGCGCGCGGCGCGCTGCCATGCGAGCAGCACGGCGAGCGCGGACGAATCGAACTGCGTCAGCGCCGCGCAGTCGACGGCGGTGGCGCCCGCGCCGATCTGCGCGAGACCCGCCGCGAGCGCGGCCTGCGCGCTCGCGTGGGTCAGCGAGGAGCCGGCTTCGAAGCCGCTCACGATGCCTGCTTGCCGGCAGCAAGCTCCTGGTTACGCTGCGTCAGGAACTGGATCAGGCCGTCCACGCCGCTCTGCTGGATCTTCTCGTTGAACTGCTGCTGGTACGTCTGGATCAGCCACGCGCCGAGCACGTTCAGGTCGTACACCTTCCAGCCGTTCGCCGTCTTGTACAGGCGGTAGTCGATCTGGACCGGCTGGCCGTTGTTCATCGCGACCGTCTTGACCACGACGTCGGTATCGGCCGGATCAGCACGGAACGGCGGGTACTGGATCTGCTGGTCCGGCTTGAGCTGCGCCAGCGCGCCCGAATACGTGCGGATCAGCAGCAGCTTGAACTGCTCCTGCACCTGCTGCTGCTGCGCCGGCGTCGCCGCGCGCCAGTTGCGGCCCATCGCGAGCTGCGTGGTGCGGCGGAAGTCGGTGTACGGCAGGATGTCCTTGTTGACGATCGTGATGATGCGGTTCGTGTCGCCCTGCTTGATCGTCTGCTGCTTCACTTCATCGAGAACCTGCTGGGTCGCCGTCTTGATCAACGCCTGCGGGTTCGACTGGTCGACTTGCGCGTGAGCCGCACTGCCGAACGAGAACAGTGCCGCGAAAACAGGGATCAGAAACAGTTTCTTCATAATATTGGCCTGCATGGATGAGTCGATGCGAAGGTTGGAGCCGGTAGCTTACGCGCAAGTTCGCGGCTGCCACCGACTGAATCGTTTCCGCCTGTAACGTATGTAAATCCGATCAATGCAGCCGGATGCTCGGGAAGCGCAGCCCGCCGGGCGCGGGCGGCGTCATCTGCATCGGCGGCACGGACGTTTCGCTGCCCGGATTCGGCGCACCGGCCGCTTCCGACCCCGATGCCGGCGCTGCGGTGCCGGATGCACCGGCCGGCGCGGACGCAGCGGCCGGCGCTGCTGCACCGCCGCTGACGACAGCGCCTGCAGCCCCCGCCGCTGCGGGCGCCGCCGAACCGTCGTCCGGCAGGTCGTATTTCGGCAGCGCCTCGCTGCTCGACGACGCGCCCGCCTCGCCGCGCGCGTTGCTGATCAGCATCTGCCGGCGCTGCAGGTACGCGTTGCGCACGAACGAATACTTGTCGATCGCCGCCGCTTCCAGCACGTCGCCCGCGCCGAGCAGGTTCGCGCGCGTGTTGATCAGGTTCACGCCATAGACGCCCCAGCTCAGGCCGTCCGGCTTCACGTAGGTGAGCGGATTGCCGACGTAGTCGACGCCGAGCCCCGCCGCGTCGCGCACCGTGCTCGGCCCGAGCAGCGGCAGCACGAGATACGGGCCGGCCGGCATGCCGTAGCGGCCCATCGTGACGCCGAAATCGGCCGTGTGCTTCGGCAGCTTCGCGACCGTCGCGACGTCGAACAGGCCGCCGACACCGAACACCGTGTTGATCACGACGCGCATCAGGTCGCCGACGCCGTCGGCGATCCGCAGCTGCACGATGTTGTTCGCCGCGATGTAGAGGTCGCCGATGTTCGAGAACACGTTCGTCACGCTGTCGCGCACCGGCTGCGGCACCACATACTGGTAGCCCTTCGCGACCGGCTTCAGCGCATACGTGTCGACGGTGTCGTTGAACTTGAACATCGTCCGGTTGAAGCCTTCGAGCGGATCGCCCTTGGTCGGCGTCTGCACGGTGGCGCAGCCGCTCAGCGCAGTCACCGCTGCTACCGCGAGCGCGGCGTGCCTGATGCGAATCGTCTGCATGATCGTTACCCTCTTGGATGCTCTCGTGTGGTTATTGGGCAGCGGCGCCCGACGCGGCGGCAGGCGCCGGCGCCGGTGCAGGCGCGGCGGCCGCGCCAGACGTTCCGGACGCCGGCTTCGCGCCGCCCGCGTCCGCTGCCTTGCTGTACAGGAATTGACCGATCAGGTTCTCGAGCACGATCGCCGACTGGGTCATCGTGATCGTGTCGCCCGCCTTCAGCATCTCGGTGTCGCCGCCCGGATCGAGGCCGATGTACTGTTCGCCGAGCAGGCCCGACGTCAGGATCTTCGCGGACGAATCCTTCGGGAACTGGTACTGGTTGTCGACATCGATCGTCACCAGCGCCTGGTAGGTGTTCGTGTCGAAGCCGATCGCCTTCACGCGGCCGACCACGACGCCTGCGCTCTTCACCGCGGCGCGCGGCTTCAGGCCGCCGATGTTGTCGAATTTCATCCTCACCGCATAGGTCGGCTGAAACGACAGCGAGCTCATGTTGCCGACCTTCAGCGCAAGGAACAGCACCGCGAGGAAGCCCACCACCACGAACAGGCCGACCCAGAAGTCGAGAGCAGTCTTTTTCATCGTCATCCCAAAATATGGCTTAGCTGAACATCAGCGCGGTCAGCAAGAAATCGAGGCCGAGTACGGCGAGCGACGCGAACACGACTGTCTTGGTCGTCGCGCGCGACACGCCCTCAGGCGTGGGCTTCGCCTCGTACCCTTGAAACAGTGCAATGAAGGTCACGGCGAACCCGAACACGATGCTCTTCAGCACGCCGTTGCCGACGTCGGCCCAGACCTCGACGCCGCCTTGCATCTGCGACCAGAACGCGCCCGGATCGACGCCGATCAGCACGACCCCGACGAAATAGCCGCCGAGTACGCCCACCGCGTTGAAGATCGCGGCCAGCAGCGGCATCGTGATGATCCCCCCCCACATGCGCGGCGCGATCACGGTCTTGATCGGATCGACGGCCATCATCTCGAGCGCGGTGAGCTGCTCGCCGGCCTTCATCAGGCCGATCTCGGCGGTCAGCGACGTGCCCGCACGGCCCGCGAACAGCAGCGCCGTGACGACGGGCCCGAGCTCACGCACGAGCGACAGCGCGACGAGCAGGCCGAGCGCCTGCTCGGAACCATAGCGGTTCAGCGTGTAGTAGCCCTGCAGGCCGAGCACGAAGCCGACGAACAGGCCCGACACGGCAATGATCACGAACGAATAATTGCCGAGAAAGTGGATCTGCTTCGTGACAAGCCGCGGCCGCCGCAGCAGCGGGAAGAATTCCAGCACGAGGCGCATGAACAGGCGCGTGCCGTAGCCCGTGCGTTCGAGGCCACCCATGACGTAACGTCCGATCGCGCTGATCATGCGCGCCCTCCGCCGAGCCCGAAGTCCGCGCCGAGCGGCGGGCTCGTGTAGTGAAATTTGAACGGGCCGTCCGGCGCGCCGTCGATGAACTGGCGCACGCTCGGATCGGTCGATGCGCGCAGCTCGTCGGGGGTGCCCTGCGCGAGCACGCCGCCGTTGGCCAGGAAGTACACGTAGTCGGCGATCGCGAACGATTCCGGCACGTCGTGCGTGACGAGGATCGACGTCGCGCCGAGCGCCTGGTTCAGCGTGCGGATCAGGTTTGCCGTGATGCCGAGCGAGATCGGGTCGAGGCCCGCGAACGGCTCGTCGTACATGATCAGCTGCGGATCGAGCGCGATCGCCCGCGCGAGCGCGATGCGCCGCGCCATGCCGCCCGACACTTCGGACGGCATCAGGTCGCGCGCGCCGCGCAAGCCGACCGCGTTGAGCTTCATCAGCACGAGATCGCGGATCAGCGCCTCGGGCAGGTCGGTATGCTCGCGCAGCGCGAACGCGACGTTTTCGAACACCGACATGTCGGTGAAGAGCGCGCCGAACTGGAACAGCATGCCCATTTTGCGGCGCAGCGCGTACAGGCCGTCGCGCGTCTGCGCGCCGACGTCCGCGCCGTCGAACAGCACCTGGCCGCGGCGCGCCCGCACGAGCCCGCCGATCAGGCGCAGCACGGTGGTCTTGCCGCAGCCCGAGCCGCCCATGACCGCGACGACCTGGCCGCGCCCGAAGCGCAGGTTCAGGTTCGACAGCACGAGGCGATCGCCGTAACCGAAATCGACGTCGCGGAGTTCCAGCAGTGTCTCGGTGGGAGAAGGGCTCACGGAGCTGACAGTCCTTTTACGCAGAACGCCGAATTATAGGGCCTGCATTGGAATCATGTCGTGACGCTGCCCGCGGCCCTCCGGTCAATGATTGTCAAATTATCCGGCGAAATTTTGCTGCAACGCAACAAGCGCGGCGCGATAGTCGTCCGCGGCCGTCACCGCACTGACCACCGCTACGCTGCCGACGCCCGTCGCGAGCACGGCCGGCAGCGTGTCCTGCGTCACCCCGCCGATCGCGACGAGCGGCGCTTGCGCGCCCGCGAAGGCCGCGTAGCGGGCGATCCGGGCAAGCCCCTGCGGCGGCGCGGCCACCGCCTTGGTCAGGGTCGCGAACACGGGCCCGAGCGCGAGATAACTCGGACGCACGTGCAGTGCGCGCAACATTTCGTAATAACCGTGGCTCGACAGTCCGAGCCGCAGGCCCGCGCGCGCGATCGCGGCGAGATCGGCCGTCTCGAGGTCCTCCTGGCCCAGATGTACGCCGTACGCGCCGGCATCTGCGGCGATCTGCCAATGATCGTTGATGAACACGCGCGCATCCGGATGGCGACGCCCTGCCTCGACCGCACGCGCGATTTCGGCGCGCAGCACGTCCGGCGCGGCGCCTTTCACGCGCAGCTGCACGGTAAGGACGCCGCAGTCGAGCACCCGTTCGACCCATTCCGCGCTCGGCACGACCGGATACAGCCCCAATTGCGCCGGACACGGCGGGAACGCCGGCTCGGGCGCGGCCGGCAGCCCGGCGATGCGCGGGAACCGCGCGGCGTCGACGGGCCATGCGTCGGCTGCGGGCTTCTCAGTCACGGTATCGGTCACGGTATCGGCCACGGTCTCGTCGCCGTCGCGCCACGCGAGCGCGAGCACCAGCGCGTCGAGCGGCGCAAAGCCGCAATCGATGAACGCGGCGAGCGCGGCAATCCAGTCCTCCGCGAGCGGATGCGCGGCGTCGAGCGCATGACGCTCGCCCGCGCGATGCAGCACCGCGCGGCGTTCGCCGTACTCGATCACGGCAACGTCGGGCGACGCCGGCCGCGACGCGGCCGATGCCAGCGCACGCGCCGTGTGGTCGCCTTCCGTTGCGATCAGCACGTCGCCGTCGGCGAGCGTGTCGGGCGGCGCGACGCACAGACGCCAGGTTGCCGTGCCGCGCGGCCAGTCACCGAGCCGCGCGCGAATCCGTTCGGCCGCTTCCGCGAGTTCGTCGGCCGGCGGCCAGAACGCGGTCGCGCACCCCGCGCTCACGCGCAGCCCCCGTCCTGGTGCCAGAACGGCATGCCGACGACCGGCGTGCTCGCGTGCGCGGTATCTCGCGCGTCCATCGGCCCCGCGAGATACGCGGCGCGGCCGGCGTCGACGCCCTGCGCGAACGCGCGCGCCATGATCTCCGGATGGGTCGCCTGCGACACCGCCGTGTTCAGCAGCACGCCGTCGAAGCCCCACTCCATCACCTGGCACGCGTGCGACGGCACGCCGAGCCCCGCGTCGACGATCAGCGGCACATCCGGCAGCCGCTCGCGCAGCACGCGCAGCCCGTACGGATTCACAACGCCCTTGCCAGTGCCGATCGGCGCGCCCCACGGCATCAGCGCCTCGCAGCCCGCGTCGAGCAGGCGCCGGCCGATCACGAGATCCTCGGTGCAGTACGGCAGCACCTTGAAGCCGTCCTTGACGAGCTGCGCAGCGGCCTCGATCAGGCCGACCGGATCGGGCTGCAGCGTGTAGTCGTCGCCGATCAGCTCGAGCTTGATCCAGTCGGTCTCGAATACCTCGCGCGCCATGTGTGCGGTCGTGACCGCCTCGGCGACGGTCTGGCAGCCGGCCGTGTTCGGCAGGAGCGGCACCGCATGGCGCTTGAGCAGGTCGAAGAAGCCGGCTTCGGCGGTGCCGCCCGACATCTGGCGGCGCAGCGCGACCGTCACCATCCCGGGCCGCGCGGCGGCGATCGAGTCGGACAGCGATTGCAGCGACGGATAGCGCGACGTGCCGAGCAGCACGCGGCTTGCGAAGGTTTCGCCGTACAGCGTCAGCGCATCGGCGGAAGTGAGGGACGTCATCTCGTGTTCCTGGAAAGAGCGGGGACGAACCGGCGGCGCTCAGCCGCCCGCGACGGGGTGCACGACGTCGAGCTTGTCGCCCGCCGCGAGCGCGCGTGCCGCATGCTGCGCGCGCGCGACGAACGTGCCGTTCAGCGCCACCGCGTACGGCGGACGCGCGCCGAACGCGTTCAGCGCATCGGCAACCGTCGCGCCGTCGGGCAGCGTCAGCCTCTGTTGATTGATCTGGATATCCATGGCGTGCTTCGTCGAATTCGGGAAGGCGGCGTGCGTCAGGCCGGCTGGCGCGCGTCGTCTCGGTGATGAAGGAGATCCGGCCAGCGCGCCGCGCCCCGCCACGCGGCGAACGCATCCGCGCCGCCGAGCGCGCCGGTCAGCGCCGCTTCGGCGAGCGCGACCGCGGCATGCGCGACTTCCGGCGCGATCATGAAGCCGTGCCGGTACAGGCCGTTGACCGCGAGCGTCGCCGCGCCGTCCCAGATCAGCGCCGGACGATGGTCGGGGAGCGTCGGCCGGCACTGCGAATTCAGCTCGAGGATGCGCGCCTCGCCGAACGCCGGATGCACGGAGAACGCGGCGCTCAGCAGTTCGAGCGCGGAACGCACGCTGACGGGCGACATGTCCTCGCCCTCCACTTCGGTCGCGCCGATCACGTACAGGTCATTCTGCTTCGGCGCGATGTACAGCGGATAGCGCGGATGCAGCAGCCGCACGGGCCGCGTCAGGCCGATGCCGGGCGCATGCACGCGCGCGACCTCGCCGCGGATGCCGCGTAGCGCAGGCAGCACCGGTTTCGCGCCGAGCCCGCGGCAGTCGATCGTGAAGTGCGCGTCGGGCAGGTTGTGCGCGTCGATCGCGACGTGCCAATGCGTGTCGACGCCGCGCTCCGCGAGGCCCGCGGCAAGCGCGCGCAGCGCCTGACGGTTGTCGAGCTGGCCTTCGTGCGGCAGCAGCAGCCCGCGCGCGAAACGGCCCGCCAGCGCGGGCTCGGCCGCGTCGACCTGCGCGCCCGCGAGCGTGACGAAGCCGCCGTCGAGCAGCCCGGGCGGCGCGTTCGCGCGCACGCGCCGCTCGAACAGCGGCGCCTCGGCGCGATCCGCGTGATGCCAGACGACGAGCGTGCCGTGATGCTGGAAGAACACCGGTTCGGGCAACTCGGCGAGCCACTGCGGCCAGCGCGCGAGCGACGCGGCGCCAAGCTCGGTGATCAGCAGCTCCGCGCTGGCCGCCTCGGCGAGCGGCGCGAGCATCGCGGCCGCGACCCACGCGGCCGACTGTTCGCCGTCAGGGCCGCCGCGCTCGTACAGCGCGACGCGATGCCCGTCGCCGGCAAGCCGCCATGCGATCAGGCGGCCGACGAGGCCGCCACCCAGCACCGCGAAATCCGGTCGTGAATTCGTGATGGTCATTGCGCGCCCTCCTCGCGGAACGCACGCGCGCGGCGTGCGGACGCACGTGCGCAAACCCGTGCGAATGCACGCGGGGCGGAACAAAAGACTGAAGATTGAACGGTCATCGCATCCTTCCGTAACGCGCAATGCGCGTACCCAAAAGGACGAAACCGGCAGCAAAGGCCGGCCGGGCGGGACAGGGTGCTGACAATGGGGAGGCAGCCAGCACGGCCCGGCGGGATCGGAAACTTCCCGCGCCGGTATTACCCGGATCGGGTGCAAAGGGTCTCTCTCAGCCTCGCCGCGCCGCCGAACCTTCTGCCGGCCGCACACGAAGCACCCCTGTTTCGTCGACGGCCATTAGACCATAAAAGCGGAAAGCGCCGCAAACTGTCCCCGGTCGGCAATTTCACCGATGCCGCGCGCCGGTCTGGCACAATGCCCGCAGGCCGGCGCGCAATCGCGCGCCGGCAGCCGTGTCACAGCCGGCCGTTAGGGACCGTCCAGCAACATTAAGGGCCGGGGGCACCATCCCGAACACCCGCGCCAGCCGGCACCCAGGCGGCACCTTTTCCCGGCATGCCGTTTCGCGGCGCGCGTCCTGCCTCACCCGGCGCGCGCCGGCTACTCATCAGGAAGCACATGACCCAATCGACCCATACCGCCCACGACGTACCGCAGGACGAGCGCCCGGTATCCGCGTGGAGCCTCATCAAGCCCTACTGGGTCTCGTCCGAATGGAGGATCGCATGGGGGCTGCTCGCGACGATCATCGCGATCAACCTCTGCGTCGTCTGGATCAACGTGCGGCTCAACAAGTGGAACGCGGAGTTCTACAACGCGCTGCAATCGAAGAACGTCCACGACTTCCCGAACCTGCTGATGCAGTTCTCGGCGCTCGCGTTCGGCTTCATCATCCTCGCGGTGTACGGCCGCTACCTGCGGCAGATGCTCGGCTTTCGCTGGCGCCAGTGGCTCACCGAGCGCTTTCTCGGCCAGTGGCTCGGCGACCGCGCGTTCTACCGGATCGAACGCGACCGCCTCGCCGACAACCCCGACCAGCGGATCACCGACGACCTGCAGTCGTTCGCGACGACCACGCTGTCGCTGTCGCTCGACCTGCTGTCGACGGTCGTCACGCTCGTGTCGTTCATCACGATCCTGTGGTCGCTCGCGGGCGCGCTGACGTTCACGCTCGGCGGCACGCCGATCGCGATCCCCGGCTACATGGTGTGGGCGGCCGCGCTGTACGCGGTGGTCGGCTCGCTGATCATCCAGAAGGTCGGCCATCCGCTCGTGTCGATCAACTACCAGCAGCAGCGCGTCGAGGCGGATTTCCGCTTCGGGCTGATCCGCGTGCGCGAGAACGCCGAGCAGATCGCGTTCTACGACGGCGAGAACACCGAAAACGGCAACGCGCACAACCTGTTCATGCGGATCCGCGACAACTGGTGGCGCGTGATGAAGTACACGAAGCGGCTCACGTTCGTGCTGAGCTTCTACGGCCAGATCGCGATCATCTTCCCGCTGGTCGTCGCCGCGCCGCGCTACTTCGCGGGGGCGTTCTCGTTCGGCGTACTGATGCAGATCTCGTCCGCGTTCAACACCGTCAGCGACTCGTTCTCCTGGTTCATCAACAGTTACAGCACCCTCGTCGAATGGCGCGCGACGGTCAACCGTCTGCGCGAATTCAAGCGCGTGATGGGCGCGTCGCACCTGAAGGAAAGCGTGTCGCCCGCCACCGAGCACGGCGGCATCAACCTGCATTACGTCGATTCCGAGCAACTGTCGACGTCGTCGCTGAAGCTCGCGCTGCCGAACGGCAATGCGCTCGCTGACATCGGCACCGTCACGATCGAGCCCGGCTCGCGCTGGCTCGTGATCGGCAAGTCGGGTTCGGGCAAGAGCACGTTCATGCGCGCGCTCGCGGGCCTGTGGCCATTCGGCGACGGCGCGATCGACGCGCCGGTCGGCGCGCGAATGATGTTCGTGCCGCAGACGAGCTATCTGCCGATCGGCACGCTGAAGGCCGCGCTCACGTACCCGGCCACCGCCGACGCGTTCAGCGACGAAGCGTGCCGCGATGCGCTGCGCGCGTGCCGGCTCGAGGACTACGCCGACCGGCTCGGCGAGACCGCGCACTGGACGCGCGTGCTGTCGCCGGGCGAACAGCAGCGTCTCGCCGGCGCACGCGTGCTGCTGCACAAGCCCGACTTCCTGTTCCTCGACGAAGCGACGAGCGCGCTCGATGCGGACAACGAAGCGCGCCTCTATCACGTGTTCAACGAGCGGCTTCCGCAGGCGGCGATCGTCAGCATCGCGCACCGCGAATCGCTCGCGGCGTATCACGGCGGCACGATCAACGTCGAGCGCGTGAATGACAGCGACAGGGTCGCTGCGTAACGCCTGCGAATCGGCGGCCGGAACGTATCGAGCGTCCCGGCCGCCACCCCCGCGCCTGCGCATCCCGATCGCGGACGTGCGCCGGCAACCGGGTCCGCTCACGCCTGCACGGGCTTCAGTTACCCTCCCCCGCCTCCTCCAGCGCAATCGCCGCCGACACGATCGGCCGGTGCGACGCGCCTTCGTGCGACAAGTGGCTCTCGAACAGCGTGAGCGCATCGAAACGCAATGCGACCGGCTCTTGCAACGCGCCGCCATGCGCAGGTTGACCGACCGCGTAGTGCGGCAGTCTCGCGAGCGTCACGTGCGGCCTGAACGGCCGGCGATCGGTCGGCATCCCGATGTCCTGCAACGCCGCGACCAGCGCGTCGTTCAGCGCGACCAGCGCCGGTTCGGCACCGAGTTCCGCGACGATCAGGCGCGCCTTCGGCAGGCTTGGCCACCATGCGAGCCGCTCGACATGCTGCAGCGGCAACGCATGCGCGGCCGCCAGCACGGGCAGCCGCGCGGCCAGCGCATCGCACGCGCCGCGCTCGATCGCACCGAGAAATGCGAGCGTCACGTGAAGCTGCTCGGGGTGCGTGCGCCGCGCGCCGCGCGCGACCGGCAACGCGTGCAACGCGTCGCGCGATGCCGCATCGGGCATCAGCGCGACGAATGCACGGAGCCGGTCGGCGTCCATGGTCAGCGCACCGCGACGCCGGGCGCGGCCCCGGTTTCGGGCGCCGCCGCCGGACGCTGCGGCAGCGGACCGTGCTCGCCCCAGACGTCGGTCGGCAGCACGCGCGCGAGTTCGGGAATCGTGTGGCGCGTGAACACCGGATCGGCGACGCCGGCCGCGCGCTGGCGGCGATAGTCGCGCCATGCGGCGTGCGCGTACTTGCCGAGCGCGAGGATCGCGACCAGGTTGATGATCGCCATCAGGCCCATGCTCGTGTCGGCCATCGCCCACACGAGCGGAAGCTGGCCGACGCTGCCGAACATCACCATCGCGAGCACCGCGACGCGGAACAGCGGCAGCATCCCGCGCCGCTTCGTGATGAACTCGACGTTGCCTTCCGCATACGCATAGTTGCCGATCACCGATGAGAACGCGAGGAAGAAGATCGCAACCGCCATGTAGATGCCGCCCCAGTCGCCGACGTGGCTCGAGATCGCGCGTTGCGTGAGCGCCGCGCCTTCCATCCCGGTGCCGATCTCGTACTGGCCGGACAGCAGGATCACGAATGCGGTCGCGCTGCAGATCACGATCGTGTCGACGAACACGCCGAGCATCTGGATCAACCCCTGCGTGACCGGATGCCGGGTGCTGGCCGTCGCCGCCGCGTTCGGCGCGCTGCCCATGCCGGCTTCGTTCGAGAACAGCCCGCGCTTCACGCCGATCGCGACCGCCTGGCTGACCGCGTAGCCGGTCAGGCCGCCCGCCGCCTGTTCGAGGCCGAACGCGCTCTTCACGATCAGCGCGATCACGTCCGGCACCATCGCGATGTGCGTCGCGACCGCGTAGACCGCGAGCGCGAGGTAGCCGATTGCCATCAGCGGCACGATCACCTGCGCGACCGTCGCGATCCGGCGGATCCCGCCGAAGATGATCGGCGCGGTCAGCAGCACGAGGCCGAGGCCGACCGCCGCGCGGCTCCAGCCGAACGACGTGTGGAACGCGTCGGCAATCGCATTCGACTGCACCGCGTTGAACACGAAGCCGAAAGCGAGGATCAGCGACAGCGAGAACAGCACGCCGAAGCCGCGCGAGCGCAGGCCCGTCTGAATGTAGTACGCAGGGCCGCCGCGATACGTGCCGTCCGGGTGCGAGACCTTGAAGATCTGCGCGAGCGTCGCCTCGACGAACGCGGACGACATCCCGACGAGCGCCGTCATCCACATCCAGAAGATCGCGCCCGGCCCGCCGACCGTCAGCGCGACCGCGACACCGGCGATGTTGCCGGTGCCGACGCGGCTCGCGAGCCCGGTCGCGAACGCCTGGAACGACGAGATGCTGCCCGGCTCGCCCTTGCTGCCGACGAGACGCATGCTGAGGAACAGCGCCTTCAGCTGGATCATCCGGAACCGCAGCGTGAACCACGCGCCCACGCCGAGCAGCAGCGCGATCAGCACGTAGTTCCACAACACGCCGTTGACGGCGTCGATCAGCCCTTGTACGAGTGCTTCCATCCAGTGTCCTTTTAAATGAGGTCAATCATGTCGGCCGCGGAGAGCGGCCCGAGGGGCGACATGATATGACAGTTCCCAATAAATCTTACAAAACGAAAGATAAGTGGCGCGATGCGAGTCGGGCAATCAACGTTTCCAGATTAGGCGACTCGCCACGCGCAGAACCATGTCTGGAGCAACGGTCTTTGACGTTTGGAAACCTTGTTTGAACCGCCGAGCGGGGCAGGACACGTCTAGCGGAACAGCTTCGGTTGGACGTCGCCGCGCCTCGCGCCCGGTGGACAGGGGGCATCACCCGAGGCTGGCGAGCGGATGGGAACCATACAAAACCCTTGCATACCCCCCCCAAAAAAACAGACTCTATGTCTTTCGCAATACGAATCAATTAATCGCCGACGATCAACCACGCGGGGGATGAAATGCTCAAGAAAGATAAGCGGGAGTCTACAGATGTCGTGAGTGACGACAAAAAGCATCAACACCGGAACCGGCGTCGTTTTCTTATTGCGTCGACCGCACTACCGCTCGGAACCCTGTTGAAACATACAACGAGCGCAGCACAGTCCAATGTTCTGCCACCAATTTCAGTTACCACGTCTCGGCCGCCTGATTTCAACTTTGGCGATTTCAGCATCACGACAAATGAAATACCCGGCGCAAATGCCGTGGCAGGGATACCAGCACCATCTATCTGCCTCAATCAATATTGTGCATCCAACTACATGCTCCTTTTTGCGAATACGGGCAACATGGTTCGCGCAACCGAGATGTTTCTATATTATCTTCAGGCATTCGGGAAGAACGATCCCAAATTCTGGAGCAGTCAGCTTGCACTGGTTGGCGGATTTACTCCTTGGCTGGCGAACGGCGGCTACAAGCATTTGCCAGGCGCCAAGCCATACGGCTTCGATTTTTCTGCAGGTTATTATGCAAACATATCGGCGCTATTCGGCGTCTATGTCGGCCAATTAAACAGCATCCCGCCGACATCGAAATTCGAGTTCTACGGCAACCCTCTGATGTTCATTGAAGCAGTCAATCATTGGGTACATGGAAACGGCACCCAACGATCCATCAATATTGAATCCCTCAATTTGAAGATGGAAACCAGCGATTTTCACGAAATATCAAGGGCCATTGAAAATTCAGGATACGGCCCCGGTACCTACCCCATTGACAGCACCTTCAGCACGAATATATTCAATCATGGAAAAAAGGATCTATGGAGTGCGGCCACCGTGGGAAGAATATCGGGAAGAGTTCGTGGCACACTGGAACTTCTTGCTGACAATACGTACCAATTCAATGGATACTACACAATCAGCCCTGACAAATTTGATGCAGATCCTTCGAATCGTCCATTTCTGCAAGAAAAAGCAACCACGATTTTGGCAATACTAGGCTCCGCACTTGGACATACGGACTATCAGATAATCTTCACCGGCGAAAAACATATCGTATTCTCCGGTCAAAGACCTGTTCGAAATGCCGGAGCGCGCCCACCGGAAGCCGTTCATAGACCATCCTTTGGCGGCTTGATGCGTCCCGGTCGATTTTAATCAACGATGCTGCCCCGACGGTGATTTCAATAACCTGACTCAAGCTGAGTGCGATCATGCTTTCGACGTTCAGACGGTACGTCATTCGTCCGGTTCTGTGGTTCGTTGCCGCAGCGATCGGCGCGCCTGCATTGTTGTTTGTCATCGTAGCGACCGCCCGGTATGAAAGAACCGAAGGCAGTTGCCCGGACGCCTCCGTCGAGATATTGCGGAGCAAGGTACTGACATACCTGGAAAGCCGGGGCATTCAACCCAGCCTGGTCAAACCCGATGGCGTACCGATATATCACGCATGGAAACTTGGAGTCTGGGAATTTCCCCTGCTCGTCGACGGAACAAAGTACATCGTGATGATCGACTGCAATGAGCAAATTTCGGCCGACTGGCGGGTAAAGGAACCACCGCCATCCCCCGCTCTCCGGCGGACGACCGATCCGGAATTCACCGCCCTCCCACCATAGGCAGTACGTCGGCTATCGTTTGGCGGATTGACGCGGCCTGGACGCTGGTAAGCCATATCCCGCCCCGGACGCCTAAACTCTCATGTCGGCTCGTTTCAGGAAACAAATCTGGATGCGACCATGACGTCGACAATCATGCACTACACCGTGCGGTTGATGTTTTGGCTTGTCGCAACGACAGCCGGGCTCGTCTTATTGCTCCTTGTCATCATCATGATTGCCAGATACGAGAAAGACGAAGGTAGTTGTCCGAACACATCCGCCGAAGAGCTTGAAGCCAAGATTCTCGCGTTCGCCGAAGAACAGGGATTCAGTTTGACTGCCGTCGGGTTCGCCGGCACTCCCCGATACCACGCTGATACCCTTGGCTGGCGGGGATTCGATCCGAGCGCGCGCGAGGGAATCTATAGCGCAACGATTGATTGCAACGGTCGCGTCACCGGCTTTGGAAAATTCGAACGGCTCCCGCTTGACTCACCGAAGCAGTCCAGATGATTCCGCCGTTCATCTGGCGACCGACTGTTCCCATCGGTCACAAATAAAAAACCGGACGTCCTTACAGACGCCCGGCCCTTAGTTCGACGCACTGCAGCGCTTACCGCGGCAGTTCCGAATGCCCCATCAGATACGCATCGACCGAGCGCGCGCACTGCCGGCCTTCACGGATGGCCCACACGACGAGCGACTGGCCGCGGCGCATGTCGCCGGCCGCGAACACCTTGTCGACCGACGTGTAGTACGCGCGGTCGCCTTCGGTCGCCGCACGCGCGTTGCCGCGCGCATCCTTGTCGACACCGAACGCCTCGAGCACCGGTGCGGCCGGCTGCGTGAAGCCCATCGCGAGCAGCACGAGATCGGCCTTCATCTCGAACTCGGAGCCCGGCACTTCCTGCATCTTGCCGTCCTTCCACTCGACGCGCGCGGCGATCAGCTTCTCGACCTTGCCGTTCTTGCCTTCGAAGCGCTTCGTCGCGACCGCCCAGTCGCGCTCGCAGCCTTCCTCGTGCGACGACGACGTGCGCAGCTTGATCGGCCAGTACGGCCAAACGAGCGGCTTGTTTTCCTCTTCCGGCGGCTGCGCCAGCAGCTCGAACTGCGTGACGCCCTTCGCGCCATGACGGTTCGACGTGCCGACGCAGTCCGAACCCGTGTCGCCGCCGCCGATCACGACGACGTGCTTGCCCTTCGCGAGCAGCTGGTCGACGAGCTTGTCGCCGGCGTTCACGCGGTTCTGCTGCGGCAGGAAGTCCATCGCGTAGTGAATGCCGGCCAGCTCGCGGCCCGGCACCGGCAGGTCGCGCGGCGTTTCCGAGCCGCCCGCGATCACCACTGCGTCGAATTCTTCCTTCAGCGTCGCCGGCGAGATCGTTTCCTTCGCCATGTTGCCGATCGAATCCGGCAGCGCGTCCTTGCCGATGAACACGCTGGTGCGGAACGTCACGCCTTCCGCTTCCATCTGGCGCATGCGGCGGTCGATCAGCCACTTCTCGAGCTTGAAATCGGGGATCCCGTAACGCAGCAGGCCGCCGATCCGGTCGCTCTTCTCGAACACCGTCACGTCGTGCCCTGCGCGCGCGAGCTGCTGCGCGGCGGCGAGGCCCGCGGGGCCGGAGCCGACCACCGCGACCTTCTTGCCCGTCTTGTGCGCGGCCGGCTGCGGCTCGACCCAGCCCTCCGCCCATGCCTTGTCGATGATCGCGTGCTCGATCGACTTGATGCCGACCGGGTCGTCGTTGATCCCGAGCGTGCATGCGGCTTCGCACGGCGCCGGGCAGATGCGGCCCGTGAATTCCGGGAAGTTGTTGGTCGAGTGCAGGACCTCGATCGCCTGACGCCAGTCCTGGCGATACACCAGGTCGTTGAAGTCCGGGATGACGTTGTTGACCGGACAGCCGTTGTTGCAGAACGGGATGCCGCAGTCCATGCAGCGCGCGCCCTGGACCTTCGCGTCCGCGTCGGACAGCGCCGCGACGAATTCCTTGTAGTGCTTCACGCGCGTGAGCGGTGCTTCGTACGCCTCGTGGCGGCGTTCGAACTCCAGAAAACCGGTTGCCTTGCCCATAAGGTGCTCTTCTGATTACGTGTATCGGGTGGGGGAGCCGCGCGCCGCATTCATGCGCGCGCGGCCTCTGCTAAGTCGTTCGTCGCTCAGGCGGCCAGTTCTTGCGTCGCCGCCTTCTTCGCACCGATCTCGCCCAGCGCGCGCTTGTATTCGTGCGGGAACACCTTCACGAACTGGCGCCGCGCCGCGTCCCAGTTCTCCAGCAGCGATTTCGCGCGCGGCGAACCGGTGAACTGGAAATGACGCTCGACGAGCCCCTTGAGCAGCGCTTCGTCCGTCGTGCCCGCATGCCAGAGCGCGCGATCGACCGTGCGCTCCTGTTCGGCCTGCTGCAGCACCGGATCGAGCGCGACCATCGACTTGTTGCACTTCGCCGCGAACGTGCCGTCCGGGTCGTACACGTACGCGATGCCGCCCGACATGCCGGCCGCGAAGTTGCGGCCCGTCTCGCCGAGCACGACGACCGTGCCGCCCGTCATGTATTCGCAGCCGTGGTCGCCGGTGCCCTCGACGACCGCCGTCGCGCCCGAGTTGCGCACGCAGAAGCGCTCGCCCGCGACGCCGCGGAAGAACGACTCGCCTTCGATCGCACCGTACATCACCGTGTTGCCGCAGATGATGTTTTCCTCGGACTTGCCGCGGAAGTCGTTGGTCGGACGGATGATGATCCGGCCGCCCGACAGCCCCTTGCCGACGTAGTCGTTGCCGTCGCCGACGAGGTCGAGCGTCACGCCCTTCGCGAGGAACGCGCCGAAGCTCTGGCCCGCCGTGCCCTTCAGCTGGATGTGCACCGCGTCGTCCGCCAGGCCGTCGTGGCCGTGCTTCTTCGCGATCACGCCCGACAGCATCGCGCCGACCGTGCGGTTCACGTTGCGCACCGGCTGGATGAACGACACGTGCTCGCCCTTCTCGATCGCGGCCTTCGCCTTCTCGATCAGCACGTGGTCGAGCGCGCGCTCGAGGCCGTGATCCTGCACGTCGACGTGACGCGGCGCGACGTCCTCGCACTCTTCCGGCTGGTAGAACACGCGCGAGAAGTCGAGGCCCTTCGCCTTCCAGTGCTCGACGCCCTTGCGGGTGTCCAGCAGGTCGGCGCGGCCGATCAGGTCGTCGAACTTCGCGATGCCGAGCTGCGCCATGATCTCGCGCACTTCCTCGGCGACGAAGAAGAAGTAGTTGACGACGTGTTCCGGCTGGCCCGAGAACTTCGCACGCAGCACCGGGTCCTGCGTCGCGACGCCAACCGGGCACGTGTTCAGGTGGCACTTGCGCATCATGATGCAGCCCTCGACGACGAGCGGCGCCGTCGCGAAGCCGAATTCATCCGCGCCGAGCAGCGCGCCGATCACGACGTCGCGGCCGGTCTTCATCTGGCCGTCGGCCTGCACGCGGATACGGCCGCGCAGGCGGTTCAGCACCAGCGTCTGCTGCGTTTCGGCGAGACCGAGTTCCCACGGTGTGCCTGCGTGCTTCACCGACGACAGCGGCGATGCACCGGTGCCGCCGTCATGGCCGGCGATCACGACGTGATCGGCCTTCGCCTTCGCGACGCCCGCCGCGACCGTGCCGACGCCCACTTCCGACACGAGCTTCACCGAGATGCTCGAGCTCGGGTTGACGTTCTTCAGGTCGTGGATCAGCTGCGCGAGATCCTCGATCGAGTAGATGTCGTGGTGCGGCGGCGGCGAGATCAGGCCGACGCCCGGCACCGAGTAGCGCAGCTTGCCGATGTAGTCGGACACCTTGTGGCCCGGCAGCTGGCCGCCTTCGCCCGGCTTCGCGCCCTGCGCCATCTTGATCTGGATCTGGTCGGCCGACGCGAGGTATTCCGCCGTCACGCCGAAGCGGCCCGACGCGACCTGCTTGATCTTCGAGCGCAGCGAATCGCCGTCCTTCAGCGCGATGTCGCTGACGATCTCGTCGCCGATCACCGACTTCAGCGTCTCGCCCGACTTGATCGGAATGCCGCGCAGTTCGTTGCGATAGCGCTTCTCGTCCTCGCCGCCCTCGCCGGTGTTCGACTTGCCGCCGATCCGGTTCATCGCGATCGCGAGCGTCGCGTGCGCCTCGGTGCTGATCGAGCCGAGCGACATCGCGCCCGTCGCGAAGCGCTTGACGATGTCCTTCGCCGGCTCGACTTCGTCGATCGGGATCGCCTTCGACGGCGACACCTTGAATTCGAACAGGCCGCGGAACGTCATGTGGCGCTTCGTCTGATCGTTGATCAGGTGCGCGTATTCCTTGTACGTCTGGTACGAGTTGCTGCGCGTCGCGTGCTGCAGCTTCGCGATCGAATCCGGCGTCCACATGTGGTCTTCGCCGCGCACGCGGTACGCGTACTCGCCGCCCGCGTCGAGCATGTCGCGCAGGACCGGGTTGTCGCCGAACGCGTCGCGGTGCAGGCGGATCGCCTCTTCCGCGACTTCGAACAGGCCGATGCCGCCGACCTTCGACGCGGTGCCCTTGAAGTACTTCTCGACGAGGTCGGTCGACAGGCCGAGCGCTTCGAAGATCTGCGCGCCCGTGTACGACATGTACGTCGAGATGCCCATCTTCGACATGACCTTCTGCAGGCCCTTGCCGACCGCCTTCGTGAAGTTGTACACCGCCTTTTCCGGCGACAGGTCGCCCTTCAGGCCGTCGGCCATCTGCGCGAGCGTTTCCATCGCGAGGTACGGGTGCACGGCTTCCGCGCCGTAGCCCGCGAGCAGCGCGAAGTGGTGCGTCTCGCGCGCCGAGCCCGTCTCGACAACGAGGCCCGTGCTGGTGCGCAGCCCCTGCTGGACCAGGTGCGTGTGGATCGCCGACGTCGCCAGCAGCGCGGGGATCGCGACGTGCTCGGCGTCGGTCTTGCGGTCCGACACGATCAGGATGTTGTAGCCCGACTTCACCGCGTCGACGGCTTCCGCGCACAGCGACGCGAGGCGCGCCTCGATGCCGGCCTTGCCCCAAGCGACCGGGTAGCAGATGTTCAGTTCGTACGAGCTGAACTTGCCGCCCGTGTACTGGTCGATCGCGCGGATCTTCGCGATGTCCTTGAAGTCGAGCACCGGCTGCGACACTTCGAGACGCATCGGCGGGTTGATGTTGTTCGTGTCGAGCAGGTTCGGCTTCGGGCCGATGAACGACACGAGCGACATCACCATGTTCTCGCGGATCGGGTCGATCGGTGGGTTCGTGACCTGCGCGAACAGCTGCTTGAAGTAGTGATAGAGCGTCTTGTTCTTGTTCGACATCACCGCGAGCGGCGAGTCGTTGCCCATCGAGCCGACCGCTTCCTCGCCCTGCTGCGCCATCGGCGCCATCAGGAACTTCAGGTCTTCCTGCGTATAGCCGAACGCCTGCTGGCGATCGAGCAGCGCGGCGCCCTCGGCGCGGCCTGCGGCGACCTGCTCGGCCTTCGGCTCGATCTCGTCGAGCTTGATGCGCACGGCGTCGATCCAGCTCTTGTACGGCTTCGCGTTCGCGAGGTTGTCCTTGAGCTCCTTGTCGTCGATGATGCGGCCGTGTTCCATGTCGATCAGGAACATCTTGCCCGGCTGCAGGCGCCACTTCTTGACGATCTTCGACTCGGGGATCGGCAGCGTGCCGGCTTCCGACGCCATGATCACGAGGTCGTCGTCGGTCACGATGTAGCGCGCCGGGCGCAGGCCGTTACGGTCGAGCGTCGCGCCGATCTGGCGGCCATCGGTGAACGCGATCGCGGCCGGGCCGTCCCACGGCTCCATCATCGCGGCGTGGTATTCGTAGAACGCGCGGCGGTTCTCGTCCATCAGCGTGTGCTGTTCCCACGCTTCCGGGATCATCATCATCACCGCGTGCACGAGCGGGTAGCCGGCCATCACGAGCAGTTCGAGACAGTTGTCGAACGATGCGGTATCCGACTGGCCCGGGTAGATCAGCGGCCAGAGCTTCGGCAGATCGTCGCCGAGCACGTGCGACGCGATCGCGCCGGTGCGGGCGTTCAGCCAGTTGACGTTGCCCTTCACGGTGTTGATCTCGCCGTTGTGCGCGATCATCCGGTACGGGTGGGCGAGCTCCCACGCCGGGAACGTGTTGGTCGAGAAGCGCTGGTGCACGAGCGCGAGCGCCGACACGACGCGCTCGTCCTGCAGGTCGCGGTAGTACACGCCGACCTGGCCCGCGAGCAGCAGCCCCTTGTAGACGACCGTGCGCGCCGACATCGACGGCACGAAGTATTCCTTGCCGTGCTTCAGCTTCAGCGCCTGGATGCGGTGGCTCGCGGTCTTGCGGATCACGTAGAGCTTACGCTCGAGCGCGTCCGTCACCATGATGTCCTTGCCGCGGCCGATGAAGATCTGGCGGATCAGCGGCTCGCTCCCCTTCACGGTCGGCGAGATCGGCATCGAATGGTCGACCGGCACGTCGCGCCAGCCGAGCACGACCTGTCCCTCGGCCTTCACCGTACGCTCGAGTTCCTGCTCGCACGCGATCCGCGATGCGTTTTCCTTCGGCAGGAAGATCATCCCCACGCCGTACTCGCCGGCGGGCGGCAGCGTCACGCCCTGCTTCGCCATTTCCTCGCGGTAGTACGCATCCGGAATCTGGATCAGGATCCCCGCGCCGTCGCCCATCAGCGGATCGGCGCCGACCGCGCCGCGGTGGTCGAGATTCTCGAGGATCTTCAGACCCTGTTCGATGATCTCGTGGCTCTTCTTGCCCTTGATGTGAGCGACGAAGCCGACGCCGCAGGCGTCGTGTTCGTTTTGCGGGTCATACAGACCTTGCGCGGCGGGCACCGCGGTGAGCGGCTGCTGGTGGTCGTTCATGGGGACACCGTCGTAAAGGGGCCTCGAGGGCCGTTGAACCATTTTCTTGTTGCCGCCGTTTCCCGCTTCCCGACAGGAGGCGGCGCGGCCGGCTGTGGGTCAGGCATGCTTCGCCCGGGCCACCGGAATTCGGAATATACGCGACGAATCAAAGGAATAGCAACAAAAACCGCTTGATAAGGCCCCAATTAAACAGATGCATCGATCTGGTGCCATTTTATTGGGGCCGCATCGTTTTGGTGCAAAAAGAAGCGGCGCCCGCAGCGCCGCCTCCTGGTCCGCCCGCCAGCGATTACTGCTGGATCGGCGGCGTGTTCTCGCGCACCTTGCGAGGGCGCCCGCGCGGCAGCGGCGACACGCGCCGGTTGGCGGTACGCGCCGCCCATTCGCGGTAGTTGTCGCCGCCGAGCACCCAGCCCTTCAGCGTCGCCTGCTGGAGCTGGTCGGCCTGCCGCTCGTCGAGCGGCGACTCGCACAGCTCCTTGTACGCGCGCTGGCGTTCGAACGGCGTGTTGCCGAGCGCCCAGTAGAGCGGATGGTCGGTGATCAGGCTGTCGACCGTGAGCCCGACGTGATGCCGGTAGCTCGACCAGCGATACGCGTCCGGCGTCGCGACGAGCTGCGCGCGCACCGGGCTCATCTCGACCACGCGGCTCGCGAGCAGGAAATACCGCTCGCCTTCGATCACGGTCGCGCGATAGCGGCCTTCCCACAGGGTGCCGCGCCGCGAATAGCGCCGGTTGAAGTGTGCGACGTAGCGGCGTCCGACTGCCTGCATCGCCTTCGGCAGGCTGGCCTCGTCGCTCGGCGTCACGAGCAGCTGCACCTGGCGCGGCAGCAGCACGTACGCGTGCACCGCCAGGTGATGATCGCGCGCCGCGGCCTTCAGACAATCGATGAAGAGTTCGTAATCCTGGTCGTCGACGAACGCAGGTTGCTGATCCAGGCCGCGCAGTATCACGTGCTGCGGCTGGTCGGGAACGTAGAGTCGTGCTAACCGTGCCATGCTGAATGTCCGTTTGATCGCGTTAGGAAATACCCGAAGGTCCGAAAGTGCGCACCTGCGTAGAATCCCTGTCCGGGCGGCGCGCGGAAGCGTACGGTCGTACTAATCCTAGGGTGAAAACTCTAACTTACGAGCTTGTTTGGTTTTAAACGCAGTCGTCATAATGAGCACGCCTTAGATCGGAGGAGACACAATGAAACGAAAACTGGCCATTACGGGGGCCGCTGCGCTCGCGTTCACGTTTGCGAGCGGTGCGGCACACGCGCAATCGGCAGGGAGCATTTACGTCAGCACCGGGTGGTTCCACTTCGCTCCGCAGGACAGCAGCGACCCGCTGTTCCTATACGGAGTCGGCGGCACGCCCATCAACCAGTCCGTTCCCAATACCGGCGCCGGCATCAGCGACTCCGATACGATCGGCCTCGCAGCCGGCTACTTCATCACCGACCACATCTCCACCGAGTTTGTCGTCGGGATCCCGCCGAAGTTCGACATCAACGGCAAGGGTCGGTTCGAAAGCTTCGGCAAGCTCGGCACCGCATACCAGTGGAGCCCGGCGCTGTTGCTTCGCTACCACTTCAACGAAGCCAACGCCAAATTCCGGCCGTATGTCGGCGTCGGCGCGACCTACGTCTGGTTCACTGGCGCGAAGCTCACGAACGGTACGTTCGAGAACGGCGTGCTCGGCGGCCCGACCAGCGCGACGACCAGCAACCAGTGGGCGCCCGTCTTCAACGCTGGCTTCACGTACAACTTCACCGACCACTGGTTCGCCGGCCTGTCGATTTCGTACGTCCCGGTCAGCGTCACCGCGACGTTCACGACGGCTCGCCGGACCCAGGTCGGCACGCTGACCGAAACGTCGAAGGCCAAGATCAACCTCAACCCGATCGTCACGTACCTGAACGTCGGCTACCGCTTCTAAGCGTAGTCGAATATTTGGGGAATGGTTAATCCCGCTGCAATTTGTAGCGGAATTTTCCTTGCGTAACGCGCCACGATGTAAAACGCCCCGGACGGAAGCCCGCCGGGGCGTCGATTTTTTCGTGTCAGGCTCGTTCGCTAGACGATTGCATCCAGCGCGTGCGGGCCGATCAGGTCGATCCGGTCCGTGCAGATCGCGTCGACACCCCACCGCACGAGCTGCTGCGCCCGCGCGAGGTCGTTGACGGTGTAGACGAGGATCCGCAGGCCGGCTGCCTTGATCGCATGCACCAGCGGCTCGTCGAGCGATCGATGGTCCGCGTGCAGCGACACGCAGCCGAGCGCGTCGACCACCTGCGCGTGCCAGTCGCCCGGCACGGTCTCGTACAGCATCCCGCGCGGCAGTTCGGGCGCGGCCTCGCGCGCGTGCTGCAGCGCATCGAACGAAAACGACGACAGCAGCGGCGGCACCGCGGCGCCGCGCCAGTGAGCGGCCGCATCCATCGCCACGCGCCGCCCCGTCTCGCGCTCGCGTCCGGGGCACGGCTTGATCTCGACGTTCGCCGCAAGCCCGAGCGCAATGCAGCGCGCCGCCGCCGCGTCGAACGTCGGCATCCGCTCGCCCGCGAAGCGCGCATCGAACCAGCTGCCCGCGTCGAGCGCCGCGAGCTCCGCATAGCGCATTCGCGCCGCCGGCCCGTGGCCATTCGACGTGCGGTCGACCGTGTCGTCGTGCAGCAGGAACGTCACATCGTCCGAAGACAGCTTCGCGTCGAACTCGACCATCCGGTGGCCGCGCCGTGCGCCTTCATCGAGCGCAGCGAGGGTATTCTCCGGCGCAAGCGTGCCGCCGCCGCGATGGGCGACGACGCGCGGATACGGCCAGGCAGCGAGGGAAGTCATCGGGACACCTGTCGATTGGGTTAGGGCCTGTTCCCGCGAATAACGGGCTTGCGAACGTGCCTAGCCGGCGCGCTTGCCGGTTTCGGGATCGAAGAAATGCAGCCGGTGCGCGGGCAGCGCAACGTCGAGCGCCGTGCCGCGCGCCGGACGGTCCGCGTGCGGCAGGCGCACCGCGACGTCGTGCGCGCCCCAGCGGCCGTGCGCGAGGTTGTCCGCGCCGAGCAGCTCGCACGAATCGACCGGCAGCGTGACGTGCGGCACGCCCGGCTGCGGCGTCAGGTGCTCCGGACGCACGCCGAGCACCCAGTCGCGCCCCGGCGCGATCTCCGTGCCGATTCCGGGCACGCCGGCGACCGGCAGCGCAGGGCCGCCGCCGGCGACCGTGAACGTCGTACCATCGTCCGACAGCCGCCCTTGCAGCAGGTTCATCGCCGGCGAACCGATGAAGCCCGCAACGAACACGGTCGCCGGCTTCTCGTACACGTCGACCGGCGCGCCGATCTGCTCCGCATAGCCGCGGTTCATCACGATCACGCGCTGCGCGAGCGTCATCGCCTCGATCTGGTCGTGCGTCACGTAGACGCTCGTCGTCGCGAGCCGCGCATGCAGCCGCTGGATCTCGAGCCGCATCTGCACGCGCAGCTTCGCGTCGAGGTTCGACAGCGGCTCGTCGAACAGGAAGACCGACGGCTCGCGCACGATCGCGCGCCCCATCGCGACCCGCTGCCGCTGCCCGCCCGACAGCTCGCGCGGGCGCCGTGCGAGGAGCGGCTCGAGCTCGAGGATCTTCGCGGCGGCGGCGACGCGCGCGTCGATCGTCGCGCGCTCGATGCCGCGGATCTTCAGCCCGTAGCCCATGTTCTGCGCGACCGTCATGTGCGGGTACAGCGCATAGTTCTGGAACACCATCGCGATGTCGCGATCCTTCGGCTCGAGCGTGTTGACCACCCGCTCGCCGATCGCGATCTCGCCGTCCGTCACGCTCTCGAGCCCCGCGATCATCCGCAGCAGCGTCGACTTGCCGCAGCCGGACGGCCCGACCAGCACGATGAATTCGCCGTCGGCGATCTCGACGTCGATCCCGTGCAATACGTTCTGCTTGCCGTCATAGGATTTCCTGACGGCCTTCAAGCTCAGCGCAGCCATTCGTCGTAACTCTCCGGTTTGCTGTCCGTCATTTCTCTGAATCGACGAGGCCGCGCACGAACCAGCGCTGCATCGCCAGCACGACGACGAGCGGCGGAATCATCGCCAGCAGCGTCGCCGCCATTACGTAATGCCATTCGGTTGCCGTGTCGCCGCTCGCGATCATCGTCTTGATGCCGACGACGGCCGTCGACAGCGACGCCTCCGTCGTGATCAGGATCGGCCACAGATACTGGTTCCAGCCGTAGATGAACGTGATCACGAACAGCGCGGCGATGCTCGTCTTCGACAGCGGCAGGACCACGTCCCAGAAGAAGCGCAGCGGCCCCGCGCCGTCGATGCGCGCCGCATCCATCAGCTCGTCGGGCAGCGTCATGAAGAATTGCCTGAACAGGAACGTCGCGGTGGCCGACGCGATCAGCGGCAGCGTGAGCCCCGCGTACGCGTTCGTCATATGCAGCGTCGACACGACCTGCACGGTCGGGAAGATCCGCACCTCGACCGGCAGCATCAGCGTGACGAAGATCAGCCAGAACGCCGTGTTGCGAAACGGAAAGCGGAAATAGACGATCGCGTACGCGGACAGGATCGACGCCGCGATCTTGCCGACCGCGATGCCGAGCGCCATCGCGAAACTGTTGACGAGCAGGCGGCCGAACGGCGCGGCCGTCGCGCCGCTGCCGTGCCGCCAGATGTACGCGACGTTCTCGAAGAGGTGCGTGCTCGGCACCAGCGACAGCGGCACCGTGAACACTTCCGCCGAACTCATCGTCGCCGCGCAGAACGCGACGTAGACGGGAAACACGATCAGCACGACGCCCGCGATCAGCACCGCGTGGCAGAACAGGTCGAAGCCCTTGCGATTCTCGATCATGCGTATTGCACCCTGCGTTCGACGAAGCGGAACTGGATCACCGTGAGCCCGACGACGATCGCCATCAGCACCACGGACTGCGCGCCCGAGCTGCCGATGTCGAGCCCCTGGAAGCCTTCCGCGAAAATCTTGTAGATCAGCGTCTTGGTGCTCTGCGCGGGCCCGCCGGCCGTCGCTGCGTCGATCACCGGGAACGTGTCGAAGAACGCGTACACGAGGTTCACGACCAGCAGGAAGAAGCTCGTCGGCGACAGCAGCGGCAGCACGACGTGAAAGAAGCGCCGCACGGGGCCCGCGCCGTCGATCGCAGCCGCCTCGATCAGCGAGCGCGGGATCGCCTGCAGCCCCGCGTAGAAGAACAGGAAGTTGTAGCTCACCTGCTTCCACACCGACGCGAGCACGACGAGGAACATCGCCTGCCCGCCGTTCAGCGCGTGGTTCCAGACGATTCCGTACTTCGCGAGCGCATAGGTGATGAGGCCGATGCTCGGGTTGAACAGGAACGCCCACAGCACCGCGGCGATCGTCGGCGCGACCGCGTACGGCCAGATCAGCAGCGTGCGATACGCGCGCGCGCCGCGCACCACGCGGTCCGCGCACGCGGCAAGCAACAGCGACACGACGAGCCCGCTCACCGTCACGAGTGCGCTGAACACGAGCGTCGTGCGAAACGAGTCGAGATACAGCGGATCGGCAAACAGATGCGCGAAGTTCGCGAAGCCGACGAACTCGCTCGACGTGCCGAACGCATCCTGCATTTGCGTCGATTGCCACAGCGCGACGCCGGCAGGCCACAGGAAGAACACGCCGGTGATCGCGAGCTGCGGCGCGATCAGCAGGTACGGCAACAGGCTCGTGCCGAAACGGGAACGGGATTGCATCGCGGGAATCCGGTCAGGCGAAACGGGAAGGCCGCGCCGCCGGCCGGCGCGCGCGCTTGGCGCGTGCGGACGGCGGTTCGGCGCGGGTCGTGCTCAGCTGCCGGTCTTCTCGAAGCGCCGCAGCAGCTCGTCGCCGCGGGTGACCGCGGAATCGAGCCCTTCCTTCGGCGTCTTCTTCTGCGCCCAGACCTGCTCGAGCTCCTCGTCGACGACCGTGCGGATCTGCGGCATGTTGCCGAGCCGCAGGCCCTTCGTGTATGGCAGCGGCGGCTTGTTCATCATCTGCTTGATCGCGGTTTCCGCGCTCGGGTTCTTCGCGTAGAAGCCCTGCTGGCGGGTCAGGTCGTACGCGGCGGTCGTGACCGGGAGATAGCCCGTGTCCTGGTGCCACTTCGCGGCGACGGCCGGCGAGCTCAGGTACGCAAGGAATTTCGCGACGCCCTTGTAGGTCGCCGGATCCTTGCCGGAAAGCACCCACAGGCTCGCGCCGCCGATGATCGCGTTCTGCGGCGCGCCCTTCACGTTCGCGTCGTACGGCATCACGCCCGTGCCGAAATCGAATTTCGCGTACTTGTGGACGTTGGCCAGCGCCCCCGAAGACGTCGTGATGATCCCGCAATCGCCGCTATTGAACTTCGCCGACGCTTCGTCCTTGCGGCCCGCATACGTGAACGTGCCGTCCTTCGCCATCTGCTGCAGGAACTGGATGTGCGCGACCTGCTGCGGCTTGTTGAACTCGAGCACCGCGTCCGGGCCGTCGAAGCCGTTGTTGCGGCTCGCGAACGGCAGCGCATTCCACGCGCTGTAGTTCTCGAGCTGGACCCAGCCCTGCCAGCCGGTCGTGAAGCCGCATGCCATGCCCGACTTGCGCAGCTTTTCCGCATCGGTCTTCACTTCGTCCCACGTCTTCGGCGGCTGGTTCGGATCGAGCCCGGCCTTCTTGAACGCGTCCTTGTTGTAGTACAGCACCGGCGTCGAGCTGTTGAACGGCATCGACACCAGATGGCCCGTCTTCGCGTCGCTGTAGTAGCTCGCGACGGTCGGCACGAACGCCTTCTCGTCGAGCGGCACGCCGGCCTGCTTGAACACGTCGTAGACCGGCACCACCGCCTTCTTCGCCTGCATCATCGTCGCGGTGCCGACTTCGTACACCTGCAGGATCGCCGGCGCGTTGCCGCTGCGGTACGCGGCGATGCCCGCCGCGAGCGCCTGGTCATACGTGCCCTTGAAGACCGGCACGATCTTGTAGTCGCTTTGCGACGCGTTGAACTGCGCCGCGATCTCGTTGACCCGATCGCCGAGCGCGGCTTCCATCGCATGCCAGAACTGGATCTCCGTCACCGCGAACGCCGCGTGCTGCACACCGAACATCAGCGCGCCGCCGAGCGCGATCGAACGAACCAGGGTCCCCGCAGGCTTCTTCTTCATCGACCTCTCCTATGAAAACGTTACCAACAGCAGGTAGAGCTTCCCCATCGCCATTGAACCGGCGAAGTCTAGTGGTCGTTTGTGACAGTCAGTTGTCGCTGATGACGAACAAGCGCTGGTATTCCTTCAGCGCGAAGCGATCGGTCATGCCGGCAATGTAATGGGCGACGAGGCGCGGCTGCTTGTCCGCTTCGTCGGACTGGTAGGGCGGCGGCAGCAGGCGCGGATCGTCGAGGAACGCGTCGAACAGCCCCGTGACGACACGCTGCGCCTTGTTCGCCATCCGCATCACCTTGTAATGGCGGTACAGGTTCTTGAACAGGAAACGCTTGAGGGCCGCCGCTTCCGCTGCGACGGCTTCGCTGTGCGACACGAGCGGCGGCGCCGCGCGCACGTCGTCGAGCGACGCCGGCGCGACACGCGCGAGGTTGCGCCGCGTCTCGTCGATCAGGTCGACGATCAGCGTGTTGATGATGCGGCGCACCGTCTCGTGCACGAGACGACGGCCTTCGAGTTGCGGGAATTCGGCGAGCGCTTGCTCGCAATGGCGCTGCCACAGCCCGATCTCGGCGAGCTGCCCGATCGTGATCAGCCCCGAGCGCAGGCCGTCGTCGACGTCGTGGTTGTTGTACGCGATTTCGTCGGCGATGTTCGCGAGCTGCGCCTCGAGCGACGGCTGGCGCCCCAGCAGGAAGCGCTCGCCGAGCGCGCCGAGCTTGCGCGCGTTGTCGCGCGAACAATGCTTGAGGATGCCTTCGCGCGTCTCGAAGCAGAGATTCAGGCCGTTGAACGCGCCGTAGTGCTCTTCGAGTTCGTCGACGACGGCAAGGCTCTGCAGGTTGTGCTCGAAGCCGCCGTGCTCGCGCATGCATGCGTTGAGCGCGTCCTGCCCCGCGTGGCCGAACGGCGTGTGCCCGAGGTCGTGCGCGAGCGAGATCGCCTCGACGAGATCCTCGTTCAGCCGCAGGTTGCGCGCGACCGAGCGCGCGATCTGCGCGACTTCGAGGCTGTGCGTGAGGCGGGTACGAAACAGATCGCCTTCGTGATTGACGAAGACCTGGGTCTTGTATTCGAGCCGGCGGAACGCGGTCGAGTGGACGATGCGGTCGCGGTCGCGCTGGAATTCGGTGCGGGCCGCGGGCGGCGGCTCCGGATGGCGCCGGCCGCGCGACTGCGACCCGTGCGCGGCATACGGGGCGAGATGGGCTTCCAGCGCCGCCAGCGTCGGCGGCTCGGCCACCGGCGCGGCCGCGCTGCGGGGCTGGCGTGGCAACTTGCTGCTGGATGTCTCGCTCACCGTCTCCTCCACGTCAAGGGCACCGGGCAGCCGGGCCGAGGTTATTGCGTCGTCGCCGCCAGTGTAGCGAACACTGCTTCGTCGGGCGCCGGCGTGATCAGCGTATCGCCGAAGCGCTTCAGCAGGATGAACTTGATCGCGCCGGCTTCGGCCTTCTTGTCGACGCGCATCAGGTCCATGTAGCGCGCGTCGCCAAGCGCGGGCGCGCGGGTCGGCAGGTGCGCGGCCGCGATCACCGCGTCCAGGCGCTGCCGCGACGCGTCGTCGAGCAGGCCGAGCCGCACCGACAGGTCGCCCGCCATCACCATCCCGCAGCCGACCGCCTCGCCGTGCAGCCACTCGCCGTAGCCGAGGCCGGCCTCGATCGCATGGCCGAACGTGTGGCCGAAATTGAGGATCGCGCGCAGGCCGCCCTCGCGCTCGTCGGCCGCGACCACGCTCGCCTTGATCTCGCACGAGCGCTTGACCGCCTCGGCAAGCGCGCCCGGCTCGCGGCGGTTCAACGCGCCGACGTTCGCCTCGATCCAGTCGAAGAACGCGGCGTCGGCGATCGCGCCGGTCTTGATGATCTCGGCGATGCCCGCCGCCAGTTCGCGATCGGGCAGCGTCGCCAGCGCGCCGATGTCCGCGATCACGGCCTGCGGCTGGTAGAACGCGCCGATCATGTTCTTGCCGAGCGGGTGGTTGATGCCCGTCTTGCCGCCGACCGACGAATCGACCTGCGACAGCAGCGTGGTCGGCACCTGGATGAACGGCACGCCGCGCATGTAGCACGCGGCCGCGAACCCCGTCATGTCGCCGATCACGCCGCCGCCGAGCGCGACGAGCGTTGTCTTGCGGTCCGCGCGTTCGGTTAGCAGGCCGTCGAAAATCAGATTCAGCGTTTCCCAGTTCTTGTACGCCTCGCCGTCCGGCAGCACGACTGTCGACACGCGCTTGCCGAGCGGCGCGAGCGCTGCGCGCAGCGCGTCGCCGTAGAGCGGATCGACCGTCGTGTTCGTGACGATCGTGACAGACGAGCCCTTGATGTGGGGCGCGAACAGTTCGGAGCGGCCGATCAGGCCGGCGCCAATATGAATCGGATAGGCGCGGTCGCCCAGATCGACGTTGACAGTAATCATGCTTGTATTGGCTTGGCGACGACTCCCGCCAGTTCGAGTTGCATCAGCACCATGTTGACGAGCCCGTTGACCGACGGGCGGCCCGTTTCGATGACGAAATCCGCGCATTCGCGGTACAGCGGGTCGCGCACTTCGTAGAGCGCCTCGAGGCGCGCCTTCGGATCCCCGGTCTGCAGGAGCGGCCGGTTCTTGTCCTTGCGCGTGCGCAGCCACAGATCGTGCGGATTCGCGCGCAGATAGACGACGATGCCATGCGCTTTCAGGCAGTCGCGATTTTCGGGTCGCAACACCGCGCCGCCGCCCGTCGCGAGCACGATGTTCTCGCGCTGCGTGAGCTCGGCGATCATCTGCGCTTCGCGGTCGCGAAACCCGGCCTCGCCTTCCATTTCGAAGATCACCGGAATGCGGGCGCCCGTGCGTGCCTCGATCTCGTGGTCGGAGTCGAAGAACGTCCTGTCGAGCCGGCGCGCGACCGCACGGCCTACGGTGGTCTTACCCGCTCCCATAAGGCCGACGAAAAATACGTTTGCGTGTGGGTCCCGCGCTTGCAACGGCTTCCTCTGCTTCAATCTTGCTGGTGTGTGGCGCAGCTTACTGGCAAAGCGGCTGCCTTGTCGAGCCTGGGCCGGCGGCGTCCGGGGCCGGATCACCCGGGTCCGGCGCGTCAGCGCCGGCAGTATCGCACCGCTGGCCGACCACGGTCGGGGTGATGAAGACGACCAGTTCGCTGCGCTGTTCGCGCTGCGCCCGGTGCCGGAACAGCGCGCCCAGTACCGGTATTTTGCCCAAGAGCGGCACGCGCGTCACATCGTCCCGGTCCAGCCGCTCGTAGATCCCGCCGATCGCGACCGTCCCGCCGTCCTCCACCTCGACCCGCGTCTGCACGTGCTTCGTATGGATCGCGGGGCCGGCCGCCGTCGGCTCGCCGACGCTGTCCTTCGTGACGTCGAGATCGAGCACGACGCGCCCGTCCGGGGTGATCTGCGGTTCGACCTCGAGCTTGAGGGTCGCGCGGCGGAACTGTACGCCGCTCACGCCGTTGCCGACCTTGGCCTGGTACGGCAGCTCGGTCCCCTGCTCGACGATCGCCTTCGCGCGATCGGCCGTCACGACGCGCGGACTCGACACGATCTGTCCCCGCCCCTGCGCCTCGAGCGCGCTCAACTCGACGTCGAGCACGCGGCTCAGCGGCGCGGCGAACAGCGTGAAGCCAGCCGTGGCGGCATCGAAGCCGGCGAGCGGCCGGGCGGCCAGGTCGAGCGCGGTGCGATCGCCCGTGGCCGCGCCTTCGCCCGCCGGGGGCCGCCCCTGCGCGCGCAACGCAACGCGCGCCCCGAGGTTGCGCGAGAAGCCCTGCTCGCCTTCGACGATGCGCGCTTCGATCCGGACCTGCCTCGACGGCCGGTCGATCGCTTCGATCAGTGCGGCGATCTGGGCGATACGCGGCGCGAGATCGGTGACGAACAGCAGGTTCATGCGTGCGTCGGCCGCCGCCGCACCGCGCTTTGACAGCAGGCGCTGCCCGGCCGCGCCGGTCAGGAGCCGCTGCACGTCCTGCGCGCGCGGGTAGTGCAGCACGAACGTGCGGCTGTCGAGCGGCTCGAGTTCGGCCGACCGCGCATGGGCGTCGTAGCGTTCGCGCTCCCGTGCCGCCAGCTCGGCCGCCGGTGTGACCCAGATCACGTTGCCACGCCGGGACATCGCGAGCCCGTGCGTGTCGAGCAGCATGTCGAACGCATCCCGCCAGCGGACATTGTTCAGACGTAACGATACGGTGCCGCGCACCTGCTCTCCGACGACGATGTTGAGCCCGGTGAAGCGCGCAAACGCGTCGAATGCGGCGGCCAGGCTGACGCCCTGGAGGTTCAGCGAGATCCGCCGCGCATCGTCCCTGTCGCCCGGTTGCCGCGCGGCCGCATCGCTCATGCGCGCAGGTGGCGGCAGCGGGATCGGCGGACCTTCGAGTGCGGGCGCGGGCGCAGTGCGTGGCGCAGGTCCGGGCGGTGGTGGGACCGTCTCCGGCGCCGGCGACGCGATGTCCGGACCGGCGATCATGCGCTGCGGCAGCGGCACATCCGGCGGCACGTCCGGCAACAGATCGGCAGCACGCGACTCCGCAGCAGCCCACGCGGCGGGCAGCGGCGGCAGCGCGCCCCACGCCGCCGCGGCGCTCATGCCGATCCAGACGAGCGTTGCGCGCCATCCGCTCTTCACCATTGCGTGCCTCCCCCGTTCGGCTCCATCAGTTCCATCCTGCGCGACCCATTCGCCGTCGCGAGCGTGACCGCTTCCGCGTCGATCCTCGTCACGCGCATCGCACCGACCGCCTCGCCGGCCGCCGCCGCCGTGATCTCCCCCGCGCCGTCGTCGAACAGCGCGAGACCGGCGCGGGTATCCCGCATTACGCCGGCCAGCCGCGACGGCGCGGCACGGCCCGATTCCGGACCGTCCGCGGAAGCGAACGGATCGGCCTCCGTTGCCTGCTCCCCGGCCGGTGCGTCGCCCCAAGCAAGCGCGGCGCCGGGCAATCCGGGAAACAGGTCGAGCGCCAGCTCCACGCGCGCAACCCGTTCGTCGCGCTTGTTGCGTTCGACGTGGATCGTCGACGGCACGGCAAGCACGGGCAACGCCGCCAGGCTATCGACCAGCCGGCGCAGCGCCGAAAAACTGCCGTCCGCGATGACGCGCACCGTGCTGCGCGCATCCGGTTTCGCGTGCTGTGCCGGCAGCGGCCCCGGCTCGAACGACACGATCCGCAGCCCGCTCGACGCGACGAGTTCGGCCAGCTCGAGCATCAGCGCAGCCCGGCCGGGCACCGTCGGTTCGCTGTCGCTGCCGCCGCCGGGGGACGTATGCGCGTCACGCCTGCGTTCTGCCTCGGCGAGCACGCGATCCGCCGCGGCAGCGCGCATATTGGTTGCATCGAGCGATGCGCGGCTGCGGGCGAGACCGCTCCAGTCGGCAGCATCCGCCAGATGAATGCCACCAGCCAGCACTGCGCCGAACGCGAGCACGCAGCCTGCGGCATGCAACACGGCAGGCTGCACACGCGACACGACACCGGCCCACCGGGCGCCGCCGAATCCCGATCGATGTGCGATCGATGTCATCGGTGCCCCTCCGGCGGCGCCGGATGCGACGGCGCGTCTTGCCGGCGCAATTGCCCGGAAAACCGGTAAGGCATCCGCGCCGCGCCCCCCGCGCCCCCCGGTTCGGGCGGGGCCGGCTTCAGCACGTCGACGTCGACACGCCACCGTTGCGGCTCGTGCTCGAGGCGGGCGAACCACGTTGCCGCCGCGCGGTAGCTGGTGGCCCGCGCGTCCAGTTCCGCGCCGAACGGCGTTGCACGCAACGCGTCCAGACGCACTTCGTCGTCGCGCACCTGCGCCAGCAACGCGAGCAATTCGACTGCCTGCCGGTACGGCGCAACCAGCGCCGCCGCCTGCCCGCTGCGAAGCGCTGCGGCCGCGGCGCTTCGCGCGGCGCGCACCGCCGCGTCGACCTGCGGCTGCTGGCGCAGCAGTCGCGCGTCGACGCGCGCGCGTTCGGCGTCGGTACGCACGCGCAGCCAGGCCGCGCCGCCTGTCCACACGCCGACGCCCGCCGCACCGAGCAGGATCGCGGCGCCGCATTGCGCCGCGCGGCGGCGGCGCATCGCCCGCGCGATGCGATCGCGATATGGCAGCAGGTTGAATCCGTCGAGCGATGCCGGCCCGGCCGCGGGTGCGCCTGTCGTGACGCCCTGCGCACTCATTCCCACACCCCGCGCAGCGCCAGCCCGAACGCCACCGCAAACGCCGGCCCGCTCGGCGCACCGGACTGCGCGTCGGCAACGTCGGCCGCCCAATGCCCGCATTCGAACGGCAACGCAGCCGCGCCGAGCAGATCACCGATTTCGGCGATGGAGGTTCCGAACCGCGTGACGCAGCGGTCGTCGCCGCCAACGACCACGCAACGGGCCGGCTGCCGCGCAAAAGCGCGCAGCGCGTCGGGCAGCGCGGTGTGCGCGCGATCCGGGAATGCGAACTGAAGCACCGCGGCGTTGCGCTCGAGCCACCAGCCACGCACGCCCGCTTCACCGAACCAGAGCGCGCAATACGGCTCGTGCTCGCCCAACTCGTGCAATGCGGCATGGCGCAGCGCCCGCAGCGCCGCCATCGACTCGCCGTCGACCGCCGTCAGGTCGACGCCGGCGAGCGCTGCCGCATCGACCCGCCGCTGCAGCAGGACCTGCGGTGCGGCGGCGATCGCGATCTCGCCCGGCCGCGCACCGTCCCCGGGACGCCAGTCGAACGCGAGACTGTCCGGCGCAAGCCCGCAAATGCGCTCCGCTGCCTGCCGCGCCGCGTCGGCGACATCGTCGCGGCCCGCGAGATCGAGCGTCGCGGTGCGCATCTCGTCGTCGCGCAGCGCCATCACGCCGCGCGCGTCACACCGCACCCCGCGCGACGACAACCGCGACACGGCCGCCGACAGCGCGCGGCCGACCGCGGCCCAACGCGCGTCCCCAGGCTCGTCCGCCGGCCCGAGCGGCTCGACCTCGAGCCCCTCGACCCGCACATTCGCGCCACGCCTGCCCCGGCTCAGCACCGCCACCCTCACCTCGTTGGCGCCGACGTCGATCCCCGTCGCCGTGCACCTGCCCATCGCGAAACGCGCCACCCATCGTCCGGCCATCCGAGCCTCCCGCAATCGTCGCGGCCCATGCCGCAACCTCAGGCTCGCATTCTGCGCAGCGGCGCGCGCCGCCAACAGTCGGCCGAACGGCCAACGCCGCGAACCGCGCCCGCAGGCGCGCTATGCTGGAAGGACGGCCACCCGCAGCCGCGCCCGCACCCCCGCGTCAGGACCGGCCATACCGGGCAGCTATAATCGCGGGACTGTATTCCGGTATGCCTATGCAATCCACGTCCCCTACGTCCCCGCCCCCGGCCCCGGAGCCGAAGAAGCGCCCCTGGTGGCTGAAAGTCCTGTTCGGCTTAGCCGCGGTATGCGTGGCGCTCGTCCTGTGCGGCGGCCTGGTGCTCGGCTACGCGCTCGTGGTCGCGTCGCCCAACATGCCGTCGCTCGACGCGCTCACCGACTATCGTCCGAAGGTTCCGCTGCGCATCTATACGTCTGATCACGTGCTGATCGGCGAATTCGGCGAGGAACGCCGCGATATCGTCCACTTCAAGGACGTGCCCGACTCGCTGAAGAAGGCGATTCTCGCGATCGAGGACGCGCGCTTCTACGACCACGGCGGCGTCGACCTCACCGGAATCTTCCGCGCCGGCATCGTCGCGCTGACGAACGGCCATGCGACGCAGGGCGCGAGCACGATCACGATGCAGGTCGCGCGCAATTTCTTCCTGTCGAGCGAGAAGACCTACACGCGCAAGATCTACGAGATGCTGCTCGCGTACCGCATCGAGCGCGCGCTGACGAAGGATCAGATTCTCGAGGTCTACATGAATCAGATCTATCTCGGGCAGCGCGCGTACGGTTTCGCGAGTGCGGCACGCGTCTATTTCGGCAAGGACCTGAAGGACATCACGCTTGCAGAAGCCGCGATGCTGGCGGGCCTGCCGAAGGCGCCGTCCGCCTATAACCCCGTCGTCAACCCGAAGCGCGCGAAGGTGCGCCAGCAGTACATCCTGCAGCGGATGCTCGAGCTGAACTTCATCACGCGCGAGCAGTACGACGAGGCGATCGCGCAGCCGCTCGTCGTCAAGGGCGCAGGCCGCGAATACAGCGTGCACGCCGAGTACGTCGCGGAAATGGTGCGCCAGATGATGTACGCGCAATACCGCGAAGAGACGTACACGCGCGGCTTCAACGTCGTCACGACGATCGATTCCGCCGACCAGCAGGTCGCCTACAGCGCATTGCGCAGCGGGATCATGGACTACGAGCGACGCCACGGCTATCGCGGCCCGGAAGGCTTCATCGAGCTGCCGGCCAACGCGGACGACCGCGAGCAGGCGATCGACGACGCGCTGCTCGAGCACCCGGACAACGGCGAGCTGATCGCGGCTGTCGTCACCGCGGCGAGCCCGCGCCAGATCACGGTCGCGTTCATCGACGGCAGCGAGGCCACGCTCGAAGGCGACAACCTGCGCTTCGCCTCAGGCGCGCTATCGGCCAACGCGCAGCCGAACCGGCGCATTCGTCCGGGCGCAATCGTCCGTGTCGTGAAGAACGACGCCGGCAAATGGGCGATCACGCAACAGCCGCAGGTCGAGGGCGCATTCCTGTCGATCGTCCCGCAGGACGGCGCGATCCGCTCGCTCGTCGGCGGCTTCGATTACAACAAGAACAAGTTCAACCACGTCACGCAGGCGTGGCGGCAGCCGGGTTCGTCGTTCAAGCCGTTCATCTACTCGGCGTCGCTCGACAAGGGCCTCGGGCCGGCGACGGTGATCAACGACGGCCCGCTGTACTTCAGCGCCGCCGAAACCGGCGGCCAGCCGTGGGAACCGAAGAACTACGGCGGCGGCTTCGAGGGCCCGATGTCGATGCGCACCGCGCTGCAGCGCTCGCGCAACCTCGTGTCGATCCGGATCCTCAACCACATCGGCACGAAGTACGCGCAGCAATACATCACGCGCTTCGGCTTCGACGCCGACCGCCACCCGGCCTACCTGCCGATGGCGCTCGGCGCGGGTCTCGTCACGCCGCTGCAGATGGCGGGCGCTTACTCGGTGTTCGCGAACGGCGGCTACCGGGTCAATCCGTACCTGATCGCCGAAGTGACCGATCCGAACGGCGTGATCGTGGCCCGCGCGCAGCCGCTCATCGCCGAGCAGAACGCGCCGCGCGCGATCGACGCGCGCAATGCGTACGTGATGAACAGCCTGCTGCAGAGCGTCGCGCAGCGCGGCACCGGCGCGAAGACCAACATGCTCAAGCGCGGCGATCTCGCCGGCAAGACCGGCACGACGAACGACTCGCACGACGCATGGTTCGCCGGCTACCAGCACACGCTCGCCGCGATCGCGTGGATCGGCTACGACAACCCGCGCAGCCTCGGCGACCGCGAAACCGGCGGCGGCCTCGCGCTGCCCGTGTGGATCGACTACATGGGCGCGGCGCTGAAGGGCGTCCCGGAATTCAAGCCGGCGATGCCTGACGGCGTCGAGGCGCTCGGCAGCGAGTTGTATTTCTCCGACTTCACGCCGGGGCACGGCTTCGTGTCGACGGTTGGCGTGCCGCAGGCGCCGGCGGACCAGGACACGGCCGAAGAGCCCGTTCCGCACGTCGACGAGCAGGAGAAGCAGGACATCATGAACCTGTTCCGCGGCCACTGACCGCCCCACCAACCGTTATCACGGACATGAAAAAGCGGCCCGCGGGCCGCTTTTTCGTTGGTGCGACGGTGTTCGCACGACGACCGGCGCCTGCCGGCGCCGACGCTCACGCGCTGAACGTGATCGGCATCCCGGCCTGCTGGGTCGCGTAGTCGCTCAGCGCCGAGAAGAATTCGGTGCCGGTTCGCGTATCGAGCCACTTGCCGTCGATGTAGCGGTAATGGAAACCGCCCGCCTTCGCGGCAATCCACACCTCCTTCATCGGCGGCTGCAGGTTGACGATGATCTTCGAGCCGTTCTCGAACGTCAGCGTGAGGACGCTGCCGTTGCGCTCCAGGTCGATATCGTGATCGCCGTCGTTGGCGGCGTCCACGGTACGCTCGACGGCCGCCAGCACGGCCTCGGCACGGGTCAGGTATTCGGTATCGGACATGCTAAACTCTATCGATTCAATTGTTCAGGGACGATCATGCGAGTCGTTTTCCGGATGAGCGCGATTGTAGCGGCTTTGGCAATTCTTGCAGGCTGCGGTCAACGCGGTCCGCTCTATCTGCCCACCGTGCCGCCGCTGCCGCCGAAACCGATCGAGCAGCAGAATACCCCGCCGTCAGACGTCAAGCCGACCGACGAATCCGCGTCCGACAGCATGCCCGACACGTCGGGCACGCCGCTGTCGTTATCGCCGGAACTGTCGAGCGGCGCATCGGGCGTACCGGCCCCTGCGCCGGCTTCCGGCCCCGCCAGCACGCAGTAAATGACGCACCGGGGCACGCGCGATGTCCCCGCAAAAAAGGCGATGGCCGCCCGGTCGTCGCCTTTTGCTTTGTCCGCGGTCCACCGCGCAATCGCGCCCCGTCATGCGCGCACGCGCCGCCATCCCCGCGCCACCAGCCGCCAGCCAAGCAGCGCCGCGACGATCACCGCGTAAAGTTTCGGCTGCGCGAGATCGTGCTTGCCGGCCTTCATCCACCAGAAGTGCAGCACGCCAAGCAGCGCGACCGCATAGATCGCGCGATGCAGCGTCGCCCAGTGGCGGCCGAGCCTGCGCACCATGACGCGCGGCGACGTCGCGGCAAGCAGGATCAGCAGCACGAACGCGGTGAAGCCGACGGTGATGAACGGCCGCTTGCCGACGTCCTTCAGGATCGCGACCAGATCGAACCACTTGTCGAACCAGATGTAGGTCGTAAAGTGCAGCGTCGCATAGAAGAACGCGAACAGGCCGAGCATCCGCCGAAACCGCAGCAGCGCGGCGGCGCCGGTCACCCGGCGCAGCGGCGTGACGCCGAGCGTGACGCACAGCATCACGAGCGTCCACAGGCCGGTCGAGCGCGTGACGAACTCGATCGGGTTGGCACCGAGCCGGTCGGTCAGGCCGAACATCACAAGACGTGCAAGCGGATACAGGCCGGCCGCGAACACCAGTACCTTGGCAGGCGCGACCCAGCGTGGCGCGGCCGCCATGCGCGTACTGCCCGGTCGCGGCGCGGCGACGCGCGCGGGCGTGAGCGTCGAAGGAGGCATGTCGTTTCTCACCGGTCGCGTCAGAAGAATTTCTTCAGGTCCATGCCCTGATACATCGACGCGACGAGGTCCCCGTAGCCGTTGAACATCAGCGTCTTGCGCTTCGGCGTGAAGAACCCGTCCTCGCCGATACGGCGCTCGGTGGCCTGGCTCCAGCGCGGATGGTCGACGTTCGGATTCACGTTCGAATAGAAGCCGTACTCGTTCGGCGCATAGGTGTTCCAGCTGGTCGGCGGCTGACTGGCGACAAAGCGGATCTTCACGAGCGACTTTGCGCTCTTGAAACCGTACTTCCACGGCACGACGACGCGCACCGGCGCGCCGTTCTGGTTCGGCAACACCTGCCCGTAGACGCCCATTGTCAGCAGCGTCAGCGGATGCATCGCCTCGTCCATCCGCAGTCCTTCCGAATACGGCCATTCGAGGATCGGCGTCGACAGTCCCGGCATCTGCGACGGGTCGGCGAGCGTGATGAACTGCACGTATTTCGCGTTACCGGTCGGCTGCACGCGTTTGATCAGCTCCGCGAGCGGCACGCCGATCCACGGAATCACCATCGACCAGCCTTCGACGCAGCGCAGCCGGTACACGCGCTCCTCGAGCGGCGCGAGCCCGAGCAGCTCGTCGAGATCGAACACCTTCGGATGCTGCACTTCGCCTTCGACGCTCACGCGCCACGGACGCGCCCGCAGCGTGCCGGCGTTCTGGGCCGGATCGCCCTTGTCGGTGCCGAACTCGTAGAAGTTGTTGTAGGACGTGATGTCCTTGAACAGCGTCACCTTGTCGGCGACGACGAATTTCGGGTTGGTTTTCGCGGCCAGTTTCGCCGCCCGCGCATCGGGCGACGCGTACGCGGCGAACGCTGCGCCGCTCGTGCCCAGCATGCCGCCGGCGGCTGCAATGCCGGCCGCCTGCAGCACGCGCCTGCGGCTCTCGAATACCGCGCGCGGCGTGATCTCGCTGCGCGGGATGTCATCACCGCTCAACGCGCTCCGGAAAGGCCGTCTGATCCACATCGTGCTGCTCCTCCTGCGTGCGCATCATGCACGCGCCATGCGCGTTCGACCGGGGCCAGCATGCGCCGTTCGGCACCCGGGCCGCCCGCCCGTTACAAAAGAAAACCGCCGGGCACGCAGTGCACCGGCGGTCTTTAGTCGGACGAGCGTCGGCGATCTTACAGCTTGCCGTAGCTATGCAGCCCGGACAGGAACATGTTGACGCCGAGGAACGCGAACGTCGTGACGACGAGCCCCGTCAGCGCCCACCATGCAGCGGCCGTGCCGCGCAGGCCTTTCATCAGACGCATGTGCAGCCATGCTGCGTAGTTCAGCCACACGATCAGCGCCCAGGTTTCCTTCGGGTCCCAGCTCCAGTAGCCGCCCCACGCCTCGGCCGCCCACAGCGCGCCGAGGATCGTCGCGATCGTGAAGAACGCGAAACCGACCGCGATCGACTTGTACATCACGTCGTCGAGCACGTCGAGCGTCGGCAAACGATCGGCGAGCACGCCGCGCTCCTTCATCAGGTACGCGACCGACACCATCGCCGACAGTGCGAAGCTGCCGTAGCCGATGAAGTTCGCAGGCACGTGGATCTTCATCCACCAGCTCTGCAGCGCCGGCACGAGCGGCTGGATCTGTTGCGCGTCGCGGGCGATCGAATACCACATCAGGAAGCCGACCGCCGCGCTGATGACCAGCAGCACGAACGCGCCGAGCGCGCGCGTGCCGTAATGGCCTTCGTAGTACAGGTAGAGCAGCGCGGTGATCAGGCTGAACAGCACGAACACTTCATAGAGGTTCGACACCGGAATGTGGCCGACGTCGGCGCCGATCAGGTACGACTCGTACCAGCGCACCATCATCCCCGTGAAGCCCATCAGCACCGCGACCCACGTGAGCTTCTGCCCGATCGCGCCGCCCGTCTCCGAGCGCGACAGCGTGCCGATCCAGTAGAAGATCGTCGCGAGCACGAACAGCGCGCTCATCCACAGGATCGCCGACTGGCTCGACAGGAAGTACTTGAGGAAGAACGCCGATTCCGCGCGCGCGAGGTCGCCCTGGTAGATCTGGATCGACAGCAGCGACAGCACCGCGATCGACGCCATCAGCAGCCGGGCCGGCTTCCAGCGCCAGCCGAGCGTGACGAGCGCCGGGACGGTGCCGATCAGCACCGCCTTGTCGTAGTAATCCATGTGCGCGTTGTAGTGCACGAACGCATAGCCCGCGCCGAGCACCAGTGCCAGCGCGAACAGCCAGTCGAGCGGCGACAGGCGCATCAGGAACGGACGGTCGTCGAACAGCGGCGCCGAAACCGGGGCCTGGGCCGACGCCTCACGGGCGGGGGAGACTTGTGTGAGATCCATGATGTTACCGGGTGGAATTCTCGGAACCGCCGCCAGCGGGCGGGCGGGAAGCCGTTGCCGAACTGGCCGGGGCGGCCGGTGCGGCCGGTGCGGCATCGCGAGGTGCGGCGCGCAAGGCGGCGCCTGCCGCGTCGCGCGTCTGCACGAATTCTTTCTCGAAATCGAAGGTCTTGCGGGCCGTGGACATCGCCATCACCACATCGACGCCGGAGTCGGCGTCCTTGAGCCAGAACCAGAGGCGCCGCTCGCGCACGTAGAACATCGCGAAGATGCCGGCGACCAGCAGCAGGCTGCCAAGATACACCAGATTCTTGCCCGGCGCGCGCGTCAACTGAAATACCGAAGCTTGCACCTGCTTGAATGAGTCGAGCTGCAGATAGACCGGCGAACCATACAGGAAGCTGTCGGACAGCGCGTTGATCGAGCCTTGCACGAACCGGATCGAATCCGCGCCCTGCTGAGCCGGCGGCTCGCCCGCACGCTCGCGTGCGATCTGCCAGACCTCCCACATCGCGCCTTCGAGCATCCGCAGCATCAGGCTGGCCGCCTTCTCCTGCTCGGCCTTCGGCACCGAGCGGTCGATGAACGTCGCGACCGCCTGGAAGCCGCCGAGCGGCTGGCCATCCGCGCCGCGCCCGGCGCTGTCGTCGCTGGCTGCAAAGAGCGTCAGCACCTTGGACGCACTATCCTGCAGACGGCCGCGCAGCGCCGCTTCGCTGTCCGGCAGCGAACGCTGCGCGAAGCGTGCGGCGGCCTCGGCGCGTACGGCCGGATCCTCGAGCGCCGCACGCAGGCGCATCCATTCGCCGATCGAATCCTGGCTGTCCGCCGGGATCCGCATATAGCGGAACGGATCGTTCGGGCTCGCGCGCACGCCGGCGAGGAACACGCGGTCGCCGCCCATGTCGACCGGCAGCATGTAGTTGTTGAACTCGCGCGCCTGGCCGTCCTTGCCACGTACCTTGTACTGCACCGACGGGCCGATGTTGTGCAGCTGCATCGGCTTCGACGATTTCGCGCCCGAGCCGAGCCGCTCGTCGAACACCTCCTTCAGCGATTCGGTCTTCGCGACGCCGCGCACGTCCGGCTTGCCGCTCGCGTCGGCCATGTTCTCAACGTTGATCGCGCGGAAGTCGGAGAACTCGATCGTGTCGCCGTCCGGGCCCGGCAGCGGCGCCGAGCTGCCGATCGTGCCCTGCAGCGGGAACGTCTTCGCGGCGCCGCCCGTCATCGGGTACGCGGTCATCTGCATCTGCGAGCCGCCGTCCTGGAAGCTCGACTGGTAGATCGATACGCCCTTGTACGTGAACGGCTTGTTGACCTCGACGCGCGCCGGGATCTTCTTGCCGGTCTCGCGATCGATCACGACGATGTCGCTCGCGAACAGCTTCGGCATGCCCGTCGTGTAATAGTCGACGATGAACTTGTTGAGCTGGATAGAGAACGGCAGGTCCTGGATCAGCGAACCGTTCGGCTGGTTCAGGATCGCGGTCGACACGAACTGGCCTTCCGGCACCCACGCATAGCCACGGAACGTCGGATTCGACGCGGACAGGCGATGGTCGGCCGAGATCTCGCTGATCGTCGCGCTCGTGTTGACGGGGCTCTTGCCGAACATCCACATCTGGAATTTGATCGGCAGGTTGCTGTCGAGCAGGCCGCCGATGCAGATCACGACGATCGCGATGTGTGCGGAGATGTAGCCGAACTTCGTCAACGCGCCGCGCTTCGCGGAGATCAGCGTTGCGCCGTCGGTTTCGCGCACGACGTGCTTGTAGCCGGCCTTCGTGACGAAGGCGGCGAGCGTCGCGGTGGCCGCCGCGCGCGTGCCGCTCGCGGAATATTCGGCCTTGTGATGGAACGCGCGCAGGCTGCCTTCCCGGACCTTGTCCTTCCAGCTCTTCGCGTCCGCGAGCATCTTCGGCGCGTTACGGATCACGCACAGCGAGATCGACACGACGAGGAAGATCAGGATCAGCATGAACCACCACGCGCTGTACACGTTGTACAGGCCGAGCGAGCGGAAGATGTCCGCCCAGAACGGCCCGAACTGGTTCACGTAGTTCGGATACGGGTCGTCCTGGGTCAGGACGGTCCCGACGATGCTCGCGATCGACAGCACCACCAGCAATGCGATCGCGAAGCGCATCGAGCTCAACAGCTCGACCGCGCGCTTCGTCGCGCCCTGACCCGACTTCGACTGCAACCCCGACGTGGTAACGCTCATTCAAACTCCGACTGACAACAAAAAAGGGCAAGGCGGCCGCAACGACGCGGCGCCCCACCCTTTTCTTGTTCTGACGCCGGCCGCCCTTCGGGCGCCCGGACACTCCATTCGCGCTGACGCTCAGTGCAGGCCGGCGATGTAATCCGCCACGGCCTTGATCTCGCTGTCCGACAGACGCGATGCGATCTGATGCATCGCCTCGTTGTTGTTACGGGCGCCAGCCCCCTGCTGGAACGCCGTCAACTGGGCAACCGTGTAATCCGACCATTGGCCCGACAGACGCGGATACTGGACGGGAATTCCCTGCCCCGTCGGCCCATGGCAGCTCGCGCATGCGGGCACGCCCTTCTCCGCGATGCCGCCGCGGTAGATCTTCTGGCCGATCGGCACGGTCGCCGCGTCGTGCGCGGTGCCGGCCTTCGTCGGCTGCGAACCGTAATACGCGGCGACATTGCGCATGTCATCAGCACTCAGTGCGCTCGCGAAACCCACCATCACGGCATTGGTCCGAGCCGGCCCTTTCGCGCCCGGTTGCGCCTTGAAGTCGTTCAGCTGCTTGACCAGATATTCGGGATGCTGGCCGGCGAGCTTCGGAAAACTGCCCGTCGCGCTGTTGCCGTCGGCGCCATGACACGATGCGCAAACCTGCCCCGCGATCGCCTTGCCGCGGTCCAGATCCGGCTTTGCCGCATCCGCCGCCCTTGCCTCTGCTACGAAACCTACGAACCCTGCTGCAACCTGAAGCACCATCAGAGACTTGCACAGTCGATTCATTCGCACACCCTGTTTCGTCTTGTGGGAATTTGAGGTTCTGCAATAAACGACGGCGATCAGTCTACCGCAGAAGCGCGCGAGGCGGGCGCCCGGGGCCTTCGGTAAAACCGTCGTATTGTACAATATCGCGCTGAAAGCCCCCGCGCCTATCGGGGCTACCCCGCCTCCACCAAGCGGCTCGCGCCGCCCGTCCGTCCCCGGTTCCCATGGCCTTTCTGCTCCATCAAGCCCGCTTCTACACGACCGTCAACCACCTGCGCGACCTGCCGCCGACGGTGCAGCCCGAAGTCGCGTTCGCGGGCCGCTCGAACGCCGGCAAATCGACGGCAATCAACGTGCTGTGCAACCAGAAGCGGCTCGCGTTCGCGTCGAAGACGCCCGGCCGCACGCAGCACATCAACTACTTCTCGGTCGGCCCGGCGGCCGAACCCGTCGCGAATCTCGTCGACCTGCCCGGCTACGGCTACGCGGAAGTGCCCGGCGCCGCGAAAGCGCACTGGGAAATGCTGCTGTCGACCTACCTCGCGACTCGCTCGCAGCTGTGCGGCCTGATCCTGATGATGGATTCCCGCCGCCCGCTGACCGACCTCGACCGCCGGATGATCGAGTGGTTCGCGCCGACCGGCAAGCCGATCCACACGCTGCTGACGAAGTGCGACAAATTGACGCGCCAGGAAAGCATCAACGCGCTGCGCACGACGCAGAAGGGGCTCGATGCGTATCGCGACTCGGGCGTCCAGGGCAAGCTGACGGTCCAGCTGTTCTCCGCGCTCAAGCGCACGGGGCTCGACGAGGCCCATGCGCTGATCGAGAGCTGGGTGCGGCCGTCCGTCGCCGACGCAAATGCCGAGCCTGTAGCAAAATGATCGGGCAACGCGCGGCCGGGATCGGCGGCGCGCGCCTGGCAGTGCCTGCGATTCGACCGGCTCATAAAAAAACCCGCCGTTAAACGGCGGGTCAAACAGCCTAATCGAATAACGACAGGCACCCGCTCAGGGAGGAGAAGCGGGGAGCGTCACGCAAGGCATGCCGCTCGATCGCTATCATATACCAACGCTCCAGAAAATAACCTAAGGGTTCCGTAAGGCCCTTATTGTCCTCATTTCTGCCCAACTGCCATGAGCTTCCATCCGCTTCACCGTCCGCGCCGGATGCGCCGTGACGACTTCTCCCGCCGCCTGATGCGCGAAAACCGCCTGACCACCGACGACCTGATCTATCCGGTGTTCGTCGTCGAAGGCACGAACGAGCGGCAGCCGGTACCGTCGATGCCGGGCGTCGAGCGCGTGTCCGTCGACCTGCTGATGCAGGTCGCCGAGCAATGCGTCGAGCTGGACGTGCCCGTGCTGTCGCTGTTCCCGGCGATCGAGCCGGCGCTGAAGACGCCCGACGGCCGCGAGGCGGCCAACCCCGAGGGCCTGATCCCGCGCGCGGTGCGCGAACTGAAGAAGCGCTTCCCCGAGCTCGGCGTGCTGACCGACGTCGCGCTCGATCCGTACACGAGCCACGGCCAGGACGGCGTCCTCGACGAAAACGGCTACGTGATCAATGACGACACCATCGAGATCCTGATCGAACAGGCGCGCGCGCAGGCCGAGGCCGGCGTCGACATCGTCGCGCCGTCGGACATGATGGATGGCCGGATCGGCGCGATCCGCGAAATGCTCGAAAGCGACGGCCATATCCACACGCGCATCATGGCCTATTCGGCCAAGTACGCGTCGGCGTTCTACGGCCCGTTCCGCGACGCAGTCGGATCGGCCGCGAATCTGGGCAAGAGCAACAAGATGACCTACCAGATGGATCCGGCGAACAGCGACGAAGCGCTGCGCGAAGTGCGCCTCGACATCGAGGAAGGCGCGGACATGGTGATGGTCAAGCCCGGCATGCCGTACCTCGACATCGTGCGCCGCGTGAAGGACGAGTTCCGCTTCCCGACCTACGTGTACCAGGTCAGCGGCGAATACGCGATGCTGAAGGCCGCGGCGATGAACGGCTGGCTTGATCACGACAAGGTCGTGCTCGAATCGCTGCTCGCGTTCAAGCGTGCCGGCGCCGACGGCGTGCTGACGTATTTCGCGCTCGACGCCGCGCGACTGCTGAAGGCCCAGCGCTGATCAGCCGGCTTCTGCAGGCTGCTCGCACCAGGCAAAACGGCGACGCACTTCGGTGCGTCGCCGTTTTTTCTTGCCTGTTGCACCTTGCTGCGTCGCTCGCGGCAGCGGGACATTCGCGCCGCGCCGTGGAGCCTGCCCGGGCTCCCGGCCGGGGCGGCGCCGCGCCGGTCACACCGACGGGACAGCCGCGCGATCGAGACTGCGCAGGAACGTATCGGCGGCCTGGTAGCCGACCACCCGCCCGATTTCGTTACCGTTGCGGTCGAAGAAGATGATGCCGGGCGGCCCGAACAGGTTGAAGCGCTTGAGCAGCGCCTGATCGGCCGCATTGTTCGCGGTGACGTCTGCGCGCACCAGATGCAGTTGTGCGAGCCGCTCCTGCACGCGCGAATCGGTGAACGTCAGATGCTCCATTTCCTTGCAGCTCACGCACCAGTCGGCGTAAAAATCGAGCATCACCGGCCGGCCGGACGTCTTCAGCAACGCATCCAGCTCCGTATTCGACCCTACCGATGCAAACGCAGGCCCGTCCTGCGCAGCGGACGCGCCGGCTGCAGGCGCGCCCGAAACGGCCGCCGTCGTGCGCGCGGCGAGCACGGCCAGCGGCTTCACCGGATCGGTCGAACCCGCCGCCAGACCGACCAGCAATGCGGCCGCCCAGATCGTCAGTGCCGCGCCGAGCCCGCGCCCGAGGCGCCGCCAGATCGAAGGCTGCCCTGCATGCGGCGTGAACAGCCCCAGCGCCGCGGCGGCAATCAGCAGCCACAGCGCGGCAAGGATCATCTTGAATGCGCCGCCGAGCACCGGCCAGACGATCCACAGCGCCGCCGCGAGCAGCACGATGCCGAAGAACACCTTCACGCCGTCCATCCACGCGCCCGCCCGCGGCAGCAACGCGCCGGCGCCGACTCCGACGATCAGCAGCGGCACGCCGAGCCCGAGCCCCATCGCGAACAGCGCGGCGCCGCCGAGCAGCGCGTTGCCGGTGTGGGCAATGAACGCGAGCACCGCAAACAGCGGCGCCGTCATGCACGCACCGACGACGAGGGCCGACAGCGCGCCCATCGCCGCAACCGCCGCGAAGTGCCCGCCCTTGCGGCCGCCCGACGCGTCTGCGGCACCGTTTTGCCAGCGCTGCGGCAACGCGATGTCGACGCCGGAAATCAGCGACACCGCAAATGCCGTCAGCAGCACGCCGAAGCTGCCCAGCACCCACGGGTTCTGCAGCCATGCGCCGAGACTCTGCCCGACCAGCGCGGCGGCGATGCCGAGCACCGTGTAGACGAGCGCCATGCCGACCACGTACGTCAGCGACAGCGCGAAGCCGCGCGCGTGGGTCGCGCGCGTGCCCTGGCCGATGATGATCGCCGACACGATCGGAATCATCGGGTACGAGCAGGGCAGGAGACTCAGCACCATGCCCGCGACGAAATACAGTGCGACGATCGTCAGGAAGCCGTGTCCTTCGAGCAGCGACTGCGCATAGTCGGCGCTCGTGACCTTGTCGAACCAGCTGCCGGCCGCGGCATCGTGGCCCGCCGGCAACGCGGCCGCTGCTGCGCCCAACGCATCGCCGCTGACCTTCACGAGATGCTCGGCGGGCGGATAGCAGATGCCCTCGTCTGCACAGCCCTGCGACGTCACCGTGAGCTCGAACGGCCCCGATGCCTGCTTGACGGGCACATGGATGACCACGTCGCCGCGATAGGTTTCGACGTCCTTCTGGAACGTCTGGTCGAACTTCACGTGGCCGGCCGGCATCTGCGGCTCGCCGAGTGCCGCCTGCCCGCTCTTGACCGCGAACGCGAAGCGCTCCCGATACAGGTAATAGCCGTCGGCGATCTTGAAGCGGACGTCGACCTGGCCGGGTGCCTCGCTCGTACTGAACTTGAATGCAACCGACGGATCGAGGAAATCGTCAGCGGCCCGGGCGAGCGACATCCCGCCGAGCACGAACGCGAGCGGCAACAGGAACGCGAGGAACCGCAGCGCGTTGATGCGCGCGCGTGAAGCCATACCGTTAAACATGAAATAGACGTTGAGTTTCGCTGGTCACCCACTGGCCGTATGCCGGCGATGCGGCGGCCTGCCAGGAGACGATTTCGGGGGTGTCGTACGGATGATGCGCCTGAATAAATCGTTCCAGTTCGAGTGCGCGCACCGGGCTCGTCTTGAACAGCAGCTGAATTTCCTGCGCCGTCTCGACCTTGCCCTGCCAGTGATAGCGCGAGCGGATCGTGCCGAGCTCCGACACGCAGGCGGCGAGCCGTGCGGCAAGCGCACCGTCGGCGAGCGTCTCGGCGGTCGCCGCATCCGGCACCGTCGTCAACATCAGCACCACCACCATTCGCGCCCTCCAGTTCGTTCGCCGGCTGTTCGCCCACGCCGGTTGCCCTGTATCGTAGCGCACCCTGCGCGACGGTGCCGACGCACGGCACTGCGACAATCGACCGCAGATCCGCGCGCCAAAACAAAAAGGGCCAAGCATTCGCTTAGCCCTTTCTTGCTGCTACGTGCCGAGAAGCTTATTCAGCTTCCTGGACGTTTTCCGTTTCTTCGACTTCCGGACGATCCAGCAGTTCGACCAGTGCCATCGGCGCGTTGTCGCCGACGCGGAAGCCGAACTTCAGGATGCGCAGGTAGCCGCCCGGACGGTTCGCGAAACGCGGACCGAGCACGTCGAACAGCTTCGCGACCGAGTCGCGATCGCGCAGGCGGTTGAACGCGAGGCGGCGGTTTGCCAGCGACGGCTTCTTGCCGAGCGTGATCAGCGGCTCGACGACCTTACGGAGTTCCTTCGCCTTCGGCAGCGTCGTCTTGATGACTTCGTGCTCGATCAGCGAGTTGGACATGTTGCGGAGCATAGCCAGACGGTGGCTGCTCGTGCGGTTCAGTTTCCGCAGACCATGACGATGGCGCATTTCAGTTTCCTTGATTCAAAGTTTTGATCCAGCTCTTCTATCGCACCCAATGAGTGCACGGGCCGGTAACGAAAAAAAGCAAGATGCGGATTCTAAAGGAAAATCCGCATCTTGGCCAGTTACAGCAACAACCGGGCTTACTTGTCGAGACCAGCCGGCGGCCAGTTCTCGAGCTTCATGCCCAGCGTGAGACCGCGCGAAGCGAGCACTTCCTTGATCTCGTTGAGCGACTTGCGACCGAGGTTCGGCGTCTTCAGCAGCTCGTTTTCCGTGCGCTGGATCAGGTCGCCGATGTAGTAGATGTTCTCGGCCTTCAGGCAGTTCGCCGAACGAACCGTCAGCTCGAGATCGTCCACCGGACGCAGCAGGATCGGATCGATCTGCGGTGCGCGCGACGGCGCTTCCGCTGCCGTTTCCGTGCCTTCCAGCGCCGCGAACACGGACAGCTGGTCGACCAGGATGCGTGCCGATTGACGGATCGCTTCTTCCGGCGTGATCACGCCGCTCGTCTCGATGTTCATCACGAGCTTGTCGAGGTCGGTACGCTGCTCGACACGCGCGCTTTCGACCGCGTAGCTCACGCGGCGAACCGGCGAGAACGATGCGTCGAGGACGATGCGGCCGATGATCTTGGCCGTGTCTTCGCCATAGCGACGCACGTTGCCCGGCACATAGCCGCGGCCCTTCTCGATCTTGATCTGCACGTCGAGCTTGCCGCCCTTCGACAGATGCGCGATCACGTGATTCGGGTTGATGACTTCGCAATCGTGCGCCAGCTCGATATCGCCGGCCGTCACGATGCCTTCACCTTCCTTGCGCAGGGTGACCGTCACTTCGTCGCGGTTGTGCAGCTTGAACACCACGCCCTTCAGGTTCAGCAGCAGGTTGACGACGTCCTCTTGCACACCATCAAGCGTCGAATACTCGTGCACCACGCCCGCGATCGTCACTTCGGTCGGGGCATAGCCGACCATCGACGACAGCAGCACGCGACGGAGCGCATTGCCCAAGGTGTGGCCGTAACCGCGTTCGAACGGTTCCATGACCACCTTCGCGTGGTTCTCGCCCAGCGATTCCACGGCGATGATCTTGGGTTTCAGCAAACTGGTTTGCATGGGTTTTCCTTTTCAATACCCTCGGCTCGTTACACCGATAAGGCTGACCGGTAACAACCAGAAAATAAACAGCCGAGGCCCCTCCTTGCGTGACGCAATCGGGGTACCTCGGCCGTCAATCGGATTAACGCGAATACAATTCGACGATCAGGCTTTCGTTGATGTCGCCAGCGATGTCAGCGCGTTCCGGCATTTGCTTGAACGTACCTTCGAACTTCTTCGCATCGACCGCAACCCAGCTCGCCAGGCCGCCTTGTTCGGCCAGCGACAGCGCTTCGACGATACGTGCCTGCTTCTTCGCCTTTTCGCGGATCGCAACCACGTCGCCTGCCTTCACTTGCTGCGACGGGACGTTCGCGACGACGCCGTTCACGGTGATTGCCTTGTGGCTCACCAGCTGACGCGCTTCAGCGCGGGTCGAGCCGAAGCCCATGCGGTACACGACGTTGTCGAGGCGCGACTCGAGCAGTTGCAGCAGGTTTTCACCCGTGTTGCCCTTGCGGCGGTCGGCTTCAGCGAAGTAGCGGCGGAACTGACGCTCCAGCACGCCGTAGATGCGCTTGACCTTCTGCTTTTCACGCAGCTGCGTGCCGTAGTCCGACGTACGTGCGCCCGAGGTACGGCCGTGCTGGCCCGGCTTGCTGTCGAGCTTGCACTTGTCTGCGAGCGAGCGGCGTGCGCTCTTCAGGAAGAGGTCGGTGCCTTCACGGCGGGACAGCTTGGCCTTAGGGCCGATATAACGTGCCACTTTGCATTCCTTTATCAATCGGTCACGCGAACCGGAGTCCGCGCTAGTTCGCGCCCTTTGGGGCGAACGGTGGGCTTAGTCAATCAAAAAAGCAGCGCCCGTCGACGCTGAGCGGCGACAGGCATTGCGCCAGCACATCGTTAGATGCGGCGACGCTTCGGCGGACGGCAGCCGTTGTGCGGAACCGGAGTGACATCCGAAATCGCGGTGATCTTGATGCCGAGGCCATGCAGTGCGCGCACTGCCGACTCACGACCCGGGCCCGGGCCCTTGATCCGCACTTCCAGATTCTTCACGCCGTATTCCATCGCCACGCGACCGGCCGACTCAGCAGCAACCTGAGCAGCGAACGGCGTCGACTTGCGCGAGCCCTTGAAGCCCTGGCCGCCCGACGTCGCCCACGCCAGCGCATTGCCTTGGCGATCGGTGATCGTGATGATCGTGTTGTTGAACGACGCGTGAACGTGAACCACGCCTTCAGCGACGTTCTTCTTAACCTTCTTGCGAACGCGTTGCGCCGCGGTGTTCGAAGCCTTAGCCATTACGTTTTCCTGTAACTGTCAGTTCCGCTTACTTCTTCAGCGCTTGCGCTGCACGACGCGGACCCTTGCGAGTGCGTGCGTTCGTACGCGTACGCTGGCCGCGCATCGGCAGGCCCTTGCGATGACGCACGCCACGGTAGCAGCCGAGATCCATCAGGCGCTTGATGTTCATCGTCACTTCACGGCGCAGATCGCCTTCGACGACAAACTTGCCCACTTCTTCACGCAGCTTTTCGAGATCTGCGTCGGTCAGGTCCTTGACCTTCTTCGAGAATTCCACGCCAGCAGCCACGCAGATTTCGCGCGAGCGGGTGCGGCCGACACCGAAGATTGCCGTCAGGCCGATCTCGGTATGCTGGTGATTCGGGATGTTAACCCCTGCGATACGAGCCATTGTTTTTCCTCAAACAAAAAGCGCAAACAAACGCGCGGTCAGCCTTGGCGCTGCTTGTGGCGCGGATCCGAGCTGCAGATCACGCGAACGACGCCTTTGCGCTTGATGATCTTGCAATTGCGGCAAATGCGCTTAACCGATGCCATCACTTTCATGATATTACCCTTTTTTCAAATCACTTCGCCCGGAACACGATCCGCGCACGCGACAGATCGTAAGGCGTCAATTCAACCGTCACCTTGTCGCCCGGGAGAATGCGGATGTAGTGCATCCGCATCTTTCCGGAGATATGCCCCAATACGACATGGCCGTTTTCCAGCTTCACACGGAAGGTCGCATTCGGCAGGTTTTCGATCACCTCGCCTTGCATCTGGATTACATCGTCTTTGGCCATAAGTCCTTTCAACGCATTGGGACGTTGCCACCCTTGAAGTTTGCCTTCTTGAGCAGCGACTCATATTGTTGCGACATAACGTACGACTGCACCTGCGCCATGAAGTCCATCGTGACGACGACAATGATCAGCAGCGACGTTCCACCAAAATAAAACGGCACGTTCCAGCGCAGCACCAGGAATTCCGGCAGCAGACACACGAAGACGATGTAGATCGCACCGGCCAGCGTCAGACGCGTGAGGATGCGGTCGATATATCGCGCAGTCTGCTCGCCCGGACGGATGCCCGGCACGAACGCACCGCTCTTCTTCAGGTTGTCCGCGGTTTCCCTGCTGTTGAACACCAGTGCGGTGTAGAAGAAGCAGAAAAACACGATCGCCAGCGTGTACAGCAGCACATAGACCGGCTGACCCGGCTTCAGCGCCTCCGCCACGTTATGCAGCGTGTTGGAGAACCAGCTTCCCGACGGCTGACCGGTACTGAACCAGCCGAGAATCGTTGCCGGGAACAGGATGATCGACGATGCGAAGATCGGCGGAATCACGCCCGACATGTTCAGCTTCAGCGGCAGGTGCGACGACTGCCCGCCGTAGATCTTGTTGCCGACCTGGCGCTTCGCGTAGTTCACGAGGATCTTGCGCTGACCGCGTTCGATGAACACGACCAGGTAAGTCACCGCGGCAATCAGGACGACGATGATGATCGCCGAAATGATGCTCATCGAACCCGTACGCACCAGCTCGAACAAGCCACCGACGGCATTCGGGAACCCTGCTGCGATCCCGCCGAAGATGATGATCGAGATACCGTTGCCCAGACCTCGCTCGGTGATCTGCTCACCCAGCCACATCAGGAACATCGTGCCAGTCACCAGCGTCACGACCGTCGTCAGTCGGAACAGCATGCCGGGATCGGTGACGAGGCCCGGCTGGTTTTCCAGCGCGGCCGCGATACCGAATGCCTGGAAGGTCGCGAGCACCACGGTGAAATACCGCGTGTACTGCGTGATCTTCCTTTGCCCTGCCTGCCCTTCCTTCTTCAGCGCTTCGAGCTGCGGCGAGACGATCGCCAGCAGCTGCATGATGATCGACGCCGAAATGTACGGCATGATCCCCAGCGCAAAGATCGTGAAGCGGGAAAGTGCGCCACCCGAGAACATGTTGAACATGCCAAGGATGCCGCCCGCCTGGCTCTGGAACAGCTTCGCCAGTTGATCCGGATCGATGCCCGGCACGGGAATGTGCGCGCCGATGCGATAGACGATCAGCGCCAGCAGCAGGAACATCGCTCGCCGACGCAGATCGCCGAATTTCGCCGTGCTTCGACCGGGTTTTGCAAGACTCGGGCTGTTAGCCAAGTACCTTCTCCGATGAATGCAAGTGACGACGCGCTACGCGTGTCACTCGGCGAACGAACCGCCAGCCGCTTCGATCGCAGCGCGCGCACCCTTGGTGGCACCGAGACCCTTCACGACGATCTTGCGCTTCAGTTCGCCCGTGGCGATGATCTTCGCGCTCTTCGTCAGCTCGCCGACCAGGCCGGCTTGCTTCAGTGCGAGCAGATCGACTTCATCGACCGGCAGCTTCTCGAGGTCGGAGAGGCGCACTTCACCAACGAATTCCTTCGTCAGCGACGTGAAACCGCGCTTCGGCAGACGACGTTGCAGCGGCATCTGACCGCCTTCGAAGCCGACCTTGTGGAAGCCGCCCGAACGCGATTTCTGACCCTTGTGACCGCGGCCAGCCGTCTTGCCGAGGCCCGAACCAATGCCGCGACCGACGCGACGCTTGGCGTGCTTGGCGCCAGCAGCCGGCTTCAGGTTATTCAATTCCATATCAACTCCTTGATCCGTAATCGGCCGCTTACGCGATGACCTTGACGAGGTACGAGACCTTGTTGATCATGCCGCGGACCGCCGGCGTATCCTGCAGCTCGCTGACCGAGTTGAGTCGGCGCAGGCCCAGGCCACGCACGGTCGCACGGTGCGATTCGCGGGTGCCGATCAGGCTCTTGACGAGCTGAACCTTGACAGTTTTTTCAGACATGGTGACCACCCGGGCTTAGCCCAAAATATCTTCGACGGACTTGCCGCGCTTCGCCGCGATGTCTGCCGGGGTCGACTGCTTGCGCAGACCGTCCAGCGTGGCGCGAACGAGGTTGTACGGGTTCGTCGAACCGTGGCTCTTCGCCACGACGTTCTGAACGCCCATCACGTCGAACACGGCGCGCATCGGGCCGCCGGCGATCACACCCGTACCATCCTTCGCCGGAGCGAGGAGGACTGCGGATGCGCCATGCTTGCCGTGCACTTCGTGCTGCAGCGTGCCGTTCTTGAGCGGCACCTTGAACATGTTGCGGCGAGCTTGTTCCATTGCCTTCTGCACGGCAACCGGCACTTCCTTCGCTTTGCCCTTGCCCATGCCGATGCGGCCGTCACCATCGCCAACCACGGTCAGTGCGGCGAAGCCGAGAATACGGCCACCCTTCACGACCTTGGTCACGCGATTGACCGAAATCATCTTTTCACGAAGGCCGTCGTCGCGCTCGTCAGCCTGAACTTTCGCTTGCATCTTTGCCATGACGAATTCCTTCCTTAGAACTTGAGCCCAGCTTCACGAGCTGCCTCAGCCAGCGCCTTGACGCGGCCGTGGTAGCGGAAGCCCGAGCGGTCGAAGGCGACGGATTCGATGCCGGCGGCCTTTGCCTTCTCGGCAATACGCTTGCCGATCAGCGTCGCAGCATTAACGTTGCCGCCCTTGCCCGACTTGTCGGCGAGCTCGGCGCGCACTTCCGCTTCGAGGGTCGACGCGCTGGCCAGCACCTTGGTGCCGCAGGGCGAGAACACTTGAGCGTAGATGTGCGTGTTCGTGCGATGCACGGCGAGACGCGCGACCTGCAGCTCAGCGATCTTGATACGCGTCTGGCGAGCGCGGCGCAGGCGAGATTGAGTCTTATCCATGATTGCGCACCCTTACTTCTTCTTCGTTTCTTTGAGGATCACAACCTCGTCGGCATAGCGCACGCCCTTGCCCTTGTAGGGCTCCGGCGGACGGTAACCGCGGACTTCCGCAGCCACTTGACCGACTTGTTGCTTGTTGATCCCCTTGATCACGATTTCGGTTTGCGTCGGGGTTTCTGCCTTGACGCCTTCCGGCATCTGGTGCACCACCGGGTGCGAGAAACCCAGCGACAGGTTCAGCTTGTCGCCTTGCGCTTGCGCACGGTAACCGACGCCAACCAGCGTCAGCTTGCGCTCGAAACCCTTGGTCACGCCGTGCACGGCATTCGCGATGATCGCGCGCATCGTGCCCGACAGTGCATTTGCTTCGCGGCTTTCGTCCGCCGGCGACAGATTCAGCGTGCCGTCGTTGTTTGCCACGTTCACGAGCGGATTGATCGCTTGCGTGATGGTGCCCAGCGGGCCCTTGACGGTGATCGCACCGTCGGCCAGCTTGACTTCCGCGCCTTGCAGCGCGATCGGGCTCTTACCTACTCGAGACATGTTTCTCTCTCCTCGGCTTTAAGCGACGTAGCAGATGACTTCGCCGCCGACGCCCGTTGCGCGCGCCTTGCGGTCGGTCATCACGCCCTTCGGCGTCGACACGATAGCCACACCGAGGCCATTCATGACCTGCGGAATGTCGTTACGGCCGCGGTACACGCGCAGGCCAGGCTTCGACACGCGCTCGAGGCGTTCGATGACCGGGCGGCCCGCGTAGTACTTCAGCGCGATATTCAGTTCGGACTTCGCACCTTCCGCCTTGACGGCGAAATCGTCGATATAACCTTCGTCCTTCAGGACTTGCGCGATTGCAACCTTGACCTTCGACGAGGGCATCGCGACCGATACCTTCTCGACCATCTGCGCGTTGCGGATGCGAGTCAGCATATCGGCGATAGGATCACTCATGCTCATTTATGTTTCTCCTATTACCAGCTCGCCTTGGTCAGGCCAGGAATCTCGCCACGGAATGCGATTTCACGAATCTTGTTGCGCGCGAGGCCGAATTTACGGAACGTGCCACGCGGACGGCCCGTGATCGCGCAGCGGTTACGCTGGCGGGTCGGGTTTGCGTTGCGGGGCAGTTGCTGCAGCTCAAGGCGTGCTTCGTAGCGCTCTTCTTCCGACTTGCTTTGGTCTTCGATGATCGCCTTCAGCGCTTCGCGCTTTGCTGCGAACTTCGCGACCAGGCGGGCGCGCTTCTTTTCACGTTCGATCAGTGCCAGTTTAGCCACGGTAACCTCAGTTTCTGAACGGGAACTTGAAGCTGGCGAGCAGTGCCTTTGCTTCGTCGTCGGTCTTCGCGGTCGTCGTGATGCTGATGTTCAGCCCACGCAGCGCGTCGATCTTGTCGTAATCGATTTCGGGGAAAATGATCTGCTCTTTCACACCGATGTTGTAGTTGCCGCGGCCATCGAAAGCACGGCCCGACACACCGCGGAAGTCACGCACGCGGGGCAGGGCGACGGTCACGAAGCGGTCGAGGAATTCGTACATCGCGCGGCCACGCAGCGTCACCATCGCGCCGATCGGGTAACCCTGGCGGATCTTGAAGCCTGCGATTGCCTTGCGTGCCTTCGTCACGACCGGCTTCTGACCAGCGATCTTCGTGAGGTCGCCAACGGCGTTCTCGATGATCTTCTTGTCAGCAACCGCTTCGCCAAGACCCATGTTCAGCGTGATCTTGGTGATGCGCGGCACTTCCATGACCGACTTGTAACCGAACTTCTCGATCAGGCCGGGCACTACCGTTTCTTTGTAAAACTCTTGAAAACGAGCCATTTTTTAACTCCGCTGCGTCAGGCGCTCAGTACGGCACCGGTCGTCTTCAGGAAGCGAACCTTCTTGCCTTCCTCGACCTTGATGCCAACACGCGACGCCTTGCCATTCGCGTCGACCAGTGCGACGTTCGAGATGTGCAGGGGCATCGTCTTCGCTTCCACGCCGCCCGTCGTACCCTTCATCGGGTTGGGCTTCACATGCTTCTTGACGAGGTTGATACCTTCAACCGTCACCTTGTCGGCACCGACGGCCAGCACGACACCACGCTTGCCCTTGTCCTTGCCTGCGACGACGATGACTTCGTCACCTTTGCGAATCTTGTTCATCGCGACTCCTTACAGCACTTCCGGCGCCAGCGAAACGATCTTCATGAATCGTTCGCTACGCAGCTCACGCGTAACCGGCCCGAAGATACGGGTGCCGATCGGCTCGAGCTTGTTATTCAAAAGCACAGCGGCGTTGCCGTCGAACTTGATCAGCGAGCCGTCCTGACGGCGAACGCCCTTGGCGGTGCGGACCACCACGGCGTTGTAGATTTCGCCTTTCTTCACACGCCCGCGCGGCGTTGCCTCTTTGACGCTCACCTTGATGATGTCGCCAATGCTGGCATAACGACGCTTCGAGCCGCCGAGCACCTTGATGCACATGACTTCACGCGCACCCGTGTTGTCGGCTACTTCAAGCCGAGATTCGGTCTGGATCATGGTTTGTCTTTCCCAACTTAATCCGGATGCACCACCATGATGCATTCGGTCAGTCTTGGTCCCGTCAGCCAATCGGCTGCTTGGGTTGGAACAGCAGCGACGGCAAACGAAACCCGCCATCGCAATTCGGTGAATCTTTCGGAGCAGGCTGGCGCCCGTCCGCTTCCCCCACCAACTTCGCCCGCGACGGGGCTCCCATAAAGAGGGAAGACCAGGATTATAACAAATAATCCTGGTCACGCAAGCAAAAACTTTGCGATTTCAAGCACTTCGTGGAGAAGCGCCTGCTACTGCTCTGCTGCCTGGCCCGCTCAGATGACGCGAGCTGCCTCGACGAGACGCGACACCGTCCAGGCCTTCGTCTTCGAAAGAGGACGGGTTTCCTGGATTTCAACGAGATCGCCTTCGTTGCAGGTGTTCGCTTCATCGTGCGCGTGGTACTTCTTCGAGCGCACGACATACTTGCCGTAGATCGGGTGCTTGACGCGGTGCTCGATCAGCACGGTGACGGTCTTGTCCATCTTGTTGCTGACGACCCGACCGACCAGCGTCCGCTTCAGCGAGGTTTTCACGCTATCGTTCATTTCTGGTTCGCCTTCTGAGTCATGACGGTCCGCACACGTGCGATGTCGCGACGAACCTTCTTCAGCTGGCTCGTGTTAGTGAGCTGCTGGGTCGCGAGTTGCATGCGCAGGCCGAATTGCGCCTTCAGCAGGTCCGCGAGCTCCTTGTTGAGCGCGGCCTGGTCTTTCTGGAGAAGTTCGGAAGCCTTCATGTTTTCTCCTTAGGCGCCGAGCTGGCGCACGATGAACGCCGTCTTCAGCGGCAGCTTGGCTGCAGCCAGACGGAACGCTTCGCGTGCCAGTTCTTCGGTTACGCCGTCCATTTCGTACAGCATCTTGCCCGGCTGGATCTCTGCGACGTAGTACTCCGGGTTACCCTTACCGTTACCCATACGCACTTCCGCCGGCTTTTGCGAGATCGGCTTGTCCGGGAAGATACGAATCCAGATGCGGCCGCCACGCTTGATGTGACGCGTCATTGCACGACGCGCCGCTTCAATTTGACGTGCGGTCAAACGACCGCGACCGATCGCCTTCAGGCCGAACTCACCGAACGACACTGCGTTGCCGCGCGTCGCCTTGCCGGTGTTACGACCCTTCTGCTCTTTGCGATACTTCCTGCGTTTCGGTTGCAGCATCGTTATTCTCCAGTCTTGCCGTCTTCCGGCTTGCCGGCGCCACGGCGCGGTGCGCCACGGCGAGCACCCGGAGCGCCGCCTTCGCCGTCACGGCGCGGACGACGGTCGCCCGGACGCGCATTGCGACGCGGACGCTTGTCTTCGGCTACTTCTTCCACCACCGGTGCGTCGTTGCGGCCAAGGGTATCGCCCTTGTACACCCACACCTTGACGCCGATGATCCCGTAGGTCGTCTTCGCTTCCGAAGTCGCGTAGTCGATGTCGGCACGCAGCGTGTGAAGCGGCACGCGACCTTCGCGATACCACTCCGTACGTGCGATTTCGATACCGTTCAGACGGCCCGCGCTCATGATCTTGATGCCCTGGGCACCCAGACGCATCGCGTTCTGCATCGCACGCTTCATCGCGCGACGGAACATGATCCGGCGCTCGAGCTGTTGCGTGATCGAGTCAGCGATCAGCTGAGCATCGGTTTCCGGCTTGCGGATCTCTTCGATGTTGACGTGAACCGGAACGCCCATGCGGCGTTGCAGTTCCGTCTTCAGCAGTTCGATATCCTCGCCCTTCTTGCCGATGACGACACCCGGACGCGAGCTGAAAATCGTGATGCGCGCGTTCTTCGCCGGACGCTCGATGACGACGCGACCGACCGAAGCGTTCTTCAGCTTCTTCTTCAGGTATTCACGAACACCGATGTCTTCCTGCAGCATCGCCGCGAAATTGTTGTTGTTCGCGTACCAGCGCGAAGCCCAATTGCGGCTGACAGCCAGGCGGAAGCCAGTCGGATGAATTTTCTGTCCCATCGTATGGCTCCTTAATTCCCGACCGTCACAGTGATGTGACAGGATTGCTTCTCAATGCGGTTGCCGCGGCCCTTGGCGCGCGCGGTGAAACGCTTGAGCGATGCCGCCTTGTCGACGTAGATGCTCTTGATCTTGAGCTCGTCGATATCGGCGCCTTCGTTGTGCTCCGCATTCGCGATCGCCGACAGCACGACCTTCTTCACGATGCCAGCCGCCTTCTTCGGCGAGAACGTCAGAACGTTCAGTGCCTTGTCGACCGGCAAACCGCGGATCTGGTCAGCCACAAGGCGCGTCTTTTGCGCCGAGATGCGGGCACCGCGATGAATTGCTTTCACTTCCATCTTGATAGCCCCTTATTTCTTGGCCTTCTTGTCGGCCGCGTGACCCTTGAACGTACGGGTCAGTGCGAACTCGCCAAGCTTGTGGCCGACCATGTTTTCCGAGATGTACACCGGAACGTGTTGACGGCCGTTGTGAACGGCGATCGTCAGACCGATGAAATCCGGGAGGATCGTCGAGCGACGCGACCAGGTCTTGATCGGCTTCTTGTCGCGCGAAGCTGCAGCCGCCTCAACTTTCTTCAGCAAATGGGCGTCGCAGAACGGACCTTTTTTAACAGAACGTGCCATTGCCTACTCCTTAACGCTTGTGACGGCGCTGGACGATCATCGTCGTCGTGCGCTTGTTGCGACGCGTACGGAAGCCCTTCGTCGGCGTGCCCCACGGGCTCACCGGGTCGCGGCCCGCAGCAGTACGGCCTTCACCACCACCGTGCGGGTGGTCGATCGGGTTCATTGCCACGCCACGCACCGTCGGGCGGATACCGCGCCAGCGGTTTGCACCGGCCTTGCCGATCTGGCGCAGGCTGTGCTCTTCGTTGCCCACTTCACCGATCGTTGCACGGCACTCGATGTGCACGCGGCGGATTTCGCCCGAACGCAGACGAACCTGCGCGTACACGCCTTCGCGTGCGAGCAGCATCGCCGACGTACCAGCCGAACGCGCCATTTGCGCGCCCTTGCCCGGCAGCATTTCGATGCAGTGGATCGTCGTACCGACCGGAATGTTGCGGATCGGCAGCGTGTTGCCTGCGCGGATCGGCGCTTCCGAGCCCGACATCAGTTGCTGGCCCACCGTCACGCCCTTCGGCGCGATGATGTAGCGGCGCTCGCCGTCTGCGTACAGCACCAGTGCGATGTTCGCGCTGCGGTTCGGGTCGTACTCGAGACGCTCGACCTTCGCCGGAATGCCGTCCTTCGTGCGACGGAAATCGATCACGCGGTAGTGCTGCTTGTGACCACCACCCTGGTGACGCGTCGTGATGCGACCATTGTTGTTGCGACCGGCCTTGGAGCTCTGCGAGTCGAGCAGCGCAGCGTGCGGCTTGCCCTTGTGCAGGTCCTTGTTGACGATCTTGACCATCGCGCGGCGACCCGGCGAAGTCGGCTTAACTTTCACGATTGCCATGATTACTTGGCCTCCGCTTCAAAGTTGATTTCCTGGCCGGGCTTCAGGCAAACATATGCCTTCTTCACGTCCTTGCGGCGGCCCATCGAACGGCCGAAGCGCTTTTGCTTGCCCTTCTGAACCAGCACGTTGACGGAATCAACTTCAACCTTGAACAGCAGCTCGACAGCCGCCTTCACTTCCTGCTTCGTGGCATCCGGTGCGACTTCGAACACGACTTGCTCGTTCTTGTCGGCAACCAGCGTCGCCTTTTCGGAAATCACCGGTGCGAGCAGGACCTGCATCAAACGATGATCGTTCTTGCGAATCTCGCTCATGACAGCAACTCCTCGATCTGGGCGACCGCAGCCTTCGTGACCAACACTTTCTTGAAGTAGATCAGCGACAGCGGGTCAGCGTAGCGCGGCTCGACAACTGCCACGTGCGGCAGGTTGCGCGAAGCCAGGTACAGGTTTTCGTCGACCGTGTCGGTGATGATCAACACGGAATCGAGACCCATGGCCTTGAACTTTTCGGCCAGCAGCTTGGTCTTCGGCGCTTCGAGCACGATGTCCTCGACAACCGACAGACGGCCTTCGCGGGCCAGCTGCGAGAAGATCGAGCAGAGACCTGCGCGATGCATCTTCTTGTTGACCTTGTGCGAGAAGTTTTCTTCCGGCGAGTTCGGGAAGATACGACCACCGCCACGCCACAGCGGGCTCGACGACATACCGGCACGAGCACGGCCCGTACCCTTCTGGCGCCACGGCTTCTTGGTCGTGTGCTTGACCTGCTCGCGGTCCTTCTGCGCGCGGTTACCCTGGCGAGCGTTCGCCTGGTAAGCAACGACAACCTGGTGGATCAGCGCTTCGTTGTAGTCACGGCCGAACACGACGTCCGACGCGTTAACCACTGCACCTTCCTGACCATTTGCGTTCAGGAGCTTGAGTTCCATTATTTCGCCCCCTTGGTCTTCACGGCCGGCGTCACGAAAACCTTGCCGCCCTTCGCACCCGGAATCGCGCCCTTGACGAGCAGCAGCTTGCGCTCTGCATCGATACGAGCGATTTCGAGGTTCTGCACCGTCACCGTCACGTCACCCATGTGACCCGTCATGCGCTTGCCCGGGAACACGCGACCCGGATCCTGCGCCATACCGATCGAGCCCGGCACATTGTGCGAGCGCGAGTTACCGTGGGATGCACGACCCGAACTGAAGTTGTAACGCTTGATGGTACCGGCGTAGCCCTTACCGATCGACACGCCTTGCACGTCGACCTTCTGGCCCACTTCGAACAGGTCCGGACCGACGATGGCGCCATTCGACAGCTCGGCTGCCTTGGCCGCATCGATGCGGAATTCCTTGAGGATTTCACCGGCTTCAACGCCGGCTTTGGCGAGATGACCTGCCAGCGGCTTCGTCACGCGCGATGCGCGGCGGGAGCCGAATGCAACCTGAACGGCCGTATAGCCGTCGGTTTCAACAGTCTTGATCTGCGTCACGCGGTTGTCCGACACGTCCAGCACGGTGACGGGAATCGAATCCCCTTCAGCCGTGAAGATACGGGTCATGCCAACCTTGCGACCTACGAGTCCAAGGCTCATCGTTTTCTCCATTCCCGACTGCGATTGGTCGGGGCTGATTTACAAAATGCCGGGCACGCAAGGCCCGACTTTTTTACGCGAATGCGCGAAAAGCCTAGCATTATAGCCGGGCCATTCGTTTTCTGCAAGCAATCAAAGACTTAGCGCCACCCGGCAGGCCGGGCGGCGCCGAAAGCCTTACTGCAGCTTGATCTCCACGTCGACGCCTGCCGGCAGGTCGAGCTTCATCAGCGCGTCGACCGTCTTGTCGGTCGGATCGACGATGTCCATCAGGCGCTGGTGGGTACGGATTTCGAGCTGGTCGCGCGACGTCTTGTTGACGTGCGGCGAACGCAGGATGTCAAAACGCTGGATGCGCGTCGGCAGCGGCACCGGGCCACGGACGATTGCACCAGTCCGCTTCGCCGTATCGACGATCTCGGCAGCCGATTGATCGATCAGACGATAGTCGAAAGCCTTCAGACGAATGCGGATTTTCTGTTGCTGCATGACGATTCCTTGGAAAGAGCGAGGCGATGTTGCATCGCCGGACACTAAAAGAACGCGAAACACGGCGCCTGCGGGGAGCGAAGCACTATGTTCCGGACGGTACTTCCACTGCTAAGCCCGCGATTCTACACGATTCTTTGGATCGGTGGTGCGGGTTCGTCGAAATGCAACGGACACCCCAAAAACAAAACCGGGCGCCAGCCAAAGCTGGGCGCCCGGTTCGGGACGGTACAACGTCCGAGGAAGCGCGGATCCCCTGGAGGATCCGCGGATCGTCGATA
>NZ_JBSAXC010000016.1:0-156510 GCF_053427725.1 Burkholderia sp. PU8-34
ACGTTGCCGTCAGCGCGAAAGAGGCGTGATTCTAGGCAGCTCCCGCGCCAAGCGCAAGGGGTTTGTGAAATAAATTTTACAGCCCCCGTGCGCTGCCGCGCACGGGAGCTTTTAGCAAACTGTGACGGACCTGAGGTCAGGCTGCATGGCAGTCGAGGACACCGCGAGGAACACGCGGCTTCAGAAACGGCGACCGTCCTTACCTCCCCACCATCGCCCTCATGACCCCATCTCTCCGAATCAACCCGTGATAGAGGGCAGCAGCAAAGTGCGCGAGAAACGTCGCAAAGAAGACATAAGCCAACAATCGATGCGCGACCCTGAGCCACGCAAACGCCACAGGATCAGCCGACATGATCGCCGGCAACTGCACCCCACCCCCGAGCGTCACCGGATACCCACCGGCCGATAGCATCGCCCACCCGATCAACGGCATCGCCATCATCAGCGCGTACAGCACGAGATGCGATCCATGCGCGGCGACCTTCTGCCACCATGGCAAATCCTCAGGCAACGCCGGCGGCCGAGAACTCAACCGCACGACAACCCGCACACAAACCAGCACCAGCACCGCAACCCCAAGCGGCTTATGAATCGAAACAAGCACCGCATGCCGCTCGGAAACCGAAGCCACCATCCCCACCCCGATAAACAGCATCGCGACAATCATCGCGGCCATGCCCCAATGCAGCACCCTCGCCGGCAGACTAAAAGTCGTCTTCATCACCTTCCCTCCGATTTCACACGCCCGGCCCCAGGTACCCTGGCCTCTTCACTCGTCCTTCGCAGATACGAATCCGCATAAGCCGCCGACCTGGCCGCCAGCAACGGATCCCCCGAAGCTTGAATCCCGTCAGGCAGCACCGTCGGGTCGTAATTCACATCCCTGCACGGCCCGCTGTCCTGCGCCGCCACGTGATCGAGCACCAGCGTCCCCGCATCGATCGTCGTCCGCTGCGCGGGCCAGACCTTCGTCGCGTCGTCCACCGAATCCCCCGGCTCCGCGAGCGTGAGCAGCAACTTCCACCGCTGCGCACCGCCGGCGATCCGCCGCGTCAGGTCTTCCTGCAACACATTCGGATCCCCGGCCGTCGCGACATCCCCCGCGCCTGTCATCTGCTCCGGCACCACCCGCCACCTCACCGCCTGCTTCTTCCCCGCCGCATCCACGAGATAAAACGCATTCAACGCGTAATAAGCCTCGGTGACATAACTCGCACTCGGCTTCGCCCCTTTCACCCATTCCCGAAACGCCGCCGTCTCCGGATGCGCCCCGAAAAACGCCTTGAGCTTCGCCGGATCCGGCTTCCCGGTCTTCGGATCGGGCGTTCCCGCCTGCGTCAGCGCATAAAACGCTTCCGGCGTCGCCACAGGAAACACGGGCATCGCGTTCATCCCGGTCCGCCATTGCTCTCCATCCGGCGCGGTAAGCCGCAATGCGAGGCTGCGGATCGGCACGCTGCTGTCCGGCGCATACGGATTCCCGCCCGGCAACGCGAAGCGCCCCACCACCGGCGTCCTGACCGCCTTGAAAAAGGGCGCGGTCGAATACGCAGCCGCCGCGCCGTTTCCTTCGAAGTAACCGCTCACACAGACGCCTTTCGCGTGATTCCTTCGATACCCCGGATGCATGCCGCCATTCGTCTGCAGCGCATCGACGAGCCGGTGCGGCGTCAACCGCCCCGGCGCGAGCCACCCGCCGACATACCCGAACGCCGCCGCCACGCCCACCACGGCCCCGCCGATCGCTGCCCAGCGCCATAACCCTCGCCCCGGCTCGCGTTGTGAAGAAGAAGATCGTTCCATGAGATGCACTCCCGACCACCACGGTCTTGTGTCGAACCGCCGTAGGACGCCGCTCGGCCCGCCTTATTCCATCGAGAAATTTTTCATAAGCTGGTGGAATAACCCCGCGCGACCGACGTCCTACGCGATGAACCCACGCCGCCTCGGCATCTGACCCGCCATGCGCCCGACCGACCTAGACGACCAATTGCGCGAATTGCTCCCGCGGCTGCGCCGCTTCGCGCTCTGGCTGACCCGCGACGTCCACGCGGCCGACGATCTCGTCCAGTCGGCGCTCGAGCGCGCGCTGTCGCGCTGGTCGAGCCGCCGCGACGACGCGTCGCTGCGCAGCTGGCTCTTCACGATCCTGTACCGGCGCTTCCTCGACACCAGGCGCAGCGCGAAACGCTACGCGTGGCTGCTCGGCCGCCTGCAGGAACCTGAGGAGCCGCACTGGCCGTCCGCCGAACGCGAGTTCGCCGCGCGCGCGACGCTCGAAGCGTTCGGCCGCCTCTCCGACGAGCAGCGCAGCCTGCTGCTGCTCGTCGCGGTCGAGGGCTTCAGCTACCAGGAAGTCGCCGATCTGCTCGACGTGCCGATCGGCACCGTGATGTCGCGGCTCTCCCGCGCGCGGCAGGCGCTGCGCCAGCTCAGCGACGGCGAAATCCCCGCTCCTTCCCTGCGGTTGATGAATTGACATTCTCTCCAGCCCAAAGGCAGAAGATTCCCACCACTGGCGATCGATGCCCCGATCGGGCAAGGATATTTCGAGCAGCGTTCACATCACGGTCATGACCAGCACCGCATCCACTGCATACCCAATGCCTTATTCCAAGAGCGGCCCTACCTCTCGGACTGCCGGGCGAAATAGCGCCACAGCGCGAGCACGCTTGGGATGTGAATCGTTCGTCCACTTCCTCGTACCATGCGCCATGCTTAACAGCCTTGTACGCAAGCATCCGTCGGAAGGACGACCAGCCTGCATCGAAAACCGACTTCGCCATGCTGGTCCTAGCGAGATCGGATGCATTCACGTTTCCTACTACGATGTAATCAAACTCCCGAACGATGCCGGTCGAGAGTTTGTGCAGAAAATCGTTCCTCGCATTTGCAATGCGAGCGTGAATATTGGTCGTCCTGCGCTTCTTGCGAGCACGCTGCGCGGTGGCGAGTTTCATTTCGAGCTGCCGCAAAAGACGCGGGTTCTCGATCTTCTCTCCGGTCGAAAACGTTGCGAAGTCTTTCAAGCCGAGGTCGATACCGACACCGCAAAGTGGGGTGCGCGCAGGCGCATCGGCGACTTCAATCACTACATTGAGGAACCAATTGCCGCGTCGGTCACGCGAAAAATTCGTACCGTCCTTGATTTTCCCGTCAGGAAGCGGGCGCGAGTGGAACACACGAAACGTGTTGCCTGCAAAACGAAATGCGTCACCTTCCCGCTTCAGGTCACGCCCTTTGAGCGGGACCCAACCGAGTGCCTTCTTCCCTCGATAGCGAAGGTAAGGACGCTTGTGTTGTTTGCGGGAGCTTGCGTACTGCTCGCACACGGCATTCACCGTACCCGAATGGATGCCAAGCACTTTGCTGCTACCGGTCGTCAGGACATTCAGATCGAAACCCGTAGGCCAACGCTTGCCCCATTTGAGCGCGTGCTTCTGCGTATCGTTGCAGAAATTCCAGATGAAATTCACCGCGCGGCTTTGCTGATTCAGCAAGCCACTCAGCGATTTCACCCGATATCGGTAGACGACGATCATGTCGATGATCTTATCTTGAGGCTGTTGCCCGATGGCGGGACGTCATTCACCTATCGCCACGAAGAGCGACGTTTCTCGGAGCAATTCTGATGAACATCCCACCCAACGAACACGACCTCCACGCCTACGTCGACGGCCAGCTCGACGACGACGCGCGCGCCACGGTCGAGCGCTTTCTCGCGATGCATCCGGAACGCGCGGAACAGGTACGGCGCTGGCAGCAGGACGCGCAGCGGCTGCGGGCCGCGCTCGCGAGCGTGCCGCCGCCTTACGACAACCCGGCGCTCGATCCGGCGGCGATCCGCGCGCGCCGAAACGAACGCACGCGGGTGCGGTTCGCGATGGCCGCGTCCTTCGTGCTCTGCATCAGCCTCGGCACGTTCGGCGGCTGGCAGGCGCGCGGGTGGAACGCGCCGGCGGCCGCCGCGCCGATGAGCGATGCGGTCGAGGCATACAAGCTGATGGTCGTCGATCGCAGCGCGCGCGTGGATGTCACGCCGACGAGTGCGGGCGAGTTGCAGACGTGGCTCACCAAGGGCGTCGGTCCGGGCGCGAAGCTGCCGGATTTGAGCGCGGCGGGCTTCCGGCCGGTTGGCGGGCGTCTGTTTGCGACCGAGCGCGGCGCCGCGGCGATGGTGCTGTATGAAGACGATGCGGGGCGCACGCTGAGCTTCTACGTGCGGCCGCCTGAATCCGCGCATCGGCTGCTCGCGGCCGGCGAGCGTGTCGACGGCGAGCTGCTCGCGCGCTATGGGTCACGGCACGGGCTCAACTATGCGGTGGTGGGGAAAGCGGATAGCCTCGGCGAAAAGGCGGTCGCGCGGGCGCTCGACGAGCAGACTTGATCGGCGCGATACGTTCGTCGCCGGCGGCCCGACGCGACCGCTTAAACGCCGGAAAACGCCGTGGGCTGGGCCGGAGCGGCGCACGCGCACCTTTCGATTGCACAGCGTTTCGAGTCGCTTGAAGGGCAGATATCCATAACCGAAACGACCGTGTGATGCACCCAATCTAGGGCGTCCGTCTCACCTTCGAAGCACACAGCGTTTTGAGTCCGTTTGGAGTCAGATATCCACACCGGGGCGGCGATCCATCACCTTCAACCGAAGGCGCGCATCCTCACCATCAAAATGCACAGCGTTTCGAGTTGTTTTGGGGATCGGATATCCACAACGAGCGCGGCGGCTCGGCGTCTTCAAACGAAGCCACTCACCCTCTCCTTCGGGATGCACAGAATTCCGAGTGATTTCGAGAGCAGGATATCCACAACAAGCACGACACCCTCACTAACCGCTTACGCTTCAATCGAAACACCCTGTCCGTCTGCGCAAAACGCCCGTGCGACGGGCGATTGACGCGATGCGTTCACTCGCAAGCATCGCTCCCACCTTTCCGATTCACAGCGTTTCAAGTGGTCTTGGCGAACTGTTATCCACAATGAAACCAACAGCGCGGTCAGACACTTGCGCTTGAATTGCCTGGGTCTCTACGAGAAAAACCCGGTACCGCCAATCTCGCAGACACCTGCTCCCGTTCGGCCGCATCGCAGATTGCACATCGCTTGCCCGATGCGCGCGGCCGCGCACGATACCACACACAGCATTTCCGACTGCTTTCGAGGTCGATGTCCACACGTCGATCGCTGTGCCGCGAGCTGGACGCACGTGAAGGATGTCGGGCTGCCGCTCGCGATCGATGGGGCGACCGAATCGCTGCTGTCGGCATCGACGCACGACTGGACCGAACCGTCGACGACTCGCGCACACGCGCTCGGCAAATGAGCATGACGCGTCGGCATACCGAATGCGGGATGCCGGGAACGGCGGGAAACGCGATCGAACGCGAATCTCCTGACATCGACATGGGGTCGCTCCGCGCTTGCGCACAGCACTTCGACTCCCTGGGCAGTCGGATATCCACAAACCGAATCAGCCCTCTGCTTCTTCAGCTATCGGTATCCGTATCGATCTCGCCACTGCGCTTCATCACCGGCGCCCGTCGTCTTCGCCGCGAGCATGCCAGACGAGCTTCGCGTCCACCGAAGTTTCGGCGACGAGCCTGAAGCCAAGCCGCTCATAGAGGCAACGCGCCGGATTACCGTGAAGAACACTCAGCGAAACCGACGCACCTTCACGCGTGGCCTCCGCCAGCACGGCGTGCAGAACACCGTTGCCGATGCCTCGGCCTTGATAAGCAGGCATGACCTGGACCTGATGCAAATGCCACTCACTGCCCGTCCGACTCAATTTGAGCAGCCCGATGCTTTCGGTCCCAGCGCAGATGACCTTCGCGTCCTCGAAGTGCGACCCGATGCGCTGCCAATGCGTGTCGTCGTCGGTCGGCATCGCGACCCGCTGCAGATGCTCGGTCATCGTGAGCTTGCGGAGTCTCAGCAGAAACGGCAAGTCTGCCGGGGATGCTGCGCGCAAGGTGATGTTCTGGCTCATGGTTGATTCACGTTCCGTTTTGCGCATCCGGCCGCTTTGATCCATTGTCAGATCGTCCGTCTATCACTTCAAGCGGTGAGCCATCGGACGATGGCAGCCATGTCGTCATCGGTCAGTGCACCGATCCTGTCGACGAACACCCCGTAGTCGAGGTCGAATTTCACGTTGAATCGCTCACCTTTGTAGCGGCAGCACAGGATGTCGGCTTCGGGTATCGATACGCGCTGTTCGAAAACGATGTCGCCAGAATGCTGCTGCAGGCGACGCGTGACGACGTCGATATCGAGTGCGTCCAGTTGTTTCGCTTGGTTCGTCATCGGCTCGCCTTGTGTGGATGTCCGATCGCGGGTCAAAGGAAAACCCGGCTTCATCCCACGAACACGTGTTGAGCCGAACCGACGTCGGATGCGGGCTCACGACGAAAGGCTTCCGCAGCGTCGATGTGCGCGATTCTACAGAGGAATTTCTGTGCCAACGCTGTGCTGGCCGCACAGCATTTCACGTCGTCCGTGCACAGGTCACAGTCGCCGCCCTGTGCTTATCCAATGGTTTTGACTTCTTGTGTATATATACGTAGTGATAGTTAACAAGCCACGCGCCAAGCTGTGGATAACTGCCAAAACACACTGAAGAATCAACGCGATGCGGAATTCATAACCGCACTCGACTCGCGTGCAAAGTTCTGTGGAGCACAGAACAACTTTTGAGCCGATTCACAGACGTCACAGATATCCTCAATCGTTCCACTGTGAATCCAGAGGCTTGCGAAGCGGTTATCCAGAAGCGAGTGTGGATAACTTCACGGCAAGGATGCGTTTCGCTGTGCCTCACAGCGCGTCGCATCCAAGTCGTGCATGACCCACACGTGCTCCGCGCGATACGCCTTCACGTAACGACACGCAAACCGCCTGCGTCCTTGCCTTGCATGGGACATCACACGATGAGCAACGCGCAGCGGCACACCGCCTCCTCACCGCGCCCACACCCCGCTTCAAAAAATTTTCATCAAAATGCTTGCGCCCCCCACCAACCCTCTCTATAATTCGCCGCTTCACTAGGCTCGTAGCTCAGTTGGTTAGAGCACCACCTTGACATGGTGGGGGTCGTTGGTTCGAATCCAATCGAGCCTACCAACGAACAATCGAAGGGGTCCGGCAGCGCGCATTGCCCTCAGGCAAAGCGGCTCGCCAATAGAACAGACGCCGCGCGGCAAAACCGCGCGGCGTTTTTCTTTTCAGGCCGAACGCAGCGCATGCAGTCCCAGCGCCAGCGCGTTATACGGCATCTCTCCCGCACCCATCCCGAAGTTCACGACATTCGGCAACCCATGCCGCCGGCTCAGCAGCGCGGGCACGATCCGCTCGCACGCATGACCGTCGCCGTACGGATTGCTCGCATGCGCCATCTCGCCATACGCGCTGTCGCTGGTAATCAGGCGTGACGCTTCATCCACGAGGCGCTCCGCATCCATCCCGACAAGCCGCACGTTGCCGGCCTGGACTGCCTCAGGGCGCTCGCACGTGTCGCGCGTGACGAGCACCGGCTTGCCGAGCGCCGGCGCCTCTTCCTGGATCCCGCACGAATCGGTGATGATGAAGTGCGCACGCGACATCAGGAACACGAACGACAGATACGCCGGCGGCTCGATCACGTGCAGGTTTGCAATGCCCTCGAGCAACGCTTGCATCGGCTCGTCGACGGCCGATTCGCCGTGCAGCGCATAGACGAACTGCACGTCGCGATGATGGCTCGCGAGGACGCGCAGCGCATGCCCGAAACACGCGCGCACGTCGCTGCTGTAGAAGCGGTGGCCGGACATCAGCACGATGCGGCCATCGCCGGCGACGAACGGATAGCGCTCGACGATCGTGCGGGCGAATGCCTCGTCGCGTTCCAGGATGCGTCGCACGCCCTGCAGCGCGTCGATCAGCGTGTCGCCGCTCAGCACGACGCTGTCGGCCGGCACGCCCTCGCTGAACAGGTTGCGCCGTGCGCGCTCGGTCGGCGCGAAATGCCACGTCGATACCGCATCGGTGATGCGGCGGTTCAGCTCCTCGGGCCATGGCGACCAGATGTCGCCGCTACGCAGGCCGGCCTCGACATGCGCGACCGGCAGATACCGGTAGAACGCCGCGAGGCTGACCATCAGCGTCGTGATCGTGTCGCCGTAGACCACCACCGTATCAGGATGCAGACGGTCGAGCAGCCCGCCAACCGCATTCAGCAGGCCGGACGTCGCGTCCGCGTGTCCGTGGCCCGCGTCCGTCAGGTTGAGCGCATAGTCGGGCGTGATGTCGAACAGCGTGAGCAGCGGGTCGAACGTCTCGCGCCGCCGCACGGTCACGCACACCTTCGCGTCGATGTTGCCGTGAGCCCTCAGCGCACGCACGAGCGGCGCCATCCCGACCGCCTCCTGACGCGTGCCGAGCACAAACAAGAATTTCTGCATGTCGAACCTCGAATCGCTCCCTGATTCCGTTCGTCCAGGCGCGCGAGGCAGCCCCGCGCGCATGCACGGGGGATGGGCGGCGCAATACGGCCGCCGGCCGCCGGGCCGATCCGCACCGGCAGGCATTCGGCCGCGTTGCGTGAAGGCCGGGGATGTTTCGTCGTGGGGGCATGCGCCGGCGAAGCGTCCTCGTACCCGCCATCTCGTTGCGAGTGGCAAGTCATGTCATCTGTCGTACCTCTTCAAACCGCTGGTCTCCCCGGCCGAATTCGTTGAATTGCCGCTTCTGCGTGCACGCGCGTCGGCATCCCGGATGCTGCAATTTTCAAACCAGCCTCGACATGTCCGGGCAGCGCGTCACCTGGCGTGCGCATCGGCGCGCCCGGCCCAGCCTGAACGTTTCACCCGTGATACGGGATTGGGCGCGCCACCGGCGCGTGGGGCTCGTCGGTGGCGGCAAGCGGCCCGGCTGCATTTCGCAGGATCACGAAGCATGCGGCACACGAGCGGAAATGGCGCGCTGGCCACCGTCTTCCGTGCATGTCGATACGGCATCCAGGTGTCGGCGAACGTCATCGCACGCACTGCGCTGAAGATTGCGTGCGCATGCGGATTTTCCCGAAGCGCACGTGCGCGGCGTAACCGTCACGACCCGCTGCACTGAAACGTTGCGTTCATGAAACGAGCGTCCGCCGCCCTTCGTCAGGCTCCATCGGTGAGCCAGTGACTCGCGCATATCGAACCGCCAGACACCTCCACCTGCGCATGCTGCACCGCGAATATTCCCGTCCGGGTCGCCCGCGATGCGTGTCCGTGCCCCGCTGCGCGGTGTCCGGCACGCTCCGCACCTTGCGCCGGCGGCTGATACGTCGATGAATCAAAAAACCTCCGGCCGCCCCGCCCGGCGGCCTTTCACGACGGCCGCTCACCTTGCCGGACGGGCCGCGCCGACCGATGGCTCAACCCTTGCTTCGATCGCAGTGAACACCGTCCGCGATCCGTGAACGACAAGCCGGAAACAGCGAGACGGTAACGGCAACTGAAACGAGGCCGGGAGACGGCACGAGGGATCGGCATCGACGGTACCGCTGGCAGGAAGCGGCGCCGCACATCGATGCACGCTCCGCCGGCTCCTTTTGCATCCTGTCTGCGTCCGACCACACCCTCGGCGCAGACGCGGGGACGAGCGATGACGGACTGGCGGGCGGTGTCGGACTGCGTCGAAGACGTGCTGCTGCTCGCGTTTGCGTGCGCGCTGGCCGCGTACGATGCGGCGCTGTCGCTGCGGTCATACGCCGCGGTCTCGTTCGCGCTGTGGCCGACGATGATGCCGGGCTGCGCGCGCCATGGGCGCCGCCGTTCTCCTTGCCCGGTTCGACACGCCGAATCGCTTGGCCCGTTGCGGCTCCGTCCGCCTGAGCCAGACACCACATCCGATCCACTGCGCCGCGAGCGACCGTCACGCGCCGGCGTTCCGGCGGCACGATGCGCCGTTGCGACACTGTCCGCCACGTCCACGCCATGCGTCGACGATGACCGCAATCCCGGCGACGCGCCCTCGCCGCTTCGCCGCGCCACCGGCCCGTCCGGCTGCGCCGCCCCGCATCGCGTCGCGCCGCGTCTGCCGGCCGGTTGCCGTCGCGCGCAATTGCACCCGGCGCACGCGTGCGGCCGCGCCCGCATCGACCGCCCGCGAGGATCGCGCGGCACGCCGAGCCGGCCGGCGCCGTGCCGGGCGCTTGCGCACCGGGTGTCGCTGCATCCGGCCCTGCCCGCATCGCCGTGCGCGGCCATCGGCATTCCGGCCGGCTCGTTCACGCGCGCCATGCGCGTGCACCGCGCCGCCCTGCGCCTGCATCACGACGGCCGCGGCCGTCATTCCGAATTGTCCCGCCCGCGCGCCGGCCGTTCGTGCGCGTGGCACCGGGCATGTCACTGGAGGTAACGCGTCATGTGTGGGATCGTCGGCGCGGTCGCGCAACGGAACATCGTTCCGATCCTGATCGAAGGCTTACGCCGCCTCGAATATCGCGGCTATGACTCGTGCGGCGTCGCGACCGTCGTCGACGGCGCGGCGCGGCGCGAACGCAGCGTGTCGCGCGTCGCGGATCTCGAAGCGCACGTCGCGAGCGCCGGGCTCTCCGGCAGCACGGGCATCGCGCATACGCGCTGGGCGACGCACGGCGCGCCCGCGACCTGCAACGCGCACCCGATCTTCTCGTGCGACGAGATCGCGCTCGTGCACAACGGCATCATCGAGAATCACGAAACGTTGCGCACGCAACTATCAGATCAACACTATGAATTCGACGGGCAGACCGATACCGAAGTTGTCGCGCACCTGATCCACAGCAAGTACCAGGGCGACCTGCTCGCGGCCGTGCGCGACGCGACCGCGCAATTGCACGGCGCGTATGCGATCGCGGTGTTCAGCAAGTCCGAGCCGCAGCGGCTCGTCGGTGCGCGGGTCGGTTCACCGCTCGTCGTCGGGCTGAAGGACGGCGAGTGCTTCGTCGCGTCGGATGCGCTCGCGCTCGCGGGCATCACCGACCGCTTCATCTTTCTCGAGGAAGGCGACATCGTCGAGCTGACGGCCGGCCAGGCGCGAATCTTCGATCGCAACGGCCACGAGGTCGAGCGGCCGGTGCAGACTGTCGCGACGGGCGAAGGCGTGGTCGAGCTCGGTCCGTATCGCCATTTCATGCAGAAGGAAATCTTCGAGCAGCCGCACGCGGTGGCGGCGACGATTCCCGACGCGGGGCTGTTCGATCCCGCGGTGTTCGGGCCGGACGCGCGCCACGTGTTCGAGCAGATCGACAACGTGCTGATCCTCGCGTGCGGCACGAGCCATTACTCGGGGCTCACCGCGCGCCGCTGGCTGGAGACGATCGCGCGGATGCCTTCGCAGGTCGAGATCGCGAGCGAATACCGCTACAGCGATGCGCTCGCGATGCCGAACACGCTGGTCGTCGTCGTGTCGCAGTCGGGCGAGACGGCCGATACGCTCGCGGCGCTCAAGTACGCGCAATCGCTCGGCCATCCGGACACGCTCGCGATCTGCAACGTGCCGACGAGCGCGATGGTGCGGCAGACGGGCCTGCGTTTTCTCACGCGTGCGGGCCCGGAGATCGGCGTCGCGTCGACGAAGGCGTTCACGACGCAGCTCGTCGCGCTGTTCATCCTCGCGGTCACGCTCGGGCGGCTGCGCGGCTTCGTCGACGACGCGCAGCTCGCGCGCTACACGACACAATTGCGGCGGCTGCCGGAGGCGCTCGCCGACGTGCTCGCGCTGGAGCCGAAGATCGAGCGCTGGTCGGCCGAGTTCGCGCGCCACGAGAACGCGCTGTTCCTCGGCCGCGGGCTGCATTATCCGATCGCGCTCGAGGGGGCGCTGAAGCTGAAGGAGATCTCGTATATCCACGCGGAAGCGTATCCGGCGGGTGAGCTGAAGCACGGGCCGCTCGCGCTCGTCACGCACACGATGCCGGTCGCGACGATCGCGCCGAACGACATGCTGCTCGAGAAGCTGAAATCGAACATGCAGGAGGTGAGGGCGCGCGGCGGGCAACTGTACGTGTTCGCCGACGCCGATACGCGGATCGACAACGGCGACGGCATCTCGGTATTGAGGATGCCGGATTATTACGGGCTGCTGTCGCCGATCCTGCACGTCGTGCCGTTGCAGCTGCTCGCGTATCACGCGGCGTGCATTCGCGGCGCGGATATCGACAAGCCGAGGAATCTCGCGAAATCGGTGACGGTCGAGTAAGGGAGGGCGGGGCGCCACCCGGTCGGCATTTGCGGGGATGCGGGCCGGCCGGGTGAGCGCGTCGTCAACCGTCATGGTTCCCTCTCCTTGTGTGGGTTCCAATGACATGACGAGCGAGCCCCCGCGCGTGTGACCTCCCCACAAGAAATTTTTCTTTCATTTTTCTTGCATCGCCGTTTCATTCCGATCGGCCCGCACGACGTTCACATTTCTGGTCCATACTCCTCTGCACGGGCAGACGAAGCGCCGCCGCATCGGCAGGCCGACGCCGCGCCGCACGCCCGTCGCAGCATCGAAGTTCGCACGTCAGTCGCGCGCATCGAGCGCGGGCTTTCGTTTCCGGCAACGCAGCTAGTCGCGACGTGGACGGTAAATCGATGAGCCTCCTTGCATCCCAGCTTCAACGCCGCTACCGGGACGTTCGCGCGCAGAGCGTCGAGCTGACGGCGACGCTGTCCGCCGAGGACCAGGCCGTGCAGTCGATGCCCGACGCGAGTCCCGTCAAGTGGCATCTCGCGCATACGACCTGGTTCTTCGAGACGGTCGTGCTGATGTGCCGCGTGGCGGGCTATACGCCGTACGACGACGCGTTCCAGTTCCTCTTCAACTCCTATTACGAATCGCTGGGCCCGCGCCATCCACGCCCGCAACGCGGGCTGCTGACGCGTCCGTCACTCGACGAAGTGCGCGCGTACCGGCATTACGTCGACGACGCGATGCTGCACGCGCTTGCGCAAGCCGATGCGTCGCTGCTTGACACGATCGCGCCAGAGCTTGAGCTCGGGCTGCATCATGAGCAGCAGCATCAGGAGCTGATCGTCACCGACATGCTGCATGCGTTCTCATGCAATCCGTTGCTGCCGGCGTTCCGGTCGCGCGATGGCCGCGGCGAGGGCGATGGCGGCACGCACGCCGCGGGCGCGCTGCGCTGGCTGCGCCAGCCGGGCGGGCTCGTCGAGATCGGGCACGACGGCGACGGCTTCTCGTTCGACAACGAGCGGCCGCGGCACGCGGCGCTGCTGCGGCCGTACGAGATCGCGGATCGTCTGGTGACCAACGCGGAGTTCGCCGCGTTCATCGCCGACGGTGGCTATGCGCGCCCGGAATTCTGGCTGTCGGACGGCTGGGCCACGGTGCAGCGCGAAGGCTGGCGCGGCCCCGCTTACTGGATTGACTCCGGCGAGCCGGCGGCACCGCACGCGTCGCACGATGTGCCGCATCGCGCGTTCGGCCTGCACGGCGCGGAACCGCTCGCGCCGGATGCACCGGTGCGCCACTTGAGCTTCTACGAAGCGGCCGCGTATGCGGAATGGGCGGGTGCGCGGCTGCCGACCGAATTCGAATGGGAAGCCGCGTACGGCGCGGACGGGATCCGGCAGATGACGGGCTGCGCGTGGCAGTGGACGCGTTCGTCGTACGAGCCGTATCCGGGCTTCCGGCCGCTCGCGGGCGTCGCGACCGAGTACAACGGCAAGTTCATGGTCGGCCAGCAGGTCCTGCGCGGCAGCAGCATCGCGACACCGCCCGGGCACGCGCGGCCGACGTACCGCAATTTCTTTCCGCCGGCCGCGCGCTGGCAATTCACGGGAGTGCGACTTGCGAGAGACCTCTGACCTGGCCGCGCACGGTGGCCTGCAGGCAGCCCGCGACCCGCGGCCGAGCGCGTTCGAGCGCGACCTGATCGACGGGCTGTCGCGCCGCCCGCGCAGCATTCCACCGAAGTATTTCTACGACGCGGCCGGCTCCGCGCTGTTCGACCGGATCTGCGCGCTGCCGGAGTACTACCCGACGCGCACCGAGCTCGGGATCCTGCGCGCGCACGCGGCCGACATCGTGCGGCGCGTCGGCCCGCACGCGGACATCGTCGAATTCGGCGCAGGCTCGCTCGAGAAGATCCGCATCCTGCTCGACGCATTCGCGGCCGAGCAGGCGCCCGCGCGCTACGTGCCGGTCGACATCTCGGCCGACTACCTGCACGACGCGGCCGCGCGGCTGCGCGCCGCGTATCCGTGGCTCGACGTCGCGCCGCTCGCCGCCGACTACACGAAGGCCGACGAGCTTGCCGCGCTGGCGGAATCGCCGCGGCGGCGCATCGGTTTCTTTCCCGGCTCGACGATCGGCAACTTCTCGCCGGACGAAGCCGATGCGTTCCTGCGCGACGCCGCGCGGCTGCTGCGGGGCGGGGGGCTGCTGGTCGGCGCGGACCTCGTGAAGGATGTCGACACGTTGCATCGCGCATACAACGACGCACAGCGCGTGACCGCGCAATTCAACCTGAACCTGCTTGCGCGCGCGAACGCCGAGCTCGGTGCGGATTTCGATCTCGACGGGTTCACGCATTGCGCGTTCTACGATCCGCAGCTTCAGCGGATCGAAATGCATCTCGTCAGCGCGCGCGCGCAGACCGTCCACGTAGGCGGCCGCACGTTCCGCTTCGAGACCGGCGAGCGCATCCATACCGAGAACTCGTACAAGTTCACCGTCGAAGGTTTCCAGGCGATCGCGCGGCGCGCGCGCTTCGTGCCCGATACCGTGTGGACCGACGACGCGCAGCTGTTCAGCGTGCACTGGCTGCGCAGCCCGGGCGACATTCGCGCGTGATGCGTGGTGCCCAGGGCAGGGCGGCGCACGGGACTGCGCGTGATTGGCAGTGTGACACTCGCGCGTGACCTTCGGCGCGACACGTGCTCCCGCCGCGATACGTGTCGCGCAGCCGCTTCATGCATGCTTGCAACCTCCTCGCAACACTTTCCTGACTCCCGCTTTCCCCGCTTTTCCTTGTCCCGCAGGGCTTTGCGGCATCCGTAAACACCCGTTACCAGTCTCGCAGACCCGTTGCACCTGTGTCGGGGCCCCGCGCCTACACTCCGAACCGTATTCACTGGACGCACATCATGTGCAGGGAGTCTGGAGATGAACAAGAAACTTCTCGGTGCAGTTCTCGGTATCGCAGTGCTCGCGGCGTCGGGCGCCGCATCGGCCCACGTCGACGTGGCGGTCGGCATCGGCGTGCCGGGCGTGTATGCGGCGCCGGCGCCCGTCTATGTCGCGCCGCCGGTCGCTTATGCGCCGCCCGTCACGTACGCGCCGGTCGGTTATCGCTATGATGACTGGCGTGCGCGCGAATGGCGCGAGCACGAGTGGCGTCGCCATGAATGGCGCGAGCATGAGTGGCGTGATCGCGAGTGGCACGATCGCGGCCGCTGGGACTGAACCCGATAACCGGCACGCATGCCGGATCACGACAACGAGGAGGGTGATCGCATGATCCCCATTCGACACTTGAGGAAATGGGCGCTCGCCGCCGGCGTCGCGCTCGCGACGATCGGCAGCGCGCACGCGGCGGGCTGCATGAAGGGCGCGGTCGTGGGCGGCGTCGCCGGCCACTATGCGGGCCACCATGCGGTGGTGGGCGCGGTCGGCGGCTGCATCGTCGGCCACCACATGGCGAAGAAGCACGCCGAGGAAGTCGCCGCGCAACGCAAGGCGGCTCAGCAGGGCGTTCAGCCGGCGCAGTAAAACGCGCGAGCGGGCGCACGGCTGCGTGCCGTGCCTGCCGCCGGTGCTACGCCACGCCACGCTACGGCGCGGCACTGCACCGGCGGCGCCCCCCGCGTCGCCGAACCTTCCCAACCCGTTTCACGTCATCGGCAGCCGCCCGGATCGCGTCATCCGCTGTGGCGCGGACCGTTTTTCTGCATTTGTCCGCGTGAAATCGATCAGCGCGGCACCCGTCCCGGCGCAAACGCACACATCGCCAACGGCACGATCACGATCGCCGCACCCGTAAAGAACATCGCAGGCGCGCCGAAGCGCTGCCAGATCCATCCGGCGATCGCGCTCGCCAGCAGCATCGCGACGCCGCTCGCGAGATTGAACAGTCCGTACGCGGTGCCGCGCCATTCGGCCGGCGCGGTCTCGGCGACCATCGCCGCGAGAATCCCCTGCGTGAACCCCATGTGCAGCCCCCAGATGGCCACGCCCGTCAGCACCGTCGCGACGTCGGCGTGCGTGCCGAGCAGCAGGTCGGCGGCGATCAGAAGCGCCATGCCGATCGCGAGCAGCGCGCGGCGGTCGAGCCGGTCCGACACGACACCGGCCGGATACGCGGACAGCGCATACGCGCCGCTCATCACGACCATCACCGACGGAATCCACGCGACGTCCATTCCGGTCTGCTGCGCGCGCAGCACGAGGAACGCCTCGCTGAAGCGCGCGAGCGTGAACGTCGCGCCGATCGCGACGACGAACCAGTAGCCGCCGGAAAACGCACGCAGCGCGCGGCGGTCGAACGGTGCGCGGAAGGGGCGGCCCACGCCAGGGCGGCCGGCGTGCGCGGTCGCCGGTTCGCGTACGCCGAACAGCAGCACGGCGAACGTCGCGAGCGCCGGCAACACCGCGAACCACAGCACCGCGCGGATGTGATCCGCGAACGCGAACATCAGCGCAATCGCGAGCAGCGGGCCGCCGATTGCGCCCGCGGTATCCATCGACTGGCGCAGCCCAAAGCATGCACCGCGAATCTCGGCCGGGGCGATGTCGGCGACGAGCGCGTCGCGCGGCGCGCCGCGGATGCCCTTGCCGACGCGGTCGACGAGCCGCGCGACGATCACGAGGCCGGGCCCCTGCGCGAGCGGGAACAGCGGCTTGGTGAGCGCGGCGAGCCCGTAGCCCGCGAGCAGCAGCACCTTGCGGCGGCCGAGCCAGTCGCTGATCGCGCCGGAGAAGATCCGCACGATCAGCGCGGTCGATTCGGCTGCGCCTTCGAGCACGCCGAGCGCGGCGACGCTCATCCCCATCGTCGATACGAGGTAGATCGGCAGCAGCGCGTGCACGAGTTCCGACGACAGGTCCATCAGCAGGCTGACGAAACCCAGCGCCCACACGGTGGACGGAATCGCGGGACGGGACGAGACGGCGGTATGCGGCTCCATCGGGCCTCCGGTGCGCCGCGCGGCACGCGTGACGGACGCGGCCATCGCCGGCGCAGGGTCAATGCCGGGATACAGCGCGAGTGTCGCGCCGGGCGCGCGTCGTTTCAACTGCCGGTGTCACGGTACGGTGGCCGCCAGGCGCGCGAATGCCGCACGAAATGATCTGATCAATGGATGCGGGACGCCCCGTTACGAATATTTACAACGTGCGATGGCGCCGATTCGGCGCATTCGTACAATTCAATCATCTCAATGCGCTCCAAGGAGCAAAAGATGAAACAACGACGCTTCCTGTCTGCGCTCGCAGCGGCACTCCTCGCGCTCGGCGCGGTTTCGGCACACGCGGCGGCAGGCGGGAATGGTGGCGGTAACGGCGGTGGCCATGGCGCGGGCGGTATGGGTGGTATGGGTGGCGCCGGCGGCATGTCGGGCGGCCACATGAGCGGCGAAGCGATGTCCCACTCGAACGGCTTCAAGTCCGGCGATCGCGACAAGGGGCTGTCGCGCGCAGCGGACCGCTCCGACACGATCTCCGATCGCGCGGGCGAGCAACCGGGCCGCGGTCACGTGCACGGCCATACCGCGCACACCACGCATACCGCGCATACGACGCACCACTCGAAGCACCACGCGTTGAGCCGCACGCTGTAAGCGCGCTGCGCAGCAGCGAAGTACCAAGGAAAAGGGCGCCCGAGGGCGCCCTTTGTCATGGCTGCATGGCTGCGCGAAACGCTCAGCAGTTGCCTTTCTTCGCCTGCCCGGGCGGACAGAAGCCGTTGCCCGGCCCGCCTTGCGGCGCGACCACGACCGGTGCGCCCGGCACGTACACCGCACAACCGCTCAGCACGCTCAGCAGTCCGGCTGCGGTCAGCAGCGCGATAACCCCTTTATTCACTTCGTTTTCTCCGTTCTTTTCGTTCGAAAGGGAGAGGGCCGCACGCGGCCCTCTCCGGTCAAGCCATCAACACACGTCTCGCCTTAGTCAGAACGTGAAATTGACGTTCGTCTGGCTCGTCGTCGCATTGACGTTCGTCGATTGCGTGGCGCCCGACGCGGCGTCTGCCTCGATCGTGTATTGGCCCGCGGAGGCCGGCACCGCAGCCAGCGCGACCGGCAGCGAACCCGTATACGTGCCGGCGATCGGCGCGGCCGTCGGCACCGACAGCGCGTAGAAGCCGGTGTCCAGGTTCGCGTTCACGGACGTGATCTCGTAGGCGTTCGGACCGATCGGCTGCAGCGCGCGCACCAGCGCGTTCGCGCTCGGCGTAACCGTGCCGCTGACCGTGCTCATCGTCGACGCGGGCAGCGCGATCGGCACGTTCGACGTCGACACGGCCGTGGTCGTGTTCACGACCACCGGCACCGAGCGGACGACGCCCGACGCGACGTTGTTCTGCACGATCACGACGTCATAGTTGCCCTGCGTCGAGCTCTGGATCAGCGGCGACAGCACGAACTTGCCGCTGGCATCGGCCACGGTGCCGCGAACCACCTGGCCATTCTGTTCGGCGTACACGGTTGCGCCCGCTTCGGCCTGCGCGACGTAGCCGGAAATCGCGCCGCTGACGACGGTCGGCGTGGCGGTCACGACAGGCTTCAGTGCGTACGAGCCGTTGCCGTGCTGCACGATCGACTTGCACGCGTTGAAGTCGAGCACGAGGTCGACGAGCGTGTTCGGCTGCACCGTGAACGGGCTGATGATCTTGATCCCGCTTTGCGCCGCGCTGGGCGTCGCGAGCGCCTGCTCGTTGCCGCCCGTCGGCACGACCGAGTTCGCGAGCGTGTTGCCCTGGTTTTGCGCGAGCACGAGGCGCACCTGCTGGTACTGGCCGGCCGGCAGCGCGGTCTGGCCGAGATCGGCGAGGGCGCCGTTGGTGAGCGACAGCAGGTCGATCTTCTGCGTCGCCGGCAGCGTGATCGTCGACCAGCCGGCGTCGTTGTCGCCGGCGTTCGAGTTCATGTTGACGCGCACCTGCGACACGGTGACAAAGACGTGATCGAAGCCGCACGACGGCGCATCGGTCATCGCGACGTGCAGCGTGCCGGTCTGCGTGCTGGGGCTGCCGCCGCCATCGCCGCCGCCGCAGCCGACGAGCGCAAGCGACACGACGGACGCGCATGCGAGTGCCTTGAACAGGGTTTTCATGGAGACCCCTCCTTCGGTTTCTTGTGTGGGTGCCCGGAGCATAGTGCCGGCCAGTCGTTGCATCCCTTTAAATTTGCAACGAGGCGTAACCGCCCGGTCAAACCGCTTGCGGCCGCAAGCTTTCAGGCAACTCACAATGTGCGCGGCGCGCAGCGGAAAAGCAACGAAAGGACGGGGGCGCAACGTTGTTGCGATGCGTCATGACGACGCGATGGCAGGCGTGGCCGGCGGACGCCGCCGCCGGCCCGGTGGCATGGGGTATGCGGTACGGCGCGAGCGTCGGCCCGCGCCGCGACTGACCCGCGTCAGCCCGCGTCGACCGCCTGCACCGCGCGCCCGAACAGTGCATCGACGCCGCGCGCGCGCACATACCGCACGCCGTCGCCGCCATTGCCGCCATCGGCGAGCGCACGGAAATGCGCTTCGCCGCACGCGAGCTTCGCGCGTGCGTGTTCGCGCAGCGGGCCGTCGTCGGCGTCGCCCGGCGTATCGACGACGAAGTACAACCGCGCGTCGCCGTCCTGCCCGGCCAGCACCGCCCAGTCCGGGTGATAGCTGCCGAGCGGCGTCGCCACCTTGAACCACGCGGGCAGCTTCGCATACAGCGCCACGTCGTCGTGCGCCTCGAGCGCGTCGGCGAATGTGCGTTCGGCGTCCGTCTCGCAGACCACCGCCTCGTGGATCGCCTTGCGCGCGTCCAGCCGCAGGTTGCGCAGGTAGCCCGTCAGCGCCTCGCTCTCGAACGATTCGAGCGCGTGCACGTGCCGGTCGCCGAGCGTGCGGTACGAGATGCCGTCGACGAGCGCGAACCGCTTGCAGCGGTTGATCGCATCGGCCGCGAGCGCGATGAACTGCTGCGGATTGACGCGGAAGTCGTCGAGCCGGCCGCTGTCCGCGAGGATCGTCGCGAGCGAGCGGCGCGTGAGTTGCGTGCGGTCCTGCAGCTCGGTGAGCAGGTCGGGCAGCAGCAGCTCGCCTTCGTCGATCAGCACGGTGCCGGCGCCCGCGACCTCGATCGCCTCGACGCCCGACTGGCCGATGTCGATCTCCGCCTTGCGCCACTGCAGCCGCGCACGCGCGACGTCGGGCGCGTCGCGCAGCGCGGCCGCGCAGTCCTGCACGAGCTTCGCGTTGTCGAACTGCACGCGATACACGGTGCGGTGCTTGATGCGGTCCCACAGCGCACGGAACTCGTTGCCGAGCACGACTGCCTTGCCCGACGCGTCGCGGCGCAGCGCGATCTCGCGGCGTTCGTCCGCGTTGCGCACCGCGAAGCGGCCCGACAGCTTGCGCAGCGTCGCGACGATCGCCGAACGCAGCGTCTCGAACGCGCCCGGCAGCACGAGCGCGCTTTGCCGCAGCGCATCCTTCAGCCGGTCGAGCACCTTGCCCTGCGCGTCGATATAGCCGCATTCGTGCAGGTGTGTCCACAGCACGCGCGACAGCTCGATGCCGAGCGCATGCGCGGGCCCGTCGCCTTCCTGCACCGGAAGCGCCGCGAACTGGTGTTCGCCGACGATGCCGAAGCGGATGCCCGTATCGGCCTCGATTTCCTTCTGCAGGTTCTCCGCGAAGCTCTCGTAGCGCTCGGTCGCGATCACGGTGAGCGTGTTGACGCCCGGATCGCGCACCCGTTCGCCGTCCTGGTCGACGGCGAGCCGCAGCCCGCGGCCGAGCGTCTGGCGGCGCTCGCGTTCGGTCTGGATGTCGCGCAGCGTGCAGATCTGGAACACGTTCGGGTTGTCCCAGCCTTCCTTCAGCGCCGAGTGCGAGAAGATGAACTTCAGCGGCGTGTCGAACGACAGCAGCGCTTCCTTCTCGCGCATGATGAGCCCGTATGCGCGTTCCGCGTTCTCGCGGCTCGCGGCGCTGCTCTCGCTCGTGTCGGTCCAGCCGCCCTTGCGGTCGATCGAGAAGTAGCCGTTGTGCGCGGCTTCCACTTCGCGCGCGATGTCGACGCCGTCGAACAGTGCGCGATACGCGGGCACGCGTGCCGCACGCGCATATTCCTCTTCGAAGATCCGCGCGTAGTCGCCTTTCACGGGCGCGCCGTTCGCGTCGTATTTCCGATAGCGTTCGACCGAATCGACGAAGAACAGCGACAGCACCTTCACGCCGCGCTCGGACAGCCGCAGCTCCTTGTCGAGATGCTCGCGGATCGTGCGGCGGATCATCTCGCGCTGCACGGCGAGCGTGTCGATGTCGCCGTACGCTTCGCCGAGCGACAGGAACGACTCGCCTTCGGCATTGCGCAGCTCGATGTATTCGGCGCCTTTCGCCGCATGCACCTCGCCGATCCGCAGCCCCGCATACAGGTCGCGCTTCGTCACGCGCTCGAGGTCATCGCCGTCGGTCACGGACACGATCTGGCGCTTCACGCCGGTCGCCATCGCGACATCGAGCTCGACGCGTGCGGCAATCGCGCCGCGCCGGTTCGACACGCCGACGAGCCGCACGTACGGCTTGTTGTGCGCATCCTCGACGATGGCCGACGCGATCTCGATCTGCTTGACGAGCTTGCGCTCGTACGCGTCGACGGCATCGAGCCGGTACACCATGTGGTGCCGGTCGACGTGCGTCGCCGAGTAGCGCAGCGTGCACAGCGGGTCCATCGCGGCGAGCGCCTCGCGGCCGCGCCCCTCGAGGCCGCCGTCGACGCTCTGCGGCTCGTCGACGATCACGATCGGCCGGGTCGCGCGGATCAGGTCGATCGGCTTCTCGCCGCCGGTCTTCTCGCTGTCCTTGTAGAGGTTGTTGATGTCCTTCTTGTTGATCGCGGCAACCGTCATCACCATGATCTGGATCGCCGCGCTCGCCGCGAAGTGGCGCACCTGGCCGAGCTTCGCGGAGTCGTACAGGAAGTAGTCGTACGGCACACCCGCATACAGCCCGCGGAAGTGATCCTCGGTGATCAGGAGCGTCTTGTGCACGCCTTCCTTGATCGCGACCGACGGCACGACGATCACGAACTTCGTGAAGCCGTAACGGCGATTCAGCTCGAAGATCGTGCGCAGGTACACGTAAGTCTTGCCGGTGCCAGTCTCCATCTCGACCGTGAAGTCGCGCGAGGCCGGATCGCCGGACGGCGGCAGCCCGCCGCGCAGCTGCACGTCGGCGAGGTTGCGCGCGAGCGCGTCGTCGGTGATCGACATGTGGTTGCCGACGCCGCGTTCCGACAGCGCGAAGCCGAGCGCCGCCTGCGCGCTCGCCGACGTGCCGGGCGCCGCGTTCGCGAGCACGCTGAAGTCGCCCTGGCACGCTTCCTGGCCGCGAAACAGGTCGCAGACGGCGTCGATCGCGTCGTGCTGGTAGTCGAGGTCCGCTTCGAAATGCAGCCGCATCACAGGCTCCGCACGCGCTTCACGCCGTGCTGCTCGAGCAGTGCGGCGAGATTGAGCTTCGCGACGTCGTCGACGAAGCCGCTGTCGCGGAACAGGCACGTGACGTCGCGCGTCGCGCCGTGCGCGTCCAGCAGCGCGACGATCCCGTCGGCGAGCGGCTCGGCGTCGTCGCGCGACACGCGCGCGTCGAAGCACGCGACGATCGTCTGGCCGATCAGGTGCACCGTCTTGCCGGCGATCGCGTGATGCGTGACCGGCGTGCACAGGTCGAGGCCGAGCTTCAGCGTCAGCTCGGCGAGCAGGTCGTCGTCGGTGCGGCCCGTCTTCACATGCTCGACGGATGCGAACAACGCGTGGTCGAAGTCGTTGCGGCGCGGGTCCCACTCGATCACGTTGGTCGTGTCGAGCCGGTACACGCGAAAACCCAGATCGCCATAGCTTTCCGGATAGTCGCGCGCGACCTGCTGCGCAGCGCGGCGCAGGCGCTCCTTCGTCACCTCGGCGAGCGTCGCGGGCTTCTTCAGCTTCGCGCAGAACTCGGCCGCGGCCTGCTGCGTCTTGTCATGTTTGTCGAGCGGCTCGGGGAGCTGCACGAGCACGTAGCGGCGCGCGCCGCCGTCGGTCGCGTTCAGCTGCATCACCGCGTGGCCGGTCGAGCCGGAGCCCGCGAAGCAGTCGACGACGATGTCGTCGCCGCGCGTGCACCAGCCGATCACCGCCGCCGCGAAATCCACCGGCTTCGGCTGCTCGAACGGCACGCCGAGCGCCTTCAGCAGCGCGTCGTCGGAGCCGGCGAACGGCAGCACCGACGGCACGTTCTCGTACATGTTCTCGTCGAGGTAGTAGATCCGCTGCGGCTGCGTGGTCTCGTCCGTGCCGAACTCGATCAGCCCGCGCTCGAGCAGCGCCTGCATCGTCGCGGGCGGATTGCGCCAGCCGCGCTCGGGCATCGCGCACGGCTTGCCGGTGACGGGGTGGACGAGCGGCACGAAATATTCGTCCGGTGCCTTCTTCTTGTTCGGCCACGCCATCGACACGAGGCGGTACACGCGCCCGCTTTCCGACAGCCGGTCGTACATCACTTCGCCGCCGGACAGGTTGGTTTGCGCCTTGACCCACGCGCGGTACGTTTGCGCAGCGTCGGCGGGGGTGCCGCTGCGGCGCATCGCGTCGTACGCGGCGTCGAGCATCCGCTGCGCGTTGCGCTTCGGCCGCTTGAGCGGCGTCGCCTCGTGCAGCGCTTCCGCGTTGCGCGCGAACAGCACGAGCGATTCGTGCTGGTACGCGACGCCGCGCGCGTCGCCCTTCGGGTTGCGCTTGTCCCACACGGCGACGCCGAGCTCGTTCTCCTCGCCGAAGATCTCGCGCAGCATCAGCACGAGCGCATGCACCTCGTGCTCGTCGATGTGCACGGCGATCACGCCGGCGTCGGACAGCAGCGCGTGCGCGAGCTTCAGGCGCGGGTACATCATGTTCAGCCAGTCGGTGTGGAACCGGCCGTTCGCCTCGGTGTTGGTGCTGCGCTTCACGCCGCCGTCCGTCTGGCCCGTGACCGCGAGGTAGTGGCGCAGGCTGTCGCTGAAGTCGTCCGGATAGACGAAATCGCTGCCGGTGTTGTACGGCGGGTCGATGTAGACCAGCTTGACCTTGCCCGCATAGCTCTTGTGCAGCAGCTTCATCACGTCGAGGTTGTCGCCCTCGATCACGAGGTGGCGCGTGTCGTCCCACGCGACGCTGTCGGCCGGGCAGGGCCGCAGCGTGCCGGTCGACGGCGTGAGCGCGGCCTGCCGCGCACGGCGCTTGCCGTGCCAGTGGAAGCCATATCGTTCGTCGGCGTCGCCGACCGTGCGATCGCCGACCAGCGCCTTCAGCGCGTCGACGTCGACCGATGCGCCGTCAGGGCCCTCGGTCACGAGTTCGGGGAACAGCGCCTTCAGGCGCGCGACGTTGTCGGCGGTGAAATCCGTCGACATCGCCTGCGGGCTCGCCGCATCGAGTTTCTGCATCGTCCTTTTCCATCCTGGGCCCGGCCGCGCCGCGCCCGGAGGTCGGGCGCCGCGGCGGGCGAACCCGAAACGCTAGCGAGTCGGTCGGCCGAGGTCAAGCGCCGGCGTGCACCGGAAACCGGCGGATCGGCCGGATCGCCCGCCGGACGGACGGTGCGCGGGGGTGGGCCGGTTGCCGCAGCGCGCGGCGCGCCCGACGGAAACGGGGAGAAAAAGGCGAAAAGGCGGCCCCAAAAAAAGGGGCACGGTCGGCGCGAAGCGCCACCGTGCCCTGCATGGAGAATGTGTGAGCGAGGCTTGCGCGAGGGCGCGCGAAGCGCCCTCACGGGGTCAGACCGGAGATCAGAAACGGGTACGGATGCCGGTCGTCAACTCGAGCTGGTTGCTCGCGCCGAACGTCGACGATACCTTGTAGCCGCCATGCAGCTTCATGTAGTCGCCGGCGAAGTAGAGCTCGGTGCGCTTGCTCAGGTGATAGAACACCGACCCGTAGATCGTTTCCTTGAAGCCGCTGCCGACACCGTTCGTCAGGCTGAACGCGCCGAGGTTCGCGTTCGGCGTGAAGCCGTCCGCGTTGTATGCGGCGTTCTTGATGCGCATCTGCTGGTAGCCGAGCTCGTAGTCGAGCGGGCCCTTCGGCGCGACCTTCAGCGACACGGTCCACGAATCGTCGTGACGCTGGCCGAGCGGGCCCTGGTCGCCGTTGTAGCGGAAGTAGCCGGCGTTCAGGCGCACGATGCTGAACGTGTAGTTGCCGCCGACCGAGAACGTCTGGTTCCTGAAGCCGCCGTTGTTCACGTGGTTGTAGAAGCCCGACACGTTGAACGGGCCGCCGTTGTAGCCGAGCGCGGCCTGGTACGCGGAGCCGGTCGCGAACGCCGTCGAGTTGCTGAACTGGTAGCCCGCGCTCGCGAAGATGCCGTTGCTGAACAGCTTCTTCCACGCGATGCCGTTGTTGTAGCGCGTGCCGGTCGGGCCGGCCGCGTAGAAGATCATCTGCTTGAAGTTGTTCGAATTGGTCCAGCCGCCTTCCTCGGTCGTCAGCTGCGCGGTGCCGTACGGGTCGCCGTAGATCGCCGCGGCGTCGCGCGCGATCGTGTTCTGGAAACCGGCCGTCACCTTGCCGAAGCGATCGTCCTGGATGCCGACCCACGAGTCGCGGTCGAAGATCTGGCCCGGGTCTTCCATCTGGCCGTTCGCGACCACGAATTCGCTTTCGAGGCGGAAGATGATCTTCGTGCCGCCGCCGATGTCCTCGGCGCCGCGCAGGCCCCAGCGGCTGCCGCTGAACCACGGCTCGCCTTCGTTGCCCATGCCGATCACGTGATTGCCGTTCGCGTCGGCGTGCGTCCGGTAGGTCGGGAAGCTCAGGTCCATCAGGCCATAGAGCTGCACGCTCGATTGCGCGTGTGCCTGCGTCGCGCCGCACAGCCCCGCTGCGATGGAAAGGGCAAGGTATTTTCGTTTCAAGATCGTCTCCTCCGAGCTGCCGCATTGAAATTCGGTTGTTGGCAGTACGTGATGTATGCCGTCTCCTGCCGGCCTTAGCGAGAGGACCGACGCATAGCATCGTAGGTCGGACAACCCTTCGCGCCGCTTTCGCGGGCTTGCGGATCGGATCAGTGAAAACACCGAACGACCGCGGCGCACCGGAGTCCTGATCGACGCCGAGGGCCGCGGGACGGGGCAGAGCGGGATCTTCGCGCCGCACCGCAGACTGCGCGGCATGTGCGCAAATACAACAGTTGTCGAGCCGCGCTCCGGCGGGGTGGGCCCGCGACCTGCGGGCGTGCGCAAGCGCTGCCGCGTGTGCGGCAGGCCGTGGGGACGCGCGGCGTCAGCCTTGCGCGGTCTTCGCGCGCAGGATGTAGCCGAGCCCGCGCAGCGTGATGATCTCCGCCGTGCTGAGCGCGAGATGCTTGCGCAGCCGGTGGATGTAGATGTCGATCGCGTCCGCGCTCGGCTCGTCGTCGAGCGCGAACACGCTGTCCATCAGCCGGGCCTTCGACACGGTCTTGTTCTGCTGCAGCATCAGCGTCTCGAGGATCGCGTGTTCGCGGCGGCGCAGCACGAGCGGCACGTCGTTGCAGCGGAATTCGCGCGTGCCGAATGCGTAGACGAGATCGCCGCACACGAGCTGTGTCGCGCCGACGCCCGCCTGGCGGCGGATCAGCGCGCGGATCCGGGCGACCAGCTCGCGCGATTCGAACGGTTTCACGACGTAGTCGTCGGCACCCGCGCCGAAGCAGTCGACCTTGTCGTCGACCGAGCCGTGCGCGGTCAGCATCAGCACCGGCACGTTGTCGTTGCGGCGCCGCAGCCGCGCGAGCACTTCCTTGCCGCTGATGCCGGGCAGCCGCATGTCGAGCAGCACCGCGTCGTAGCGCTCGGTCTTCAGCACCGCGTCCGCACCTTCGCCGTCGCCGACGCTGTCGACCGCGAAATCCTCGCCGCGCAGCAGGTTGACGATCCAGTGCGCGAGTTCGGCGTTGTCTTCGACCAGCAGGAGTTTCATTGCAGCATCTCTTCAAACATAGGCGGGCAGCCGCACCGTCACGACGACCCCGCGGTTGCCGGGCCCCGGCGCGAGCGACGCCATGCCGCCGTGCGCCTGCGCGATCTCGCGCACGATCGCGAGCCCGAGCCCCGAACCTTCAGTATCGCTCGACACGCGGTAGAAGCGCTTGAACACGTGCGGGCGCGCTTCCGCCGGAATGCCGGGGCCGTTGTCGATCACGTCGAGCACGACCGTGTCGCCGTCGCGGCGTGCGGCGACCGTCACGCAGCCGCCCGGCTGCGTGTAGCGCACGGCATTGTCGACGAGGTTCATCACGAGCGCGGTCAGCAGGCTGTCGCTGCCCGTCACGTCGAGATGCTCGCCGAGATCGGCGCCGAGGTCGATGTTGCGCCGCTGCGCGAGCACGATCGTCTCCTCGAACACGCTCGATACGACCGCGGCCAGATCGACGCGATGCGTGAGCAGCGTCGACGGCGTCGCCTCCGCATGCGCGAGCAGCAGCAGCTTGTCGGTCACGTCGGCCATCTTGCGGCTGCTGCGCTGCATGCTGTCGAGCATCGCGGTCAGCTCCGGATCGTCGCGCTCGCGCTGCTGCGCGTACTGGATCTGCGTGTCGAGCACCGCGATCGGCGTGCGCAGCTGGTGCGCGGCGTCGGCGATGAAGCGCCGCTGCGTCGCCGTATGCGTGTTCAGCCGCGCGATGCACTGGTTGATCGCGTCGACGATCGGCCGCAGCTCGTGCTGCAGCCGCTCGGGGCGGATCGGCTCCAGCTCCATCGGCCCGCGGTCGGCCACGTCGTCCTTCAGCTTCATCAGCGGCCGCAGCTCGAAGGTCAGGCCGAGATATACGAGCACGACGGCGAGCATCAGCATCAGCGACAGGCGCGCGAGCTGCGGCCGCCAGATCGTGTCGACCATCGCGCCGCGCGAACGCGTCGTCTTCGCGACGGCCACCGTTACCGTCTCGACCTGGCCTTCGTTGTACAGCTGGCGGTCGTACGCGACCGCGCGCAGCGCGATGCCGTCGAGTGCGGTGTCGTACAGCGACGGATCGGCGCCGTGCTGCGCGGGCACCTCGAGATCGGGATTGCCCGCGAGCAGACGGCCGTGGCCGTCGATCACCTTGTAGAACACCGAATCGCGCGACGGCGACTCGAAGATTTCCAGCGCGGCGGGCGGCACGTCGGCCGCCAAGTATCCGTTGCGCCACTCGACGTCCTCGCCGATCGTGCGCGCGGACGCGACGAGCGCGCTGTCCTGCACGAGGTCGGCGGTGCGGCGCGCGGTGTCGTACGACATCGCGCCCGCGATCAGCACGAACACCGCGAGCGGCAGCAGCAGCCACCAGAGCAGCCGCCCACGCAGGCTGTGCGTCATCCGTTCTCGCTCCTTCTCCTCAATGCCGAACCGCGCCGGGGCCGGTAGGGCCTCAGGCGCGGTCGGGTCCATCTTTATCGTGCGGCTCGTGCGGCGCTCAGAACTGCGCCGGACGCCACTTCAAGAGCCGCTTCTCCAGCCAGGTCAGCAGGTAGTCGGCGGCGAGCGCGACCACGGCCAGCACGATCATCGCCGCGAACACGCCGCTCGCGTTGAACGCGCCCTGGGCCGTGGAGATTAGCAGGCCGATACCCTGCTTGGAACCCAGGAATTCGCCGACGACCGCACCGACCAGCGCGAAGCCGAAGCTCACGTGCAGGCTCGCGAGAATCCAGCTCAGCGCGGACGGAATCACGACCGACGTGGTGATCTGCCGGCGCGATGCGCCGAGGATCTGCGCGTTCGCGATCAGGTAGCGGTCAGCTTCGCGCACGCCCTGGAACGCGTTGCCGAACACGACGAAGAACACCATCACGACGGCGAGCGCGATCTTCGACGCCATCCCGAGGCCGAGCGCGATCACGAAGATCGAGCCGAGCACGACGCGCGGGATCGAGTTCGCGATCTGGATGTAGAGGCCGAACACGTCGGACATCAGCTTGTTGCGGCCGAGCACGATCCCGCAGAGCACGCCGGCGACCGAGCCGATCAGGAAGCCGATCGTGGTTTCCTCGAGCGTCACCCAGACTTGCGTGAGCAGCGGCCCTTGCGACGTGCCGTTGACGAACCAGTCCTGGATCTGCGCGAAGATCAGCGTCGGCTGCGAGAAAAAGAACGGATCGATCCACTTGAGCCGCGCGGCGAGTTCCCAGCCGCCCAGCACGACGACGAGCACGGCGATCCGCAGGCCGATGATCAATTGCCGGCGGCGGCGCAGCCGGGCCTGTGCGACGCGCGACTCTTCCTCGAGCGTCGTCGTCGGAATGGCGGTGGGGGGAAGCGTCATGTCAGTCATGCTCCTGTCCTTGCTTTGTCCTTGCATGCGTCAGCCGATCTGCACTTCTTCGCGCAGGTCGTGCCAGATGTCCTTGGAAATCTCGATGAAGTGCGGGTGATAGCGAATCTCCGACGTGACGCGCGGGCGCGGCAGGTCGATCGGGTACACGCGCTTCAGCGTCGCCGGGCGCGCGGTCAGCACGAACACGCGGTCCGCGAGCGCGATCGCTTCCTCGAGGTCGTGCGTGACGAACACGACGGAACCCTTGTTCGCGGACCAGAGCTGCAGCAGCTCGTCCTGCATCAGCGTGCGGGTCTGCATGTCGAGCGCGGAGAACGGCTCGTCCATCAGCAGGATTTCCGGCTGGTTGATGAAGGTCTGCGCGAGCGCGACGCGCTTGCGCATCCCGCCCGACAGTTGATGCGGGTAGTGCTTCGTGAACTTGTCGAGGCCGACCTTGCGGATCCATTCCTCTGCCTGCGCGTATGCGACGTCCTTCGAGCGGCCGCGGAACAGCGGGCCGGCGGCGACGTTGTCGATCACGTTGCGCCACGGGAACACGGCGTCCGCCTGGAACACGAAGCCGATGCGCGGATCGATCCCGTCGACCGGGCGGCCCATCACGCGCACCTCGCCCGAGGCGGGCTTCAGCAGCCCCGTGATCAGGTTCAGCGTCGTCGATTTGCCGCAGCCGGTCGGCCCGACGATCGCGATGAATTCGCCGCGCGCGACGCTCATGCTGAAGTCGCGCAGCGCGACGGTTGCCTTGCCTTCCGGCGAAATGAAGCGGCACGACACGTTGCGAAACTCGATCGCCGGTGTGCTCGGTGAAACTGCCTGGTTCATCGCATGTTGTCCTGCGTGTGGCGCGCCGCCTTGGCCGGCGGCGCCGGGGCCGGTCAGCCGGGCCGGAACGGGGGGCCGGGGCGGCGGGATCGTCCGCCGCCTTCCGTGTTTCGCGCTTACTTCGCGCTCACGTACTCGTTGGTGTAGGTACGCGACAGGTCGATGTGCTTGCCCTTCACCGACGGGTTGAACGCCGACAGCACCTTCAGCACGGTTGCCGGGCCGTCGGCCGGCATCTTCGCGTCGGACGTGTACATCGGCAGCGACGCCTTCAGCGCGGTCACGTACATCGCCTTGTCCTTCTGGTAGTCCGCCGGCATCTTCGCGGCGATGTCCTCGGCGCTGTGCGTATGGATGAACTGCATCGTCTTCGCGAACGCATGCGCGAGCTTGATCGCCTGCGCCTTGTGCGAATCGGCCCACGCGGACTGCACGTACAGGCTCGCGGCCGGATACGTGCCGCCGAGCGCCGCGCGCGTGCCTTCGACGGTGCGCATGTCTACCAGCACCTTCGCGTCGCCCATCTTCTCGAGCGCGGACACGGTCGGCTCGGTCGTCATCCCGGCGTCGATCCGGCCCTGCTTGATTGCGGCGATGAAGCTCGCGTCGGCGCCGACCGGCAGCATCGTGAACTGCGTCGACTGCACGCCGTGCGCGAGCGCGAGGTATTGCGTGAGGAAGCTCGTCGACGAGCCGAGGCCCGTCACGCCGAGCGTCTTGCCCTTCGCGTCGGCCATCGACTTGAACGTCGGCGCGGCCTTCGTCGACACCATCTCGACTTCGCCCGGCACCTGGCCGAACACGGCGATCGCCTTCACGTCCTTGCCCTTGCTCTGCAGGTCGATCGTGTGGTCGTAGAAGCCGACGACGCCCTGCACGGCGCCCGCGAGCAGCTCGTTCTCGGCGTCGACGCCGGCCGGCTGCGACAGCAGCTCGACGTCGAGCCCTTCGTCCTTGAAATAGCCGAGTTCCTGAGTCAGGCGCGCGGGCAGGTAGATCAGCTTCGCGATCCCGCCGACCATGATCGTGACCTTGCCGCCGTCGTCGGCGGCGAAAGCGGGGTGCGCGGCGAACGCGCAGGTGAGGCTGGCTGCAACGGCGAGGTGGCGCAGGATGGGTCGCATCGGGTTGTCTCCGTTCGTTATCCGTATGGCGCGATGCTTCTTGCATCGTTGAAACGAGTATAGAGACGCGAAACCTTCTGCAACCTTTCGCGGACCGGCGGTTCCTTTAGGGGTTTTCCACGAATCCGGCGCACATGCACGGATGCGCGTACCTCCAGCCGGATCGCGTCGCGACGTGGAATGGCGACAGTCCTACCGATGCCGATTTCCCGCCATTACGCTTTGGCTGGTACGACGGACGACAGGAATCATCCGTTGCGTCCGAACCAATCGCGGAAACGAGACATCACCATAGAAATCATTGGCCGACGGGGAGGCATGGCGTTGCGCAGCGTGCCGACCCGGATTTTTCTTAATCGATTCGGGTAGCTTTTTGACTCGATATTGCGTGTGGACGATTCAATGAGTACAACCACCGTCGCCATTGCCGACGACCATCCGATCGTGATCGAAATGCTGAGGCGCCTACCGCAATGGGCACCGGATTTCCGAATCGTGCATTGTTGCAACAGTGGAGCGGCGCTGATCGACGCCTTGAAGCGGTCTCCAGTCAATCTCGTCGTCGTCGACTATTCGATGAATCGGGGCGACAAACCGATCGACGGCCTGAGGCTGCTGCGCAAGCTGCGCGACGTCGCGCCGGACGCGCAATCCGTCGTGCTTACCGCACAAAAGAATCCGAGCATCTTCGCAACTGCGCTGCGACTGGGTGTGAAAGCCATCGTCAGCAAGGAAGACGGGATCGACGAGATCGTTCGTGCATGTCGGCACGTGCGCGCTGGCCGCACGCGGTATTTTTCGCCGACGGTCCGCGCGATCGTCGAGCAAGCCGGCGCGAGCGGCAGCGACGGATACCCAAGGCTGACGCAGAGAGAGCTTGACGTTGTGCGCCTGTTCGCATTGGGTCACTCGCTCGCGAGCATTGCAAAAATGCTCGGTCGCTCGGTCAGTACTGTGTCGACGCAGAAATACACAGCGATGAAAAAGCTGCAGGCTGATACGAATATCGACCTGATCCAATACGCGTACGAAAGCGGGTTGGTCTAACGCGTGCGGTGCGGCGCCGCCGACGGGTGCCCATATCGAACATCAGAAAAATAAAGTTTTTACGATATCGATTCTTCGATCGAGTCAGTAACCTGCATGCCTGTGGTATGCGTTGAAATCGATCCCGCTAATTCGGAGAAATCTGTGAGTCGTTTCGCTCTTGTTTTTGTTGTCAGGATATTGAATGCGATTTTCTCGTGCATTGCCGTCCATTTCATCAATATCAAATTCGCGATCCTGCCGGCTGGGACGGCCTCTACGCTATTCACCACGGCAATAGGTGTCGCATTAAGCGAGACTTTTTTTTATATTTTGAAAAAAAGGAGTTGACCGAAGTGACATATGCTACCAGTCATAAAAACATGATGTTCACGTGTGATTCGCTCGATACGTCCGATACTCTTCGTGTGCTATCAGACGACGAGCGCCTGCTGGTCTCGGGGGCCGCCAATCCTTGGGCCGCTGTCATCGGCGGGCTGCAAGGCTCGGTCGCGGGCGGGATCGCCGGCGCTGTCACAGGACCGATGCTCGGCGTCCCCTGGGCTGCCAGCGGTCTGGCGGGTATGGCGAGCGGCGCTATCCAGGGTGCATTTGGCGGGTGGTTCAGTCCTCGCTGATTAACACCGTGTGAGAACCGGCTGCCGAACGCATCGGGGAATAATGCGCCGGCAGCCGGCCTGAAGCGGACCGCGTCAGCGCCAGCCGAGCAGCACCCGCCCCATCGCATCGAGCCCGATATCGAACAGCTTGCCGAAGAACGGCACCATGTTCGGCACCATCAGCTGCACGAGCAGCAGGCCGACCAGCATCGTGACCGGAAAGCCGACCTGGAAGATGCCGATCTGCGGCGCCGCGCGGTTCAGGATGCCGAGCGCGAGGTTCGCGATCAGCAGCGCTGCGACGACCGGCAGCGCGAGCAGCAGCCCCATCTGGAACACCGTCGCGCCGAACGCGGCGAGCGTGCGCCAGCCGGGCGCGTGCAGCAGGTCGGCCGACACCGGCAGCGACTGGAACGACGCGGCGAGCGCGGCCAGCACCTGCAGGTGGCCGTCGAACGCGAGGAACGCGAGCACAGCGACCGCGTTCAGGAAACGTCCCATCACCGGCGTCGCGCCGCTCGCGTGCGGATCGAAGAAGGTCGCGAAGCCGAGGCCCATCGACAGGCCGATCGCGTCGCCGGCGGCTTCGACCGCGGCGAACACGACCTGCATCGTGAAGCCCATCGCCGCGCCGATCAGGAACTGCGTGACGACGATCCAGATCCCCTGCGCGGAAAACACGGTGACGGCCGGCATCGCGCCGAGCGTCGGCGCGACGATCAGCGCCATGAACGCCGCAACGCCGATCTTCACGCGCACGGGTACCGACGCGTGGCCCGTTACCGGCGCTGTCGCAACCAGCGCGAGCATCCGCACGAACGGCCACAGGAATGCCGTGAGCCACGCGTTGAGCTGCGCGTAAGTGACCGAGAACATCGTCCGAGTCGTGAGGCGCGCGCCGCTCAGCCCGCGCCGAGCGTCGCGACGTGCAGCAGCGTCTGCCGCAGGTAGTCGAGCATCGTCGTCAGCATCCACGGCCCCGCGATCACGAGGGTCGCGACGACCGCGAGCAGCTTCGGGATGAACGACAGCGTCGTTTCGTTGATCTGCGTCGCGGCCTGGAACAGGCTCACGACGAGGCCGACCGCGAGCGCGACCAGCAACAGCGGCGCGGCGAGCAGCAGGCCGACCATCATCGCCTGGTGGGCGAGCGACATCACTTGTTCGGGGGTCATCGGCTACTCCGCGGAATCAGGTGAAGCTCTGCGCGAGCGAGCCGATCAAGAGCTGCCAGCCGTCGACCAGCACGAACAGCATCAGCTTGAACGGCAGCGACACGGTGGACGGCGACACCATCATCATCCCCATCGACATCAGCACGCTCGCGACGACCATGTCGATGATCAGGAACGGGATGAAGATCGTGAAGCCGATCTGGAAGCCCGTCTTCAGCTCGCTCGTGACGAACGCGGGCACGAGCAGCGACAGCGGCACGTCTTCCGGGCCCTGCATCGGCGCGGCCTTCGAGATCTTCGCGAACAGCGCGAGATCGGTCTCGCGGGTCTGCTTCAGCATGAAGGTCTTGAACGGCGCGACGCCGCGCTGCACGGCCTGCTCCATCGCCACGCTGCCGTCGGAGAACGGCTTGTAGCCGTCGGAATACGCCTTGTCGAGCACCGGCGACATCACGAAGAAGGTGAGGAACATCGCGAGGCCGACGAGCACCTGGTTCGGCGGCGTCGACGTCGTGCCGAGCGCCTGCCGCAGCAGCGACAGCACGATGATGATGCGCGTGAAGCTCGTCATCATCAGCAGCATCGCCGGCAGGAACGACAGCATCGTGAGCAGCAGCATCGTCTGCACGCTCAGCGAATAGGTCGTGCCGCCGTTCGGGCCGGGGGCCGCGTTGAATGCGGGCAGGCCCGCCGCCTGCGCGCACGCGAGCGCGGGGACGAGGCCGAGGATCAGCGCGGGCGCGATGCGCGCCGCGCGGCGCAGGAAAACGTGTTTCATCGGAATGCGGTGAGTGGAAGAGGGCGCGCCGGCCCACGCGGGTCGACGCCGTCGCGGCTCAGGCACGGTACGAGGCGGCCGGCCGCGATGTGTCCCGCAGCGGGACTTCCGTTGCGGCGAGCGGCCCGACGGCGCGGCGGCATCTCAGCGGTCCTTGCCGCGCCCGAGGCGTTTCGCGGCCTCGCCCGCAAGCGCGTCGCGAAAACGCGTCCCGAAGGAAGTGCCCGGCGCCGAAGGAAGTCCCCCCGGGGGATTGGGGTGCTGGCCGAACGTGCCGGGCAGCCCGCCGCCGGTGGATGGCGTGGGCACGACAGGCCCGTCGGCCGCGGTGGCTGCGGCACTGCCCGCCGGCAGCGCATGCAGCAGCCGCACGTTGCCGGGCGCGACGCCGAGCACGAGCCACGTGTCGCCGATCTCGACGATCGTCGCGCTTTCCTTCGCGCCGACCGCGACGCTCGACACGACCTTCAGCGGGCCGCCGCGCCGTGCCGGCTGGAAGCCGAAACGGCGCGCGAGCCAGGCGCAGCCGAACACGAGGCCGATTACCACCGCAAGCCCGACGAGCGTCTGCAGCACCGCGCCGACGCCGAGCGACGGCGCGGCCGATCCGACGACGACACCCGACGCGATCGCGTCCGCGTGATTCACCGCGTTCATGTCGGCGGCCGCCGCCACGCCGGCGTGAAGCGACGCAGCGGCCAGCGCGGCCGCCGATGCGACGGCGGCCATACGCCCGGGCCGCCGGCCCGGCACCACGAATCTCATCGGTTCAGCTTCCGGATGCGCTCGGACGGCGTGATGATGTCCGTCAGGCGGATGCCGAACTTGTCGTTGACGACCACCACCTCGCCCTGCGCGATCAGGCAGCCGTTGACGAGCACGTCCATCGGCTCGCCCGCGAGGCCGTCGAGCTCGACGACCGAGCCCTGCGCGAGCTGCAGCAGGTTGCGGATCGCGATCTTCGTGCGGCCGAGCTCCACGGTCATCTTGACCGGGATGTCGAGGATCATCTCGATGTCGTTGTGCGTCGAGCTCGCCGCGGCCTTCGACAGCGGCTGGAACACGCCGGCGCCCGTCGCGCCCGCCTGCACCGGCTGCTGGTTCTGCTCGGCGAGCGCCGCGGCCCAGTCGTCCATGCCGGGGTCGGTCCCGGCCTGCGCTGCAGCCGTTTCCGCCAGCGCGGCGTCGGCAAGCGCCTGTGCGTCGAGTTCGGCCGTCTGATTCAGCTCACTCATATCCACCTTCCTTCATCGTGTCGCTCGCGCTAATCATCTTCTGCACGCGCAACGCATATTGACCATTGAAAATCCCGTAACCGCATTCCATCACCGGCACGCCGTCGACCTTCGCGGTGATCGTGTCGCCGATCTCGAGCGGCAGCACGTCGCCCGCGCGCAGGTTGAGCAGCTTCTCGAAGGTCGTCGGGACCTCGGCGAGATCCGCGGTCAGCTCGACCTCGGCCGCCTGCACCTGCTGCGACAGCACGCGCACCCAGCGGCGGTCGACTTCGAGCGCCTCGCCCTGGATCGGCGAGCTCAGCACGTCGCGGATCGGCTCGATCATCGAGTACGGCATGCAGATGTGCAGCGTGCCGCCCGTCGGCCCGAACTCGATCGAGAACTGCGTGACGATCACGATCTCGTTCGGCGTTGCGACGTTCGCGAACTGCGTGTGCATCTCCGAGCGCACGAACTCGAACTGCAGCGGCCGCACGCTCTTCCACGCGGTCGTGTAGTGCTCGAACACGAGGTTCAGCAGCTTGCCGATGATGCGCTGCTCGGTCGCGGTGAAGTCGCGGCCCTCGACGCGCGTGTGGAAGCGCCCGTCGCCGCCGAACAGGTTGTCGACGACGAAGAACACGAGGTTCGGATCGAACACGAACAGCGACGTGCCGCGCAGCGGCTTCACGTGCACGAGGTTCAGGTTCGTCGGGATCGGCAGGTTGCGGGTGAACTCGCTGTACTTCTGCACCTTCACCTGGCTCACGGAGATTTCCGCCGTGCGCCGCATGAAGTTGAAGATGCCGATCCTGAGCAGGCGCGCGAAGCGGTCGTTGATGATCTCGAGGCCGGGCATCCGGCCGCGGACGATCCGCTCCTGCGTCGCGATGTTGTAGGGGCGGACGCCCGACGGGTCGCGCTGCTCGTCGACCGAATCGGTTTCGCCCGTGACGCCCTTGAGGAGGGCATCGACCTCCTCCTGGGACATGAATTCTTCGTGGCCCATGCGCGCTCCTTTCGCGGCCGCGTTACTGGACGACGAACTCGGTAAACAGCACGTCGTCGACCTTCGCGCGCTGGTTGCCCGGCTGGGTCGGCTGCTCGATCAGGCCCTTCAGCTCGTCGGCGAGCGCGCGCTTGCCGTCGGGCGTCGCGAGTTCCTCGGGATGCTTGTTCGACAGCGCGAGCAGGATCCGGCTGCGGATTTCCGGCATCCGCGCGGTCAGCTGCTCCTGTGCCTTCGGATCGGTGAGCTTCAGCGACAGCCCGACGCGCAGGTAGTGCTGGATGCCGTCGTCCGACTGCAGGTTCACGGTGAGCGGCTCGAGCGGGAAGAACACCGGCGCGGCGAGCGGCGCCGGCTCGCTGCTGGCGGCCACGTGGCCGACGCCTTGCTTGCTCAGGAACTCGTACATGCCGCCCGCGGCGGCGGCCGCCGCGCCGAGCGCGATGACGGCAAACAGCGCGATGCGCTTGAGCTTGCCGGACGAGGCCGGTTTGTCGGCGGGCGGATTTGCGGTCGTGGAGGCCATGTGAATGCGTGCGTGATGTCTCGTAGCATGCATTGTTCGGCATCCGGCCCGACGCCGATGGGCGGAAAAGAGGGGGGATTTGCGGCTATCTCAGCCGATTGTCGGGTGGGTGGAGGCGGGATGAAGGGAACGGGGCGCGCGGGGCGGTCCGCGGCGGCGGATTCGGGGTGGTCCCGAGCGGACTGGAGTGGCCCGTGGTCTCGGCCGGCGCCGGTCGGCCGGACGATCCAGCGCCGCGGCGGGCGAATCGCTCCCGGGCGCCGCTTGCCGCTGCGGGCGGAAGGTCTGCATGGCGAGCGCCCCCGCGCGGACGCCCGCCGTGGCGCGCACCGCTCGCGTGCGCCGGTTGCCGCTCAGATCGGCAGCAGCGTCAGCAGCGGCGCGAGCAGCACCATCGCGACGCCCGCGATCATCATCGTAAGGCTCGACACGACGCCTTCCTCGCTGCCGATTTCGCGCGCCTTCGCGGTGCCGACGCCGTGCGCGGCCGCGCCGAACAGCGCGCCGCGCGCGAGCCGCGTGCGCATCGGCACGATTGCGAGCACGATCTCGCCGAGCAGCATCCCGCAGATGCCGGTCGCGATCACGAACAGCGCGGTCAGGTCCTTCGGCGCGTGGATCTTGTCGGACACCGCAAGCGCAAACGGCGTCGACACCGAACGCGTCATCAGCGAACGCTGCAGCTCCGGCGACAGGTGCAGCAGCTTCGCGAGCAGCAGCGACCCGCAGACCCCGGCGGCAATCCCGACCGCGACGCCGACCGACAGCGACAGCCAGTGGCGGCGGATCAGGTCGCGGTAGTCGTAGATCGGCACCGCGAACGCGATCGTCGCCGGGCCGAGCAGCCACATCAGCCAGCGCGTGTCGCGGAAGTAGACCGAATACGGGATGCCCGTCAGCGCGACGAGCGCAACCAGCACGCCGGGCACGAACACGAGCGGCGAGAACAGCAGTGTCTTCTTGTACGCATAGAGCCGCTTCGACGCGAAATACAGCGCGACCGTCAGCACGAAGCAGCCGACGGAGATCGCGGCATTCGTCTGATCGGCGGACAGGTTCGACAGCGGGGCAAACATGACGGGCTCCAGGCAGGCGGTTCCGGAAACGGGCGGGTTAGGGCCTGTTCACGCTAATTGCGGCCAGCCCCACGAATGATTCTTTTCAAAACAGGGGAACGTGCCTAACCGCGCACGCGGCGGCGTTCGGCGGCCACGCGCTGCACGGCGACGCGGCGCTCGAGCTTCGCGGCGAGATCGACGGCGACGGCCACCGCGACCATCACGAATGCGGTGCCCGCGACGACGACGAGCGCGAGCCGCCAGCCGTCCTCGCGGAACAGCCCGCCATACTGGACGGCGGCCACCGCGGCCGGCACGAAGAACAGCAGCATGTCGGACAGCAGCCAGTTCGCGCCGTCCTTCACCCACGCGGGCGCGACGCCGCCGGAGAACAGCAGCACGAGCAGCACCGCGAGGCCGATCACGCCGGACGGAATCGGCAGCCCGACCGCGCGCACGGCCCAGTCGACGGCCATCCACAGCGCGCCGAGCGCGGCGGCCTGCAGCGCGATCCGACCGGTGTGCGCGACACCGGCGGGGACAGCAGGGACGGCGGGCCGGGCGGCGGCAACGGCGATCGACTTGTTCATGGCGGGCTCCAATACAGATATTTCTTCAATGACGCAAGTATAGAATTCCCTTATCCATAAATAAAATGACTTGTCTCTATCCTTGCCATTCCATATCGGAATTCACTGACCGTTGCACCAATTTGGGGAGGCGCCGATGGAATTGCGCGCGCTGCGGTATTTCGTCGAGGTGGTCCGCCAGCAGAGCTTCACCGCGGCGGCCGACCGGCTGTTCGTGACCCAGCCGACCATCAGCAAGATGGTGAAGGCGCTCGAGGACGAGATCGGCTCGCCGCTGTTGCTGCGCGACGGCCGGCAGATGGTGCTGACCGACGCCGGGCGGATCGTGTTCCAGCGCGGGCAGGAGGTGCTCGCCGCGCAGGCGCAGCTGCAGTCGGAGCTGAACGACCTCGGCACGCTCGGCCGCGGCGAGCTGACGATCGGCATCCCGCCGCTCGGCGGTTCGCTGTTCACGCCGATCATCGCCGCGTACAAGCAGCGCTATCCGAACATCGAGCTGAAGCTGTTCGAGCAGGGCGCGCGGATGATCGAGGCGGCGCTGATGTCGGGCGAGCTGGAGCTCGGCGGGTTGCTGGAGCCGGTCGATCCCGCCGTGTTCGACCGGCTGCCGATGGTGCGCGCGCCGCTATGGCTCGTCGCGCCGCGCGAGTCGCGCTGGGAGGACCATGCGGCCGTGCCGCTCGCGGACCTCGCGCGCGAGTCGTTCGTGTTCTACGCGGAGAGCCTCGCGCTGCACGACGCGGTGCTCGACGCATGCCGGCAAGTCGGCTTCACGCCGTCGATCGTGAGCCGCAGCGGCCACTGGGATTTCATGGCCGCGCTCGTGCATGCGGGCGTCGGCATCGCGCTCTTGCCCGAGCCGTACTGCCGGCGCCTCGACGCGGGGCAGTTCACGTGCCGGCCGATCGTCGAGCCGGAAATCACGTGGGCGATCGCGCTCGGGTGGCTGAAGAAGGGCTACCTGTCGCACGCGGCGCGCGCGTGGCTCGAGGTCGCACGCGCGACGCTGCCGATCGCGCCCGGCGACGATCTCGCGTTCGGCGGGTTGCGGGCGCGCGAGTGACGCGCCACCCCCGCCGCGCGCTCAGTGCCCCATCGCCGGCCCCGCGCCCTTCCTCGGCTTGGTGATCCACACGAGCGCCGCGAGCGCGACGAACATGGCCGCCGACAGGTAGAAGAAGTCGTTGGTCGCCATCATGAAGCCTTGCTGCGTGACGATCTGGTTGAGCTGCGCGTTCGACATCTGGCCCGCGACGCCGAGCTGCGCGAGCGCGCTCTGGTAGTCGACCGTGCTCTGCGCATAAACGCTCACCGATTCCGACAGCCGCGCGTGGTGGTAGATCGCGTCGTTCTCCCAGAACGTCGAGCTGGCCGCGGTGCCGATCGCGCCGGACAGCGTGCGCAGGAAATTCGACAGCCCGGACGCGCTCGCGAGCCGCTCGTCGGGAATGCTCGACAGCGTGATCGTCGTCATCGGCACGAAGAAGCACGCGACGCCGATCCCCTGCACGAGCCGCGGCAGGATCACGTGGCTGAACGGCACGTCGAGCGTGAACGTCGAGTTCCAGATCGACACGCCCGCGAACACGCAGAACGCGAAGCTCGCGACCATCCGCAGGTCGAGCCGGTGCATGTTGCGGCCGATCAGCGGCGACAGCACGAGCGCGAGCAGCCCGACCGGCGCGGTCGCGAGGCCGGCCTTGCCGGCCGTGTAGCCCATCACCGTCTGCAGCCACAGCGGGAAGATCACGACCGAGCCGAAGAACGCCATGAAGCCGAACGAGATGATCATCGCGCCGAGCGCGAAGTTGCGGTCCCTGAACAGCGTGAGGTCGACTACCGGCTCCTTCTCGGTCGCCTCCCACACGAGCATGAACGCGATCGACACGACCGCGATGATCGCGAGCGCGACGATGAAGCTCGAGTTGAACCAGTCGCGGTCCTTGCCGAGGTCGAGCATCATCTGCAGGCACGACACGCCGATCACGAGCAGCGCGAGGCCGATCGCGTCGATCCGCTGCTTCGTCGTCTTCGTCTCGCGGCCGCGCAGCAGGACGAACGCGCAGGCCGCCGAAAACACGCCGATCGGCAGGTTGATGTAGAAGATCCACGGCCACGTGTAGTTGTCGCTGATCCAGCCGCCCAGCAACGGGCCGAAGATAGGCGCTACGATCACCGTCATCGCCCATAGCCCGAGCGCGAGCCCGCGCTTCGCGGGCGGATAACTGCGCATCAGGATCGTCTGCGACAGCGGCACCATCGGCCCCGACACGAGGCCCTGCAGCAGCCGGAACGCGATCAGCGTCTCGAAATTCTCCGCGAGGCCGCACAGCGCGGACGCGATCGTGAACGCGAGCACCGACAGCGTGAACAGCCGCACCTCGCCGACCCGCCGCGCGAGCCAGCCGGTGAGCGGCACCGCGATCGCGGACGCGACCGAGTACGACGAAATCACCCAGGTGCCTTCGCTCGTCGCAACGCCGAGGCTGCCCGAAATGGTCGGCACCGCGACGTTCGCGATCGACGTGTCGAGCACTTCCATGAAGGTGCCGAGCGCGAGCCCGACGGTGAGCAGCGCGAGGGCGCCGCCGGTCAGCGGCGCCGGTTCGGCGGCGGGGGAGGCGGGCGAGCCCGCGGAAGCCGTGGTGGCAGACATCGGAATCTCCTAGGTGCGACGGCGCACACAACGCGCGCGCACGGCGTGCCGGATCGCGATGCAGCACGATCCGGCCAGGGGCAGCGGGAAACACGGGGTGGTGAGCGTATGACGCGTCATCTTCTGCCCAGACAGATAAATAAGTGAACGCTTAATCGAAACATGCGCTGAACATGGGTGCCTCGCGCGGGGTCAGCGGGATCAGCAGTCCGGCGCGCCGGACGATTCGCACGCAAGCGTGCCGGGGCCGTTCGCGATGAAGCGCTGCAGCAGGCTGGTGAGCATCGCGAGCTCGTCGGCCGAGAAGCCTTCGAGCTGCGTGTTCAGCGCGGTCGCGATCACCGACGGCAGCGCGCGGGCGGCTTCGGCGCCGCGCTCGGTCAGCGACAGCTCGATCACGCGGCGGTCCTGCTCGCTGCGTGCCCGCGCGATGAAGCCCTTGCGCTCGAGACGGTCGAGCAGCCTCGTCATCGAGCCGCTGTCGTACGACATCTTGCGCGACAGCTCGAACGGCGTGCGCGCGTAGCCGCGCGACAGCAGCAGGATCACGCCGATCTGCTGCGCGGTCAGGTCGAGCGGCTCGAGCGCACGGTCCATCCGCTCGACGAGCGCCTGGCGTGCCTTCGTCAGGTAGTAGCCGAGACTCGTTTCCAGCTCGATGTTGTCGGGATCGTAAAGGCCGCCGTTCATTCGATTGTGCGCACAGCAACAGTGCTTTGACGGAAAAACGCGCCCAGTATCTTGAAAATTGATTGCATAGTCAATATTATTTCAGGCAATCAGTTACGACGCGCGACTTGCACTGCCAGTGCGCTGCCACTGACCCAGCCGATCCCCCGCACCTGTCTGCCGCAAGCGATCCGTAATGCCCGGTAACCCGGCGCCCCGCGCCGGTAACACATTCCCGCCACCGCGCGCCGTACCCTAATGGGTGCGCAGCTTTCCCGCCGTCAGTTACCATTTGTCCGCCTGCGGCATCCCGGCCGCATCGCGCGCCCGTCCGCCGCAGCGCGCCCAGACAGGAATCACGCCATGCCGTACGCCCCATCCCCGCGCGCCCGTCGGCCGCTCGCCGCCGCCGTCGCCTTCGCGACGGCCGTGCTGCTTGCCGGTTGCGCCGTCGGGCCCGACTATCATCGCCCGGACACGCCGATGCCCGCCGCGTTCAAGGAAGCGCCCGCCGGCTGGAAGGTCGCGCAGCCGGCCGATCATGCGGACCGCGGCGCGTGGTGGACCGTCTACAACGATCCGCAATTGAATGCGCTGATCGACAAGCTCAACGCGTCGAACCAGACCATCGCGCAATCGGCGGCCGCCTACCGGCAGGCGCGCGCGCTCGTCACCGAGGCGCGCGCCGCGTATTTCCCGACCGTCGGGCTGACCGCGTCCGCATCGCGCGCCCGCACGCCGCGCGCGTCGCTGTCGTCCGGCTCGTCGTCGAGCTTCAGCAGCGGCAGTTCCGGATCCATCAACAACAGCTACAGCGTCGGCCTCGACGCATCGTGGGAGCCCGACCTGTGGGGCAAGGTGAGCCGCAACGTCAGCGCGCAGCGCGCGGGGCAGGCGGCGGCCGCCGCCGATCTCGCGAACGCGCGGCTGTCGCAGCAGGCGACACTTGCGCAGACCTACTTCCAGCTCCGCGAGTCCGACGCACTGCAAAAGCTGCTGGACGAGACCGTCGCATCGTACGTGCGCTCGCTGCAACTCACGCAGAACCAGTATGCGCAGGGCGTCGCCGCGCGCGCGGACGTGATCCAGGCGCAGACGCAGCTGCAAAGCGCGCAGGCCGCCGCGATCGAAAACGGTGTCGCGCGCGCGCAGTTCGAGCACGCGATCGCGACGCTGATCGGCGAACCGGCGTCGACGTTCTCGCTGCCGGCCATGCCGCTCACCGCCGAGCCGCCCATCACGCCGGTCGACGTGCCGTCGACGCTGCTCGAGCGGCGGCCCGACATCGCAGCGGCCGAACGCCGCGCGGCGGCGGCCAACGAGCAGATCGGCGTCGCGATCTCGGCGTTCTTCCCGACGCTCACGCTGTCCGCGACGGGCGGCGTCGAAAGCTCGGTGTGGTCGCAGCTGTTCACGCTGCCGGCGCGCTTCTGGACGGTCGGCCCGCAGCTCGCGGCGACGCTGTTCGACGCCGGCCTGCGCGCCGCGCAGACGGATGCCGCGCGCGCGACCTACGACCAGGACGTCGCCGCGTACCGGCTCGCCGTGCTGACCGCATTCCAGGACGTCGAGGACAACCTCGCATCGCAGCGCATCCTCGCACAGGAAATCGACGTGCAGCGGCAGGCGGTCGACAGCGCCGAGCACGCGCTCGCGATCGTCACGAACCAGTACAAGGCCGGCACGGTCGGCTACCTGAACGTGCTGACCGCGCAGACGACCGCGTTCACCGCGCAGCAGAAGCTCGCGACGATCTCGGGGCAGCGGATGGTGTCGTCGGTCGGGCTCGTGAAGGCGCTCGGCGGCGGCTGGAACGTATCGCAGATGGCGCGCGAGACGGGCAGCGTGGCCGCGCCCGCGCCGGCGAGCGGAGCCTCGGCCGTGCCGGCCGGCGGCGCACCCGGCACGGCGGCCGCGCCGCTCGCGCAGAAGTGACCAGAAGCCCGTGCGGCATGCGCGGCGTGTGCGGAAGTGACCGATACACGCGCAGAAGTGCGACCTGACGCACGCGCAGCGCGCGTCAGCGCGCCGCGTCGCCGCCGAAGATCAGCGACACCTCACCGTTGCCGATCGGGTGGCCGAGCAGGTTCAGCAGCCCCGCGAGGTTCGCCTGCTGCTCGGGCGCCGCATGCGCGGTGCCGCGGAACGATCCGCCGGCCGCACCGAACGCGCCGTGGCCGTCGAGGAAGAGCGGCCCCTTCGTCGTCGCAAGGTCGAGATCCGCGCCCGCGCCCTTCGCCTGCAGCACCGCGCGGTACGAGCCGAGCGGCTTCACGCGCGACACGCGCGAACTCATTTCATCGATCGTCACCGTCAGCTGGCCGAACGTGTTGCTGCCGATGAGCCGCCAGTCGGTCCAGCCGAGCCGCACGTCGCCCTGCAGGTCGAGCGTGTTGAACGGCGTGCCGAGCCCCGCGAGCAGCGACGCGGGCACCGCCATCGCGCCCGCGGACAGCACCGCGCCGCGCCACGTCGCATCGAGCGTGACCGGCTCGGGCATCGCCTCCGTCTGCCGCATCCGCATCTGCACGCGCCCGGTCAGCAGCGGCCAGAAGCGCGTCGTCCATTCGACCCGGCCCGGCAGCAGCGTCGCCGCGCTGCGATCGGCGCCCGGCGCGAGCATCAGCGTGCCCGAGCCGTGCCACACCGAGCCGTCCGGATCGACGAGATTCACGTGCCCGCCCGTCGCGCGCGCGAACTGCGGCGCGATCCACGCGGCCGGCGCGAGCGCGACCAGCGTGATCGCGCATGCGAACCCGCCCGCCGCGAGCCACGGCAATGCGGCGACCAACCGCTTCGGCCACGGCCTCATCGACCGGCCACCGCTTGCATCGTCTGCTGCATCGTCCGCTGCGTCATTTCTGCGTCGCCGGTTGCATCACGGCCGTCAGGTCGACCTGGCCGTCTTCCTTCAGCGCGGTCACGTGCGCCTCGCCGACCTGCACCTTGAACTGCTTGCGCGCGTCGTCGAGCCATTGGGTCCACGCCGGGAATGCCACGTTCTTCATCTGGATCTGCACGCCGCTGCCGATCACCTGGGTTTGCGGCGCCGGCAGCCCGTGGTCGGACAGCGACGCCGTCAGCGCATCCTTCAGCGCCGCGCCGGTCGGCGCAACGCCTTGCGCGGCGGCCGTGAGCGACCGCGCCTCGTTCGCCTGCGAGGTCATCTTCGCGAGCTCGGCGCGCATCGCCGGCAGCGCGCGCGTGATCCGCGCGCGGCCTTCCTGCGCGGGCGACCACAACACCGAATACGCGATCGCGACGGCCAGCACGGCGCCGCCCCAGCCGAGCATCGACCTTTCCCGCGGCGTGCGCTCGCCCCAGAATTGCGCGAGGGTCTGGTTCAGTTCTGCCTTCATGAGCGGCTCCGGATCGTCCATTTGCCCGTGCTGCTGTCGACTTCGCCGGCGAGCCCGTTGCGCGCGAGGCGCTGCGTGAAGTCCGGATCGACCGTCACGCCTTGCTTGAAGCCGACGTCGAGCCGCCGGTCGTGATAATCGAGCGACGCAATGCCGTTCAGCGGCAGCGCGCCCATCGAGCGCGACAGGCCGCTGGCGAGCGCGAGGAAGTCGTTCGGCGACAGCTCGCCCGCCGCGAGCCGCAGCTGGTCGAGCTGGCGCTGCATCTGCGCGGCCGGATCGAGCACCGTCGTGGTCTTCGGGAACGCGGTCAGCAGCGTTTCGGTGATCTGCGCGGATAGCGCATCGCGCTCGCGCGAGAGCTTCCACCAGTGCAGGTTGATCCCGACCAACGCGACCGCGAGCGTTGCCGCCGCAAGCGCGATCGGCACGCGCAGGCGCTTCAGCGTCGCACGGTCGAAGCGCCACGGCTGCGATTCGAATTCGAACTGGCACAGATCGAAGCGCTCGGCGAGCGCGCGGCGCGCGAACGCGTCGAACGGCAGCGGCGCCGCGCCCGGCAGCAGCGTGGCCGTGCCCGCAGCGCCCGTTGCATCGGCATCCGACCGCCTGACCGACGCGAGCCGAGGCTCCGCGCCCGGCTCGCCGAGTTCGTACAGCTCCACCGGGGCGCCGCCTGAGAGCGCGGCGAGCGTGCCGGACGCGCGCTGCGCGGGAGCGGCAAAGCCTTCGCCGAGCGGGCCGCGCGCCACCGCGAGTTCGAGACGCGGCGCGGTGGCCGCGCCCGGTTGCGCGCCCGCCTCGACGAGCACGGGCTCGACCGACGTCGCGACGCCAAGCACCGCGGCCACCGCGGTCGGGCGCGCCGGCGGCACCGGATCGGCCGCATCGGCCGCGCCGCTTTCACCGCCGGCCGCCGGCGCGGGATCGGCCGTGGCCGACGCGAGCGGTGACGGCAGGCAGCGCATCGCGGGCACCGCACGCAAATGGCGATGGCCGGCCGCGGTGAACGCGTCGCAGATCGTGCGGAACCACGCGCGATCGACGACCGCGAGCACGCGGCGCCCGTCGGGCAGCGCGGCCGGGTCGACCGCGATGTGGCAGCCCTGCGGATCCTGGATCAGCTGATCCTCGACGATGTTGGGCAGCGCCTGGCGCAGCTTCGGCCCCTTGAGCGGCGGCATGGTCGTGGCCAGCAGCAGCACGTCGCGCGCGGCGACGATCAGCACCGTCGCGGCCGCGCGCGGCAGCAGCGTGAGCGCGGCACGGCCGGCGCGCTGCGTCTGGCCGGCCTTGTCGACGAGCATGAACGGCAGCTCGGGCCATTGCCATTCCTGCAACGGCACGGCGGGCTCGCGCGGCGGCAGTAAAACAATCAGCGTGCTCAAGGGCTCCTCTCCCGAATGGCGTCGTTATAGCTGGTCGCGAATGCGCACGACCCGCGTCGAGTGCGTGGTCGGATCACGATACACGAGCGAGGTGCGATCGACCTCGGCGCGATCGTGCTGGATCCGGCCATGCACGATGAAATAGTTCGAATTGACGTCGATCTGGCTCGTGTCGGGCGTCACGTTCGGCGCGCCGGCGCCGCGCAGCGCGAGCGTCACGTCGCCGACGTTGCGGAAAAACACGGTCTCGCGGCGCGACACGAGCGCCTGCGCCGACGCGACGCTCATGCCCGGCACGAGCGCGGCGATCACCTCGGCGGGCGCGGTGTTCATGTTCACGGGCGTCGTCGTCGGCAGCACGGTGACGAACGGGCGCAGCCGCTCGACCATTTCCGGCGTCACGCCGTCGACGTCGAGCAGGCTGTCGACGCTCGTCATGATCAGCGGCGCGGGCCCGCGCTCGCTGTCGGCCATGCCCGGCTCGTCGGTGAACGTGGCGCCCTGCGTGCCCGTGCCCGCTTCCGGCACGACGGGCGCGCCCCCGGCGCCGGGCAGCGTCGGTATCTGGAAGCGCGACGCCGAGTGCATGAGGCCCGCACGCACCTGCATCGCGATCCGCTTCGCGAACGCGCCGTCGTACCCGAGCGTCGTCAGCAGGCGCTGGAACGCCTGGAGCTGCGCGGCGTTCAGCTGCAGCACGCCGGGTGCGGGCGTCGACACGAGGTTGCGCAGGTTGAATTTCGCCTGCGCGTCCTCGATCGAGCCGGAGATGTAGGTGTCGTCGCCGCCGCTGCCGTCGGTGATGCCGATCTTGCCCATGAAGTCCGACAGCTTCGTCTTCGCGATCGGCACGCCCCAGATGCCGCCGAGATACGTGATGCCGGGCGCCGTGTCGCCTTCGGAACGCAGCACCATCCGCGTCCAGTCGAGCGCGCCGCGCGCGACCCACTGCGCCTGCGCGAGCACGCGCTGGTTCTCGATGCGGCGCACCTGCACCTGCTGGCGCCACAGCATCCCCGACACAAGGATCGCCGACAGCGCGACGACGAGCAGCGCGGTGATGATCGCCGCGCCGCGCTGGCGGCGCATTGCGCGCCGGGCGCGCGCCGCGCTGGGAACGCCTGCGCGGCCCGTATCCGCCGCACGCGGGAAAGTGGGGGGTGAAGAACGGTGGGGCGCACGCATCGTCATTCCCCGACCAGGAAAATGCGCGTGACCGGCACGCGCAGCGACGTCGCGCCGATGCTGACCTGCAGGCCCGTCACCGCGCGCGGCGGCGGCGCGTTGCCGAGCTGCGGCACCTTCTGCGCGTCGTTGTTCTGCGCGAGCGCGTCGTCGGCCGCCTGCAGGTTGGTGGTCCACCCGACGCGCGGCACATAGAGCTTCGCGTCGATCGCGCCGACCCCGCCCATCAGCGCCACCGCGCTCCAGCCGTCGACGCTGACGTTCTTCAGCGCGTCGCGCAGCTGGTTCGCGTCGTCGAACGGCGGCGACGCGTAACGCACGACACGGCCGCCCGCGATCCGGTAGCGGATCACCTGCAGCCGCGGCGCGGCGCCCGGCACGTCCAGGTCGCGGACGATCTGCAGCGTGCTGCCGGCGACGCCGATCGCGGGCTGGCCCGCTTCGTCGTCGGTCGCCGCGCGGCGCGCGTCGATGCGCATCTGGTCGAACATCTGCGCAAAGATGCGCTCGTCCTCCATCGCGGACGCCACCTTGTCGCGGCCGCGCATGATCTGGTCGAGCCCGCGCCACGACAGCACGGCGACGACCGCGAGAATCGCGATCGCGATCATCAGCTCGATCAGCGTGAAGCCGCGCCCAGAAGGAAGTCCCCTTGGGGAGCGGGCAGAACGAAGTGCCGCCGGGCGGCGCGCACGGTGGGGCGCAGCCTGCGGGCGGTTCCCGGAGCACGTGGCGTCGGCGCAGGCGCGACGGACTGCGTCAGAGCGAGCGGCTGGTTTCATTCGCGACCACCGTGACCATCTGCGCGAGCACGCCGGAGCGTCCCGGCGAACTCACCGATACTTCGACGCGCCGGAACACCGGATTCGGTGTCGCGCTGACGCGCTGCGTGCAGACGAGCTGCACGTTGCCTTGCGAACAGTCGAAGCTTTGCTCGCCGATCTGCGGCCACGCATGCGCGAGACGCAGCTGCGCGAGCGCGTTGTCGGCGCTCCAGCCGGCCAGCATCCGGCGATGCAGGTCCGATGCGCCGGTCGCCATCGTGCCGACCGCGCGGATCGACGCGCCGAGCGCGATCGCGATGATCGCGAGCGCGACCAGCACCTCGATCATCGTGAACGCGCGCGCAGCGCGGGAAGGGGAGAGCGGCCGGCGACGCATCGTCACTGCACCTCGTAGCGGCCGTTGCCGGTGCCGACGATCGTCGCGATGCCGGCTGTCGAATGCAGCGTCACGCGCACCGGCGTGTCGATGCTCTCGATACCGAACACCACGCGCGATGCCTGCATGTCGGACCCCGGATGGCCGGCGCCCGGATAATCGATGTCGGCACCCGTGACGCCGCCGTCCCAGTCGCGCGGACGCAGCAGGTCGTCATGCAGCGTGCGCCAGCCGTCGGCAGTGCTCTCGTCGAAGCGGAAACCGTGCGCGGTCGGCTGCCACGCGATCGGCCGCGCGCGCACCTGCGCCTCGTCGCCGGCGGTCTCGAACAGCAGCGCGAGCCGCTGCGCTTCTTCGCGCAGGTCGGTGCGCGGATTGCGCGTCAGCGACAGCGACGCGAGGGATACAAGGAGCCCCGCGATCACGAGCACGACGAGCATTTCGAGCAGCGTGAAGCCGTCGGCACGGGGCGCCCGGAGGGGCGCAATGTAGCCTTGTGTCCCGGAGGAAGTGCTCTTGGGGTGCGCCCGAAGGGGCGCAATATCGTTTTGCGCCCCGGAAGAAGTGCCCCCGGGGTACGCCCGGCGGGCGCTCCCCCGGCACGCACCGGCGCGGCGCCCGAAGCGGAAGGTCGTGCGGCTGGCTTGCATGAACGGGCGTCGCGCGTGAGGGATCAGCGGCCGCTTACTGCCACGAGCCGATGTCGGAATCGCCGCCTTCGCCGCCTTCCTTGCCGTCCGCGCCGTAGCTGAACACGTCGATCTCGCCGTGCACGCCCGGGTTCAGGTACTTGTACGCGTTACCCCACGGATCGTTCGGCAGGCGTTCGAGGTAGCCGCCGTCCTTCCAGTTGTTCGGGATCGGATCGGTGGACGGCTTCTGGATCAGCGCGTTCAGGCCCTGGTCCTGCGACGGGTAGCGGCCGTTGTCGAGACGGTACAGCTTGAGCGCCTGCATGATCGTGCCGATGTCCTGCTTCGCGGCGATGCGGCGCGCTTCGTCCGGGCGGCTCATGATCTTCGGCACGATCAGCGCCGCGAGGATCCCGAGGATCGCGACCACCACCATGATCTCGATCAGCGTGAAACCGCGCTGACGGCGAACGGCCCCGTTGCGGCGAGTGATCCACGTTTGCATGACTGACTACCTCTTTCCAAAAAAAATCGTCGATTGAATGACGCATCCGGTATCGCAGGACAACGACCTTACGGCACACTTCCAGCAGACCCGCACGCGGAGCACGCATTGTAAGACGCGCATCGCCAAGGGCTTTCACTCAACGCAAATTTCACATACATCCGTACAATAGCCCGCATGAACGCGCTCTCGATCCGGATCCTTTCCCTCGCACTCTTCGCGGCGTTGTGCGCGACGGCCACCTACTGGGTCGTCACGCTGTCGGCCCGCGAAGCGCCGCTTCCCGCCGCCGCCGCGCGGCCGCCGATCCGCACCGAGGAGGCCGCAGCACTCTTCGGTGGCCAGCTCGAGCGCAATCCCGTGCAGGACATCCACCTGTTCGGCATCCTCTCGCTCGAGCGCGGCGCCGCCGCGATCGTCGGCGTCGGCGGCGAACCGCCGCGCGCGGTGTCGCTCGGCGCCGAGGTCGCGCCCGGCGCGAAGCTCGCCGAAGTCCGCGACCGCTCGATCGTCGTCGACCGCAACGGCGCCCGCGCCGAAATCCAGCTGCCGGCCAACACGCCGTCCCCCGCCATCTACGTGCGCTGAACGTGCAGTTCCGGTGACGGCCGGCACGGCCGTCACTGCACCATGTTGTTCAGCTCGATGATCGGCAGCATCACCGCCAGCACGATCACGAGCACGATCCCCCCCATCGCGAGAATCAACAGCGGCTCGAGCAGGCTCGTCAGGAACATCGTGCGTCGCTCGAGCTCGCGCGCCTCGCCGTCCGCCGCTCGGTCGAGCATCGTCGTCACGTCGCCCGTCGCCTCGCCCGAGCGGATCAGGTGCACGAGCACCGGCGGAAACGTCTTCACGTTGTTGAGCGCGCGCGACAGCGCCGAGCCTTCGCGCACGCGCACGATCGCATCCTCGATGTTCGCGCGCATCGCGCGGTTCGACAGCGTCTCGCCGGCCGCCTGCAGCGCGCGCAGGATCGGCACGCCGGCCGCGCTCAGGATGCCGAGCGTGCTCGCGAAGCGCACCGTGTTGTAGCCGCGCACGAGCTTGCCCGCGAGCGGCGCGGTGAGCAGCCACCGGTCGAACGCGAGGCGCGGGCCGTCGCGCGACAGCGTCGCCTTCACGAACCAGACCACCAGCGCCACCGCGATCAGCATCGCCCACCACCAGTGCCGCACGAATTCGGACAGCGCCATCATCACGACCGTCAGGATCGGCAGCTGCTGCTTCGTGCTCGCGAACACGTTGACGACCTGCGGCACCACGTAGCTCAGCAGGAACGTGACGATGCCGAACGCGATCAGCGTGACGATGGCCGGGTAGGTGAACGCGAGCAGGATCTTCTGCTTCAGCGCGTTGCGCTGCTCGATGTAGTCTGCGAGCCGCGACAGCACGATGCCGAGCTTGCCCGTGTGCTCGCCGGCCGACACCAGCGCGCGGTAGATCTCCGGAAAATCGCGCGGATGCTGCGCGAGCGCATTCGCGAGCGAATGGCCGCCGAGCACCTCGGCGCGGATTGCGGCCATCAGTTCGCGGATATAGTCGCGCTCGGCCTGCTCGGTCAGAACAGAAAGGGCCTCGTCGAGCGGCAGCCCGGCGATCAGCAGGCTCGCAAGCTGCCGCGTGAGGATCGCCTGTTCGCGCTGCGACAGCTTGCGGCCGAGCGCGAGGCGCTGGCTGCGCGCGCCGCGGGTCGCGCTGGCCGCCGGCTCGACGACGAGCGGCGTCAGCCCCTGCGTGCGCAGCTGGCCGCGCGCGCCGCGCGCGCTGTCGGCTTCGACGACGCCCTTTTGCGCATGACCCGCCGCATCGATCGCTTCGAAACGGAATGCCGGCATCGCGCTATGCGCCTCCTGTCACGCGCAGCACTTCCTCGAGCGACGTCGCGCCGGCCGCGAGCCAGCGTTCGGCGTCGTCGCGCAGCGTGCGCATCCCTTGTGCGCGGCCCGTCGACAGGATCTCCGCGTCGGCCGCATTGCGGTGGATCAGCGAACGAATGGCGTCGTCGATGACCAGCAGTTCGTAGACGCCGCGCCGGCCCGTATAGCCCGAATTCCCGCATTTGTCGCAGCCGACCGGATGCCAGACCGTGCGGCCTTCTTCATGCCGCTCTTCCTTGCAGACGGGGCAGAGCTGCCGCACGAGGCGCTGCGCGAGCACGCCGAGCAGCGACGATGCGAGCAGGTACGGCTCGACGCCCATGTCGGTCAGGCGCGTGACGGCCGATGCCGCATCGTTGGTGTGCAACGTCGCGAGCACGAGGTGGCCCGTCAGCGACGCCTGCACCGCGATCTGCGCGGTTTCGAGGTCGCGGATCTCGCCGATCATGATCACGTCCGGATCCTGGCGCAGGATCGAGCGCAACGCGCGCGCGAAGGTCATCCCGATCCGTTCGTTGACCTGCGTCTGGCCGATGCCGGACAGGTCGTACTCGATCGGATCCTCGACGGTCATGATGTTGGTCGTCGCGGTTTCCAGCCGCGACATCGACGCATACAGCGTCGTCGTCTTGCCCGAGCCGGTCGGGCCCGTCACGAGCACGATGCCGTGCGGGCGCGAGATCAGCTTGTCGAACTGGCCGAGCGTGTCGCGGCCCATGCCGAGCGCCTCGAGGTTCAGCCGCTGCGCGTCCTTCTCGAGCAGACGCAGCACCGCGCGCTCGCCGTGCCCGGTCGGCAGCGTCGACACCCGCACGTCGACCGGCCGGCCGCCGACCCGCAGCGTGATGCGGCCGTCTTGCGGCAAACGTTTCTCCGCGATGTCGAGCTGCGCCATGATCTTGATCCGCGAGATCAGCGCGCCATGCAGCGCCTTCTTCGGCCGCACGACGTCGCGCAGCGTGCCGTCGACGCGAAAGCGCACGACCGACGCGTTCTCGAACGGCTCGATGTGGATGTCCGACGCCTGTTCGCGCGCCGCTTGCGTGAGCAGCGCGTTGATCATCCGGATGATCGGCGCGTCGTCTTCCGATTCGAGCAGATCCTCGACTTCGGGAATGTCCTGCATCAAGCGGGACAGGTCGACTTCGCCTTCGACCTCACCGACCACCTGCGCGGCGCTGCCGTCCTGGCGTGCGTACGCCTGGTTGATCGCGTGCGCGAGTTCGTCGGCCGGCAAGCGATGCACGGAAATCGCGCCGAAGTTGCGCGCGATTTCCGCGAGCGCCGCGTCGCTCGTGCGTTCGCTGATCCACACTTCGAGCGTGTCGTCGTGCTGATGCGCGATCAGGACCTGTCCGTTTTTCGCGAAGCCGTACGGCAACAGGCGCGCGGCGAGCGGCGACGGCGCCTGCCGTTCGCCCGGCGCGCCTTCGTGGGTGGACGCGAGCGCCTCGGTCACTGCGATGCTCCCGGCGTGGCCGTCAGCGGCTGCTGCGGCACCGTCTGCGGCGGGACGCCCTGCGGCTGCGCGGCCGGCTGTTGTTGCGGCGCCGGCTGCTGCTGCGCGGGCGCCTGCGGGGCTTGCTGCTCGCGGCGCATCTTGCTGAGGTCGAACAGGTTCATCGCCGGCGAGCCGCCCTGGCTCGGGCCAAGCGGCATCGGCGGCACGACCGGGTCGTCCTTGTCGCGGATCACGTTGTTGTCCGAGCGGTACGCGCCCGTCACGCCCTGGATGTAGTCGTAGCGGTTCGCCGAGATCGCCTGCGCGGTGTCGCGGTCGTTGATGATCACGGGGCGCAGGAACACCATCAGGTTCGTCTTCTGCCGCTGCTTGCTCTCGGAGCGGAACAGCTGGCCGATCCACGGGATGTCGCCGAGCAGCGGCACCTTGCTGTTCGACACCTGGTAGTTGTCCTGCATCAGGCCGCCGAGCACGATGATCTCGCCGTTGTCCGCAAGCACCGTCGACTGGATCGAGCGCTTGTTGAACGTCGGGCCCGCCGGGTTCGTCGTCGTGTTCTGGGTGCCGCTGACGACCGACGAGTCTTCCGTATACAACTGCAGCTTCAGGATCCCGCCGTCGGTGATCTGCGGCTTCACGTGCAGCGTGAGGCCGACGTCGCGGCGATCGTACGTGTTGAACGCATTGCTCGTCGTGCCGCTCGTCAGGTTCGAATACGAACCCGTCGCGATCGGCACGTTCTGGCCGACGACGATCTTCGCTTCCTCGTTGTCGAGCGTGATCAGGTTCGGCGTCGACAGCACGTTTGCATCGCTGACGCCCGCGAAGTACTGCAGCAGCGCGCCGAGCCCCTGCACGCCGAACATGTTGTGCAGCCAGCCGACGTTGAGGCCCTGGTTGAGGTTGGTCGCGAGGTTGGCCAGCCCCGTGGCGCCGCCCGTCGCGATCGCCGCGCTGATCCCGAGGATGCTGTTGCCGGACACGTTGCCGGCCGTGGCCGCGAGGTTCGTGCCGCCCAGGAAGTTGCCGCTGCCGACCTGCCACTGGATCCCGAGGTTGCCGGCCGTCGTCGAGTTCAGCTCGACGATCAGCGCCTCGATGTAGACCTGCGCGCGCCGCGCGTCGAGCTGGTCGATCACCGCGCGCAGGTTGCGATACACGGGATCGGGCGCGGTGATGATCAGCGAGTTGGTGGCCGAGTCGGCCTGGATCATGCCGCCCGGCTGGTTGTCGTCGCTGCTCTTTTCCTTGTCGCCGCCGAGCAGGCCGCCGGTGCCGAGCCCGCCGCCCGACGACGAGCCGCCGCCGTAGCCCGACGAAGACGAGCCGCTCATCGACGACGGCAGCGGCGGGGTGCCCGAGGTGCCGGTCGAGAAGTTGCCGCTCGACGACGTGCCGCCCTGGTTGAACGCGTTCGCGTCGTTCGACGTCGCGGACGCGCCGCTTTCGGTGCCGCCCTTGCCCATCATGCCGCGCAGCGTCTTCGCGAGCTTCACCGCATCGGCATTCCGCAGCGGCACCACGTGCATGTTGCCGGGCACCGAGCTCGGCGCGTCGAGTTGCTGCGCGAGGCGCTTCGCGGCCGCGAGGCGCGACGTGTTCGACGCGCGCAGCATCAGCGAGTTGGTGCGCGGGTCGGCCGTCACCGACACCTTCAGCGTCGCGTCGCTGTTGCCGATCGCGCCGGGGTCGAGCAGCTTGCCGAGCTGCGCGGCGACGTCGATCGCATTCGCATTCCTGAGCGGCACGACCTGCACCTGCGCGCCGGCCGCGTTGTCGACGCCGGCGATGATCTGCGCGATGCGGCGCACGTTGTCCGCATAGTCGGTGACGACGATCGTGTTGTTTGCCGGATAGGCGGTGACCGTATTGTTCGGCGAGATCAGCGGCCGCAGCACCGGCAGCAGGTTGTTCGCCGATTCGTTCTTCAGTTCGAACACCTGCGTGACGACCTGGTCGCCGCGCGCCTGCGGCGTGTTGCCGACGTAGGTCGGCACGCCCTGCAGCTTCGCGTCGGCCTCGGGCACGACCTTCAGCACGCCGTGATCCTGCACGAGCGCGAAGCCCTGCATCCGCAGCGCGGACTGCAGCGTCTTCAGTGCCTGGTCTTCCGGCACCGGGCGCTCGGCGACGAGATTGAGCTGCCCCTTCACGCGGGGGTCGACGATGATGGTCTTGCCGGTCGCAGCGCCAATCGCCTTCGCGACCTGATCGATATCGGCGTTGACGAAATTGAGCGTGACCTGGGCGTAGGCGGCCTGCGAAACAATGATGCCGGCGACGACCAGCGTCGTGGCAATGCGCCGCATAACGAAGCGATTTCTTGTCATGGATGAATGGGTCGATGCCGGTTCAGGCCGCATCCGGCGGTATTACTGGATCCAAATCCGAAAAAAGCGACATTAGCAGCTTTTCATGTCCGAAATATCACATTGATCCGAGGACTGTCTCACATGCGACAGTATTCCGGCCGTTCGTATGCAAGCTGTAAGATTCGGAACCGGCACGCGCTCGCGCGCACGTCGTCATCATTTTCAGGATGAATAGAAACGAAAATGCGGTATAACCCGGCATTCGTCACCGCGCGTCACGCAATGGCGATTGCTATCGGTATGATACGAGCGACGAGATGCGCGTCGCGCGAATTCCTGGCACGGGTTTTCCCGCCCCCGGGCTCACTCCGCTTCCTTGCACAATGAACAGACGGTTCGTTCCGATCGCGTGGCTGATGGCCGCCGGCGCCTGCTTCGCCGGCGCAAGTGCACGTGCCGATTGTTTCGACGAAGCGGCCAGGTATCAGCAGGTCAATCCGCTGATCCTGCGCGCGATTGCGTGGCAGGAGTCGCACAACCGGCCGGACGCATTGAACAAGAATGCGAACGGCTCGACCGACTACGGCCTCATGCAGATCAATTCGATTCACCTGCCGACGCTGTCGCGCTACGGAATCGGCCGCGACACGCTGATGGAGCCGTGCAAGAACGTCTATATCGCCGCGTGGCACCTGCGCCAGAAAATGAACAAATACGGCAATACATGGCAGGCAGTCGGCGCCTATCATTCTGAAACACCCTCGCTGCGCGACAAGTACGCGAAGCAGATCGCCGGCATTCTGACGCAGTGGAAGCTGCTGCCGCCGCAGCCCTGATAGCGGAAGCCGCGGCCGCGCGTGATGCGGTGCCGGCCGGCCGGCGCGCGTTTGATGCACAATGCGGGCTCACGCCGCAGTTTTGCCCCGCGTCCGGCCCGTGCCGATCGCGCCCCGGCAGCGCAGCCGCGGCTGCTTTTTCCTCTTTTCCGTTGGTGCATATCGTTATGAATCCGGCAATGAACCAGCCGTTGCCCGTCACCGTGCTGTCCGGCTTTCTCGGCGCCGGCAAGACCACGCTGCTCAACCATATCCTCGCGAACCGCGCAGGCCTGAAGGTCGCCGTGATCGTCAACGATCTCGCGGCGGTCAACATCGACGCGTCGCTCGTGCGCGATGCGCAGGCGCTGTCGCACGTCGAGGAGCGCCTCGTCGAGATGTCGAACGGCTGCATCTGCTGCACGCTGCGCGACGACCTGCTCGTCGAGATCCGCAAGCTCGCCGCGGATGGCCGCTTCGATGCGATCCTGATCGAGTCGACCGGCATCGCCGAGCCGATGCCGATCGCCGAAACCTTCACGTTCGTCGACGACCACGGCACGTCGCTCGGCGAACTCGCGCGGCTCGACACGCTCGTCACGGTGGTCGACGCATTCAATTTCCTGCGCGACTACGGCTCGGACGACGCGCTCGCCGCGCGCGGCATCGCGGCCACCGAAGACGACGACCGCACGCTCGTCGAGCTGCTGATCGAACAGATCGAGTTCTGCGACGTGCTCGTGATCAACAAGGCCGACCTCGTCAGCGCGGACGAACTCGCACGCCTGCAGCACATCCTCGCGCGGCTGAACCCGCGTGCGCACCAGGTCGTGTCGACGTTCGGCGACGTGCCGCTTCGCGACGTGCTGAACACGGGCCGCTTCGATTTCGACGCGGCTGCGAACGCGCCGGGCTGGCTGGCATCGCTCGAGCATGCGCACGAGCACGATCACGTGCATGGCGAGGCGGACGAATTCGGGATCGGCAATTTCGTGTACCGCGCGCGCCGGCCGTTTCATCCGGCACGGCTCTGGGCGCTGCTGCACCAGGAATGGCCCGGTGTGCTGCGCAGCAAGGGGTTCTTCTGGCTCGCGACGCGCAACGACATCGCCGGCTCGCTGTCGCAGGCGGGTGGCGTCTGCCGGCATGGGCCGGCGGGGCTCTGGTGGGCCGCGCAGGACCGCGCGGAATGGCCGGACGACGACGAGCTGCTCGACGAGATCCGGGCAGAGTGGCAGGGCGACCTCGACGACCGTGCGGTCGGCGACCGCCGGCAGGAACTCGTGCTGATCGGCATCGGACTCGACACGGTTGCGTGGCGCGAGAAACTCGATGCGTGCCTGTTGAACGATGCGGAATTCGCGCTCGGCGAAGCAGGGTGGGCGGCATTCGACGACCCGTTCCCGGCCTGGGATGTCGACTCGCACGACGATGACGACGACGACGGCGATCACGGCAATGCGCAAATCCTGCATCGTTCGTAACAACCGTTAAATGTTGCAAGAGCGGCGCGATCTGTGGCGAAAAAGCCGCGCGCCGCGCGAAAAAAAACCCGCCGGAAGGCGGGTTTTTCTTTGAACAGGCGCTGGATTAACGCTTGTTGACGGCGTCCTTGAACGCCTTGCCAGCCGTGAACTTGACCGTCTTGGCTGCCGGGATCTTGATGGTTTCGCCGGTCTTCGGGTTGCGGCCCGTACGTGCTGCGCGCTTGCCCGAACCGAAGCTGCCGAAGCCGATCAGCTGAACCGCGTCGCCCTTCGACACGGCTTTCTTGATGACTTCGAGCAGCGTGTCCAGCGTTTCGCCGGTTTGAGCCTTGCTGGCGCCCGTTTGGGCAGCGACGGCGTCGATCAGTTCCTGTTTGTTCATTAAGGTTCCTTTTTCAGGTTAGGTTTGACACGAACAGCGCGAACGCGCCGATTATACGTGCGCGAACCGTGCCGTCGAGAGTCGAGCTCCGACGGCACAGCGCCGAATCCTGGCCCGCGCGGCGCACCCTCCGGCATGCCAGAGGCCACCCGCGGTACGGCGCTTGCTATGATAGCGCAGCGCAAACCCAATAACGACAAGGGTTTCAAAGATTTTCTTCGGTATTTCGCCGAATGAATCACTGGCTGCGCATTTTTTGACCCGTGCCGACCGGACAGGATACGCAGCCTCGTCAGCCCGCGCGCCTGGTCGTTGGTTTTTGCCAACGGACGCGCGGGCGGGGTTCCGGAATCCCTTGCCAGGCTTGGCTGCCACGAATTTTGTTTCGCATGCCCGACCGACTCGTTCCTGCCGCGCTCGCGTTTCGCGACGACGGCACCCTCGTCTCGCCTGCCTACGGCGACGTCTATCACAGCACCGCCGGCGCACTCGCGCAGGCGAACCACGTGTTCGTCGCGGGCAACGGTTTGCCGCGGCGCTGGCAGGGCAGGCGCACGTTCACGATCGTCGAGACCGGGTTCGGCACCGGCTGCAACTTCCTCGCGACCTGGGCCGCGTGGCGCGACGATCCCGCGCGCTGCGAGCGCCTGCATTTCGTGTCGGTCGAAAAGCACCCGTTCACGCGCGACGACCTGCGCCGCGCGCTATCGCATATCGTTGCCAACACAACTATATCGGCGGACGCCGATGCACTTGGTACGCTTGGCACCGCACTCGCCGACGCGTGGCCGATGCTCGTGCCGGGGCTGCACCGGCTCGAGTTCGATGAAGGACGCGTCGTGCTCACGCTTGCGTTCGGCGATGCGCTCGAGATGTTGCCGAAGCTCGTCGTGCGCGCCGACGCGTTCTATCCTGACGGCTTCGCGCCGTCGAAAAACGCGGACTTGTGGTCGGTCGACGTGTTTCGCGCGCTCGCGCGCATCGCCGGCGACGGCGCGACGTTCGCGACGTATTCGAGCTCGGGCGTCGTGAAGCACGCGCTCGACGAAGCCGGCTTCGCGTATCGCAAGGTCGACGGATTCTCCGGCAAGCGCGCGATGCTCGTCGGCGAATTCGCGCCGCGCTGGCGGATACGCCGGCACGAACCGCCGCGCGCGCTGCCGGTCGCGTCACCGCGCGCGATCGTGATCGGCGCGGGCCTCGCCGGCTGCGCGGTCGTCGAACGGCTGGCCGCGCGCGGCTGGGACGTCACGTTGATCGAGCGGCGCGAGCGCATCGCGACCGAAGCGTCGGGCAACCCCGCCGGCGTATTCCATCCGCTGATGACGCGCGACGACAACGTCGCAAGCCGGCTCACGCGCAGCGGGTTCGTTCACGCGCTCGCTCGCTGGCGCGCGCTCGAACGCGCCGGTCACGCGTTCGGACGCAGCACGCGCGGGATGATCCACCTCGCGGAATCGGCGGCGGACTTCGAGCGGATGCGGGCCGCGTTCGATGCGCTCGGCGTGCCGCCCGACTATGCGGTGTTGCTGGATGCCGACGCGGCACGCGCGCACCTGAAGCTGCCGGTCGCGCACGGCGGCCTGCTGTTTCCGCAAGGCGGCGCGGTGCGGCCGGCTGAATTGTCGGCTGCGCAATGTGCGGCGGCCGGCGAGCGTTTGCGGGTTCTGACCGGCACCGAAGTCGCGCGTCTCGAGCGGCACGGCGAATGCTGGCGCGCGCTCGATGCCGACGGCCGCACGCTTGCCGAGGCGCCCGCCGTCGTGCTGTCGAACGCCGGCGACGCGGTCCGGCTCGCCGGCTTGCGGCACGCCGCGCTGCAGCCGGTGCGCGGGCAACTGACGCTGCTGCCTAAAGACATTTCGGGCACTGCGGGCACCACGGCACGGCTCGACTGCCCGGTGATCGGCGACGGCTACGCGGTGCCGCTCGACGACGGCACGCTGCTGATCGGCGCGACGTTCGAACCGGACGATGTCGACCCGGCGCTGCGCCCGGCCGGCCACGCCGAAAACCTCGCGCGGGTCCGGCATCTGCTGCCGGGCCTGATCGGCGACGTGCCCGCCGTCGAGCACCTGCAAGGCCGCGTCGCGTTCCGCTGGGTCGCCGGCGACCGGCTGCCGCTGATCGGGCCGCTCGCCGACGAAACGCAAGCGATCGCCAACGCGAAGGCGCTGAGCGGCGCGAAGGCGCGCGACCTGCCGCGCACCGCGGGGCTGTACGGCGCATTCGGCTACGGTTCGCGCGGCCTCGTATGGGCAGCGCTCGGCGCCGAACTGATCGCGTCGCAACTCGAAGGCGAACCGTGGCCGCTCGAGCGCGAACTCGCCGAAGCGATCGATCCCGCCCGCTTCCTGATCCGCGCGCTGCGCGCCCGACAGGTGAGCGCAGCCGACTGACGCGCATCACCGTCGACTCACAGTTCACCGATTCTGCCGCACCAGGTTATCCACCCGCGTCTGTGGATAACCGCGCGGAATCCGTGCGCGTTCCGTGTGCAGTCACAGTGGACGTAAACTGGGCAACTCCACAGCGCTGTGAGACGACCGGAAAGTTGCTCCACTCAATCTGCTGTGCACGAACAGCCTGTGCAACGGGTTATGGTTTCGCCAACGCGTTGATCTGTCGATGTAAACGGAAGTTATCCACAGAACTGTGCGCGCCTTGTTAACTTCTACTACATATATATACAGGTAAACCTTTGAATCGAAAGGCAGGCTGGCGCACAGCGCGGCGACTGGACTGAGCAAAGGGGGCCGATCGGGTTCCAGTCCCGAAAACCTGTGGCACAATCGGTTTCCTTCGCGTTCATCCGGCCAGGCGCCGGACATGCTTCAATGGAACGGTCGGCACGATTTCGAATCTGAATCTTCGAGATTGCGCAGTCCGTTCACACACCAGGCCGACAATCCAGATCGGCGAACCTGAGCGACATCTCCGCCGGACGGCGGCGCAGGCGATTCTTCCCATGTCCTGCGGTCGACCACAACAATCACATTCGGGGCGATACCCAGCCGGCGCGCATCTCTGTCCTGACGCTTGACCCCGCGTCGCTGGCGGTTGCTTCCAAAGGAGAAGTCACCACCATGAAGTCGGCGTTCTCGTTCCTGCCAAATTGGCCGCTGTCGCCGGATCCCGTGTTCTGGGCCGGGCTCGCGCTGTTCGCCGCGGGCCTGTGCGGCGAGCTGTGCTATCGCGCGTGGCGGCTGCCGCGCATCACCGGCTACGCGGTGATCGGCCTGATCGCCGGGTCGTTCGGGTTCGGCGTGATCGACGCCAGCACCGACGAAACGTCGCGCCTGCTGATCGACGTCGCGCTCGGCCTGCTGCTGTTCGAACTCGGCAGCCGTCTCGACCTGCGCTGGATCCGCCGCAATCCGTGGCTGATCGCGTCGAGCCTCTCCGAAGCCACGCTCACCTTCGTGGTCGTGCTGTTCGTGCTGCTCGCGCTCGGCGTATCGGGGATGGTCGCGATCGTGCTGTCGGCGATCGCGGTCGCGACGTCGCCGTCGATGGTGATCCAGCTGAAGACCGAGCTGCGCGCGGAAGGGCAGGTGTCGCAGCGTCTCATCACGCTGACCGCGCTCAACAGCGTCTATGCGGTCGTGCTGACCAAGCTCGTGACGAGCTGGCTGCACCAGGAGGCGTACGGCAACGTTTTCGCGACGGTCCTGCAGCCGGTTTACCTGCTCATCGGGTCGTTCATCGTCGCGTACCTCGTCGCCCGCGCGTGCAACTACCTGTTCCGCCACATGACGGCGACGATGCGCGACGAGCATTCGTTCGTCGCGTTGTTCGGGCTCGTGATGCTCGCGATCGCGGTCGCGCAGGCGCTGAAGCTGTCGACGCTGCTCACGCTGCTGCTCGCCGGCATCATCGTGAAAAACCTCGAGGCCCGTCCGCAGCTGTGGCCGGAGCATTTCGGCACGGCCGGCTGGCTGCTGACGGTGGTCCTGTTCGTGCTGACGCTCACGTCGTTCACGTGGGGCGACATCGCGCTCGGCGGCCTGCTTGCGGTTGTGCTGATCGTCACGCGGGCCGTCGCGAAACTGGCGGGCGTAATGATGTTCGCGAAGCCGAGCGGGATCGGGACGAAGCAGGGCATCGCGCTCGGCCTCGCGCTGTCGCCGATGTCCGCGCTCGCATACCTGCTCGTCGACGACACCTACCAGCTCTACCCGAATTTCGATCCGCACTTGCGCGCGATCGTGATGTGCGCGATCGTGGTCCTGCAGCTCGTCGGGCCGTTCCTCGTTTACCGCTGCCTGTCGGCAGTCGGTGAACGCCGCGACAGCAACTGATTTACGGAAACTGCCATGGCACTCGAAACCTTCGTCAATTCCGAACCGTTCACGTTCGGCGTCGAACTGGAAATCCAGGTCGTCAACACGCACAACTACGATCTGACGAAAGCGGCATCCGACCTGATGCGGCTGATCCAGGGCGAAAAATTCCCCGGCAACATCACGCCGGAAATCACCGAAAGCATGATCGAGCTGTCGACCGGCATCTGCCATACGCACGAGCAGGCGGTCGGCGAGCTGCATGCGATTCGCGACGTGCTCGTGAAGGCGGCCGACCAGCTCAACGTCGGGTTGTGCGGCGGCGGCACGCACGCGTTCCAGCAGTGGAGCGAGCGACAGATCTACGACGCGCCGCGCTTCCAGTACATCTCCGAACTGTACGGCTATCTCGCCAAACAGTTCACCGTGTTCGGCCAGCACGTGCACATCGGCTGCCCGGACCCCGACAGCGCGCTGTTCCTGCTGCACTCGATGTCGCGCTTCATTCCGCATTTCATCGCGCTGTCCGCGTCGTCGCCGTTCGTGCAGAACGTCGACACGGGCTTCCACTCGGCGCGCCTCAATTCGGTGTTCGCGTTCCCGCTGTCCGGCCGCGCGCCGTTCGTGCTCACCTGGAACGGCTTCGAGGAGTACTTCACGAAGATGGTGAACACCGGCGTCGTCAATTCGATGAAGGATTTCTACTGGGACATCCGGCCGAAACCGGGCTACGGCACGATCGAGGTGCGTGTGATGGACACGCCGCTGTCGGTCGACCGTGCGGCGGCGATCGCGTGCTACATCCAGACGCTCGCGCGCTACCTGCTGACCGACCGGCCGCTGACGCTGTCGGAAGACGACTATCTCGTCTACACATTCAACCGCTTCGAAGCGTGCCGCTTCGGTCTCGAAGGCACCTGCGTGAATCCTCAGACGGGTGAGCGCCGCACGATCGCCGAGGACATCCTCGACACGCTCGACCGGATCGCGCCGCATGCGGCCGCGCTCGGCTCGCGCGCGGCGCTCGACGAGATCGGCGCGCTCGCGAAGGCGCGCGTGAACGACGCATCGTGGCTGCGTACGGTTTTCAAGCAGGAAAAATCGCTGAACGAGACCGTCCGCCAGCAGTGCTTACGTTGGCGTGAGTGAAAAATTGTTTTGCTGATTGCAGGCTCGACCGCGACGCAATTCGCTGAACGGGAGTTGACGCGCGTCAATGCCGAAATCGTTCCCAAGCGAGCCGACGCGCTGTGGATAACCTGATATTCCGCTGCAAAGTCAACGGCCTGTGGAATGGATAACCCGGTGGATGATAATCTTGCAGCAGCCGCTGGGCCGACTGCGGAAAATGTTAGCCACTCCTTTATGGCAGCCCGGCGGCATTACGCGCACAACCGGATTCTTGGGTTATTCAGCCGTTATCCACAGATTGGCAGGGATAACTTAGCTGTGCGATTTTCCGCTGTCGCTTAGAATGTCGGCTTTGCGGACACCGGAACGATACGTGCGCGACCGGTAGACGCGTTGGCGGCCGCCGCATGTGCCTTGCGACGGCCGTGCCGGATGCGCTCGGTTCGGCGCATCCATTTTGAGACGGAAATTCGATCTCCACACTACGGCCGTCCGGCCATCCGGGCGGCGGCAAAGCGAAAAGACTATGAGCGAAGGCGTTTACGGGAACCAGGCTGCAGGGCGCGTGACCCACAGTTTGCTGCGGTTGAGTACGGCCATGCGGAGCCAGGCATGGGATTGGGCGGAAGGCGCGGGCCTTACGCCGACGCAGGGCGAGATCCTGGTGCTGCTGCTGCAGCGCAAGGGCCCGATGCGGCTTGGCGAGATCGCGCGCGAGACGCAGCTCACCGCGGCGACGACGAGCGATGCGGTGAGCACGCTCGAGACCAAGGGCCTGGTCGAAAAGCGCCGTGCGCTGGACGACGGTCGCGCGCTCGCGGTGCGGCTCTCCGCCCGCGGCCGCACTGCGGCGAAGAAGGCGCTGCAGTGGCCGGAGTTCCTGACCAAGGCGGTCGGCACGCTCGCCGCGGACGAGCAGGGCGCGCTGTACCGCGCGCTGCTGAAGACGCTGCGCGAACTGCAGGTGGCGGGTGCAACGCCGCCGCACCGGATGTGCGTGACGTGCGCGCACTTCCAGCCGTCGAAGGCGACGAAGAAGGCGGCCGCCTCGCACTTCTGCGCGGCGCTCGACCTGGCGCTCGCGGACAGCGACCTGCGCCTCGATTGTTCGGTACACGAAGAAGCCGACGCGGCGACGCAAAAGAAGACCTGGAAGATCTTCGCAGCCTGACGTCCGTCGATCGACCGGGAGGCCGATGATGAACGCTGAAGTCGTGGCGATCCGCCACGTGCATTTCGAAGACCTCGGCAGCTTCGAGCAGGTGCTCGGCGAACGGGGGAGGCGGGTGCGCTACGTCGACGTCGGATCGTCGCGGGTCGAAGTGCTCGACGTGCTCCAGCCATCGCTCCTCGTCGTGCTCGGCGGGCCGGTCAGCGTGTACGACGATGCGCAGTATCCGACGACCGCGCCGCTCGCGGCGCTCGTCAAGCGGCGCATCGACGCGGGCCTGCCGATCCTCGGCATCTGTCTCGGTGCGCAGTTCATTGCGCGTGCGCTCGGCGCCCGTGTCTATCCGGCCGTGCAGAAGGAGCTCGGGTGGTCGCCGCTTGCGCTCACCGACGCGGGCCGCGCGTCGCCGCTGCGTCATCTCGACGGCGCGGCAACGTCGATGCTGCACTGGCACGGCGACACCTTCGACCTGCCGGGCGGCGCGATCCATCTCGCGTCGACGCCCGCCTGCCGGCACCAGGCGTTCGCGTGGGGGCAGCATGTGCTGGCGCTGCAATGCCATCCGGAAATCCGTGCCGACCGCTTCGAACCGTGGCTGATCGCGCATGCCGGCGAGATTGCCGCGACGCCGGGCGTCGACGCGCGCCAGCTGCGCGCCGACACCGCGCAGCACGGCCCCGTGCTCGAGACGGCCGCGCGGCGGATGTTCGGCGAATGGCTCGACAGCGTCGGGCTCTGACGCAAGCGCGCGTTCGCCCACCCACCGCTTAAGCCACCCCCTTCCTGCGCGCTTCGCGCGCGCGTGCTACGCTCAGCCGCTCATTCCCTCATCCTGCGGGCGGCCTCGATGACAGCGCTGTTTACCCCCTTCACGCTGCGCGGCGTGACCCTTCCGAACCGGATCGTCGTATCCCCGATGTGTCAGTATTCGGCCGAGCGTGGCGAGGCGACGGACTGGCACATGATTCACCTCGGCCATCTCGCGCTGTCCGGCGCCGGGCTGCTCTGCATCGAAGCGACCGCGGTCGAGCCGGACGGACGGATCACGCATGGCGACCTCGGCTTGTGGGACGACGTCACCGAAGCCGCGCTGAAACCGGTGCTGGCGGCGATCCGCAAGCATTCGCCGATCCGCATCGCGATGCAGCTGTCGCATGCGGGGCGCAAGGCGTCGAGCCACGTGCCGTGGGATGGCGGCCAGCTGATCCCGGTCGCGGACGGCGGATGGCTGCCGCATGCGCCGTCGGCGGTGCCGCACAAGGACGGCGAGACGCCGCCGCTCGCGCTCGACACCGCGGGGCTCAACCGGATTCGCGATGCGTTTGCGGCTGCCGCGAAGCGCGCGGCGCGGCTCGGCATCGACGCGATCGAGGTGCACGCGGCGCACGGCTATCTGCTGCACCAGTTCCTGTCGCCGCTCGCGAACCGGCGCACGGACGAATACGGCGGCTCGCGCGAGAACCGGATGCGCTTTCCGCTCGAGATCGTCGAGATCGTGCGCGCGGCGTTTCCCGCGGACCGGCCGGTCGGCGTGCGCGTGTCGGCGACCGACTGGGTCGAAGGCGGCTGGGAGCTCGAGGACACGATCGCGTTCGCGCACGAGCTCAAGTGCCGTGGCTGCGACTGGATCGACGTGTCGTCGGGCGGCGTGTCGCCGCTGCAGAAGATTCCGCTGTCGCCCGGCTATCAGGTGCCGTTCGCGCAGGCGGTGAAGCGTGCGGTCGGGATGCCGACGATCGCGGTGGGCTTGATCGACGAGCCCGCGCATGCGAACCGGCTCATCGACGCGGGCGATGCCGATCTGGTCGCGATGGCGCGCGCGATGCTGTACGACCCGCGCTGGCCGTGGCACGCGGCCGCAGCGCTTGGCGCGCAGGTGACGGCGCCGCCGCAGTACTGGCGCTCGCAGCCGCGCGAGCACAAGACGCTGTTCGGCGATATCGCGTTCGGCCAGCGCTGAATGCGGCCGAGTGCGGCCGCGTGTGGCTGAACGCGGGTGGTACGGGTTGCGCGGTTGAACGAAGCAATCCCGAACGTGTAGGATGCGGGTGATTCGCCGCATGCCCTGACGCGGCGCCGATCGGCGCCGCGTTTTCATTTCAAGTCGTCTTCAGAAGGATTCGTTCGATGAGTTCACGCAGGATCGCGGTGCGCCGCTCGGGAGTGCACGGCAGGGGCGTGTTCGCCGTGGCGCCGATCAAGACCGGCGAGCGCGTTGTGGAATACAAGGGCGAGCGAATTTCGTGGAAGGAAGCGCTGCGCCGCCATCCGCACGATCCGAACGAACCGAACCACACGTTCTACTTCGCGCTCGAGGAGGGCGGGGTGATCGACGGCAAGGTCGACGGCAACAGCGCGCGCTGGATCAACCACTCGTGCGCGCCGAACTGCGAGGCCGAGGAAGTCGACGGCCGCGTGTACATCCACGCGCTGCGCGACATCGAGCCGGCGGAGGAGCTGTTCTACGACTACGGCCTCGTGATCGACGCGAAGCTGACGAAGAAGCTGAAGCGCGAATACGCATGCCATTGCGGCGCGGAATCGTGCCGCGGCACGCTGCTTGCGACCTCCGAAACGGCTACGAAGAAGAAAAAGAAGAAGAGCGAGGCCGCGCAGAAGGACGGGAAGGCCAAGGACAAGAAAAAGAAGAAGTGAGCGTCGGCGGCGCACGCCGTGCGCCGCCTGTCCGCGCTGCCGTCGGTGCCCTCAGTGGGTTGATGCCGTGGCCGGCACGGCGCTGGCCGGCCTGGCCGCCCGCTCGACGAGCGGCACCCTCACCACGAAGCGCGAACCGCCTTCCGGCGCATCCTCGTACGACACGGTGCCGCCGTGCATCGCGATGATGTCGTGGACGATCGCGAGGCCGAGGCCCGCGCCCGTCTCGACGCCGTTGCCGCTTTGCGCATCGCCGCGGAAAAATCGCTTGAACAGGTCCGCCTGCTGGCTCGCGGGCACGCCCGGGCCGTTGTCCTCGACGACGATCTCGGCCGCCGGCGCGCCCGTGTCGAGCAACCCGCGCGCGACGTTCACCGTGATCCGCGCGCCGTCCGGCCGCGCGAGCGGCACGTACTTCAGTGCATTGTCGAGCAGGTTCGCGATCACCTCGCGCAGCAGCACGGGGTTGCCGCGCACGAACAGCGTTTCGTCGTCGCCCGGATCGTCGCTGCGCTGGAAGCCGAGGTCGACGTGCGACGCAAGCGCGCGCGGCACCCATTCGGCGCCCGTCTCGAACGCCATCGCGGCCAGGTCGACGTCGACGAAGCGCGCAGCCTGCTCGCCGGGCTCCGCCCGTGCGAGCGACAGCAGCTGGTTCGACAGCCGCACCGCGCGGTCGGCCGCCGCGCGCAATTCGCGCACCGCGGCGAAGGTCTGCTGCGGGTCGCGCGCGACAGCGGCCTGTTCCGCATGCAGCTTCACCGCGGTGAGCGGCGTGCGCAGCTGGTGCGCGGCGTCGGCGATGAACTTGCGCTGCGCGTCGAGCGCGGTCTTCAGGCGCCCGAGCAGTGCGTTCATCGCGCTCGTCAGCGGCCGGATCTCAAGCGGCACATCGGTCTCGTCGACCGGCTCGAGCGACGTGTGGGTCTGCCGGTTCAGCGAATCGGCGAGATGCGTGAGCGGGCCGAGCTGCTGGTTCACGACGCGCCACACGATCCCCCATCCCGCAAGCAGCAGCAGCAGCAGCGGCATCATGATCGCGACGAGGAATTCGGCCGCGATCCGGTAACGGTGCCGGACCGGCTGCGCGACTTCGACGACCATCGGCTTGCCGCCGTCGACTTCCTCGACGCGCACCTGCGCGACCCGCACCGCGCGGTTGTCGTATTCGGCCTCGAACACGTACGCGTGATGCATGCGGCGCACGTTGGTGCCGCGCAGCGGCAGCTTCGGATCGCCGGCGAGTTCCTGCTCGCCGTCGCTGATCCGGTAGATCAGCGCTTCGGCGGGATCGGAGAACATCGCCTGCGCGAGCGGCGGCACCGTGAACGGCGCGTCGGGGCCGGCGATCTGGATCTGTTTGGAGATGGCGGTGGCAAGATCCGCGAGCGAGCGGTCGATCACGTGCTGCGTGTATTGCCACGCGAGCCAGTACGCAATCAGGCCGCTCATCAGCGCGAGCATCGACAGCGGCGCGGCGAGGCGCCGCAACAGCGAGCGGCGCAGGCTGTTCACAGCCGGATCAGAAGACATTTCGGGCAGGAAATGGATAAGCGCCGCTCACGGGGAGCGGCGCGGTCGGGCGGCGGGGCGCACAGGCGGACACGGGGGCAGGCAGACACGGGCGGACGCCCGCCGACGGTCTGCCTCCGGTCGGTCAGACGCTGGCCGTCTGGCGGATTTCCTGCAGCAGGTAGCCGAAGCCGCGGACCGTGACGATCTCGACACGGCACTGCTCGAGCTTCTTGCGCACGCGGTGCACGTAGACTTCGATCGCGGTGTCGCCGAGATCGCCGCCGAAGTGCGTCAGGTGATCCTGCAGCTGCGCCTTGCTGACGACGCGGCCATGACGCAGCAGCAGCATTTCGAGCACCGCGAATTCGCGCGGCGACAGTTCGAGCGGCTTGTCGTCGTTGAAGATGCGGCGGTCGACACCCGACAGGCGGACGCCGCCGAGCGACACTTCCGGACGCGGCATGTCGCTGTGCGGGCCGCTGCGGCGCATCACCGCGCGGATCCGCGCTTCGAGCTCGGCCGGTTCGAACGGCTTCAGCATGTAGTCGTCGGCGCCGGAGTTCAGGCCCTGGATCCGGTCGTTCAGCTCGTCGCGCGCGGTCAGCACGATGACGGGCGTATGCCGGTTGGTCTGGCGGAACCGGGTGAGCAGCGTCATGCCGTCGATGCCCGGCAAGCCGAGGTCGAGGATCACGAGTTCGTGACGGTTCTGGGCAAGCGCCTGCTCGGCAAAAATGCCGTCGTGCACCATGTCGACGGTAAAGCCAGCCTGTTCGAGGCTGCTCTGGATACCGCGTGCAATGGGGCGGTCGTCTTCGATCAGAAGGAGTCGCATGAATTTCGCTCAAGTACAATGGGTTGGCGGTTCAGGCACGCGGACAGCACGACGCCGTTTCCACAGGGCGCCGCCGCAAAGCCTGACGTCAAGCAGGCGGCCAGCGAACGATATAAACCAACCATGTCCGATATTTCGATCCACGACCTTGAAGCCGCGATCAATTTCTGGCGCGCCCGCTCGCCGTCGAGCGGCGACGAACTGAGACTCTGCGAAGAGGCCAGCGCGCTCTCCAAGCCGTATGCGCTGCTGATTGTACAGCGCCAAACCGCCGTACAACTGGAAGGTTTGGACCCCAAGGCGCGGAAAGCGTGGGACGCTTACGTGCGCCTTAAGGAACGCTTGGAAAGCTGAAGGCTTTCGCTGAGTACATCGTAGAAAACGTTCAGCGAAATGAAAAGTTGACGCGCCGCGCGCCGAAACTGCGCGCGGGCGGAAAGACATCGTCAGGCGGCGGGTTTCGCGTGCGCGCCGGCCTGGTCGATAAAGTGGGCGAGCTCGATGTCGCGTTCGGTCAGGCCGTCCGCATCGTGGGTCGACAGCGTGACGTCGACGCGGTTGTAGACGTTGAACCATTCCGGATGGTGGTTCATCTCCTGCGCCTTGATCGCGACGCGCGTCATGAAGCCGAAGGCCTCGTTGAAATCGGCGAAGCGCAGGCTGCGCTGGATCGCGTCGCGGCCCGACACGGCCGTCCAGTGCGGCAGGCGCTCGAGGCGGGTCTTGCGTTCTTCTGATGTGAGTTTGTGGATCATCGTGCACCTCGTTCGGAAATGGCGGGCTGCGCGCGACCTGCGTCGCACGGCAGCGCCGCCGGCACCGACCATTCTTCCATAGTTGTGTGTCAGGTGTCGGCGTGGCTGCCGCGCCGTAGCGCGTTACGTCACGCGTCCGCGTCGTCCGGCCAGCCTTCGCCCGTGCCGCGATGCAGCACGCGGTCGGTGTCGAGCACCGCGCCGGCCGGGTATTCGGGCAGGCCGGCGAGCCGGTCGGCGAGCGCGCGGCCGTCGACGTGCGCAAGCGCGAACAGCTGCGCGAAATCGTCGATCACGAAGTAGGTCTTCTGGAACGTGTCGATCCGGTATTGGGTGCGCATCACGCGCTCGAGGTCGAAGCCGAGCCGGTTCGGCGCCGCGCTTTCGATGCTGTACAGGCTCTCGCCCTTGCTCGACACGATGCCGGCGCCGTAGATCGACAGCCCGTTCGTGCCGCGCGGGTCGCGGATCAGCCCGAACTCGACGGTGTACCAGTAAAGGCGCGCGAGCCGCGCGAGCGCGTGCGGATCGTCGGCGACCGCGAGCGCGATACGGCCGTATGCCTGCATGTAGTCGGAAAATACGGGGTCGATCAGCAGCGGCACGTGGCCGAACAGGTCATGGAAGCAGTCCGGTTCCTGCAGATAGTCGAGCTGGTCGGGGCGGCGCATCCACCAGGTGACCGGAAAGCGCCGGTTCGCGAGATGCTCGAAGAACACGCGGTCGGGCACGAGCCCCGGCACCGCGACGATCTCCCAGCCGGTCGCCGGCTTCAGCTGGCGGTTGACGTCCGCGAACGACGGCACGCGGTCGGCGGGCAGGTCGATCTTCGCGAGCCCGGCGACGAACGCGTCGCACGCACGGCCCTGCAGCAGCGCGGACTGGCGCGCATAGAGCTGATGCCACACCGCGTGGTCGACCCGGCCGTAGCGTTCGAGCGGCTGGTCGATGGTGAAATCGGCGCGGGTTTCGAGGCCCGCGTCGAACTGTTCCTGCAGTTTCGCGGTGACGACGGTGGACATGTTCGGCTCTGCACGTTGCGGTTGGGATGCATGCAAGTGTAGAGCGGGACTCGCGCGGATTGGGCGCAAAATCGGCGGTTATTCGCCGAACAATGCGATAATCGCGCATTAAATAACCGAATCACGCGGAGAATTCTCATGCTGGAACTCGATCACTTCGACCTGGCGCTGCTCGACGTGCTGCAGCGCTTCGGCCGGGCCACGCATCAGCAGCTCGGCGAGGAGGTGCCGCTGTCGCCGTCGCAGATCGGGCGGCGCCTGCAGCGGCTCGAGGCCGCCGGCGTGATCGAGGGCTACCGGGTGATGCTGCGGCCGGAGAGGCTCGGGCTCGGTGTCACCGCGTTCACGAGCCTGAAGCTCAAGCACCACGGCGATTCGATCATCGAGCAGTTCCAGCAGCAGATCGACGTGCTGCCGGAAGTGCTCGAATGTCACGCTGTGGTCGGCGACGCGGACTACCTGCTGCGGATCGTCGCGCCGGACCTGAACGCGCTGTCCCAGTTCGTGATGAAGAAGCTGATGCGCGTGCCGGGCGTCGACAGCGTGCGCTCGAACATCGTGCTGACGACCTTCAAGCGCAACGGGCCGCTGCCGCTCGCCCATCTGGAGCCGGGCGCGGCCTGACGGGCCACGCACGTTCCCGTGATTGACGAATTCATTTGTGGCGGCCAGCGCAAGCCCGTTATTGGCGTGAACAGGCCCTTCTAGGCCGCCGTTTCGGGCGCGTCGGCGTTCAGCAGGTCGACATACGCAACCGCGACCAGGTCGTCTTGCGATACGCCGAGCTTCGCGAACACGTCGTGCGCTTCGGCTTCGCCGCCCGCTTCGTCGTCGTCCGGCGCGAGCACGACTTCGAGCTCGATGAAGTCGCCGAGGCCGTCGACGCGGTCGAGGTGAATGCGCGTGCGGCCCACGAGGTACACGTGCCGCTCCTTCGTGACGATGCCGCGCGTCGTCAGCGCGGTCGCGAGCAGTGCATGCATCGCGTCCGGGTTCGTGACGGGGCTGCGCGTGTAATACGACGCCTTCGGGCCGTCGCGGTCGTCGCGCTGGTAGAAGATCAGCTCGGCCGGCGTGCCGTCCTCGAAGCGGCGCAGCTTCAGCCGACCCCGCGGCACGTCGTAGAAGAAATCCTGCTGGCGGTAGAAGAGCGGCGCTTCGGTGGCGAGGGCCGCCGCGCGTTCGCGCAGCCGATCGAATTCGCGGGCGCGGGCTTTGATCTCGATGTTGCGGGCCATGCTTTCTCCTTCGGGCGGCGAGGGGCTGACGAGTGCGAACGCACAATCTAGCAAAAAGCCCGCGACGGCGACGTGACGGTGCCCGCGCGCGTCAGCAGCCGAGGCTCAGGCGATCCCGGACGGCAATCGTCGCGGCCCGGCAGTCATCAACATCGCTCATATCGCCCACTGCGCGTCGATCAGGCGCAGCGCGGCCGCGATCGCCGGCTCGTCGCGCCGCGCGGCAAGTGTCACGAACGTCAGTTCGGTCGGCACCGTCACGCGCTCGACGATCGTCAGTGCGTGCGCGTGCGCTTGCGCCAGCGCGGTCGAGTCGCGCGCGAGCGTGAGCCCGATTCCCGACTTGACGAGATCGAGCATCGACTGCTCCTGGTCGACCTCGGCGACTTTCACCGGCTGCGCGCCGGCGTCCGCGAACCGGCGCGACAGCAGCCGGTGATGCGCGGACTGCGGCGGCGTCCAGATCCACGGCAGCGCGGCGAGCGCGCGCCAGTCCTGCGCGCGCTGCACGCGCTCCTTCCAGCCGGCCGGCGCGAGCACCCGGTACTGGAAATGCGTGAGCGTCACGGTATGGAACAGCGCACCGTCGCGCGGCTCGTCCTCGCGCGGCTGGCCGATGTAGTAGCCGACGTCGAGCGCCTGCGCGCGCACCTGCTCGAGCACCCAGCCCGACATCCCGTGCCGCAGCGCGGTCTCGATCTGCGGATGGGTCTCGACGAGCGCGCGCAGGAACCCGCCGAGCCGCAGGAATTCGGGGTCGAGGATCGTGCCGATCCGCAGCCGGCCGCGCACCTCGTGCCGCAGCGCGGCGGCGGCGCGCTGCACGTCGGCGGCGGCGGCGAGCGCGCGTTCCGCGTGCGGCAACAGCGTCTGGCCGTCGCGTGTCAGCGCGAGCCCGCGCGACGTGCGCGTAAACAGCACGACGCCGAGCGTCTGCTGCAGATGCTTGATCTGCAGGCTGACGGCCGGCTGCGTGACGTGCAGCTGCTCGGCGGCCCGCGTCAGGTTCCCTTCGCGGGCCACCGCGGCGAATGCGCGGAGCAGGGTGAGGTCCATCGTCGTGATTGATCCCGAGTGATATAAGCGCAGCTTATGATGCGTTTGAGCATAACTCATTGGATCGGTGGCGCGCACCGGGAGTACGCTGCATCGGTCACGTCGCCCGACTCGGCCGCCCGCGCAGCGGCTGGCGGGGGCGAGCGGGGCGGATCGGGCGGAGCGCGCTGCGGCCGCCGCCCGACGCGCTATGCTGGAAATGGCGGCCGTGCGCATGCGTGCGGCACACAACAAACGAGCTTTGCATGGGACCGGAGTAAGCGCTAAAGGGCTGATGCTGGTCGACCGCGAAGCATGGGACCCGCGTAAGCGCTAAAGCGCTAACGCTGGTCGACAGGGGGCAGGTTGTGAACATTGAACGGACGCTCGAGGGTGAATTCGATTACGTGATCGTTGGCGCGGGCACCGCGGGCTGCGTGCTCGCGAACCGTCTGACCGAAGATCCGGAGGTCCGCGTGCTGCTGCTCGAAGCCGGCGGCAAGGACGACTATCACTGGATCCATATTCCGGTCGGCTATCTGTATTGCATCGGCAATCCGCGCACCGACTGGCTCTACAAGACGCAGCCGGAAGCGGGGCTGAACGGCCGCGCGCTGTCGTACCCGCGCGGCCGCGTGCTCGGCGGCTCGTCGTCGATCAACGGGATGATCTACATGCGCGGCCAGCGCGAGGACTACGACAGCTGGGCGCAAGAGACGGGCGACGCGGGCTGGTCGTGGGACAGCGTGCTGCCGATTTTCAAGCGCAGCGAGGATCACCACGCGGGCGCGAGCGACGCGCACGGCGCAGGCGGCTACTGGCGCGTCGAGAAGCAGCGGCTGCGCTGGGAGATTCTCGAATCGTTCGCGCAGGCGGCGCAGCAAACCGGCATCCCCGCCACCGACGATTTCAACGGCGGCGACAACTCGGGCGTCGGCTATTTCGAGGTGAACCAGAAGCGCGGCGTGCGCTGGAGCGCGGCGAAGGCGTTCCTGCGTCCGGCGATGTCGCGGCCGAATCTCACCGTGATCACCGGCGCGCAGGCACAGCGCGTGATCTTCGAAGGGCGGCGCGCGGTCGGCGTCGAATATCGCGGCGGCGGCACCGAGTTCGTCGCGCGCGCACGCGCCGAGGTGCTGCTGACGTCGGGCGCGGTCAATTCGCCGCAGCTGCTGGAGCTGTCCGGCATCGGCGACGGCCGGCGGCTGCAGGCGCTCGGAATCGGCGTCGTGCAGGACCTGCGCGGCGTAGGGGAAAACCTGCAGGACCACCTGCAACTGCGCATGGCGTTTCGCGTCGACGGCGTGCGCACGCTCAACACGCTCGCCGCGCACTGGTGGGGCAAGCTGATGATCGGCGCCGAATATGCGCTGTTGCAGCGCGGGCCGATGTCGATGGCGCCGTCGCAACTCGGCGCGTTCGCGAAATCCGACCCGGACGACCCGGCGCTCACGCGTCCCGACCTCGAATATCACGTGCAGCCGCTGTCGCTCGAGCGCTTCGGCGAGCCGCTGCACAGCTTCAACGCGTTCACCGCGTCGGTCTGCCATCTGCGGCCGACGTCGCGCGGCAGCATCCACATCGCGAGCGCCGACCCCGGCGCCGCACCCGCGATCGCGCCGAACTATCTGTCGACCGACTACGATCGCCACGTCGCCGTGAACGCGCTGCGGCTCACGCGCCGGATCGCGTCCGCGCCGGCGCTCGCACGCTACCGCCCGGACGAAATCCTGCCGGGCGCGCGCTACCGGAGCGACGCGGAGCTGGTCGACGCGGCAGGCGCGGTCGGCACGACGATCTTCCACCCGGTCGGCACCTGCCGGATGGGCCGCGCGGACGACGAGCGCGCGGTGGTCGACAGCCGGCTGCGGGTGCGCGGCGTCGCCGGGCTGCGGGTCGTCGATGCGTCGGTGATGCCGTTCATCACGTCGGGGAACACCAATTCGCCAACGCTGATGATCGCGGAGCGCGCGAGCGACATGATCCGCGCGGACCGGCGCGCGGCGCGCGATGCGACGCAGGCGCGCACCGATGCGACCGTGTCCGCCGCGTGACATCCTCGGCCTGCGCGACAGCGGGCCGACAGGCGGGCGCCGGCATAATTCGCTATGCATATCAACAGGGCGGCCCGCAGATTATTTCGATTTAAAAAACATTGGCGGATAGGCGTGTTGCAATGACGCACCGGATTTTTGTTGCGCAATTTGTTGCGGGATTTGTTGCGTAAGTAAGCGCAAATGGAATGCGATCGCTGCATGCGCGCGCCCCGCGCTGCGGCGCGGCCTCGCGCGCATGCGTGACGCGAACGGCACGGATCGCGAAAAAAACATTCCGTAAAACGCTGTTCCGATCCGTTCGATATGGCGGCCAGCCCTATAAGTGCAAATCCCGATGATTGCACTGCACCAACGGCGCGACAATGTTCCGCAGTGTGCATACACGTCGGCGCGGGAGACCACTCACGACGCGTGACATAGCGCTCGGGGGCAGCCTTACTCATCCGCTGACATGTTCGCGGCCGCTTGCGCGACTCCTCCCGGTGCTTCGCCTGACTTCGGACGGAAGGGAACATGATTCTCGGCGACACGATTCTCGAAACACGCGGGCTGACGAAGGAATTCAAGGGCTTCACCGCCGTGAACGGCGTCAACCTGCGCGTGCGCCGCGGCGCGATCCACGCATTGATCGGACCGAACGGCGCGGGCAAGACGACCTGCTTCAACCTCCTGACCAAATTCCTGACGCCGACGGCCGGCCAGATCGTCTTCAACGGCATCGACATCACCGACGAACGGCCCGCGCAGGTCGCGCGGCGCGGCATCATCCGTTCGTTCCAGATCTCCGCGGTGTTTCCGCACCTGAGCGCATTGCAGAACGTGCGCATCGGCCTGCAGCGCGCGCTCGGCACCGAATTCCATTTCTGGCGCAGCGAGCGCACGCTGAAAGCGCTCGACGATCGCGCGATGGACCTGCTCACGCAGGTCGGCCTCACCGATTTCGCGCACGTGCCGACCGTCGAGCTCGCATACGGCCGCAAGCGCGCGCTCGAGATCGCGACGACGCTCGCGATGGAGCCGGAACTGATGCTGCTCGACGAGCCCACGCAAGGGATGGGCCACGAGGACGTCGATCGCGTGACGGCGTTGATCAAGAAGGTCGCGAGCGGCCGCACGATCCTGATGGTCGAGCACAACATGAACGTGATTGCCGGCATTTCCGACACGATCACCGTCCTGCAGCGCGGCGAGGTGCTCGCCGAAGGCTCGTATGCGGAGGTATCGAAGAACCCGCTCGTCGTCGAGGCATACATGGGCAGTGCCGACGCGGCGCTCGCGGGGGCGCACGCATGAAGCATAGCGAACGGGAGGAACGCGAATTGAGCGGCGTCGAAAGCGGCACGCCTGCGCTGGACATCTCGGGGCTCGAAGCCTGGTACGGGGAATCCCACATATTGCACGGCGTCGACCTGACCGTGCACCGCGGCGAGGTCGTGACGCTGCTCGGCCGCAACGGCGCGGGCCGCACGACGACGCTGCGCGCGATCATGGGCCTGACCGGCCGGCGCAGCGGGTCGATCAAGGTCGCGGGCAACGAGACGATCGGCCTGTCGACGCACCGGATCGCGCATTTCGGCGTCGGATACTGCCCGGAGGAGCGCGGGATCTTCTCGAGCCTGTCGTGCGAGGAGAACCTGATGCTGCCGCCGATGATCGGGCCGCGCGACAACGCGATGTCGCTCGACGACATCTACGGGATGTTTCCGAACCTTGCTTCGCGCCGGCAGAGCCAGGGCACGCGGCTGTCGGGCGGCGAGCAGCAGATGCTCGCGGTCGCGCGGATCCTGCGCACCGGTGCGAACCTGCTGCTGCTCGACGAGATTTCCGAGGGCCTCGCGCCCGTGATCGTGCAGACCCTCGCGAAGATGATCGTCGCGCTGAAGGCGCGCGGCTACACGATCGTGATGGTCGAACAGAACTTCCGCTTTGCCGCGCCGCTTGCCGACCGTTTCTACGTGATGGAGCACGGCCGGATCGTCGAGCATTTCGGCGCGGCCGAACTGGACAGCAAGATGCCGGTCCTGCACGACCTGCTCGGCGTGTGACGCCATCCCCTAGCCGCTAGCCGTGGCGGCCTCGAATAACCACAACGCATCAGAAGAACAGGAGACGTCAATGAAAATGAAGACCCTCGCACGCGCCTGTTTCGCGCTCGCGGCCGCCGCGTTCACCGCCGGCGCCGCGCAGGCAGCGGACACCGTGAAGATCGGTTTTGTCACCGACATGTCGGGGCTTTACGCGGACATCGACGGCCAGGGCGGCCTCGAGGCGATCCGCATGGCAGTCGCCGACTTCGGCGGCAAGGTGCTCGGCAAGCCGATCGAGGTCGTGTACGCGGATCACCAGAACAAGGCGGACATTGCGGCGTCGAAGGCGCGCGAGTGGATCGACCGCGGCGGGCTCGACCTGCTCGTCGGCGGCACGAATTCGGGGACGGCGCTGGCGATGGCCAAGCTCGCCGCGGAGAAGAAGAAGGTCTACATCAACATCGGCGCGGGCGCGGACACGCTGACGAACGAGGAGTGCACGCCGTACACGGTGCACTATGCGTACGACACGATGGCGCTCGCGAAAGGCACCGGCTCGGCGGTGGTGAAGCAGGGCGGCAAGACATGGTTCTTCCTGACCGCCGACTACGCGTTCGGCAAGGCGCTCGAGAAGAACACGTCGGACGTCGTGAAGGCGAGCGGCGGACAGGTGCTGGGTGCGGTGCGGCATCCGCTGTCCGCGTCGGATTTCTCGTCGTTCCTGCTGCAGGCGCAGTCGTCGAAGGCGCAGATCCTCGGCCTCGCGAACGCGGGCGGCGACACGATCAACGCGATCAAGGCCGCGAAGGAATTCGGCATCACGAAGACGATGAAGCTCGCCGGGCTGCTGATGTTCATCAACGACGTGCACAGCCTCGGCCTCGAGACGACGCAGGGCCTCGTGCTGACCGACAGCTGGTACTGGAACCGCGACCCGGCGTCGCGCCAGTGGGCGCAGCGCTACTTCGGCAAGATGAAGAAGATGCCGTCGAGCCTGCAGGCAGCCGACTATTCGTCGGTGACGACGTACCTGAAGGCCGTGCAGGCGGCCGGCACGACCGACTCCGACAAGGTGATGGCCGAGCTGAAGAAGACAAAGGTGAACGACTTCTACGCGAAGGGCTATATCCGCGCGGACGGCAGCATGATCCACGACATGTATCTGATGGAGGTGAAGAAGCCGTCCGAATCGAAGGAGCCGTGGGATTACTACAAGGTGCTCGCGACGATTCCGGGCGAACAGGCATTCACGACGAAGCAGGAAACGCGCTGCGCGCTGTGGAAGTAAGCGCGCTGCCGCGGCGCGCGGCTTGATGCGCGCAGCGGCAACGGCAGTGGGCAGGGCGGGGCGGCCGGACTCCGGATCGCCCGCGCCGCTGCCCGTGCGCGGGCGTGCCGCACGCTGGTTGCGCACGCAACGAACCTCACTCTGACGGCAGAATCGATGGAAATCTTTGGCATTCCGCTGCCCGCGATGCTGAGCCAGCTGTTGCTCGGGCTCGTCAACGGCTCGTTCTACGCGATCCTGAGCCTCGGGCTCGCGGTGATCTTCGGGCTGCTCAACGTGATCAACTTCGCACACGGCGCGCTGTTCATGCTCGGTGCGATGCTCGCGTGGATGGGGCTGTCGTATTTCGGGCTGCCGTACTGGGCGATGCTCGTGCTCGCACCGCTCGTCGTCGGCGTGTTCGGTGTCGTCATCGAGCGCTCGATGCTGCGCTGGCTGTACAAGCTCGACCACCTGTACGGGCTGTTGCTGACGTTCGGCCTCACGCTCGTCGTGGAAGGCGTGTTCCGCTCGATCTACGGCTCGTCCGGCCAGTCGTACGACGTGCCGTCGCAGCTCGCCGGCGCGACCAATCTCGGTTTCATGTTCCTGCCGAACTACCGTGCGTGGGTCGTCGTCGCGTCGCTCGCGGTGTGCCTCGTGACGTGGTTCGTGATCGAGAAGACGCGCCTGGGCGCGTACCTGCGCGCAGGCACCGAGAATCCGAAGCTCGTCGAGGCGTTCGGGGTGAACGTGCCGATGATGATCACGCTCACCTACGGCTTCGGCGTCGCGCTCGCCGCGTTCGCGGGCGTGCTGGCCGCGCCGGTCATCCAGGTCTCGCCGCTGATGGGCCAGCCGATGATCATCACGGTGTTCGCCGTGGTCGTGATCGGCGGGATGGGCTCGATCCTCGGCTCGATCCTGACGGGCCTGATGCTCGGCGTGATCGAGGGCCTTACGCGGGTGTTCTATCCGGAGGCGTCGGCGACGGTCGTGTTCGTGATCATGGCGATCGTGCTGCTGATCCGTCCGGCGGGCCTCTTCGGCAAGGAAAAATGATGCAGAGAAAAGTGCTCTACGGCGTGCTGCTCGCCGCACTGCTGGCCGCGCCGTTCATCGGCGTGTATCCGCTGTTCGTGATGAAGGTGCTCACGTTCTCGCTGTTCGCCGCCGCGTTCAACCTGCTGATCGGCTATACGGGGCTGCTGTCGTTCGGCCATGCGATGTTCCTCGCGACGGCCGGCTACCTGACCGGCTATTCGATGCAGACGCTCGGCGCGACGCCCGAGCTCGGCGTGCTCGCGGGCACAGCCGCGGCGACGCTGCTCGGGCTCGTCGTCGGCCTGTTCGCGATCCGCCGGCAGGGGATCTACTTCGCGATGATCACGCTCGCGTTCGCGCAGATGGTCTATTTCATCTATCTGCAGGCGCCGTTCACGCACGGCGAGGACGGCCTGCAGGGCGTGCCGCGCGGCCGGCTGTTCGGCGTGCTCGACCTGTCGTCCGACCTCACGCTGTACTACATCGTGCTCGCGGTGATCGTCGCCGCGTGCGCGTTCATCGTGCGGGTCGTCCATTCGCCGTTCGGCCAGGTGCTCGGCGCGATCAAGGAGAACGAGGCGCGCGCGATTTCGCTCGGCTATGACACCGACCGCTTCAAGCTGCTCGCGTTCATCCTGTCGGCGGGGCTTGCAGGGCTCGCCGGATCGCTTAAGGTGCTCGTGCTCGGCTTCGAGACGCTGTCCGACGCATACTGGACGATGTCGGGCCTCGTCGTGCTGATGACGCTCGTCGGCGGGATGGGCACGCTGTTCGGCCCGCTGCTGGGCGCGGCGCTGATCGTCGCGCTCGAGGACCGGCTCGGCGATATCGGCGAATGGCTCGCGTCGGTGACCGGCATCGGCTGGTTCCACTCGCTCGGCGAGTCGGCGACGATCGTCACCGGGCTGATCTTCATCGCGTGCGTGCTCGCGTTCCGGCGCGGGATCGTCGGCGAAATGATCGCGCGGTACAAGCCTCTCAGGGCCTCTCATTGATGCGAGGCACCATCGGACGATGGTTGCGGGCGCATCGACGCAGCCTCCGGCCGGCGTCGCGCGGTGTTCTGGTGCCCCATTTTCGTGCGGCAATGCACCATAGGGGTAAATGCTAAGTTGCCGCAGTGTGAAAGCTCCTTTAATCTTCGTCCTAGTTCTGATGCACCGCGAAACGATTTTTGCAGGTGGAGAACGAGGAGACAATCGAGGCACAAAGTGCCCGGACCCAAAGCGCTGTTGGACGGAATCCAACAGCGCTTTTTCATTTGTGTGCGCGTTTTCCTGCCGTTGGTGCATCGGCCGGCGACGCGTTCCTTCCTGCGGTCGCCGTCCGGCGCACTGTCTCTCCCGCTTTTTCGTTTTCCCGTTTTGCCGCTTTTCCGTCATTCGATCGCGTCGCGGCGAACCCATGCCTGCTTCGGGCTTACCCGGTTGGCGCGCGCAGAAGGCGTCCGTTACACTCGCCTTTCACCGACCAGGCGGTCGGGAATACGGTCGGCAGTTCTCCTACAAGCAGAATGCAGAAGAAGGAGTGCGGTTGAATGAGAAGCGCATGGCGACGGATCGGAGTGGGGGTGGCGGCGGGGGCCGCCGATGCAGCACGACGCGTGCGCACAGGCGCGCTGAGCGGCGTTGGGGCCGCTGCCGCATCGGGCTGCACGGCGGGTTGCTTGGCCGGCCTGGATGTCCTGGCACCGTCGCTGAAGGCGACTCACGCGCTCCCGATCATTGTCGAACCGGCGGGCGCACGTCACGCATGAGCGTCCCGTTTTCCGTCGAACGAATCTGCCCGGCACGCTTCACGCACGAGCCACCCGACGGCCCGGTGGCGCCGCGCAATGGCGTTGCTTCGGCCGCGTGCCTGTCACGATCCCCGCACATTCATCCTGGCGACACGCCGGCCGCAGAGGGTTGCGTACGTCGGTTCCGTGCACAACGATCTGCGATCGGCCTGCGCCGTGCCGCGCGTGTGACGTCGTCCGGGCCGCGAGCGGCGCGTCCCTGGCAGGCGTGCGTTTCACGGGAAAACGAGCGTAGGCGCGGCCATGCCGGATAGTTAAATTATTAACTTGTTTGGAGACCGGGCGCCGCCCGAGCGCCCCGAGGATTTTTCGAGCAGCGTTTGGAGACAACGTAAATGAAGATGAATCGATGGATGGAGGCCGTGCTCGCCGCGGGCCTCGTGTGTGCGACGGCGAGCGCGTCGGCGCAGGTGAAGATCGGCGTGACGCTGTCGGCCACCGGGCCGGCCGCGTCGCTCGGCATTCCGGAAAAGAACACGATCGCGCTGCTGCCGAAGGAAATCGCGGGCAAGAGCGTGCAGTACATCGTGCTCGACGACGCGTCCGATACGAGCCGCGCGGTGCAGAACGTGCGCAAGCTGATCGACGAGGATCACGTCGACGCGATCATCGGTTCGTCGGTCACGCCGAATTCGCTCGCGATGCTCGACCCCGTGTCGCAGGGCAAGACGCCGGCGATTTCGCTCGCGGCGAGCGCGCAGATCATTTCCCCGATGGACGCGAAGCGTGCATGGATGTTCAAGGTGCCGCAGAACGACAGGCTGATGGCCGACGCGATTGCCGGCTACATGGCGAAGCACGGCGTGAAGACGGTGGGCTTCATCGGCTTCGCAGACGCGTACGGCGACAGCTGGTACAGCACGTTCAGCGCGGCCGCCGCCGCGAACGGGATCAAGATCGTGTCGAACGAGCGCTATAACCGCACCGATGCGTCGGTGATGGGGCAGGTGCTGAAGCTGATCGGCTCGAACCCCGACGCGGTGCTGATCGGCGGCTCCGGCACGCCGGCCGCGCTGCCCGCGAAGACGCTGAAGGAGCGCGGCTACAAGGGCAAGGTGTACCAGACCCACGGCGTCGCGAACAACGACTTCCTGCGCGTGTGCGGCAAGGATTGCGAAGGCGAGATCCTGCCGGCGGGCCCCGTGCTCGTGACCGACCAGCTGCCGGATTCGAACCCGGTGAAGAAGCCGTCGCAGGCGTACCGGGTGGCCTACGAGAAAGCGTACGGTGCCGGCTCGGTGTCGACGTTCGGCGGCCATGCGTGGGACGCGGGGCAACTGCTGCAGCGCGCGATTCCCGATGCGCTGAAGAAGGGGCAGCCGGGCACCGAGGCGTTCCGCGAAGCGCTGCGCGCGTCGCTCGAGAACGTGAAGGATCTGCCTGTATCGCACGGTGTGATCAACATGACGCCGACCGATCACAACGGCTTCGATACCCGCGCGCGCGTGATGGTGCAGATCGTCGACAGCAAGTGGAAGCTGCAGGCCGAGTGAGTTCCACGTGAATGGGGCAGGCGCGCGCGTCGTGAAGGACGCTGCGCGCCGTCCGCCGGTGACCGTGCGTGGCGGTCATCACGCATCCCGCGAACGGTGATTCAATCGATCGTGCGCGCGCGCACCGCGTCGTGCCCCCGGCCCGCGTTCAGCCGGCCGGTGATCGCCGTTCGTCCCGCAGCCTTCTCGATACACGAAACGTATGGATCTCTCGATTGCGGCGATCCTCGCGCAAGACGGCATCACGACCGGCGCCATTTATGCATTGCTGTCGCTGGCGCTCGTGCTGGTGTTTTCCGTCACGCGGGTGATCTTCATTCCCCAGGGCGAGTTCGTCGCCTACGGTGCGCTGACGCTGGCTGCGTTGCAGGCGCAGAAATTTCCCGCCACCTGCTGGCTGCTGTTCGTGATGGGCATCGCGTGCTTCGTGCTCGAAGTCGGCGGCCTGATCCGGCATCGTGAGCGTCGCCACCCGCTCGGCCGCACGTTGACGACGCTCGGGAGCCGCTACGTGCTGCTGCCGCTCGCGGTGTTCGCGGTCACGCGCAGCGTCGCCTCGCAGCCGCTGCCGATGCTCGCGCAGATCGCGCTGACGCTCGCGATTGTCGTGCCGATGGGGCCGTTCATGTATCGGCTCGCGTATCAGCCGATCGCCGAGGCGACGACGCTGCTGCTGCTGATCGTGTCGGTCGCCGTGCATTTTGCGATGGTGGGCCTCGGGCTCGTGATGTTCGGCGCCGAAGGGTCGCGCACCAATGCGTTCTCGGATGCGTCGCTGTCGATCGGCAGCCTGACGGTGTCGCTGCAAAGCATCCTGGTGGTCGTCACCGCGCTCGTGATGATCGCGGCGCTGTACCTGTACTTCGGCCGCACGATCGCCGGCAAGGCGCTGCGCGCGACGTCGGTGAACCGGCTCGGCGCGCGGCTCGTCGGCATCGGCACGACGGAAGCGGGGCGGCTCGCGTTCACGCTCGCGGCTGCGCTCGGCGTGCTGTCCGGCATCCTCGTCGGCCCGCTGACGACGATCTACTACGACTCGGGCTTCCTGATCGGCCTGAAGGGCTTCGTCGGCGCGATCATCGGCGGGCTCGTCAGCTATCCGCTCGCGGCGGCCGGCTCGCTGCTCGTCGGCGTGCTCGAGTCGTATTCGTCGTTCTGGGCGAGCGCATACAAGGAAGTGATCGTGTTCACGCTGATCATTCCAGTGCTGCTGTGGCGCAGCTTCGCGACGCCGCACGTGGAAGAGGACGAGGAGTGACCCGATGAAGACGATGCTGCGCAACAAGACGTTCTGGCTGTTTCTCGTGGTGCTGTTCGCGCTGCCGGTGCTGCCCGGCGCGCTGCGGGTGCCGGAATACTGGATCACGCTGCTGAACTACATCGGCCTCGATGCGATCGTCGCGATCGGGCTCGTGCTGCTGACGGGCGTCGGCGGGATGACGAGCTTCGGACAGGCGGCGTTCGTCGGGATCGGCGCGTATGCGACCGCATACCTGACGACGGCCATTGGCGTGTCACCGTGGCTCGCGCTGATCGCCGGCGTCGTGCTGACGGGGCTCGTCGCGCTCGTGCTGGGCGCGGTGACGATGCGGCTGTCGGGGCACTTCCTGCCGCTCGGCACGATCGCGTGGGGGCTCGCGCTGTTCTACCTGTTCGGCAACCTCGAGCTGCTCGGCAAGTACGACGGGATCAACGGCGTTCCGGCGCTGAACCTGTTCGGCATCGTGCTCGACAGCGGGCGCAACCTGTATTTCCTGATCTGGGCCGTCGTGCTGGCGGCGATCGTGTCCGTACAGAACCTGCTGAACAGCCGGCCGGGCCGCGCGATCCGCGCGTTGCGCGGCGGCGGCGTGATGGCCGAGGCAATGGGCGTGAACACCGCGTGGATGCGGGTCGTGATCTTCGTCTACGCGGCGGTGCTGGCGGCGATTTCGGGTTTCCTGTACGCGCACCTGCAGCGCGCGGTGAACCCGACGCCGTTCGGCCTGAACCACGGGATCGAATTCCTGTTCATGGCGGTGGTCGGCGGCGTCGCGCACGTGTGGGGCGCGGTGCTCGGTGCGGCGATCCTCACCGTGCTGCAGGACTATCTGCAGACGCTGCTGCCGAAGCTGCTCGGCGCCGAAGGCAACTTCGAGATCATCGTGTTCGGCGTCGTGATGGTGCTGCTGCTGCAGTACGCACGGCAGGGCGTCTGGCCGTTCGTCGCGAGACTGTTTCCGCGTGGCCCGCGCGCGCACGCGCCGCACGGCGCCGACCCTTTGCCGCAGCGCACGAGGCCGGCCAGCGGCGAGACGCTGCTCGTCGTCGACAACGCGCGCAAGCAGTTCGGCGGGCTCGTGGCCGTCAACGACGTGAGCTTCGAGGTCAACGCAGGGCAGATCATCGGCCTGATCGGGCCGAACGGCGCCGGCAAATCGACCACGTTCAACCTCGTGACGGGCGTGTTGAAGCCGACGCGCGGCACGATCACGTTCCGCGGCGAGCGGATCGACGGCCTGACGTCGCGCGAGATCGTGCGGCGCGGGATCGGCCGCACGTTCCAGCACGTGAAGCTGCTGCCGGGGATGACGGTGCTGGAAAACGTCGCGCTCGGTGCGCATCTGCGCGGCAGGACCGGCGTCTGGCGCAGCATTGCGCGGCTCAACGCACACGAGGAGGCGCAGTTGCTGGCCGAGGCGGCGCGCCAGATCCGTCGCGTCGGCCTCGAGAACCACATGTATGACGAAGCGGGGAGCCTCGCGCTCGGCCAGCAGCGGATTCTCGAAATCGCCCGTGCGCTGTGCTGCGATCCGACACTGCTACTGCTCGACGAGCCGGCCGCCGGGCTGCGCTACAAGGAGAAGCAGCAACTGGCGGACCTGCTGCGACGGCTGAAGGCGGAAGGCATGAGCGTGCTGCTCGTCGAGCACGACATGGATTTCGTGATGAATCTCACCGATCGGCTGGTGGTGATGGAGTTCGGCACGCGGATCGCGGAAGGACTGCCGCAGGACGTGCAGCAGGACCCGGCGGTACTCGAAGCCTATCTGGGCGGGGTGGAATGATGACGGACACAACGACGCCGATTCTCGACGTGCACGGGCTCGCAGTCCGGTACGGCAAGGTGGAGGCGCTGCACGGCGCGGCGATCAAGGTAGGCGCTGGCCAGATCGTCAGCGTGATCGGGCCCAACGGGGCCGGCAAATCGACGCTGCTGAACGCGATCATGGGCGCGTTGCCAGTGACCGGGCATGCGTCGGGCGCGATCGTGTATCGCGGCACCGACGTCGGCGCGCTGCCGATCGAGCAGCGTGTCGCGCGCGGCATGTGCCTCGTGCCGGAAAAGCGCGAGCTGTTCGGCACGATGTCGGTGGAGGACAACCTCGTGCTCGGTGCTTACCGGCGCAAGCAGGCGGGCGTGGCGAACTTTCTCGACCAGCTCGATCACGTGTTTGCACTGTTTCCGCGGCTGAGGGAACGGCGCAATCAGGCGGCCGGCACGCTGTCCGGCGGCGAGCGGCAGATGCTGGCGGTAGGGCGGGCGCTGATGGGCAAGCCCGACCTGCTGATGCTCGACGAGCCGAGCCTGGGCCTTGCACCGCTGATCGTGAAGGAGATTTTTCATATCATCAGCGCGCTGCGTGGCACAGGCGTTGCGACGCTGTTGATCGAGCAGAATGCGCGTGCGGCGCTTCAGATCTCGGATTACGGCTATGTGCTCGAGACGGGCGAGTTTGCGCTGGAGGGGCCGGCGGCCGAACTGGCACAGAATCCGCGTGTGATTGAGACCTACCTCGGTTTGACGAAGAAGTCGGCCTGATTGTTAGGGCGGCTGGAGGGGAAGCGGACGGCGTGTTTCACGTGAAACACGCCGTTTTTGTTTGGGGTTGGGAATGGCACCGGCTGAGCCGGCACAGGCTCCGCGCGCGACTGAGACTTGCCGGCTTTCCGCCAAGGGGACTTCCTTCGGGCGCGTGCAAGGAGTGAGGCGCACCGTTTGACCGAGCCAAACAAGCGACGATCGACGCCGCAATGCGGTCGGCAGCGCACGTTCCCTTGGTCTTAAAAATTCATTCGTGGTGGCCGGCCTACGAGGCTGGCCACCAGAAGGGCCGATCACCGCGTCATGCTCCATGCGCTCGGCCCTTCTGCTGACCAGCGCAAGCCCGTTATTAGCGTGAACAGGCCATGGAGGCGGATGCGATGTTTCACATGAAACACTCCGGTTTTGTCTGAGGTGTGCCGATGCGGGTGCGGGCGTCTCGATGACTCGACATGGGGATAAGTGCCGGACGAACAGTCGGAAAATCTGTGAGCTGACTGGCCAGGTGACCCCCACAAGTGCCGCTGTAGAGGCTTCGTCTTGATTCAGGGCGGTAAGTTGCGATGATCCACAGGCTTGTTCCCGGACGTGCGCTTGCACAGTGTCGGCGGTGTTCCGGGCACCGGCAGACCCGCCACAGGAGCCGATCGAGCGACACAGATTGGCCGATCGGTCGACGGAAAACCGGTGAAATGAACGGACCCTACCATTCGGACGGTCTTCGGATGAAAAGCGAACCCGCTATAATTCGGCCCATACATTTCTCAGATAGGTTCGTGCGCCGTCCTGCGTACGGAATCCACCATGCTTTTTCCCACAGAATTTGACGTCATCGTCGTCGGCGGCGGTCACGCCGGCACGGAGGCCGCATTGGCGTCTGCCCGCATGGGCGTTAAGACGCTGCTGCTGACTCACAACATCGAAACCCTCGGGCAGATGAGCTGCAATCCGTCGATCGGCGGCATTGGCAAGGGCCATCTGGTCAAGGAAGTCGATGCGCTGGGCGGCGCAATGGCTGCTGCGACGGATGAGGGCGGTATCCAGTTCCGGATCCTCAATTCGTCGAAGGGCCCGGCTGTGCGCGCGACGCGCGCACAGGCTGACCGCATCCTGTACAAGGCGGCGATCCGTCGCCAACTCGAGAATCAGCCGAATCTGTGGCTATTCCAGCAAGCGGTCGACGATCTGATGGTCGAAGGTGACCGCGTGGTGGGCGCCGTCACACAGATCGGCATCCGTTTTCGTGCGCGCGCTGTGGTGCTGACCGCCGGGACCTTCCTCGACGGCAAGATCCACGTCGGCCTGAACAACTACACCGGCGGTCGCGCAGGGGATCCGGCGGCTGTGACGCTGTCCGCGCGTCTGAAGGAGCTGAAGCTGCCGCAAGGGCGGCTGAAGACCGGGACGCCGCCGCGTATCGACGGCCGCTCGATCGACTTCTCGAAGCTGGAAGAGCAGCCGGGCGATCTCGATCCGATTCCTGTGTTCTCGTTCCTGGGCCGAGCAGAGCAGCACCCGCAGCAGCTGCCGTGCTGGGTCACGCATACGAACGAGCGCACGCACGACATCATCCGCGGCGGCCTCGACCGCTCGCCTATGTATACAGGCGTGATCGAAGGTGTCGGGCCGCGTTACTGCCCGTCGATCGAGGACAAGATCCACCGTTTCGCGTCCAAGGAATCGCACCAGATCTTCCTCGAGCCGGAAGGGCTGACGACCAACGAGTTCTATCCGAACGGGATCTCGACGAGCCTGCCGTTCGACGTGCAGCTCGAGCTCGTGCATTCGATGCGAGGCCTCGAACAGGCGCATATCCTGCGCCCGGGCTACGCAATCGAGTACGACTACTTCGATCCGCGGGCGCTGAAGGCGTCGCTGGAGACCAAGGCAATCAACGGCCTGTTTTTTGCGGGCCAGATCAATGGGACGACGGGTTACGAAGAAGCGGCGGCGCAGGGCTTGCTGGCTGGCGTGAATGCGGGCCTGTACGTGCAGGAGAAGGACGCGTGGTGCCCGCGTCGCGACCAGGCCTATATGGGCGTACTGGTCGACGATCTGGTGACGCGCGGCGTCGCCGAGCCGTACCGGATGTTCACGAGCCGCGCCGAGTATCGGCTGAGCCTGCGTGAAGACAATGCGGACATGCGCCTGACCGAAATCGGCCGCGAGCTGGGCCTGGTGGACGACGTGCGCTGGGACGCATTCTGCCGGAAGCGCGACGCTGTTTCACGTGAAACCGAGCGCCTGAAGTCGACGTGGGTCACACCGAAGACGCTGCCGGCCGACGAGGCGGTGGCACTGCTCGGCAAGGCGATCGATCACGAATACAGTCTGGCCGAACTGCTGCGTCGCCCCGGCGTCAGCTATGACGGCGTGTGCGGCCTGAAGGACGGCGAGTGCGGTCCGGCGGAGCCGCTGGCCGACGATCCGGTCTTGCTTGCGCAGATCAAGGAGCAGGTCGAGATCGGCATCAAGTATCAGGGTTACATCGAGCGCCAGGCGAGCGAAATCGAGCGCAACGACGCGAACGAGAACACGCGCTTGCCGGAGGGCATCGACTACCGCGAAGTGCGCGGGCTGTCGTTCGAAGTGAGCCAGAAGCTGAATCAGTTCCGGCCGGAAACGATCGGGCAGGCGTCGCGTATTTCGGGTGTGACACCAGCGGCGATCTCGCTGCTGATGGTGCATCTGAAGCGCCGCGGCCTCGGCCGCCGCAACGGTGCCGCAGACGCGGCCGTGGAGCAGGGGGACAGCAATGTCCCGACGCAACAATGACGGCGCGTCGCGCGCCGGCGGTTAATCGGGACGTACTGGAGCGGATGCTCGTCGACGGCGCCAACGCGCTTGACGTCGCGCTGACGGATACCCAGCGAAACCAGCTGCTCGACTATGTCGCGCTGCTCGCGAAATGGAACGCGGTCTACAACCTGACCGCAATTCGCGATCCGCAGCAGATGCTGATCCAGCACATCCTCGATTCGCTGTCGATCGTTCCTCATCTGCGTGGCCGTGCGTCGGCGCGCGTGCTCGACGTCGGTTCGGGTGGCGGTCTGCCGGGCATCGTACTGGCGATCGTCCAGCCGGACTGGCAGGTCACGCTGAACGACATCGTCCACAAGAAATCCGCTTTCCAGACGCAGACCCGGGCCGAGCTGAAGCTCGCGAACCTGTCCGTCGTCACCGGGCGCGTGGAAACGCTGCAGCCTGGCGTCGAAGTGCAGGAAAAATTCGATGTGATCGTGTCGCGCGCATTCGCGGATCTCTCCGACTTCGTTAAACTTGCTCGACATCTGGTTGCGCCGGGCGGCGCGATCTGGGCGATGAAGGGTGTACACCCGGACGACGAGATTGCACGGTTGCCGGACGGCAGCCACGTGAAGCAAACCATTCGGCTGGCGGTGCCGATGCTCGATGCCGAACGGCATCTGATCGAAGTCACCGTCGACGACGCGATTTGATGGCGCGCGAAGTGGCGCGCCGATTGTTTGAAGGTACGAGGAACACATCAACGATGGCAAAGATCTTCTGCGTTGCGAACCAGAAGGGGGGCGTCGGCAAGACGACGACAACGGTCAATCTCGCCGCAAGCCTGGCAGCGCATGAGCAACGCGTCCTGCTGATTGACCTCGACCCGCAGGGCAACGCGACGATGGGCAGCGGGATCGACAAGGCTGGCGTCGAGTCGACCGTGTACGAGGTGCTGGTCGACGGCTTGTCGGTCGCGGACGCGCGCGTGCGCCCCGAATCGGTGACGTACGACGTGCTGCCTGCGAACCGTGAGCTGTCCGGCGCGGAAATCGAACTGATCGGCATCGAGAACCGCGAGCGCCAGTTGAAGGCGGCGCTCGAACGCGTTGCCGACGATTACGACTTCGTGCTGATCGACTGCCCGCCGACGCTGTCGCTGCTGACGCTGAACGGCCTGTGCGCGGCGCATGGCGTCGTGATTCCGATGCAGTGCGAATACTTCGCGCTGGAGGGCCTGTCGGATCTCGTCAACACGATCAAGCAAGTGCACGCGAACATGAACCGAGACCTGAAGATCATCGGGTTGCTGCGGGTGATGTTCGATCCGCGCATCACGCTGCAGCAGCAGGTTTCCGATCAACTGAAGGCGCACTTCGGCGACAAGGTGTTCGACGCGGTGATTCCGCGTAATGTCCGCCTGGCCGAAGCGCCGAGCTACGGTCTGCCCGGCGTCGTGTTCGACCGCAGTTCGCGCGGTGCGCAAGCCTATCTCCAGTTCGGCGCCGAGATGATCGAGCGCGTGCGCACATTCGATGCGTGATCCGGACACGAGCGAAGCGAGGAAGAAACACATGAACGCGGTGCCAAAGAAGAAAGGGTTGGGGCGTGGCCTCGAAGCGCTGCTAGGTGGCAGCGCCGACATCACTGAAGCGGTGAAGATCGAGGGCGCACCGAACACGCTCGCGCTGACGAAGCTGCAGGCTGGCAAATATCAGCCGCGGACGCGGATGGACGAGGGCAGCCTGCAGGAACTGGCGGCAAGCATTCGCGCACAGGGCGTGATGCAGCCGATTCTCGTGCGGCCCATTTCATCGGATAAATACGAGATCATCGCTGGTGAGCGGCGCTTCCGCGCGGCGCGACTCGCCGGTCTCGACGAAGTGCCGGTGCTGGTGAAGGATGTCTCGGATCAGGCCGCCGCTGCGATGGCGCTGATCGAGAACATTCAGCGCGAAGACCTGAATCCGCTCGAAGAGGCGCATGGCATCCAGCGTCTGCTTGACGAATTCCATTTCACGCACGAACAGGCGGCCGAATCGGTCGGCCGCTCGCGCAGCGCGGTGTCGAACCTGCTGCGCCTGCTGAATCTCGCTGCGCCGGTGCAGACGATGCTGCTCGCCGGCGATCTCGACATGGGCCACGCGCGCGCGCTGCTCGCGGTCGATGCGGCGACGCAGATCACGCTCGCCCACCAGGTCGTCAACAAGCGGATGTCGGTGCGCGAGACCGAAAAGCTCGTCACGCAGACGACGAAGGAAGCGCCGGCCGTCAAGGCGCGCGCGAAGGATGATGGCGGCCGCGACACGCGCCGTCTCGAAGAAGAACTGTCCGACCTGCTGGCGTCGACGGTGAAGATCAAGCTCGGCCGCCGCGGGCGAGGGCAGGTGATGATCGATTTCGGCAACCTCGATGCGCTCGAGGGCATCCTTGCACGCCTGCGCGGCAACGTGACGGCAGAAGAGTAACGAGGTGGTGGCGATGGGTAATGCGGGCGCACCGGCAATGCGCCGGTGGTTGGGCTGGTTCGCGCAGGAACCTGTGCTGTCCGTGCTGGCCATCGGTCTCATTCTTCTGGAATGGTTGCGTCCGCAACCATTTGCAGTGCTTGCGAATCGCGTCGACTGGCAGACGGTCGCGACGCTCGCCGGCCTGCTGATGCTGACGAAGGCGCTCGAGCTTTCCGGGTGCCTGATGTGGCTTGCGCACCGCATCGTGCATCACGTGCATTCCGAGCGCGCGCTTGCGATGCTGCTCGTCGTGTTCGCCGCTGCGCTCGCGATGTGGCTCACCAATGACGTTGCGCTGTTCGTCGTCGTCCCGTTGATGGTGTCGTTGCGTGCGCTGACGCCGCTGCCGTTCCGGCGGCTCGTGATCGTCGTCGCGCTGGCCGTCAATGCGGGGTCGGTCGCGACGCCGCTCGGCAATCCGCAGAACCTGTTTCTGTGGCAGTTGAGCGGTGTGTCGTTCGGCCGCTTCGTGCTCACGCTCGGCCCGCTGGCGATTGCGCTGATGGCGCTGCTGCTCGCGGTGACCGCCTGCGCGTTTCGCGCCAAACCGCTCGACCTGTCCGGCGACGCCGTTGCGCTGCCTATGCAGCGCATGCAGGCGCTCGTCGCAGCCGCGCTGTTCGCCGGGTTCGTGCTGCTCGCCGATGCCCATCGTGCGCTGCCGGGCCTGATCGCCGTTGCGGTCGTGCTGCTCGTCGTGCGACGCAATGCAGTGCTGAAGATCGACTGGCTGCTGCTGCTGATTTTCGTGCTGATGTTCGTCGTGCTGCGCAGTGCGGCTGCGCTGCCGGTGGTGCATGACGCGATTGCGCAGGCGCGCCTCGACTCGCCGCTGCGGGTGTTCGCTGCAGGCGCGGCGTTGTCGCAAGGCATCAGCAACGTGCCGGCCGCGATCCTGCTGTCGGAATTTACGCAAGACTGGCGCGCGCTGGCATTCGGGGTGTCGGTCGGCGGCTTCGGCGTGGCGATCGGGTCGCTCGCGAACCTGATCGCTGTGCGGCTCGCAAAGGAGCCGCGGATGTGGCTGCCGTTTCACCTGGTGTCGATCCCGTTCGCGATCGTCAGCGCCGTGCTCGGGGCGTGGTTGCTCGTTCACGGTTGAATTGCGCGTCACAGCGATTTTTCGCGATGGCGGGTCCGTCGCGGTGTTCTCTTGGCGTACCGGGGATGACGGCGCGCAGTGACTAGCCTGGGGCGACATGCTTGCAGGCGGCACGTCCACAGGCGGTGCATCCACAGGCGGTGCTTCCACAGGCAGTGCATCCGTAGGCGCTGCATCCACAGGCAGTGCATCCGAATCACAGCATTCGCGGGCGATCTACTCACAGTGCTGCATCTGTGGCGCCATCTCCACAGCGGCCCGACGGTGGTGAAGATTCCACAGCCGGCGGAGCAGGGCGCCGGCCGACCCGGCGTAACGCGCGCAAGTCATCCACAGGGCGGATTGCGGCGAAACGCGCACCCCCATTCGCCGCGCCTGCCGTCATCATGCCGACACGAAACCGAGTTTCTTCGCGTGCGAAATACCGGTGCTGGACACTGACCTTACAACTGTCATCGTACGTCGTCGATTCACGCGTTTTTCACATCATGAGGCGACGTTTTACGCAGGTTTTTGTCGCGTCTAAAGCCTTGAATCACCTGCAACTATCGCTTACAATCGCCCGGATTTGTTAGCTAGGCGCCCCTGAAAGCTTTCAGAAAGCTTGGGGCCGGTTTCAGGATTTTGCGGAAGACTGCGATGGCGGGTCAGGCGCCGAACGATAGGCACGACGATCAGCGCGCGCAACGCCCCGCTTCAGCGGCCGGCGAGCGGCGCGAATCTTCCGGCGACGAGTGGGATGCCGAGCAGCAAGAAGACAACATCGTTCCGCTCACGCGGGCAGAAGCCGAGAGGTTGTTCGGCCCGAACGTGAGTCGGCCCTCGCGCGTCACCCCCCACAAGGTGGTGATCGTGCAAGTGGCCTTGTCCCTGGTTGCAACGCTGGCGTGGTGGCTGTTTTCAAAGTCGCCGGGCGCCGCTGCGCAATCCGCGTTTCTGGGCGGAGCGATCGGCTGGGTGCCAAGTGCGTTGTTCGTGGCACGACTGAAGGCGGGTGGCTCGGCCACCGTGATGAGCTGGGTGGCGGGTGAAGCCCTCAAGCTCGGCGTGACGATCGGGTTGTTTGCCGCGGTGGCGTTCGGCTACCCCGGCGTGCACTGGGTGCCGCTCCTCGTCACGTACCTCGTCGTGTTGAAGACGTACTGGGTCGCGCTGGCCTGGCGGTAAGCAAGAACAAGCAGCGCGCGGTTTCGACACTGAACTGCGCCGGCCTGTTCCCGCAATAGCATGTTGCGGAATCGGGCAAAACGATTTTCGACAATTTGGGTGGCATTAACGATATGGCAGCTAGCGAAGGCACGCGCGGTCCGGATCCGTCCGAGTACATTGCGCACCACTTGCAGAATTTCTCCACCTCGCATCAGACGTCGATTTTCGACATCCACGTCTGGAACCTCGACACGCTGTTCTGGTCGATCGTGTGCGGCATCGTGACGATCGTCGTGCTGCGCCTGGCCGCCCGCAAGGCGACGTCCGGCGTGCCGGGCCGTTTCCAGTGCGCGATCGAGATGCTCGTCGAAATGGTCGAAGACCAGTCGAAGGCGATCGTCCACGGCAACCGCGCATTCATCGCTCCGCTCGCACTGACCGTGTTCGTGTGGGTCGCGCTGATGAACTCCCTCGACTTCCTCCCCGTCGACCTGCCGGGCCGCGTGATCGGCCTGCTCGGTCTGTCGGACGTGATTTCCCACCATCGCATCGTCCCGACGGCCGACCTGAACGGCACGCTCGGCATCGCGCTCGGCGTGTTCGTCCTGATGATCTACTACAGCGTCAAGATCAAGGGCGCGGGCGGCTTTGCGCATGAGCTGCTGTCGGCGCCGTTCGGCGGCCACCCGCTGCTGTGGATCCCGAACCTTGCGCTCAACATCGTCGAATACGTCGCCAAGACCGTGTCGCTCGGCATGCGGCTGTTCGGCAATATGTACGCGGGTGAGCTGTTGTTCCTGTTGATCGCCCTGCTCGGCAGCATGTGGAGCTTCGGCGGCGACGCAACGTTCCTCGGCTTCATCGGTCACGTGATCGCAGGCAGCGTCTGGGCAATCTTCCACATCCTGATTGTTCTGTTGCAGGCATTCATTTTCATGATGCTGACGCTGGTGTATCTCGGCCAGGCGCACGACAAGCACTAAGCGCGTCGAGCAAAAAAGAGTCTTCGTTTTATTTTTTTAAATCTCAGTTCCAAGTCTTTTCTCAAAGGAGTGATCATGCAAGCTTTCATCGCCAACATCCAGGGTCTGACCGCCATCGGTATCGGCATCATCATCGGCCTGGGTGCGATCGGCGCCTGTATCGGTATCGCGCTGATGGGTGGCAAGTACATCGAAGCATGCGCACGTCAGCCGGAACTCATCAACCCGCTGCAAACGAAGATGTTCCTGCTGGCTGGCCTGATCGACGCTGCATTCCTGATCGGTGTTGGTGTCGCAATGCTGTTCGCGTTCGCGAACCCGCTCCTGTCGAAGCTCGCAGGCTAAGGTTCCTCGGAAATTTGCGCCCGGCGTAACGCCGGCGCAGGGCGGAACGGAGACTTGGGGCGCTGATCGAATGCAACTCGATGAGCGCCTTACCGTTTCATTTTTCCGGAATAGCAGATAAGGAAACACCGTGAATCTCAACGCAACTCTGTTTGCGCAAATGGTCGTGTTCCTGGTCCTCGCGTGGTTCACGATGAAATTCGTGTGGCCGCCGTTGATCAACGCCCTCGACGAACGTTCGAAGAAGATCGCCGACGGCCTCGCCGCCGCGGAAAAGGGCAAGGCAGAACTCGACGCAGCGCACAAGCGCGTGGACCAGGAACTCGCGCAGGCCCGCAACGACGGCCAGCAGCGCATCGCCGACGCTGAAAAGCGTGCCCAGGCGGTCGCCGAGGAAATCAAGTCCAACGCCCAGGCTGAAGCCGCCCGCATCATCGCCCAGGCGAAGGCGGAAGCAGAACAGCAAATCGTGAAGGCGCGCGAAGCGCTGCGTGGCGAAGTCGCTACGCTGGCCGTAAAGGGCGCCGAGCAGATCCTGAAGCGCGAAGTCGATCAAACGGCCCACGCCCAACTGCTGAATCAACTGAAAGCCGAGCTCTGATCATGGCCGAACTTGCAACCATCGCCCGCCCTTACGCAGAAGCGCTGTTCCGCGTGGCAGAGGGGGGTGACATCGCCGCCTGGTCCACGCTCGTGCAAGAGCTGGCCCAGGTTGCGCAACTGCCCGATGTGCTCTCCGTAGCGACGAATCCGAAGGTGACCCGCGCGCAAGTGGCCGAGCTGCTGCTTGCCGCGGCGAAGTCGCCACTCGCGGCCGCCGCCGAGGCGAAGAACTTCGTGCAGATGCTGGTCGACAATCATCGCATCGCGCTGCTGCCGGAAATCGCCGAGCAGTTCGAAGCGCTCAAGAACGAGCGTGAAGGCTCTGCCGACGCAACGATCGTCAGCGCGTTCCCGCTGAACGGCACCGACCTCGAAGGTCTTGTCGTGAGCCTCGAGCGCAAGTTCAAGCGCAAGCTGAAGCCGACGGTCGAAGTCGATTCGTCGCTGATCGGCGGCGTGCGCGTGACGGTCGGCGACGAAGTGCTCGACACCTCGGTTCGCGCGCGCCTCGCATCGATGCAGGCTGCGTTGACCGCCTGAGCGCCACGCCGGCACGCAACAGAATTGACTATCAGGAGCGAATAATGCAACTCAATCCCTCTGAGATCAGCGAGCTGATCAAGAGCCGGATCCAGGGCCTTGAAGCGAGCGCAGACGTTCGCAACCAGGGCACCGTGATCTCCGTGACCGACGGTATCGTGCGCATCCACGGCCTGTCGGACGTGATGCAGGGCGAAATGCTCGAGTTTCCGGGCAACACGTTCGGCCTCGCGCTGAACCTCGAGCGTGACTCGGTCGGCGCGGTGATTCTCGGCGAATACGAACACATCTCGGAAGGCGACATCGTCAAGACGACGGGCCGCATTCTCGAAGTCCCGGTTGGTCCGGAACTCGTCGGCCGCGTGGTCGACGCGCTCGGCAACCCGATCGACGGCAAGGGCCCGGTCAACGCGAAGCTGACCGACGCGATCGAAAAGATCGCCCCGGGCGTGATCTGGCGTAAGTCGGTGTCGCAGCCGGTGCAGACGGGCCTGAAGTCGATCGACGCGATGGTGCCGATCGGCCGTGGCCAGCGTGAGCTGATCATCGGCGACCGTCAGTGCGGCAAGACCGCGGTGGCGCTCGACACGATCATCAACCAGAAGGGCAAGGACCTGATCTGTATCTACGTCGCGATCGGCCAGAAGGCTTCGTCGATCATGAACGTGGTTCGCAAGCTGGAAGAAACCGGCGCGATGGAATACACGATCGTCGTCGCTGCTTCGGCATCGGATTCCGCCGCGATGCAGTACCTCGCACCGTACGCGGGCTGCACGATGGGCGAATACTTCCGCGACCGCGGCCAGGACGCGCTGATCATCTATGACGACTTGACCAAGCAAGCCTGGGCATACCGTCAGATCTCGCTGCTGCTGCGCCGTCCGCCGGGCCGTGAAGCATACCCGGGCGACGTGTTCTATCTGCACTCGCGTCTGCTCGAGCGCGCTGCACGCGTGTCGGAAGAGTACGTCGAGAAGTTCACGAACGGCGAAGTGAAGGGCAAGAGCGGCTCGCTGACGGCACTGCCGGTCATCGAAACGCAAGCGGGCGACGTGACCGCGTTCGTTCCGACGAACGTGATCTCGATCACCGACGGCCAGATCTTCCTGGAAACCGACCTGTTCAACGCGGGCATCCGTCCGGCAATCAACGCCGGCGTGTCGGTGTCGCGAGTCGGTGGCGCCGCGCAGACGAAGGTCGTGAAGAAGCTGTCGGGCGGTATCCGTACCGACCTCGCGCAGTACCGTGAACTCGCTGCGTTCGCACAGTTCGCATCGGACCTCGACGAAGCGACCCGCAAGCAGCTCGAGCGCGGCCGCCGCGTGACGGAACTGCTGAAGCAGCCGCAGTACCAGCCGCTGCAGGTGTGGGAACTGGCCGTGTCGCTGTACGCCGCGAACAACGGTTACTTCGACGACCTCGACGTCAAGCAGGTGCTGCCGTTCGAGAAGGGCCTGCGCGAATTCCTGAAGACCAGCCACGCTGAGCTCATCAAGCGCATCGAAGACACCAAGGACCTCTCGAAGGACGACGAAGGCGCGCTGCGCGCGGCGATCGAGTCCTTCAAGAAGTCGGGTGCCTATTGATCCGCGAGTGACACACTGAGGCCGCGCGGGTAGCGTCACGCGCCCGCGCGGCTTCGGTCAAGGAGCAAGCTATGGCTGGAATGAAGGAAATTCGCGGCAAGATCAAGAGCGTGCAGAACACGCGCAAGATCACGAAGGCGATGGAGATGGTGGCTGCATCGAAGATGCGCCGCGCGCAGGAACGCATGCGCGCTGCTCGTCCGTATGCGGACAAGGTCCGTGCCATTGCCGCGCACATGAGCCGCGCGAACCCGGAGTACCGCCACCCGTTCATGGTGGCAAACGAAGGCGCGAAGACGGCCGGCATCATCCTCGTCACGACCGACAAGGGTCTGTGCGGCGGCCTGAACACGAACGTGCTGCGCGCGACGGTGCAGAAGTTCAAGGAGCTGGAAGAGAAGGGCCAGAAGGTCGAAGCCACCGCGATCGGCGGCAAGGGCCTCGGGTTCCTGAACCGTTTCGGCGCGAAGGTGATGTCGCAGGTCGTGCACCTCGGCGACACCCCGCACCTCGACAAGCTGATCGGCGCGGTGAAGACGCAGCTCGATCTGTACTCGGAAGGCAAGCTGTCGGCGGTTTATCTCGCGTACACGCGCTTCGTCAACACGATGAAGCAGGAAGCGGTGATCGAACAGCTGCTGCCGCTCGCGTCGGAGCACTTCGAGGCGAATGACGGTACGCCGGCCACGTCGTGGGACTACATCTACGAGCCGGACGCGCAGGCAGTCGTCGACGAACTGCTCGTGCGTTACGTCGAGGCGCTGGTGTACCAGGCCGTCGCGGAAAACATGGCGTCCGAGCAATCGGCGCGGATGGTCGCGATGAAGGCTGCGTCCGACAACGCGAAGACCGTGATCAGCGAGCTGCAGCTTGTGTACAACAAGAGCCGTCAGGCAGCGATCACGAAGGAACTGTCGGAGATCGTCGGCGGCGCTGCTGCTGTTTAAGCGCGCGCCCCGAACGACAACTGCGCCTTTGCGCGAGTAAAGAATCAGGTATTTAAAGGAAAAGCGATGAGTACTGCTGCTTTGGTAGAAGGCAAGATCGTACAGTGCATCGGCGCCGTTATCGACGTGGAATTCCCGCGCGAAAGCATGCCGAAGATCTACGACGCGCTCATTCTGGAAGGCTCGGAACTGACGCTCGAAGTCCAGCAGCAGCTGGGCGACGGCGTGGTCCGCACCATCTGTCTGGGTGCATCCGACGGCCTGCGCCGCGGCCTGACCGTGAAGAACACGAGCAAGCCGATTTCGGTGCCGGTCGGCAAGCCGACCCTCGGCCGGATCATGGACGTGCTCGGCCGTCCGATCGACGAGGCTGGCCCGATCGAGAGCGAACACACGCGTTCGATCCACCAGAAGGCACCTGCGTTCGACGAACTGTCGCCGTCGACCGAACTGCTCGAAACGGGTATCAAGGTCATCGACCTGATCTGCCCGTTCGCAAAGGGCGGCAAGGTTGGCCTGTTCGGCGGTGCTGGCGTGGGCAAGACCGTCAACATGATGGAGCTCATCAACAACATCGCGAAGGAGCACGGTGGTTACTCCGTGTTCGCGGGCGTGGGCGAGCGTACCCGTGAAGGGAACGACTTCTACCACGAAATGAAGGACTCGAACGTTCTCGACAAGGTCGCGCTGGTATACGGCCAGATGAACGAGCCGCCGGGCAACCGTCTGCGCGTCGCGCTGACCGGCCTGACGATGGCCGAGCACTTCCGTGACGAAGGCCTCGACGTGCTGTTCTTCGTCGACAACATCTACCGTTTCACGCTGGCCGGTACCGAAGTGTCGGCACTGCTCGGCCGTATGCCGTCGGCAGTGGGCTATCAGCCGACGCTGGCTGAAGAAATGGGCAAGCTGCAGGAACGCATCACGTCGACCAAGAAGGGCTCGATTACGTCGGTCCAGGCCGTGTACGTCCCTGCGGACGACTTGACCGACCCGTCGCCGGCGACCACCTTCGGCCACCTGGACGCAACCGTCGTTCTGTCGCGTGACATCGCTTCGCTGGGTATCTACCCGGCGGTCGACCCGCTCGACTCGACGTCGCGCCAGATCGACCCGAACGTGATCGGTGAAGAGCACTACTCGATCACCCGTCGCGTTCAGCAGACGCTGCAGCGCTACAAGGAACTGCGCGACATCATCGCGATTCTGGGCATGGACGAACTGTCGCCGGAAGACAAGCTGTCGGTCGCACGCGCGCGTAAGATCCAGCGTTTCCTGTCGCAGCCGTTCCACGTCGCTGAAGTGTTCACGGGCTCGCCGGGCAAGTACGTGCCGCTGAAGGAAACGATCCGTGGCTTCAAGATGATCGTCGACGGCGAGTGCGACCACCTGCCGGAACAGGCGTTCTACATGGTCGGCACGATCGACGAAGCCTTCGAGAAGGCCAAGAAGATCCAGTAAGGGCTTGAGTGAGTAGCACGCTGGCGTGGTCCGGCCGGGATTGACAGTCCGACTGACAATCCCGGCAGCCACGCCGACCGCAACACGCTCAACCCGCCGTGCATGGGACGAGGGCAGGCGCCGCGAGGCGTTCGCACTCGTCGACAGGAGTCGATATGGCAACCATCAAAGTAGACGTCGTCAGCGCGGAAGAGCAGATCTTCTCGGGCCAGGCGAAGTTCGTCGCGCTGCCGGGCGAAGCGGGTGAGCTGGGCATCCTGCCGGGCCACACGCCGCTGATCACGCGGATTCGTCCGGGTGCGGTGCGCATCGAGGTCGAGAACGGCAACGACGAATTCGTGTTCGTCGCGGGCGGCATTCTCGAAGTGCAGCCGGGCGCCGTGACGGTGCTCGCCGACACCGCGATCCGCGGCAAGGATCTCGACTCGGCGAAGGCCGAGGAAGCGCGCAAGCGCGCCGAGGAAACGCTGCAGAACGCGAAGTCGGACATCGACCTCGCGAAGGCGCAATCCGAGCTCGCGACCGCGATGGCGCAGCTCGAAGCGATCCAGCGTCTGGCGAAGATTCGCAGCCGGCACTGAGCCGCGCAGCACGCGAAAGAAAGCAGCCTCCGGGCTGCTTTTTTTTCGCCTGCGGATTGCGCCGCGCGGGGGCGGCGCCGTCCGGTCGTGCTATTTCATCCGGTCGCCGTGAATTGATGTCAGAGTGTCGTCAGCGGAGCACGGCATCATCCGCATGATCAGATCATAAGACTCATGGAGACACTCATGGCAGCAGATCCACGTGTTGAGGCGCTGATCGCGCCCGAAAACGGACTGTCGTATGTGCGCGGCGCGACCGACGTTCCGCTGTCCGAAGCGACGATCGGCCAGTTCCTGCGGGACACCGCCGCACGCTTTCCCGACCGCCCGGCCGTGGTGTTTCGCGAGCAGCGCGTGCGCTGGACCTGGCGCGAATTCGTGGCCGAAGTCGACGTGCTGGCCGCCGGCCTCGCGGCGCTCGGGATCGTCGCCGGCGATCGCGTCGGGATCTGGTCGCCGAACCGTAGCGAATGGCTGCTGACCCAGTTCGCGACCGCCCGGATCGGTGCGGTCCTCGTCAACATCAATCCCGCGTACCGGCTTGCCGAACTCGACTATGCGCTGAACAAGGTCGGCTGCAAGGCCGTGATCGCCGCCGAGCGCTTCAAGTCGTCCGGCTACGTCGAGATGCTGCAGACGATTGCGCCGGAACTCGCGACTGCGGTGCCGGGCGACCTGCATGCCGTGCGCGTGCCGAGCCTGCGCATCGTCGTGTCGATGGGCGAGGTTGCGCCCGCCGGCATGTTCCGCTTCGCCGACGTGATGGAGCGCGGCCGCGGCACGGTCGATACGGCCGCGCTCGACGCGCGCGGCGCGACGCTTTCGTCGCGCGATCCGATCAACATCCAGTTCACGAGCGGCACGACCGGCAACCCGAAGGGCGCGACGCTCACGCATCGCAACGTCGTCAACAATGCGCGCTTCATCGCGATGGCGATGCGCTTCAGCGAGCAGGACGCGCTGTGCATTCCGGTGCCGCTGTATCACTGCTTCGGGATGGTGCTCGCGGTGCTCGCATGCGTATCGAAGGGCGCGGCGATGGTGTTCCCCGGCGAGGCGTTCGATCCGGTGGCGACGCTTGCGGCGGTCGCCGAAGAACGCTGCACCGCGCTGCACGGCGTGCCGACGATGTTCATCGCGGAGCTCGATCATCCGGACTTCGCGAAGTACGACCTGTCGACGCTGCGCACGGGCATCATGGCCGGCTCGCCGTGCCCGATCGAGACGATGAAGCGCGTCGTGTCGCAGATGCACCTGTCGGAGATCACGATCGCATACGGGATGACCGAAACGAGCCCCGTGTCGTTCCAGAGCTCGACCGACGATCCGCTCGAGAAGCGCACGACGACGGTCGGCCGCGTCCAGCCGCATCTGGAAGTGAAGATCATCGATCCGAGCGGCGGCACCGTGCCGGTGGGGGCGACGGGCGAGCTTTGCACGAAGGGCTACTCGGTGATGCTCGGCTACTGGGACGACGAGGAGAAGACGCGCGACGTGCTGATCGACAGCTGGATGCACACGGGCGACCTCGCGACGCTCGACGCGGACGGCTACTGCAACATCGTCGGCCGGCTGAAGGACATGCTGATCCGTGGCGGCGAGAACGTCTATCCGCGCGAAATCGAGGAATTCCTGTTTCGTCATCCGAAGATTCAGAGCGCGCAGGTGTTCGGCGTGCCGGACCCGAAATACGGCGAGGAAGTGTGCGCGTGGATCGTGTTGCGCGCGGGCGAACAGATGACCGAGGACGACGTGCGTGCGTTCTGCCAGGGGCAGATCGCGCACTACAAGATTCCGCGCTATATCCGCTTCGTCGACGAGCTGCCAATGACGGTCACCGGCAAGGTGCAGAAGTTCGTGATGCGTCAGCAGATGATCGACGAGCTGAAGCTCGACGTGCAGCGGACTGCGTGAAGCGGGAATGTGAAGCGGCGGGGATTGTGACGCGGGAAACGTGGCGGCCAGCGGGCCGTCACGCTTTCGATGGACGAAAAAAAGCGGGCTTATTAGCCCGCTAAAAACCACACGCTACGGGGTTAGCGCGAGGAGACCAAAGATGGAACGCGTCCGGTACGACAACCGGAAACGACTCCAACAAGGATGCCCCTGGGTAGGGCTTCGGTACATGACCGACGGGCTCGCAGCGCTTCGCGTCCGCTCACACTTGGCACACGAGACCGCATCCGTGTTGAAACCGTTGAAGGCCATTGTGGGCGAATTGATCGGCCATCGCGGTAACAAAGTGTTTCAGGTTGTAACGCCCGCCAGATAAGGCTCCCCGGGATTTTTTGCTGTTTTTCGGGATCCTGATCAGGTCATTTTTGCCAACATTTCCGAAAGTGTTTTCATCCCGTGCGCGTGATGCGTTTTTCATGCGTGATAGGCTCGGCTGATTCCACAATTGCACGCAAAAAAATGCACTGCACAGAGGATTCGATGTCAGACGATTCAATCATCAGAAAGATTTTGAAACGTGATCGGGTGATTGCGGTAGTCGGCCTTTCGGATAAACCCTATCGCCCGAGCCATGGCGTCGCCGAATACATGCAGCAGGCCGGTTACCGGATCGTGCCGGTCAATCCGGTGCTCGACGGGCAGCGCGTGCTCGGCGAACGCTGCCATGCATCGCTGCCCGCGGCGGCTGCCGCGCTCGCACGCGACGGCATCGCGATCCAGATGGTCGACGTGTTCCGCAAATCGTCGGAGGTGGCGGCCGTCGCCGACGACGCGATCGCGATCGGCGCGCAGTCGCTGTGGCTGCAGCTCGGCGTGATCGACGAGGCCGCCGCCGCGCGCGCACGCGCGGCGGGGCTCGATGTGGTGATGGATCACTGCGTGATGGTCGAACACCGGCGGCTCGGCATCGACTGAGCGCTGTCAGCCGAGCGGCGGCACGCAACGCGCGCCGACGCGTTGCCCGCATCGCATCACTTCAGCCATTTGTCCGAGATCGCCTGGAATTCGCCGTTCGACAGCGACAGGTGCAACCACTGGTCGACGTACTGCTGGAACACGACGTCGCCGCGCGGCACCATGTACGCCTTCTCGCCGAACTGGAACGGCTTGTCCGGATGCACCGAGCACAGGCCGGGGTTCAGCTTTTGCTGCAGCAGCGTCTCGGACGCGTCGGTCACCATCACGTCCGCCTTGCCCGCGAGGATCTGCTTGAAGATCGTCACGTTGTCCGGGTAGACGGTGACGTTCGCATGCGTGAAATGCTGCTTCGCAAAACGCTCGTTGGTGCCGCCGGGGTTCACGATCACGCGCGTGTCGGGGCGGTCGATCTGCGCGACCGTCTGGTATCTGTCGGCGTCGGCGCAGCGTGCGATCGGCGTCTTGCCGTCGGTCATGTACGGCTGCGTGAAGAACGCATGCTTCTGGCGCTCGAGCGTCGTCGACACGCCACCGACCGCGATGTCGCACTTCGCGACGAAATCGGCGGTCAGGCTCGGCCAGCTCGTCTTCACGTAGTCGGCCTTCACGCCGAGCGATTTCGCGAGCGCATCCGCCATGTCGATGTCGATGCCCTCGAACCGGCCGTCCGCGCGGTAGTACGAATACGGCTTGTAGTCGCCCGTCGTGCAGATGCGCAGCGTGCCGCGTGCAAGCACGTCGTCGAGCCGCGAGCCGGCGGCGCCCGGCGTGCTGCCCGTCTCCGCCGCATGCGCGGCCGCGGCGCACGTCAGCGTCATTGGCAGCATCACGGCGGCGGCGGCCGCGATCGTTGCGAGCTTCTTCATCGGTCTCCTCCCTGGTTCGTTTCGATATGAGCGTCCGATCATAACGGAGCCATCGCGCGCGTCATATGGCCGCCATCGGTCCCGCGCACGCAGCGTGTCGGCGCCGCTCCGGTAAAATGCGCTTTTGCCTTGCGCATCGTCGAACTCAACGTGGCCCATACCCTGCTCAACGACACCTTCCTGCGTGCGCTTCTGCGCGAGCCGACCGATTACACGCCGATCTGGCTGATGCGCCAGGCGGGCCGCTACCTGCCCGAGTACAACGCGACGCGCGCGCGCGCGGGCAGCTTCCTCGGCCTCGCGAAGAACCCCGACTACGCGACCGAAGTGACGCTGCAGCCGCTCGAGCGCTTCCCGCTCGACGCCGCGATCCTGTTCTCGGACATCCTGACGATTCCTGACGCGATGGGGCTCGGCCTCGACTTCCAGGTCGGCGAAGGGCCGAAGTTCGCGCATCCGGTGCGCACCGAGGCGGACGTCGCGAAGCTCGCGGTGCCGGATATCGACGCGACGCTCGGCTACGTGACCGACGCGGTGCGCGAGATCCGCCGTGCGCTCACCGACGGCCAGGGCCGCCAGCGGGTGCCGCTGATCGGTTTCTCGGGCAGCCCGTGGACGCTCGCGTGCTACATGGTCGAAGGCGGCGGCTCGGACGACTTCCGCACCGTCAAGTCGATGGCGTATTCGCGTCCCGACCTGATGCACCGGATCCTCGACATCAATGCGCAGGCGGTCGCCGCCTACCTGAATGCGCAGATCGACGCGGGCGCGCAGGCCGTGATGATCTTCGACACGTGGGGCGGCGCGCTGGCGGACGGCGCGTACCAGCGCTATTCGCTCGACTACATCCGGCGCGTGGTGTCGCAGCTCAAGCGCGAGCATGACGGCGAGCGCGTACCGGTGATCACGTTCACGAAGGGCGGCGGGCTGTGGCTCGAGGAAATCGCGTCGACGGGCGTCGACGCGGTCGGGCTCGACTGGACGGTCAACGTCGGCGCCGCGCGCGAGCGCGTGGCGGGCCGCGTCGCGCTGCAGGGCAACCTCGATCCGACGATCCTGTTTGCGCCGCCGGCCGCGATCCGCGAGCAGGCGCGCGCGGTGCTCGACAGCTACGGCAACCACCCGGGCCACGTGTTCAACCTCGGGCACGGCATCTCGCAGTTCACGCCGCCCGAGCACGTCGCCGAACTGGTCGACGAAGTGCACAACCACAGCCGCGCCATTCGTAGCGGAGCCGCGCACTGATGGCAAGCGCAGTCATGCTGCGGTGCGGCGTCGCACCGTTTCGCAGGCTGCGCTAAACAGGGCGCAACCCCGCCCGGGTTGGCGATCCGCAGCTTGTCAAGACTTGACTTATACACATTTTCCACGTTGCAGCGCGGTAGAGCCCCGTATCGGTCAATTTGCCCCGCTATGATTCGGGAATTTGAATAGCAGCCTTATGGAATAAGGCTTCGCGGTTACCGATTGCAGATCCGAAAAGGCAGCGGAAGGCACGGCCCCGTGTGCTTTCCGCGCAGTCGATGTCGAGTTCTCAACAAAGTTATCCACAGGCTGGTCAGGGTATACGGCGATTCTTAATGCGAATCCAAAACTTAGCGCCGAATCTGAAGTTCTACTTTAAGTTCGTCGTCACGCTACGGAAGCAAATGTATGCGTGCTGCGCGGGCCGCATTGCCGCCGGAGCACGGTAATGGACGGCACCTACCTGCGGGTGGCGCTCGATCACCCGCTCGCGACCCTGTTCGACTACCGCTGCGATGCGCAACCGGCGCCCGCGCCCGGCACGCTCGTGCAGGTGCCGTTCGGCAAGCGGCACGCCGTCGGGCTCGTCTGCGAAGTGACGACTCACACAGATGTGTCGCCGTCACGGCTGCGCGCGGTCGACGCGATCTGCGCCGACCTGCCGCCGCTGTCCGCCGACTGGCTGGCGCTCGTGTCGTTCGCGGCCGACTACTATCAGCGCGGCCGCGGCGAGGTCGCGCTGCCGGCGCTGCCGCAGGCGCTGCGTGATGCAGGGCGCTGGGGCCGGCTGCTCGCGCCGGAGGTCCGCTACCGCGTGACCGATGGCGGCCGCGCGGCGCTGCCCGATGCGTTGCCCGCGCGCGCTGCTGCGTTGCGGCGGCTTGCGCAGGCGCTCGTCGACACCGAATCGCTGGGCCTGCCCGACGCCCGCGCGCTGCATCCGAAGGCCGTGGCGACGCTCGACGACTGGGCGGCCCAGGGCTGGGTCGATGTCGACGAAATCGGCTGGGCGGACAACCCTGTGCCCAAGTCTGTGGATAACCTGTCGACAAGCGGTGGACGAACTGTGCCGCCGCCGCTGACCGACCAGCAGGCCGAGGCGCTCGACGCGATCCGTGCCGCGCAGGGCTTCGCGCCGTTCCTGCTGCACGGCGTGACGGGCAGCGGCAAGACCGAGGTCTATCTGCATGCGCTGGCGTCGCTGCTGGACGCGCGGCCCGATGCGCAGGCGCTCGTGCTCGTCCCCGAAATCAACCTGACGCCGCAGTTCGAGGCCGCGTTTCGCGCGCGCTTCGCCGGCACGCTCGCGGCGGACGCGATCGTCACGCTGCACAGCGGCCTCGCAGAAGGCGAGCGCGCGCGCAACTGGCTCGCGGCGCACACGGGCCGGGCGCGAATTGTGCTCGGCACGCGCCTCGCGGTGCTCGCGTCGCTGCCGACGCTTGCGCTGATCGTCGTCGACGAGGAGCACGAACCCGCGTACAAGCAGCAGGAAGGCCTGCGCTATTCGGCGCGCGACCTCGCGGTGTGGCGCGCGAAGCAGCTCGGCATCCCGGTCGTGCTCGGCTCCGCGACGCCGTCGCTCGAAACCTGGTGGCAGGCCGAGCAGGGGCGCTACACGCGGCTCACGCTGTCGCGCCGCGCGGTCGCCGATGCCGTGTTGCCGAGCGTGCGGCTGGTCGATCTCGAGGAAGAGCGGCGGCGCGGGCGCGCGTCGCAGGGCGGGCTGTCGGGCCCGCTCGTCGCGGCGCTGAAGACGCGGCTCGAGCGTAGCGAGCAGAGCCTCGTGTTCCTGAACCGGCGCGGCTACGCACCGCAGCTCGCGTGCGATGCGTGCGGCTGGGTTGCCGGCTGCCCGCGCTGCAGCGCGTACGTCGTGTTGCACAAGCCCGAGCACGCGCTGCGCTGCCACCACTGCGGCTGGGAGGCGCGCATTCCGCGCTCGTGTCCCGAGTGCGGCAACGTCGACATCGCGCCGCTCGGCCGCGGCACGCAACGCATCGAGGAGGCGCTCGCCGAGGCCGTGCCCGGCGCGCGAATCCTGCGGATCGACGCCGACAGCACGCGCCGCAAGGGCAGCGCGCAGGCGCTGTTCTCCGATGTGCACGCGGGCGAGGTCGACATCCTGGTCGGCACGCAAATGATTGCGAAGGGTCACGATTTCCAGCGCGTGTCGCTCGTCGGCGTGCTCAATGCCGATACCGCGCTGTTTTCGCACGACTTCCGCGCGAGCGAGCGGCTGTTCGCGCAGCTGATGCAGGTGAGCGGCCGCGCGGGCCGCGCCGGGCTGCCCGGCGAAGTGCTCGTGCAGACGCGTTATCCGCGCCATGCGCTGTATCACGCGCTCGCGCGCCAGGATTACGTCGGCTTCGCGAATTCGACGCTCGGCGAGCGGCGCGACGCGCATCTGCCGCCGTTCGTCTACCAGGCGCTGCTGCGCGCGGAAGGGCGCACGCTCGACGCGGCGATCGCGTTCCTGCAGCAGGCCGCCGCCGCGCTGCCGGGGCTGCCCGGCGCGGATCGCGTGACGGTGTATGACGCGGTGCCGATGACGATCGTGAAGGTCGCGAACGTTCATCGTGCGCAGCTGCTTCTCGAAAGCGCATCGCGGGCGGCGCTGCAGCATGCGCTGCGCGCGTGGCAATACGAGCTGCGCGCGCTGAAGGGCGTGCTGCGGTGGAGCGTCGAGGTCGATCCGCTGGATATCTGACGCATTGGCACGCGCGTCGCGGCGCGCATGCGACCGCCCGTCGCCTGTCGCCCACCGCCCACCGCCCACCGCCCACCGCCCACCGCCCACCGCCCACCGCCCACCGCCCACCGCCCACCGCCCACCGCCCACCGCCCACCGCCCACCGCCCACCGCCCACCGCCCACCGACCACCGACCACCGACCACCGACCACCGACCACCGACCACCGACCACCGACCACCGACCACCGACCACCGCCGCCACCGCCTTTCAAGGCCATCGCAACCTGCTTTTCACCGGCCCGGTACACGAACGGGGTTGCCCAAACGTGTCCGCACACGCAGGATCAGGGAAAATCCCGATCCCCCTACCGCGGGCAACTCCTAGGTTGCAACTCGATAAGCCGCTGATTATATTGAATATTCTGTGGGTGCAACCGATTCGGAAATTTGGTTGCACCTTTTTATTGCGTGCCGTAGGATTTCGCGCATCCTCTCACGTCAATTGGCCGGTCCTCCGCCGGCGCACGAACCCATCATGGCAAGCACCACCCTTGGCGTCAAAGTCGACGATCTGCTCCGCTCGCGCCTGAAAGACGCCGCAGCGCGACTCGAACGGACTCCCCACTGGCTGATCAAGCAGGCGATCTTCGCGTACCTCGAACGGATCGAGCACGGCCAGCTGCCGCCGGAACTGTCCGGCCACAGCGGCGTCACCGAGCTCGCCGACGGCCAGGGCGGCGACGGCGACGACGACAACTCCCCGCATCCGTTCCTCGAATTCGCACAGAACGTGCAGCCGCAATCGGTGCTGCGCGCGGCGATCACCGCCGCGTACCGCCGCCCCGAGCCGGAATGCGTGCCGTTCCTGCTCGGCCAGGCGCGGCTGCCCGCGAACCTGCAGGCGGACGTGCAGGCGCTCGCGACGCAGCTCGTCGAGTCGCTGCGCGAGAAGAGCTCGGGTGGCGGTGTCGAAGGGCTGATCCACGAGTTCTCGCTGTCGAGCCAGGAAGGCGTCGCGCTGATGTGTCTCGCCGAAGCGCTGCTGCGCATTCCGGACCGCGCGACCCGCGATGCGCTGATCCGCGACAAGATCAGCAAGGGCGACTGGCGCTCGCACGTCGGCCACGCGCCGTCGCTGTTCGTCAACGCGGCGACCTGGGGGCTGATGATCACCGGCAAGCTCGTGACGACCAACAGCGAAGCGGGGCTGTCGTCGGCGCTCACGCGCCTGATCGGCAAGGGCGGCGAGCCGCTGATCCGCAAGGGCGTCGACATGGCGATGCGCCTGATGGGCGAGCAGTTCGTCACCGGCGAGACGATTTCCGAAGCGCTCGCGAACAGCCGCAAGTACGAAGCGCGCGGCTTCCGCTACTCGTACGACATGCTCGGCGAAGCGGCGACGACCGAAGAGGACGCGCAGCGCTACTACGCATCGTACGAGCAGGCGATCCACGCGATCGGCAAGGCGGCCGGCGGCCGCGGCATCTACGAAGGCCCGGGCATCTCGATCAAGCTGTCGGCGCTGCACGCGCGCTACTCGCGCTCGCAGCAGGAACGCACGATGACCGAGCTGCTGCCGCGCGTGCGCTCGCTCGCGCTGCTCGCGCGCCGCTATGACATCGGCCTGAACATCGACGCCGAGGAAGCCGACCGTCTCGAACTGTCGCTCGACCTGCTCGAGGCGCTGTGCTTCGATCCGGAGCTGGCCGGCTGGAACGGCATCGGCTTCGTCGTGCAGGGTTACCAGAAACGCTGCCCGTTCGTGATCGACTACCTGATCGATCTCGCACGCCGCAGCCGTCACCGGCTGATGATCCGCCTCGTGAAGGGCGCGTACTGGGACAGCGAGATCAAGCGCGCGCAGGTCGACGGCCTCGAAGGCTATCCGGTCTATACGCGCAAGATCTACACGGACGTGTCGTACCTCGCGTGCGCGAAGAAGCTGCTCGCGGCGCCGGACGCCGTCTATCCGCAGTTCGCGACGCACAACGCGTACACGCTCGCCGCGATCTATCACCTCGCGGGCCAGAACTACTACCCGGGCCAGTACGAATTCCAGTGCCTGCACGGGATGGGCGAGCCGCTCTATGAAGAAGTGACGGGCCGCGACAAGCTGAACCGTCCGTGCCGCGTGTACGCGCCGGTCGGCACGCACGAGACGCTGCTTGCATACCTCGTGCGCCGCCTGCTCGAAAACGGCGCGAACACGTCGTTCGTGAACCGTATCGCAGATAAGACCGTGTCGGTGAAGGAGCTGGTTGCCGATCCGGTCGACGAAGCATCGAAGGTCATGCCGCTCGGCGCGCCGCACGCGAAGATCCCGCTGCCGCGCCACCTGTACGGCGACGAGCGTGCCAACTCGATGGGCCTCGACCTGTCGAACGAGCATCGCCTCGCGTCGCTGTCGTCCGCGCTGCTCGCAAGCGCGCATCATCCGTGGCGCGCCGCGCCGCTGCTCGCCGACGGCACGCTCGCCGACGCGCCGGCCCGCGACGTGCGCAACCCGGCCGACCAGCGCGACCTCGTCGGCACGGTCAGCGAAGCGACATCCGAGCACGTGAGCGCGGCGCTCGCGCACGCGGTGGCCGCCGCGCCGATCTGGCAGGCGACGCCGGTCGATGCGCGCGCCGACTGCCTCGCGCGTGCCGCCGATCTCCTCGAAGCGCAGATGCACACGCTGATGGGCCTGATCGTGCGCGAAGCCGGCAAGTCGCTGCCGAATGCGATCGCGGAAATTCGCGAAGCAGTCGACTTCCTGCGCTACTACGCCGCGCAGATCCGCGACGAATTCTCGAACGACACGCACCGTCCGCTGGGCCCGGTCGTCTGCATCAGCCCGTGGAACTTCCCGCTCGCGATCTTCATGGGCCAGGTGGCAGCCGCGCTGGCGGCCGGCAACACGGTGCTCGCGAAGCCGGCCGAACAGACGCCGCTGATCGCGGCTCAAGCCGTGCGCATCCTGCGCGAGGCCGGCGTGCCGGCCGGTGCGGTGCAACTGCTGCCGGGCACCGGCGAGACGGTCGGTGCGGCGCTGGTGGCCGACGCGCGCACCCGCGCGGTGATGTTCACCGGCTCGACCGAAGTCGCGCGCCTGATCAACAAGACGCTGTCGGCACGCCTCGACCCGGACGGCAAGCCGATTCCGCTGATCGCCGAGACGGGCGGCCAGAATGCGATGATCGTCGATTCGTCGGCGCTCGCGGAGCAGGTCGTCGCGGACGTGATGCAGTCGTCGTTCGACTCGGCCGGTCAACGATGTTCGGCGCTGCGCGTTCTGTGTCTGCAGGACGATGTTGCCGACCGCACGCTGACGATGCTGAAGGGTGCGATGCAGGAACTCGCGCTCGGCAACCCCGATCGCCTGTCGACGGACGTCGGCCCGGTGATCGACAGTGAAGCGAAGCAGACGATCGATACGCACGTCGCGACGATGAAGGACAAGGGCAACGCGGTCACGCAGCTGACGGCGCCGGACGCATGCGCGCACGGCACGTTCGTGCCGCCGACGCTGATCGAGATCGGCAGCATCGACGAACTGAAGCGCGAGGTGTTCGGCCCCGTGCTGCACGTCGTGCGGTATCGCCGCAGCGCGCTGGACAAGCTGCTCGAGCAAATCCGCTCGACCGGCTATGGCCTGACGCTCGGCATCCACACGCGGATCGACGAGACGATCGCGCACGTGATCGACCGCGCGCACGTCGGCAACATCTACGTGAACCGCAACGTGATCGGCGCGGTGGTCGGCGTGCAGCCGTTCGGCGGCGAAGGTCTGTCGGGCACGGGCCCGAAGGCTGGCGGCGCGCTGTACCTGCAGCGCCTGCTCGCGACGCGTCCGTCCGGCCTGCCGCGCTCGCTCGCGGACATGCTGGTCGCGGACGACGTGGCCGAAGGCGACAAGCATGACCGTCCGGCGGCCGCGCTGACGGCGCTGCGCGACTGGCTGATCGAGCAGCGCGAGCCCGCGCAGGCGGCACGCTGCGACGGCTACCTCGCGCAGGTGCCGGCGGGCGCGACCGCGGTGCTGACGGGCCCGACGGGCGAGCGAAACACGTATACACTCGGCCCGCGCGGCACGGTGCTGTGCGTCGCGGCGACGCCGAGCGGCGCGCGTGCGCAGTTCGCGGCGGTGCTCGCCACCGGCAACCGTGCACTGTTTGCCGGCGCGGCGGGCGAGGCGCTCGTCGCCGCGCTGCCGGCGGCGCTGAAGGCGCATGCGGGCGTGCGCAAGCAGGCCGATGCGGCGTTCGACGCGGTGCTGTTCGAAGGCGACAGCGACGAGCTGCAGACGCTGGTGAAGGAAGTCGCGCAGCGGCCGGGCCCGATCGTGTCGGTGCAGGGCGTGTCGGCAGGCGCGTTCGAGCACGGCGATGCGGAAGACTACGCGCTCGAGCGTCTGCTGACCGAGCGCTCGGTCAGCGTGAACACCGCGGCGGCGGGCGGCAATGCGAATTTGATGACGATCGGCTGACCATCCCTGCCGTTCGGATCAATAGAAAGGAAGCGGCTAGGCGATCCCGAAGCCGCTCCATTTACCCTGGTACCTAGGAGATGCTATGCAACACACGATGAAAAAGCTGGCAGGCGCGACCTTCGTCGCAGTCATGTCGCTTGCGGGGACGGCCCATGCGGATGACGTGAAGATCGGCTACGCCGGGCCGATGACGGGTGCGCAGGCGCACTACGGCAAGGACATGCAGAACGGCATCGTGCTCGCGATCGAAGACTTCAACGCGACGAAGCCGTCGATCGGCGGCAAGCCGGTCAAGTTCGTGCTCGACACGCAGGACGACCAGGCCGACCCGCGCACGGGCACGACGGTTGCTCAGAAGCTCGTCGACGACGGTATCAAGGGCATGCTCGGCCACTTCAACTCGGGCACGACGATCCCGGCCTCGCGCATTTACGCTAACGCAGGCATTCCGCAGATCGCGATGGCGACCGCGCCGGAATACACGCAGCAGGGCTACAAGACGACCTTCCGCATGATGACGTCCGACACGCAGCAGGGCTCGGTGGCGGGCACGTTCGCGTCGAAGGATCTCGGCATGAAGAAGATCGCGATCGTCGACGACCGCACGGCCTACGGCCAGGGTCTTGCCGACCAGTTCGAGAAGGCCGCGAAGGCCGGCGGCGCGACGATCGTCGACCGCGAGTTCACGAACGACAAGGCGGTGGACTTCAAGGCGATCCTGACCAAGCTGAAGGCGGCGCAGCCGGATCTCGTGTACTACGGCGGCGCGGATTCGCAGGCAGCGCCGATGGTCAAGCAGATGAAGGCGCTCGGCTTCAAGGCACCGCTGATGAGCGGCGAAATGGTGAAGACGCCGACGTTCCTGAAGATCGCGGGTGACGCGGCTGACGGCACGATCGCGTCGCTCGCCGGCCTGCCGCTCGACGAGATGCCCGGCGGCAAGTCGTACGCCGACAAGTACAAGAAGCGCTTCGGCGAAGACGTGCAGACCTACTCGCCGTATTCGTACGACGGCGCGATGGCGCTGTTCAACGCGATGAAGAAGGCGAACTCGACCGATCCGGCGAAGTACCTGCCGATGCTCGCGAAGACCGACATGGCGGGCGTCACGTCGACGCACGTCGCGTACGACGCGAAGGGCGACCTGAAGAACGGCGGCATCACGATGTACAAGGTCGAGAAGGGCGAGTGGAAGCCGCTGAAGAGCATCGGCGGCAAGTAAATACTGCGAGGGCGGGCGGCGGTGATCGTTGCCCGGCCGATCGCTCGAAAGCCACCGGGCTGCGAGGTCCGGTGGCTTTTTCTTTGTCCGGCCTGATGCCGCACGTCGCACGCACCCCGCACGCACCCCGCACGCGTCACGCCTCACGCGCGGCCGCCGCGCCTGCGCAGCAGGAACTTCTGCAGCTTGCCGGTCGGCGTGCGCGGCAACGCGTCCGCGAACACGACTTCGCGCGGCACCTTGTACGCGGCGAGCCGCGCGCCGCAGAACGCGCGCAGTGCGTCTGCATCGCGCGCCGCGCCTGAGCGCACGACGACGTGCGCGACCACCGTCTCGCCCCAGTCCGGATGCGGGACGCCGACGACCGCCGCCTCGATGACGTCCGGATGCGCGCTCAGCACATCCTCGACTTCCTTCGAATAGACGTTCTCGCCGCCGGTGACGATCATGTCCTTCAGACGGTCGACGAGGAACAGGTAGCCATCCTGATCGATGCGCGCAACGTCGCCGGTGCGGTACCAGCCGCCCGGCGCGAACGCGGCACGCGTCGCGGCCGGATCGTCGAGGTAGCCGAGCATCATGCTGTCGGCCTTCAGCCAGATCTCGCCGGTGTCGCCGGGCTGCGCGTCGCCGCCGTCCGTGCGCACGACGCGCAGGTCGACGCCGGGGGCGCCGCTGCGTCCGATCGAGCCCGCCTTCGCGGTCTGCTCGCCCGGATACAGTGCGGTGCCGCTCGGGCCCGTTTCGGTCATTCCGTACACCTGATAGAACGCGTCTCGGTACGCGTGCGCAAGCCGCTCGGCCTGCGCGGCGCCGATCGGCCCGCCGCCGTAGATCCACGCGCGCACGCTCGTCAGGTCGAATGCGGCAAAGCCTTCGATCGTATCGAGCGGCAGCGTGTACGACACCGGTGCCCCGAAATACAGCGTGATGCGCTCGCGTTCGACCGCTTGCAGGAAGCGCAGCGGATGGTATTCGCGCAGCAGCACGACAGTGCCGCCGACGTACAGCGTGCCGCCGAACCAGTTGTTGAGCGGCGACGAATGCCAGATCGGCATCGCCATCAGCGTGCGCTCGTCGTGCGTGATCGACAGCGCGACGGCGGCCTGCATCGCCGCGAGCGTCACCGTGCGATGGCTGTGCACGCAGCCTTTCGGGCGGCCGGTCGTGCCGGACGTGTAGAGGATCTGCGCAACGTCGTCGTCGGCGGGTTCGATGCCGGCGATGCCGTCCAGCGTCGCGAGCATCTTGTCGAAGCACGGCAGCCCGTCGAGCGCGCCTTCGGTCGACAGGCGCCGCGCCGGATACGCAACGCGTTCGAGCACGCCGGCGAGCGAGGCATCGAACAGGATCACCTTGCTGCGGCTGTGCTCGAGCACGTAGTCGACTTCCGGCGCCTGCAGCTTGTGGTTGACCGGCACGAACGCCGCGCCGAGCCGCCATGCGCCGAACAGCGCGTCGACGAACGCGGGCGTGTTGAAGCACATTGCGGCGACGCGGTCGCCGGCCGCCACGCCGAGTGCACTCAGCACGGCCGCCGCGCGGTGCGAACGGTCGCGCGCCTGGGCATACGTGATCGTCGCGCCGTCGTGGCGCAGGAACGGTTTGTCGGGCGTGGCGCGCGCGGCGCGGTCGAGGGCGGCGACGAGGTTCATCTGAGGCTCCGGGGCGAAGGGCGGCGGGCAGCGGGTGAGGCAGCGCCGTCAGGCCGGATACGCGCGCTGCAGCAGCGCGGCGATATCGACGCCGCGCGGATCGAAGCCGCCGGCGATGCGGCCCCACGCCGGCTCGGCGAGCCGCGTCGCGATGAACGCGTCGGCCACCGCGGCGGGCGCGTCGCGGCGCAGCAGGCACGCCTGCGCGGCGAGCACGAGGCGCTGCGCGAACAGGCGGCCGGACGCCTCGAGCGTGTCGGGCGGCGCGGCGAGCATCGCGCGCAGCGTGTCGAGCGCCGCGCGCAGACGCGGCTCCCCGGCGGCCATGTCGTTCAGTTCGCCGAGCAGCGCGGCGGCGGCGTCCGGCTCGCGCGACATCGCGCGCAGCACGTCGATGCACATCACGTTGCCGGAGCCTTCCCAGATCGAATTGACGGGCGCCTCGCGGAACAGCCGCGAGATCGGGCCGTCGTCGACGTAGCCGTTGCCGCCGAACACTTCCATCACTTCGCCGGTGAGCTCGACCGCGCGCTTGCAGACCCAGAATTTCGCGGCGGGCGTGACGATCCGCTTCCACGCTTGTTCGATCGGCGTATCGCCGCGTTCGAACGCGGTCGCGAGCCGCATCGCGAGCGCGAGCGCTGCTTCGCTTTCGAGCGCGAGATCGGCGAGCACCGTGCGCATCAGCGGCTGCTCGGCAAGCGCACGGCCGAATGCGTGGCGCTGCCGCGTGTACGCGATCGCCTGCACGACGCCATGGCGCAGCATCGCCGCGCTGCCGAGCACGCAGTTCAGGCGCGTGTAGGTTGCCATCTCGATGATGGTCGGAATCCCGCGGCCTTCGTCGCCGAGCATGATGCCCCACGCGTCGCCGAGCTCGATCTCGCTGCTCGAGTTGCTGCGGTTGCCGACCTTGTTCTTCAGGCGCTGGATCTCGACCGCGTTCTTCGTGCCGTCGGGCAGCCAGCGCGGCACATAGAAGCACGACGGGCTGCCGGTGTCGGTGCGCGCGACGACGAGATGCGCGTCGCACATCGGCGCCGAGAAGAACCACTTGTGGCCGCGCAGCAGATATTCGCCGCCGCGGCCGCCCGCGCCGACCGGCGTCGCGAGCGTCGTGTTCGCGCGCACGTCGGAGCCGCCCTGTTTCTCGGTCATCCCCATCCCGAACCAGACCGAGCGCTTTTGCGCGATCGGCACGTCGCGCGGGTCGTAGACGTCGCTGTAGAGCTTGTCGCGCAGCAGGTCCCACAGTGCGGGCTCCTTCTGCAGCACGGGGATCGCGGCCTGCGTCATCGTCGCCGGGCACAGCGTGCCGGCTTCGATCTGGCCGTGCAGGTAGAAGCCGGCGGCAGTCGCGGCCCAGCGGCCGGGCCGCGTGTCGCGGAACGCGAGCGACACGAAGCCTTCCTCGCGGTACATGCCGAGCAGCGTGTGCCACGCCGGGTGAAAGTCGACGCGGTCGATGCGCCGGCCGCGCCGGTCGAACGCGTTCAGCTCCGGCGGATGACGGTTCGCGTCTTCGGCGAGCTGCGCGGTGTCGGCGCTGCCGAGCCGCGCGCCGTATGCGTCGAGCTGCGGCACGGCCCAGTCGGCACCGGCGCGCGCCAGCGCGTCGCGCAGCGCGGCGTCGGTCGCAAAGAGGTTATAGTCGACCAGTTCGTCGAACTGGTTCGCGACTGCGTGCGTCGGTCCCGTCATCGATTTGTCTCCAGTGTTGGCCTGAGTTGGCGCTTTGGCGCTTGATGAGGTCCGATGTTTCGCGGTCGGCCTGGGTTGATCAGGTCTCATGCTTCGCGGTCGGCCTGGGTTGGCGCTTCGGCGCTTGATCAGGTCTCATGCTTCGCGGTCGGCCTGAGTTGGCGCTTCAGCGCTTGCTCAGGTCCGATGCTTCGCGGTCCGCCTGGGTTAGTGCTTCAGCACTCAGGCAGGCCCATGCATCGTAGGCGACCGGAGTTGACGCTTCGCCGCTTGCGCCGGCCCCGTGCAAATCTCGTCATGTCCTCATTTTCAGAGTAGCAAATATGCCGCCGCGACATGTTCAGGTTCCGGCGCCGCCCGGCCGCCCGGCGGCGCAACCCCGGCCCGCGTTGCGCCGCCGGCCGCGCCAGCCGCGCGCGCAGGCGACGTCCGACGCGCTGCAACAGGCATTTGTTCAGCTTTGGCTCGAGCGCGGCTACGCGAAGGCGACGATCCGCGAGATCGCGGCCGTCGCGGGCGTGAGCGTCGGCACGTTCTACGAGTATTTCGGCGACAAGCAGAGCCTCGCGGCCCTGTGCATCCACCGTCGCGTGCAGGCGCTGGCCGACCGGCTGCGCGCAGCCGCGCACGCGCTGCGCGGCGCGCCGCGCGCGGAGGTCGCCGCCGCGCTCGTCGATCTGCAGGTCGATGTTGTGCAGGCGGACTCGGCGCTGTGGAGCGGGCTCTTCGCGCTCGAGCGGCAGGTGTCGCCGCTTGCTGCGTACCGGCGGCATTACGACGGTTACGTCGCGTTGTGGCGGGATGCGCTGGCCGGAGCCGCCGATCCGCCGCCGGCGGCGCGGCTCGACGCGCTCGCGCGGATGGCGCATGCGGCTTGCTACGGGTGGATCTCGCAGTCGCTGCTGACGCTCGGGCCCGCGCTCGATGCGCACGCGTTGCGCGGCGAGCTGCAGGCGGTGCTGCGCGCGTATCTGGCGGCGGTGCCGGCGGTATCGGGCGAATAAGGGCGAAAAGATCGAAAAGATCGAAAAGATCGAAAAGATCGAAAAGATCGAAAAGATCGAAAAGATCGAAAAGATCGAAAAGATCGAAAAGATCGAAAAGATCGAAAAGAGCGGGACGAGCGGGACGAGCGGGACGAGCCGGCGCGCACCGGCGCACGATGTGCGTGAATTCGTCCGCCGCATGCCGTGGCCGCCAAACGCCGTGAACTCATGGCTCTATCGGTGACGAGCCATGAGCAGAATGCATGGCTGCCATGACGAAGTTTCGATTGTCCGTCGATATTGGATCGGGCTAAATCCTCCTCAACAGCCGGGCCGCACGATCGCGCCCGCCAATCAGGCATCAAGCAAGGAGGAGTCATGCGAAGCGCCACCGCGCCCCGTTCGAAGCTGCCCGACGTCGGGACCACGATCTTTACCGTGATCGGCCAGCTCGCCGCGCAGCACGATGCGCTGAACCTGTCGCAGGGCGCGCCCAATTTCGCGCCGGATCCGGCGCTCGTCGAAGGCGTGGCGCGTGCGATGCGCGACGGGCATAACCAGTACGCGCCGATGGCCGGCGTCGCGCAGTTGCGCGACCGGCTCGCCGAGAAGACCGAAGCGCTGTACGGCACGCGCTACGACCCGGCGACCGAGGTCACGGTAATCGCGAGCGCAAGCGAAGGACTCTATGCGGCGATCAGCGCGCTCGTGCATCCGGGCGACGAGGTGATCTACTTCGAACCGTCGTTCGACAGCTACGCGCCGATCGTGCGGATGCAGGGCGCGACACCCGTGGCGATCAAGCTGTCGCCCGAGCATTTCCGCGTCGACTGGGACGAGGTCGCCGCCGCGATCACCCCGCGTACGCGGATGATCATCGTCAACACGCCGCACAACCCGACCGCCACCGTGTTCTCCGCCGACGATCTCGCGCGGCTCGCGCAGCTCACGCGCGACACCGACATCGTGGTCCTGTCGGACGAGGTCTACGAGCACGTGGTGTTCGACGGCGCGCAGCACCAGAGCATGGCGCGCAGCCGCGAACTCGCCGAACGCAGCGTGATCGTGTCGTCGTTCGGCAAGTCGTTCCACGTGACCGGCTGGCGTGTCGGCTATTGCCTCGCACCGGCCGAGCTGATGGACGAGATCCGCAAGGTGCACCAGTTCATGGTGTTTTCGGCCGATACGCCGATGCAGATCGCGTTCGCCGACATCCTCGCGCAGCCCGACAGCTATCTCGGCCTGTCGGCGTTCTACCAGGCGAAGCGCGACCTGCTCGCGCGCGAGCTTGCCGATTCGCGCTTCGAGCTGCTGCCGAGCGAGGGCTCGTTCTTCATGCTCGCGCGCTTCCGGCATTTCTCCGACGAGCGCGACAGCGATTTCGTGCTGCGCCTGATCCGCGACGCGCGCGTCGCGACGATTCCGCTGTCGGCGTTCTACGCCGACGGCACCGATGCCGGCGTGATCCGGCTCAGCTTCTCGAAGGACGACGCGACGCTGATCGAAGGCGCGCGCCGCTTGCGCACGGTCTGAGCGGGATGCCGGCGGCCGCCGGCGCACGAAGACCCACGCTTCAGGTTTTGCATGGGACCGAACCAGGCGCGCAAGCGCAAGTTCGATAGACAGGAGATCACGATGAAACTGAAACACCTGAAACTCTGGCTCGCGCTCGCCTGCGCGCTCGGCTCCGGCGCGGCGCTCGCCGACGCGCAGCAGACGCTGCGTTTCGGCCTCGAGGCGCAGTATCCGCCGTTCGAATCGAAGGCGCCGAACGGCGACCTGCAAGGCTTCGACGTCGACGTCGGCAACGCGGTCTGCAAGGCCGCGCAGCTGTCGTGCAAGTGGGTCGAAACGTCGTTCGACGGGCTGATCCCGGCGCTGAAGGGCCGCAAGTTCGACGCGATCAATTCGGCAATGAACGCGACCGAGCAGCGCCGCCAGGCGATCGATTTCACGACGATCATCTATCGCGTGCCCACGCAGCTGATCGCGCACAACGGCAGCGGCCTGCTGCCGACGCCGGAATCGCTGAAGGGCAAGCGCGTCGGCGTGCTGCAGGCGTCGATCCAGGAAACCTACGCGAAGGCGCACTGGGAGCCGGCGGGTGTCGCGATCGTCGCGTACCAGGACCAGAACCAGGCATATGCGGATCTCGTGTCGGGGCGTCTCGACGCAACGCTGGTGCTGGCGCCGGCCGGCCAGCGCGGCTTCCTGACGCGTCCGGACGGCAAGGATTTCGCGTTCGTCGGCCAGCCGGTGCGCGACGACAGGATCCTCGGCAGCGGCATCGCGTTCGGGCTACGCAAGGGCGACGACGCGCTGAAGGCGAAGCTGAACGCGGCGATCGAAAAGCTGAAGGCGGACGGCACGGTGAAGTCGCTCGGCCAGAAGTATTTCGGCAACATCGACATCTCGACGCAGTAACGGCCGGGGGCGCGCCGCGATGACGAACGCTGGCGATGCGCGGGTGCTCGCAGGACGTCATGTACCTCGTCATGCGCGCCGCGCGGCCGTTCTCGTCGCAACCCCAAATTTAAAAAATTCATTCCACGGGAATGCCCGAAATCGCCCGCATGGCCGCGTCGCTCGTCGCTTGTTTGGCTCGGCCAAACGGCGCTCCCCAGGGACAGCTTCCAGTTCTTCTCACCCAGCTCCAAAGCCATATACAGTCGCCGAGCTACCGTCGTATCCTGCCCTTGAAGGGTCGTGTCGGGCGCATCCATTTGCGTGCTCCTTTCGAGAAACGAGTCTTCGAATCCTCGTTTTACTCCTGGGGGCTTACTTCCACGGCTCTTCCATAGTATCTAGCCGTCGACCCAGCTCAGCGCGCCGATCTTCAGGTGCTCGACCACGCTGCGCACCCAGCCGAGTTCGGCATCGAGCAGCACGAGCGCGTGCTCGTTCTGCAGCAGGAACAGCCGCGACACCTGTCTGGCCTGCGCGGCGTTGCGCAGCGCTTCGAGACGCTCGCGCTCGGCCTCGAGCGCGGTGATGCGACGCTCGAGCAGATGGCGGGCATCGTCGGCATCGAGCAGCGGCAGGAACGCGAGCCCGGCGCCGAACGTCGGGAATTCACGGGCCGGCTCGGCGAGCAGCGCATGCAGCCAGGCACCCCCTGCGGCGCGCCCCGCATCGGTCAGCGCGTAAAGCGTGCGTTCCGGAAATGCGCCGTCGCGCTCGGTGTCGTGCACGGCGATCAGGCCGTCGCGCAGCAGCCGGTCGATCGTCTGATACAGGCTCGTGCGCTGCCGCACGTTCACGACTTCGTCGTGGCCGCGCGACTTCAATTGCTGCAGCATCCCGTACGGATGCATCGGGGCTTCGGTGAGCGTCGCGAGGATCGCGAGTGCCAGGGGCGATGGGCGATTCATGAATATGAATAGTCAGCGTATATCTAGTAAATATATGACTAGTTTATGCGTGACTATCTTATTCGACAAGGCTCTCAGCCGAGGTGCGTACGTTTCGCGGCCGGCGCGACCGTCTCCATCGTCGCGAGTCCGTGCACGATCCCGCAATCCTCGACCGAGTGTTCGCCGACGCATTGGCGGCGCAGTTCGGTCAGCTGGTCGCGCAGATGCGTGAGTTCCGCAAGGCGCGCATCGACGTGGCCGATGTGCTCGTCGAGCAGCGAGTTGATCGAATCACAGCGGTCGCCGGGCGTATCGGTGAGCCGCAGCAGCGCGCGGATTTCGTCGTGCGCCATGTCGAGCGCGCGGCAGTTGCGAATGAAGCGCAGCCGTTCGACGTGCGTTTCCGTGTAGTTCCGGTAGTTCGCATCGGTGCGCTCCGCATCGGGCATCAGGCCCTCTTTCTCGTAGAAGCGGATCGTCTCGGGCGTGCAGCGCGCCGCTTTGGCGAGTTCGCCGATCTTCATACCTTTCTCCCGATCAATGCTTGACCTTGTAGTGACTTCAGGGTGTTAACTCTACACCGTCTAGCCATTCAGGAGGTTGCGATGACCGACGCCCAGCGTCCCCACGACGAACGACACCGCACTGACGGTGCCATCGCTGCATGCTGCGCCAATACGCACGACGCATGCGACGTGGCTGCCGCCGACGCGGCGCCGGAGGCCGGCGGGGCCGTGCACGGCGGGCAAGCCGCCGCGCGGGCGACGCAACCGCAAGCCTGCGGTCACGACCACGCACATGAGCATCACGCCGAGGCCGAGCACGACGACGGCCGCGCGCCTCGCCACAGCCATGCGCGCACGGATGGCCACGGTCATGACCATGCTCCCGCTTGCAGCCATGATCACGGCCACGATCATGCGCACGGCCACGGCCACGGCCACGGCCACGGCCATGACCATGACCACGGACATGATCATGGACATGACCACGATCATGCGCACGACCACGACCACGCCGCCGGCGACTGCTGCGCGCCCGCGGCGCTAACGCTCGCGCCACTGCCCGCGTCGCAGGCCACCGCTTCAGGCCACGTGCGTTCAGCGTTCCGGATCATGCAGATGGACTGCCCGACCGAGGAAACGCTGATCCGCAAGAAGCTCGGCGGCATGCGCGAGGTCGCGACGCTCGAATTCAACCTGATGCAGCGGATGCTGACCGTCGAGCACGCACCGGGCGCGCAGGCGGCGATTGCCGGCGCGATCCGCGCGCTCGGCATGACGCCCGAGGCCGCATCGGCCGGCGCACCGGCGACGTCCGCCGAACCCGCGCCGGCGAAACCGTGGTGGCCGCTCGCGCTGGCGGGCGCCGCGGCGCTCGCGTCGGAAGCGGCGAGCTGGCTCGGCCAGCCGTCGTGGCTTGTCGCCGCGCTTGCCCTCGCGGCGGTGCTCGCGTGCGGGATCACCACGTACAAGAAAGGCTGGATCGCGCTGCGCAACGGCAACCTGAACATCAACGCGCTGATGAGCATCGCGGTGACGGGCGCGATGGCGATCGGCCAGTGGCCCGAAGCGGCGATGGTGATGGTGCTGTTCACGATCGCCGAACTGATCGAGGCGAAGTCGCTCGACCGTGCGCGCAACGCGATCCAGGGGCTGATGCGGCTCGCACCCGACACGGCGACCGTCCAGCAGGCCGACGGCGCGTGGCGCACGATCGAGGCTGCCCGCGTGGCACTCGGCGCGGTCGTGCGCGTGAAGCCGGGCGAGCGGATCGGCCTCGACGGCGAAGTCGTTGCGGGCCGCTCGACCGTGAACCAGGCGCCGATCACCGGCGAAAGCCTGCCCGTCGAGAAGACGGCCGGCGACACCGTGTTCGCCGGCACGATCAACGAGTCCGGCTCGTTCGACTACCGGGTCACCGCAGTCGCGGCGAACACGACGCTCGCGCGCATCATCCACGCAGTCGAGGAGGCGCAGGGCGCGAAGGCGCCGACACAGCGCTTCGTCGACCAGTTCGCGCGCGTCTACACGCCGATCGTGTTCGCGATCGCGCTGCTCGTCGCGGCGGTGCCGCCGATCGTGATGGGCGGCGCGTGGCACGAATGGATCTACCGCGCGCTCGTGCTGCTGGTGATCGCGTGCCCGTGCGCGCTCGTGATCTCGACGCCGGTGACGATCGTGTCGGGGCTCGCCGCGGCGGCGCGGCGCGGGATTCTCGTGAAAGGCGGCGTCTATCTGGAAGAAGGCCGCAAGCTTGTGTGGCTCGCGCTCGACAAGACCGGCACGATCACGCACGGCAAGCCGGTGCAGACCGATTTCGTGCTGCGTGCGGCCGATGCCGACGCCGTGCGTGTCCGGCACCTCGCCGCGAGTCTCGCCGCGCGTTCGGATCACCCCGTGTCGCAGGCAATTGCGGCAGCGGCCCGCTCGGCGGACGCCGCACCGTTCGCCGACGTACAGGACTTCGAAGCATTGCTCGGGCGCGGCGTGCGCGGCACGATCGATGGCGCGGGCTACTGGCTCGGCAACCACCGGCTCGTCGAAGAGCTCGAGCGCTGCTCGCCGGAGCTCGAAGCGCAGCTCGACGCGCTCGAGCGGCAGGGCAAGACCGTCGTGATGCTGATCGACGACGTGCGCGTGCTCGGCGTGTTCGCGGTGGCCGACACGATCAAGGACACGAGCCGCGCGGCGATCGCCGAACTGCATGCGCTCGGCATCCGCACTGCGATGCTGACGGGCGACAACCCGCACACCGCGCAGGCGATCGCGCAGCAGGCCGGCATCGACGACGCGCGCGGCAACCAGCTTCCCGAGGACAAGCTGGCGGCAGTCGAGGAGCTGGCTGCCGGCGCGGGCGCGGTCGGGATGGTCGGCGACGGGATCAACGACGCACCGGCGCTCGCGCGCGCCGACATCGGCTTCGCGATGGGCGCGATGGGCACCGACACCGCGATCGAGACGGCCGACGTCGCGCTGATGGACGACGACCTGCGCAAGATTCCCGCGTTCGTGCGGCTGTCGCGCGCGACGCACCGCGTGCTGGTGCAGAACATCGGCTTCGCGCTCGGCGTGAAGCTCGTGTTCCTCGGCCTGACGGTCGCGGGGTTCGGCACGATGTGGATGGCGGTGTTTGCGGACGCGGGCGCGAGCCTGATCGTCGTCGGTAACGGGTTGCGGCTGCTGTCGTCCGCAGGGGTGTTCGGCGGCGCGCCGGCGAAACGCTGAGGAGCGCGCGCTTCTGCGCTCAGTGCGGCGCAGCGCGGCAAGGCCTGCAACCGTTGCCACTCGGCGCTGGCCGCCGACGCGCGCTTCTGTCCGGCGTGCGGCACGCAGGCCGCCTAGCGGCCTGTTCCCGCAATACGGCCGGCAACGCACGTTCCCCTGATCTTGAAAATTCATTCGTGGGGGCAGGCCTTCGGGGCTGACCGCCAGAAGGGCCCGTTATCAGCGTGAACAGGCCCTGGCGGTCACGCTCGCCGGCAACGGGCGCGCGCCCGGCTGGCACCGGTTCATTCCGAGACCGGCGCGCTGAAGCACGGGTCAGCGCAGCGGCAGGTAGATCTCGGTGCGCAGCTCGGCCGGCGCCGCATCCATCGGCGTATTCAGGTACAGCTCGAATGGCGGCGCGTCGGCGGCTTCGCGGCCCGAGTGACGCAGCCAGTCGCCGTACAGCCACTGATAAGCCGCCTTCAGGTCCGCGTACGGCCCCGTGTGCAGCAGCACCGCATATTCGCCGCCCGGCACCGTCACGCGCTCGACGGGCGGTGCCGGTTCCACGTCTGGCGCACCGTCGGCCGGCACGAAGTAGCGGATAGATGGGCCGGCAGGCGCGAGCGAAGCGGATCGCGTCGCGCATCCGGCAAGGCGTTTCTGTTTCTTCTTTGATCGGCAGATCCGGGCAAGATCGACGCCAAGTTAGCACGATGCGCGTTGAAATATCGCGCTGACTTGCGTAGTCGCCAGGCCGAACCGACCCCCATTTAATTTTGAAATAAGGTTCCGACCTCGTCCGTCAGTGTCTAAAGTTAAAGACGGTGAAATCGGAGGAAGTCGTCATTTTTCTGAGTTAAGTTGCACGAGCGGGATAGCGCGTCATTTCGAAGTACGCAGGTAGTTCGTCGATCTTCAATCGCAACGCCACGTTTTCGGGAGAGAAGAAATGGATGCATCCAGCTTCATCACAACGCTGCAGACCACGCTAGGGGGGTACCTGCCGAAGATTGCCGGCGCGATCGGCATCCTGGTGATCGGCTGGCTGATCGCCGTGACGGTGCGGGCCGGCACGCTGCGCCTCCTCGGTGCGCTGAAGGTCGATCAGCGCATCACCGAAAGCACGGGACAAGGCGCGTATGTCGAGCGGATCATCGCCGGCGGCCTGTTCTGGCTCGTGCTGCTCGTTACCGCGGTGGGCATCTTCAACGTGCTCAACCTGTATGCGGTGTCCAATCCGTTCTCGCTGCTCGTCACCCATATCGTCAACTACCTGCCGAACCTGATCGGCGGCGGGGCGCTCACGCTGATCGCGTGGCTGATCGCGTCACTGTTGCGCAGCCTCTCGAACCGCGCGCTGAAAGCGTGCAAGATCGACGACAAGCTGACCGAAAGCGCGGGCATGCAGCCGATGAGCGGCTATCTCGGCGACGTGCTGTTCTGGCTCGTGATCCTGATGTTCCTGCCGGCGATCCTGTCCGCGTTCTCGCTGTCGGGCCTGCTGTCGCCGGTGCAGGGGATGATCGACAAGCTGCTCGCGATCGTGCCGAACGTGTTCGCGGCGGCGGTGATCGGCGTCGTCGGCTGGATCGTCGCGCGCGTGCTGCGCGGGCTCGTCACCAACCTGTTGATCGCTGCGGGCGCGGACAAGCTGACGGAGCGCGTCGACACCCCGACGCCGGTACGCGTGTCGAGCTTCGTCGGCACCGTCGTCTATGTGTTCGTGTTCGTGCCGACGCTGATCTCCGCACTCGACGCGCTGAAGATCGACGCGATTTCGGGCCCCGCGACCAACATGCTGAACCAGTTCCTCGGCGCGGTGCCGGACATCGTCGCGGCGCTCGTGATCGTGCTCGTCACGTTCTATTTCGCGCGCTTCGTCGCCGCGCTCGCGCAGAAGCTGCTGGTCGCGGCGGGCGTCGACGGTCTGCCGAAGGTGCTCGGCGTCGAGCCCGTGTTCACGGGCATGCTGCAGCCGTCCGTGCTGGTGGCGAGGCTGATCGTGTTCTTCGCGATGCTGTTCGCGGCGGTCGAGGCCGCGAACCGGCTCGGCTTCTCGCAGGTGCGCGACGTCGTCACGCTGTTCATCGAATTCGGCGGCCACGTGCTGATGGGCGGCGTGATCCTCGTGATCGGCTTCTGGCTCGCGGGCTTGGCGCGCCGCGTGATCCAGCAGGCGGACAGCGAGCACAGCGTGCTGTTCGCGCGCATCGCGCAGTTCGCGATCCTCGGCCTCGTGTTCGCCATGGGGCTGCGCGCGATGGGTATCGCGAACGAGATCGTCCAGCTCGCGTTCGGCCTCGTGCTCGGCGCGATCGCGGTGGCGGTCGCGCTGTCGTTCGGCCTCGGCGGTCGCGAGGCGGCCGGCAAGCTGCTCGACCGCTGGTTCAACCAGCGCGGCGGCGGGCAGTAACGCGCATGCGCCCGGCCGCCGCGCCGGGCGCGCGCGGTGGGCTCGCGGTGCGCGTGTTATGCGTGCAGCCGCGCCGATTCCCCGCCGATTTTCTGCCGATTTTCTGCCGATTCCCCGTGCGGCAACGCTTCGCGCATTGGCGCACGTCTGCTGCACGTGCCTGTTACACAGGTGCATTACCGTCAGCGAAATGACAGCACGGACCTTTGCCGAATTTCGATAACACCGCAATTAATGACTCACTAGCATCGATTCTCAGTCGTGCAGACCTGCCCAGGCGCAACCGCCCTCGCGGTGCGCCAGACGGGCGGGAGGTTGTGCGCCCTACAGGAGAAACCGATGAAAGCAGAGTCGAATGGCCGGCCCGCCGCCGGCGCCAGGCCGTCCGGCCAGCCCGCGCTGCAGCAGACGCTCGGGACCTGGCAGTTGTGGGGTATCGCGGTCGGCCTTGTGATTTCCGGCGAGTACTTCGGCTGGAGCTACGGCTGGGCGAGTGCGGGCACGCTGGGCTTCGTGATCACCGCGCTGTTCGTCGCGGCGATGTACACGACCTTCATCTTCAGCTTCACCGAGCTGACCACGTCGATTCCGCACGCCGGCGGCCCGTTCGCGTACGCGCGCCGCGCGTTCGGCCCGACGGGCGGCTATCTCGCCGGCGCCGCGACGCTCGTCGAGTTCGTGTTCGCGCCGCCCGCGATCGCGCTCGCGATCGGCGCGTACCTGCACGTGCAGTTTCCGGGGCTCGAACCCAAGCACGCGGCAATGGGCGCGTATCTGGTGTTCATGGCGCTGAACATCGTCGGCGTGCAGATCGCCGCGACCTTCGAGCTCGTCGTCACGCTGCTCGCGATCTTCGAGCTGCTGGTGTTCATGGGCGTCGTGTCGCCGGGCTTCGCGTGGAGCAACTTCGTGAAGGGCGGCTGGGCCGGTGCCGATCATTTCAGCGTCGGCGCGTTCCACGGGATGTTCGCGGCGATTCCGTTCGCGATCTGGTTCTTCCTCGCGATCGAAGGCGTCGCGATGGCGGCCGAGGAAGCGAAGAACCCGAAGCGCTCGATCCCGATCGCGTATGTCGCGGGCATCCTGACCCTCGTCGCGCTCGCGGTCGGCGTGATGGTGTTCGCCGGCGGCGCGGGCGACTGGACCAAGCTCGCGAACATCAACGATCCGCTGCCGCAGGCGATGAAGTACATCGTCGGCGCGAACAGCGGCTGGATGCACATGCTCGTGTGGCTCGGCCTGTTCGGCCTCGTCGCGTCGTTCCACGGGATCATCCTCGGTTATTCGCGCCAGATCTTCGCGCTGGCCCGCGAAGGCTACCTGCCGGAGTGGCTCGGCAAGGTGCACCCGCGCTTCAAGACCCCGCATCGCGCGATCCTCGCGGGCGGCGTGGTCGGCATCGCGGCGATCTATAGCGACGAACTGATCCAGTTCGGCGGCCAGACACTGACCGCCAATATCGTGACGATGTCGGTGTTCGGCGCGATCGTGATGTATATCGTCAGCATGGCCTCGCTGTTCAAGCTGCGCCGCGCGCAGCCGAACCTGGCCCGCCCGTTCCGCGCGCCGCTGTATCCGTTCTTCCCGGCATTCGCGATCGTGGCCGCGATCGTTTGCCTCGGTACGATGGTGTACTTCAACGGGCTCGTTGCGGTGGTGTTCGTCGTGTTCCTCGCGCTCGGCTACGCGTACTTCCTCGCGACCCGCGCGCAGCGCGAGGGCGCGCCGGGCGACGCGCTGCTCGAGGAATGAAGGTGAAGGGCCGCTGACAGGTCATTGACGGTCACTGAGGCGGCATCCGGCGCGCCCGCTGCAGCGGCGCGCCGACGGTTTTGGCAAGGAGACTCGCAGAATGTCCTATACGGAGACGATCGGTCCGCGCACGTACCGCTTCGCGGACCTGAAGACGCTGCTCGCGAAGGCGAGCCCGCTGCGCTCCGGCGACCAGCTCGCCGGCGTCGCGGCGGCGAGCGAGGAGGAGCGCGTCGCCGCGAAGATCGCGCTCGCGGGCGTGCCGCTCAAGGCATTCCTGAACGAAGCGGTGATTCCCTACGAAAGCGACGAGGTCACGCGCCTCATCGTCGACGACCACGATGCGCAGGCCTTCGCGGAGATCTCGCACCTGACGGTGGGCGACTTCCGCAACTGGCTGCTGTCGCCCGCGGCGGACGGCGCCGCACTCGAGCGGATCGCGCCGGGCCTCACGCCGGAAATGGTCGCGGCCGTGTCGAAGCTGATGCGCAACCAGGACCTGATCGCGGCCGCGCGCAAGCGCTGCGTCGTCACGCGCTTTCGCAATACGGTCGGGCTGCCGGGGCGGATGTCGGTGCGGCTGCAGCCGAACCATCCGACCGACGACGTGAAGGGCATCGCCGCATCGATGCTCGACGGGCTGATGTACGGCTGCGGCGACGCGATGATCGGCATCAACCCGGCAACCGACAGCCTCGCGGCGATCGTGAAGCTGCTCGCGATGATCGACGGATTCCGCGAACGCTACCGCGTGCCGACGCAGTCGTGCGTGCTCACGCACGTGACGAACACGATCGCGGCCGTCGAGAAGGGCGCGCCGGTCGATCTCGTGTTCCAGTCGATCGCGGGCACCGAGAAGGCGAACGCCAGCTTCGGGATCTCGCTCGCGCTGCTCGGCGAGGCGCGCGAGGCGGCGCTGTCGCTGAAGCGCGGCACCGTCGGCAACAACCTGATGTACTTCGAGACGGGGCAGGGCAGCGCGCTGTCCGCGAACGCGCACCATGGCGTCGACCAGCAGACCTGCGAGGTGCGCGCGTATGCGGTCGCGCGCAAGTTCGAGCCGTTCCTCGTGAACACGGTGGTCGGGTTCATCGGGCCCGAATACCTGTACGACGGAAAGCAGATCATCCGTGCGGGGCTCGAGGACCACTTCTGCGGCAAGCTGCTCGGTGTGCCGATGGGCTGCGACATCTGCTACACGAACCACGCGGAAGCGGACCAGGACGATATGGACACCTTACTGACGCTGCTCGGCGCGGCGGGCATCAACTTCATCATGGGGATTCCGGGTGCCGACGACGTGATGCTGAACTACCAGAGCACGTCGTTCCACGACCAGCTTTACGTGCGCGAGGTGCTCGGCCTGCGCCGCGCGCCCGAGTTCGAGGAGTGGCTGGAGACGATGGAGATCGCCGATGCGCACGGCGCGTTGCGCGCTGCGTCGGCGCGCGTGCCGCTTCTGGCTGGCGCGAACGACTGGATGGGGTTGTCATCATGAGCGATGCCGTCGAAAAGAATCCGTGGGGCCAGCTGAAGTCGTTCACAAACGCGCGGATCGCGCTCGGCCGTGCGGGCAACAGCCTGCCGACCGCGCCGCTGCTGGCCTTCAACCTGTCGCATGCGCAGGCGCGCGACGCCGTGCATCAGCCGCTCGACGCCGATGCGCTGCGGCGCGAGATCGAGGCGGCCGGCCTGCTGCCGACGCTCGGCGTGCAGAGCGCGGCACCGGACCGCGACCACTATCTGCGCCGGCCCGATCTCGGCCGCAAGCTGTCGGACGACAGCCGCGGGCTGCTCGCGGGCTATGGCGCGGCGCTCGACGACGCGCCCGACGTCGTGTTCGTGGTCGGCGACGGGCTGTCCGCGTTCGCGGCCGCGAAGCAGGCGTTGCCGCTGTTGCAGGCGGTGCGGCCGCGGCTCGAAGCGGACGGCTGGCGGATCGGGCCGGTGGTCGTCGCGCGGCAGGCGCGCGTCGCACTCGGCGACGAGATCGGCGAACTGCTGCGCGCGTCGCTCGTCGCGATGCTGATCGGCGAGCGGCCCGGCCTCAGCTCGCCGGACAGCCTCGGTGTCTATCTGACCTGGGCGCCGAAGGTCGGCTGTCACGATGCGTTGCGCAACTGCATCTCGAACGTGCGGCCCGAAGGGTTGCCGTACGAAGCGGCGGCGCACAAGCTTCACTACCTGATGACGCATGCGCGGCGCTTGAAGCTGACGGGCGTGGGGCTCAAGGACGACAGCGACGCGCTGCTGCCGGAGACCGAGACGGAGCGGATCGGCGCGACCTGAACAGCCGCTCGCACCGGAAATCGACGAACACCCTGAGCTTCGGCGACAACGGCCGGCTTGACGGCGAGACGATCGAGAATTGCCCGGGCGCGATCCGGTAGTCGTCGAGCGCGTCGCGCGCGAGGAAGTCGGGCATGGAGCCGATGCCGAGACCCGCGAGCACCGCGCCGTGCGGCGCAGCGCTTCCATGTTGTTGCAGGTCATCGCGGTGCGCGGCTTCAGCGGCGTGCCGTCGATGCTCGCGCGCTACGCGCATGCGTTCGACCATCTGCAGATCGGGCTGGCCATCGTCACGCTACGGTGCGCGGCGGTCGTATTCGTGTTTCTCGGCGGGCGGCGCCGGATCGGAACCTAAGCGGAACCTAAGCGGAACCTAAGCGGAACCTAAGCGGGAACGAGCGCTGGCAGCGCGGCGTCCGCGCGCCGATGCGCGCCATCGACCGCAACGACGACATAGCGCTGCGCGCCCGGCCACACGTGCGCCCAGCGGCGCGCGTCCTCTTCGATGCTCGCGCGCCCCTGCACGAGCCACGTCGCCTTCTGCGCAAAATCGACGAACAGCAGCGCGATGCCGGGGTTCACGAGCAGGTTGCCGATCGTGTTGAACAGGTTGTTGCCCGCGAAATCGGGCAGCACGAGCGTGCCGGCGTCGGGTATGTCGACGAGCGGCTCGAACGTGCCGTCGCCGCGCGGCTGGCGTCCGCGGTACGAGCAGTCGCTGTCGCCACACGCATTCGCGGTCGCGACGATCAGGAACGCCTGCTCGCGGATGAACGCGATCGCGCGGCGCCGCACCTTTGCGACTGTTGGAATTTCGAACGCCCCGCGTCGCGCGGATCAATCGTGGTGTTCAGGTTTGGAGCAGTCGCCTGTTCCATGCCGGCGCGGCGCACGGCGCGCGGCCGTGCCGGCCGTATCGGCTTCCACTTCGGCTTCGTTTGGCATGCATGTTGCATAAACTGCTCAAGCGCAACCAACCGGCGCTGCATTCCGACAAGCACGATGAACAGGAGACATGTGATGAACCCGTTTGACCTGAAACAACTGGGCCTCGACGTCGAATATCCGTATCGTCAGCAGTACGACAACTACATCGGCGGCAAGTGGGTGCCTCCGGTCAAGGGCGAATACTTCGAGAACGTGTCGCCGATCAACGGCCAGCCGTTCTGCCGCATTCCGCGCTCGAGCGCGGACGACATCGAGGTCGCACTCGACGCGGCGCACGCCGTGCGCCGCAAGTGGGGCAAGACGTCCGTGACCGAGCGGGCGAACCTGCTGCTCGCCGCGGCCGAGCGCATGGAAAAGAACCTGAAGCTGCTCGCCGTCGCTGAAACGATCGACAACGGCAAGCCGCTGCGCGAGACGATGGCGGCCGACCTGCCGCTCGCCGTCGACCACTTCCGCTATTTCGCGGGCTGCATCCGCGCGCAGGAAGGCGGGATCTCCGAGATCGACGACAACACGGTCGCGTACCACTTCCACGAGCCGCTCGGCGTCGTTGGCCAGATCATCCCGTGGAACTTCCCGCTGCTGATGGCCGCATGGAAGCTCGCGCCGGCGCTCGCGGCCGGCTGCTGCATCGTGATGAAGCCCGCCGAGCAGACGCCCGCGTCGGTGCTCGTGCTGATGGAACTGATCGGCGACCTGTTCCCGCCGGGCGTGATCAACATCGTGAACGGCTTCGGCAAGGAAGCGGGCGAAGCGCTCGCGACGAGCAAGCGCATCGCGAAGATCGCGTTCACGGGCTCGACGCCGGTTGGCCGGCACATCCTGCACGCGGCCGCCGACAACCTGATTCCGTCGACGGTCGAGCTCGGCGGCAAGAGCCCGAACATCTTCTTTGCCGACGTGCTCGACCAGGACGACGCGTTCCTCGACAAGGCACTCGAAGGCCTCGCGATGTTCGCGCTGAACCAGGGCGAAGTGTGCACGTGTCCGTCGCGCGTGATGATCCAGGAGTCGATCTACGATCGCTTCATCGAGAAGGCTGTCGCCCGCGTCGAGCGCATCAAGGCCGGCCACCCGCTCGACCCGACGACGATGATCGGCGCGCAGGCATCGCAGCAGCAGCTCGACAAGATCCTGTCGTACATCGACATAGGCCGCGGCGAAGGCGCGCAATGCCTGACGGGCGGCGAGCGCACGGCACCCGCTGCGGATCTCGGCACCGGCTACTACGTGAAGCCGACGATGCTGCTCGGCAACAACAAGATGCGCGTGTTCCAGGAAGAGATCTTCGGGCCGGTCGCGTCGGTGATGACGTTCAAGGACGAGCAGGAAGCGATCGAACTCGCGAACGACACGTACTACGGCCTCGGCGCGGGCGTGTGGACGCGCAACGGCACGCGCGCGTACCGGATGGGCCGCGAGATCGAGGCTGGCCGCGTGTGGACCAACTGCTACCACCTGTATCCCGCGCACGCGGCGTTCGGTGGCTACAAGCAGTCGGGCGTCGGCCGCGAGACGCACAAGGTGGCGCTGTCGAACTATCAGCAGACCAAGTGCCTGCTCGTCAGCTACCAGGCCGAGGCGCTCGGGTTCTTCTGAGCGTGGTTTGCTGCCGTTCGCGTTCGGGCGCGCATGCGCCTGAACGCAGGCCGGGCCGCGCGGGCGAGGGTTGCCCGCCGGCGCGTCGCCGGTGGCTGTTTCACCGGAGCCGGAGCGACAGCAACGCCGCTTCGGCGGTCCGGCCCTGTCGATGGGGGCGGGCGATGCGCGACGCCCGCCGCTGACGACGGGCATGCTGGCTTTGCCATCGGCAATCGCTGCACCGGCCGGCGGTGGCTGGCGGCCAGCGGCGGCCTGCGCCGGCGCGACCTGCAAGGAGCCGACATGGCGGAACCGATTCGACCGACTTCCCGGCATCCGGTCTTTCACGACGGTGAGCTCGACGCGCATCGCCGCTTCGGTGTCGCGGACGAGGCCGAGCGCATGAGCGATGTCGTCACGACGCGCGTGAGCATCGGCGTACGACATTTCATCGAGACGCAACCCTTCATGTTCGTCGGTACCGGATGCGGCGGCCGCGCGAGCGTGACCTGCGACATCGTGCAATCGATGCGCGACGCGAATGGCGAATGGCTGCCGGTTGTCAGGGTGCTCGATACGAAGACGCTGCGGTTCGCGCTGCCCGCGGCCGGCGAGGGCGTCCGGATCGATGCGGCGCACTGCAACGGAAACGGGGTTGGATTGCTGTTCGTCGATTTCCTGCGCGGTATCCGGTATCGGATCAACGGCCGGGCGGTCGTGCACCAAGTGCTGTCCGATGCGGGTGCCTCCGCCGCCGTGCCGTGGCCGGCGGGCTGTCCGATCGTCGAGCTGACCGTCGCGCAGGCGTACGGCAATTGCGGCACGCGCGTCGTGCGGTTGCGGCCCGAAGGCGGTGCGTGACGAGGTATGGGAAATGGTGTGAGAAGTGATGTGTGAAGTGGTGTGCGAGGTCGTGCGTGATGTCATGCGTGATTTCGCCGCGTACCGCACCAGCCCGGTGCAGGCCGCACGCCATCCCGGTCTGCCCGCATTGCGCGTGCGTGCACGCCGTCGTTGAATGACGGGCTTTGCGCCGGATTGCATGCCGGTTGCCCGCAGTTCGGCACGGGACTTGCGTGGGATGTGGGGTTCCAGGCGGGACCAGCGCACGCGGGTCGACAGGAGAAACACGATGAGTGAACGAGAGGTGCACGCCGGCGAACCGACGGCCGAGGACACGCGGCGCAACGCGCACGGCGATGACGCGTCGGCCGGGCAGGCCGTCGTCAGCGTCGCACACGACGCCGACGAGCAGGCGCGCAACCTGATCGGCTGGCGGCAGACTTACGACCAGCTCGCGGCGGGCCGCTTCGTCGGCACGCTGACCGAGCTGCCGCTCGACACGATGAAGCTGTTCCGCGAATCGACGAGCCACCTGCTGCGCCAGGCGTGCGAGGTGCGCGGCGACGCGTACTGGTTCGGCATTCCGCTCGTGCGCGACGGCGCGGCGCGCGTCGACGCGTGCCGGATCGAGGCCGGCGCGCTCGCGTTCCGGCCCGGCAACGTCGAATTCGAATTGCTGACGCCCGCGCAATTCTCGATCTACGGCATCGTTGTGCGCGGCGACATGCTGCGCCGCTATGCGGAACAGGTCGAGCAGTGCGGGCTCGACGAGCGCCTGCCGACCCAAACGGTGATGCAGGTCGGCGAGGCGCGGCTCACGCGGCTGTGCGCGCTGCTCGGGCGCCGGCTCGACGACGCGGCCGCCGCTGCCGCGCCGCTGTCGGACCCGCAGCGCAACGACCTGCAGGCCGAGGTGCTCGCCGCGCTGTTCGACGTTTGCGCGCTGCCCGCCGACGGTGCATCCGGCGCCGGGCTCGCGAAGCGCCGCTGGATCGTCGATCAGGCGCGCGACTACGTGCTCGCGCATCGCACGCGTCCGGTCGGCGTGCCCGAGCTGTGCGAGCAGCTGCACGTGAGCCGCCGGACGCTGCAGTACTGCTTCCAGGACGTGCTCGGGATGGCGCCGGCGACCTATCTGCGCACGCTGCGGCTGAACGGCGCGCGGCGCGACCTGTGCGGCCGCGCGGTCGGGTCCGTGCAGGACGTCGCCGAGGCCTGGGGCTTCTGGCACCTGAGCCAGTTCGCGACCGACTACCGCCGGATGTTCGGCAAGCGGCCATCGGAGACGCTGCGCGACAGCGTGACGATGGTCGCGGTGGGGTGACGCAACGGGGAATGGCGGCAAAGACCGCTCATGCGTAGCCGGGTCGACGGGCGAACGCGTGCCGGGCGCGCAGGGCGAGGCCGTTCGACGCTGACCCGATAACTACGGCCGTGAGCTTGGCGATGGCTCAGGCTGAATGCCGAGCGCCCGGAAATCCGCCGTGTACGACCGGTCACTCCGGCGGCGTGCCTGCGGGATCGCGCCGCACCGCAGGCCACGCCAGTGCGTCCCAGTCGACCGCCCGGTACGCGGCCTCGACCGCCGCCAGGTCGTCCGGCGATTCGCTGCGATGCAATCCGCGCAACGCTTCCGGCACGTCGAGCGCGACCGGCACGCAATGCGGATAGTCGCGCACCCGCAACGCTGGCGCGATCGTCGTGAAGCATGCGAGCGTCGGCACGTCGAAGCCGTCGGCGAGGTGGGCCGCCGCCGTGTCCGACGAGAACAGCAGGCTCGCCCCCTTGATCCATGCGACGAATGCCGCGGTATCGCGCGCGTGTCTGCTGACATCGACGTAAGCGGGATGGGCGACCGGCCCGAACCCGGCGACGGGCAGCCGATAGCGCCGCGCAAGCGCGTCGACGAACCCGGCGCGCAACGCTGGCGGCACGCTGCGCACCCCGGTGCTTGCGCTCGGGCAGAACAGCACGTACGGCCGCCGCCATGCGGGCGGCAGCGCGGGCAGTTGCAGCCGGGCGAGCCAGCGGTTGCGCTTCGCGCACGCAGGTAGCGCCGCCGGATCCACACCGAGCGCGTCGAGGAAGAAATCGATCATCGGCAGCCGCGCGAACGCGGGCCAGTACAGGTGATTGCCGAGATCGATGCACGGCGCGCCGGCGGGCAGCGCTTCGACCCGCCACGGCAGCGTGCGCGATGGCGCGACGACGTCGGCTGCGAGCGCATACAGCGCCTCGACGTAGCGCGGCGTGTGCTCAGGGCGGTACAGCGTGAAGCGCAGGCCAGGATGCGCATCGCGCAGCGCGGCGAGCGCGGTCAGGCCGATCACCGAATCGCCGAGCGCGACGCCCATCCCGTTGATCACGTGGACGTGCATCCGGCCGTCGTAGTCGAGCCGGAACGGCCGGGTCGCGGCATGCAGCAGACCGAGCGCGGGCGCGGCCGGAACATGGCCGAGCGCAGCGCCGGCCGCCGGGCTTGCGCCGTGCTCGACGTCATACGGCGCGACGAGCATGCCGTCGGGGGCAAGCAGCGTGCCGGGCCAGACAAGCGCGTCGTCGCGCGATAGCGCCGCGCCGGCCGGGACGGCACGGGTGTCCATCGTCATGCGCCGCGCGCGCGGCGTCCCTGTTCCCGGATTTGCGCGAGCGTTGCCGCCGGCGTGCTCGCCTCCTGCGGCACGCGGATCTCGATCAGCGCGGGCAGCCCGCAGGTCAGCGCGCGCTCGAGCGCGGGCGCGAAGTCGGCGGTGCGCTCGACCGTCTCGCCATGCGCGCCGAACGCGCGTGCATACGCGGCGAAATCGGGGTTCGTGAGCCCCGTGCCGTGCACGCGCCCAGGGTAGTTGCGCTCCTGATGCATGCGGATCGTGCCGAAATGGCCGTTGTTGACGACGATCACGACGATGTTGAGCCCGTACTGCATCGCGGTGGCGAGCTCGCTGCCGGCCATCATGAAGCAGCCGTCGCCGGCGAGTGCGACGACGGCGCGCGCCGGATACAGCGACTTCGCGGCGAGCGCGGCAGGAATCCCGTAGCCCATCGCGCCGCTCGTCGGCGCGAGCTGCGAGCGGAAATGCCGGTACGCGAAATGCCGGTGCAGCCAGATCGCGTAGTTGCCGGCGCCGTTGGTCAGGATCGCGTCGTGCGGCAGGCGCTCGCGCAGCTGCACCATCACGTCGCCGAGCTGGACGTCGCCCGGCATCGGCAGCGGCGCGTGCCATTCGCGGTAGGCGCGATGCGCGTCGGCCGCGCTGCCGGCCCACGCGGGCGCGGCCGGCGGTTCGAGCGCGGCGATGAGCGCCGCGATTTCCGGCATCCCCGACACGATCGGCAGGTCCGCCGCATAGACCCGGCCCAGCTCGTCCGCGCCCTGGTGGACGTGGATCAGCGTCTGGCGGGTCTTCGGGATGTCGAGCAGCGTGTAGCCGCCGGTGGTCGCTTCACCGAGGCGCGGCCCGAGCGCGAACAGCAGGTCAGCTTCGCGGATGCGCTTCGCGAGCGCGGGATTGATGCCGAGCCCGACGTCGCCCGCGTAGTTCGGGTGCGCGTTGTCGAACGTATCCTGGTAGCGGAACGCGCACGCGACCGGCAACTGCCAGCGTTCGACGAAGGTCCGCAGGTTCGTGCACGCATCGGGCGTCCAGCCGCTGCCGCCGACGACGAGGAACGGCCGCTCCGCGCGGGAGAGCCGCTCGCGCAATTCATCGATCTGCGCGGCGGACGGCGCGGCCGCGACGCGCTTCGCGGGGGGCGCGACCGGCTGCGGCGCGCACGGCTCGGACAGCACGTCTTCCGGCAGCGCGAGCACGACCGGTCCGGGCCGGCCGGAGGTCGCGACGTGGAACGCGTGGCTCAGGTATTCGGGGAGGCGGCGCGGGTCGTCGATCTGCGCGACCCATTTCGCCATCTGGCCGAACATCCGGCGGTAGTCGATTTCCTGGAACGCTTCGCGGTCGAGGTGCTCGCGTGCGCACTGGCCGATGAACAGGATCATCGGCGTCGAATCCTGGAACGCCGTGTGCACGCCGATCGACGCGTGCGTTGCGCCGGGCCCGCGCGTGACGAACGCGATGCCGGGGCGGCCGGTCAGCTTGCCGACCGCCTCCGCCATGTTCGCGGCGGCCGCCTCGTGGCGGCAGACAATCGTCTGGATGCGCGCGGTGTCGTCCGCGAGCGCATCGAGCACGGCGAGGAAGCTCTCGCCCGGCACGCAGAACACGCGTTCGACATGATTGGCGAGCAACGCGTCGACGAGCAGGCGCGCGCCGTTGGCGCCGCGCTGCTCGAGATCCGTGGAATGCGACATGGGATGCCGTCTCCCTGGGTAGCGGGACGTACAGCTTACGCCCGATCGGGTGACGGTGAAAAGTGTCGGAACGCGGGTGAGGAGAGATCAATCGGGCAAGCCGATCGCTGCTGCCGTCTGGCCTGTCACTGTGTCCGCGACTGACGCCGAATGCGAGTTCGCACGCTGTCCGGGGGAGCGAAGCGCTGGCTGAGCGGCTGGACGACGCCTTTCGGGTGGCCGGAAGGACAGCTTGCGCGGGCTCGCCAGTCAGTCAAAAGTACCGCAACGGGTGCCGAATCGAATTTCCGTTCGGATCATCGACAATGCTCTTCCTCAAATAACAGTAAAATGGTCGCTCACTCAATAGTAAAATTCCTTCCCGGTTTATTGATGCGGGGAAGAGTCATCATGGCAGCCGAAACGATCGACCAGAAGACGCTCACCCAGCTTGTCGAGGCGGGTGCCGTGCGCGCCGCGCGTGTGATCGGCCACGGCAACGGCTGGACCGTCGCGGCTCGCTATGGCACTACCGAGCGCTTTCTGTCGGCCAAGCGCGGCGACGTGCGCGTGTTTCGCCGGTTCGAAACGCTGGTCGGCTTTCTGCGCGACCTGGGCATCAGCCAATTCGACGTGGACGCTTCGGATTTCGATCCAGATGCCGCGGGCCGGGCCACCCGGCCTGATCGCGCGGCGGCGCTGAAAGCGGCCCACGAGGCGGCTGCTTACGATCGCTGGTTCCGCGAGCAGGTGCAGCAGGCGCTGGACGATCCGCGCCCGTCCGTTCCCGACGCAGAGGTCAAGGCCGAGTTTGCGTCGCGCCGTGACGCGCTGCGCCAAAGAATCTCGAAGCAGCGGGGTAGCGCTTGACCCTTGCGCTGCACTGGAATCCGAAAGCGCTCGAGGATCGCGCCGCCATCATGGACCACATCGGCCAGGACAACCCCGTGGCCGCGCTGGAGCTTGATGAGCTGCTGGAGGAAAGGGCCGCGGCGCTGCCGGCGCGCGCCGAGCTGTACCGGCATGGGCGCGTGTCCGGCACGCGGGAGCTGGTGATCGCGCGGAACTACGTGCTTGTTTATCGCGTCCAGCAAGCCGAACGCGTCGTCGAGGTTCTGCGTGTGCTGCATGCCAGGCAGCAGTGGCCGTAACAAAAGCTGGAGATGACAATGCATGTCACCCGAGCGCTCAGGAACGGCAACTCCCAAGTCGTGTGCATACCCGAGGATCTGGCCTACGAGCGCAGCGACATCGAACTCGAAATCGAGCGCGTGGGCGATGAGATTCGTATTCGACCGGTACGACGCTCGTTGGCCGGCGCGCTCGAGAAGTTCGCGAAATTCGGGCCGGACCTCATGGCCGAAGGACGCGGCGAGCAGGAGCAGGTTGAGCGCGTGGGTTGCTGATGTCGTACCCGCTCCTGCCCCTTGCCGTCAGCACTCGACGATATTCACCGCCAGCCCGCCGCGCGACGTTTCCTTGTACTTCGTCTTCATGTCGGCGCCGGTTTCGCGCATCGTCTTGATCACCGAATCGAGCGACACGTAGTGCGTGCCGTCGCCGCGCAGCGCCATCCGCGCCGCGTTGACGGCCTTCACCGACGCCATCGCGTTGCGCTCGATGCACGGAATCTGCACCATCCCGCCAACCGGGTCGCAGGTGAGGCCGAGGTTGTGCTCCATGCCGATCTCGGCCGCGTTCTCGACCTGGCGCGGCGTGCCGCCGAGCACCGCGGCGAGCGCGCCCGCCGCCATCGAGCATGCGACCCCGACTTCGCCCTGGCAGCCGACTTCCGCGCCGGAAATCGACGCGTTGAGCTTGTACAGCACGCCGATCGCGGCGGCCGTCAGCAGGAAGTCGATCACCCCTTGCTCGTTCGCACCCGGCGTGAAGCGCGTGTAGTAATGCAGCACCGCCGGGATGATGCCGGCCGCGCCGTTGGTCGGCGCGGTGACGACGCGTCCGCCGGCCGCGTTTTCCTCGTTCACCGCGATCGCATACAGGTTGATCCAGTCGATCATCGACAGCGGATCCTGCAGCGCGCGCTCCGGGCTGCCCGTCAGCGTGCGGTACAGCTGCGGCGCGCGGCGCTTGACCTGGAACGGGCCGGGCAGGTTGCCGTCCGCGTCCGGGTTGCCGATCCCGCAGCCGCGCGACACGCACGACTGCATCACGCTCCAGATCTTCAGCAAGCCGTCGCGGGTTTCTTCCTCGGTGTGCCACGTGCGCTCGTTTTCCCACATCAGCTGCGCGATCGACTTGCCGGTCGACTCGGTCAGCGCAAGCAGTTCCGCCGCGTTGCTGAACGGATGCGTCATCTGCTCGGCCGCGCTCAGCACCTTCGTGTTCGGCGCGCCGGCCGTCACGACGAAGCCGCCGCCGACCGACAGGTAAGTGCGCTCGACGAGCACCGCGCCGCTCGCGTCGGTCGCGCGCAGCTTCATCCCGTTCGGGTGCTCGGGCAGCGCCTGGCGGTAGAACGCGATGTGCTCCTTCAGCACGAACGGGATCGGGTGCTTGCCGAGCAGCGCGAGCGTCTTCGACGTGCGCACGGCGTCGAGGCGCTCGGCGATCGTGCCGGGGTCGACGGTGTCGGGCGCGTCGCCGAGCAAGCCGAGCATCACGCCGCGGTCCGTGCCGTGGCCCTTGCCGGTTGCGCCGAGCGACCCGTACAGCTCGACTTTCACGTTCGCGGTCGCGTCGAGCATTCCGTCGCGCTCGAGGCCCTGGACGAACATCAGCGCGGCGCGCATCGGGCCGACCGTGTGCGAACTGGACGGGCCGATGCCGATCTTGAAGAGGTCAAACACGCTGACTGCCATTTTGTTTCCTGTCTTGCTGTAAGTAGTCTAGCGCGCCTGCAGCGGCAAGCACGCGGCTAGCCATGCGGGCGGCGTCGGGGAAAGCTGCTGCGCGACCGGCGCATAACGCCCGTCGAGCCGCGCAGCCAGATAAAAGAGCTCGGTGGCGTTTTTCGGGTCCCACTGCCCCGTGTAGCCCGGAATCCCGGCCTCGCGGCGCTTCGCGTCGAACGCGACCGGCGAATGCACGAATTCCTCGTGCGTCTTCTCACCGCGCGCATACGGCACGAGCCAGTCGAGCGCGGCGGCGAGCGTCGCGCCGTTCGTGCCCTTTTCACGCAGCCAGTTGCGGTTGAAGCGGCGCGCGGCCAGCGCCGCGGTCGCGAGCGGCTGCAGGTCGTACACCGCATAGTGCAGCGCGTCGCGCTCCTCGAAGTCGAACGTCGTGCCGTCCGGGCCGATGTTGTCGGCGAGATGCTCGACGAACAGGCGCTGCGCGGCGTTCATCATCTTGCGGTCGCCGAGCGTGAACGCGGACAGCGCGATCAGCTTGATCCGGTGGCTCTGCCAGTTGTTGCGCCAGGTGCCCGTGAGCGGGCGCTTCTGCGCGTCGATCTGCGCGACGTAGCCGGCGCCGAGTTTCGCGATGAATGCCGACGCCGCATTGCGCGTCTTCACCGGCAGCGCGCTCGCCGTCATGTCGTACGCGAGGATCAGGCTGTCGAAACGCGTCTCGTCGATCGGGTTGAAGCTCGGCTGGTAGGTCGTGACCCACGCATACAGGAACCGGTCGACGAGCTGCAGGTAGCGCGGCGCGTTCGTCACGCGCCACGCGAGCGCCGCGTCGCGCATCAGCTCCATGTCCTTCAGCGCGTCGGCGCTCTGGTCATAGATGCCTTCATGCGGCAGCGTGCCCTCGGTATGCACGCGGGGCATCGCCTTCGGCTGGGCGCCGATGCGCGCGTCGACGCCGCGGATCAGCGCCTGCACGCCCGGCTCGGCCTGCGTCGTTTCGCTCGACTGCAGCGCGGGCGCCGCGCAGAAATTCATCGCGGCGCGCGCGCTGCCCGCCGCGCCAAGACCGGCAGCGGCGATCGACAGCGACGCGACGAGCGTCGGCACGACCGCGCGGGCGTGCATGCGCCGCGACATGTGCCGTCGCATATGCCGTGATTCGCGGCCCGGAAACATCGAACGCACCATGCGGAACTCCTTCATTGGCTGGATCGCGTGTGATGTTAGCCGGATTGGGGGACGAACGTCAGGCGGATTGGCGGCCAACGTAAAAACCGCACGCAACCGGCAGGTTGCGTGCGGCACAGCATCGGGCCAACCGCGGACGACGCGCGTGTTACGCGTATTCCGACATCGGCACGCACGAGCAGAACAGGTTGCGGTCGCCATACACGTTGTCCGCGCGGCCGACCGGCGGCCAGTACTTGTTCGTGCCGAGCGACGCGACCGGGTACGCGGCTTGCTCGCGCGAGTACGCATGCGGCCATTCGTTCGCGGTGACGACAGCCGCCGTGTGCGGCGCGTGACGCAGCGGGTTGTCCTCGCGGTCGGCGCGGCCTTCCTCGACCGCGCGGATTTCCTCGCGGATCGCGATCATCGCGGCGATGAAGCGGTCGAGTTCCTCCTGCGATTCGGATTCGGTCGGCTCGACCATCAGCGTGCCCGGCACCGGGAAGCTCATCGTCGGCGCGTGGAAACCATAGTCCATCAGGCGCTTCGCGACGTCGTCGACGGTGATGCCGCTCGTGTCCTTGATCGGACGCAGATCGAGAATGCACTCGTGCGCGACCAGCCCGCCCGGGCCCGAATACAGCACCGGGTAGTGCGGTGCGAGGCGCTTCGCGATGTAGTTCGCGTTGAGGATCGCGGTCTCCGTCGCGGCGGTCAGGTTCTTCGCGCCCATCATCGCGATGTACATCCACGAGATCGGCAGGATCGACGCGGAGCCGTACGGCGCCGCCGACACCGCGCCGATACCTTCTTCGCCGCGCGTATAGCCGGTCGAGTGCTGGTTCGGCAGGAACTTCGCGAGGTGCGCGCCGACCGCGACCGGGCCGACGCCCGGGCCGCCGCCGCCGTGCGGGATGCAGAAGGTCTTGTGCAGGTTCAGGTGCGACACGTCGCCGCCGAACTGGCCCGGCGCGGTCAGGCCGACCATCGCGTTCATGTTCGCGCCGTCGACGTACACCTGGCCACCGTGCGCGTGCACGATCTCGCAGATCTGGCGGACGTTCTGCTCGAACACGCCGTGCGTCGACGGGTACGTGATCATGATCGCCGCGAGGTCGTTCGCATGTTCGTCGGCCTTCTTCTTCAGGTCCTCGATGTCGACGTTGCCCTGCGCGTCGCACGCGACGACGACGACCTTCATGCCGGCCATGTGCGCGGACGCCGGGTTCGTGCCGTGCGCGGACGCCGGGATCAGGCAGACGTCGCGGTGGCTTTCGCCGCGCGACGCGTGATACGCGTGGATGATCAAGAGGCCCGCGTACTCGCCCTGCGAGCCCGCATTCGGCTGCAGCGACACGGCCGCGTAGCCGGTTGCCGCGACGAGCATCTGCTCGAGCTGGTCGATCATCTCGCGGTAGCCGACCGTCTGTTCGGCCGGCGCGAACGGGTGGATCTGGCCGAATTCGGGCCACGTGACGGGCAGCATTTCCGATGTCGCGTTCAGCTTCATCGTGCATGAGCCGAGCGGGATCATCGAGCGGTCGAGCGCGAGATCCTTGTCCGACAGGCTGCGCAGGTAGCGCAGCATTTCCGTTTCCGAATGGTGGCGGTTGAACACGTGGTGCGTCAGGTACGCGCTCGTGCGCTCGAGGCCGGCCGGCAGCGCGGCCGTGCCGCCGAGGCCCGCGTCGAGTGCATCGACGTCGGGCGCCGTGCCGCCCGCGGCTTGCGCGAAGATCGCGAGCAGGCTGGCGAGATCGGCGCGGGTCGTCGTCTCGTCGACCGAGATGCCGACCTGCGTGTCGCTCACGCGGCGCAGGTTCACGCGCTGCGCGTTTGCGAGGGCGTGGATCTGCGCGGTGCGTGCGCCGGTGTCGATCGTCAGCGTGTCGAAGAACGTGTCGTTGACAGTCGCGAAGCCGAGCTGCTTCACGCCGGCCGCGAACAGCGCCGCGATGCGGTTCACGCGCAGCGCGATCGTCTTCAGGCCGTGCGGGCCGTGGTAGACCGCGTACATGCTCGCCATGATCGCGAGCAGCGCCTGCGCGGTACACACGTTCGACGTCGCCTTCTCGCGGCGGATGTGCTGTTCGCGCGTCTGCAGCGCGAGACGCAGCGCGGGCTTGCCCTGCGCGTCGACGGTCACGCCGACGAGACGGCCCGGCATCTGGCGCTTGAATTCGTCGCGCACCGCGAGATACGCGGCGTGCGGGCCGCCGAAGCCCATCGGCACGCCGAAACGCTGGGTATTGCCGACCGCGACGTCCGCGCCCCATTCGCCGGGCGGCGTCAGCAGCGTCAGCGCGAGGATGTCGGCCGCGACGACCACGTGGCCGCCGGCGGCGTGGATCGCGTCGGTGAGCGCGCGGTAGTCGCGCACGTCGCCGTTCACGCCCGGGTATTGCAGCAGCACGCCGAACGCGTCCGACTGCGCGGCGTCGGCGGCCGGGCCCGTCTTGACCTCGATGCCGATCGGCAGCGCGCGGGTACGGATCACTTCCAGCGTCTGCGGCAGCACGTCGTCGGCGACGTAGAAGACGTTCGACTTCGGTTTGCCGATGCGCTGCAGCAGCGTCATCGCCTCGGCCGCCGCGGTCGCTTCGTCGAGCAGCGACGCGTTCGCGATCGCGAGGCCCGTCAGGTCGGCGACCATCTGCTGGAAGTTCAGGAGCGCCTCGAGGCGGCCCTGGGAAATTTCAGGCTGGTACGGCGTGTAGGCCGTGTACCACGCCGGGTTTTCAAGCACGTTGCGCAGGATCACCGCCGGGGTGTGCGTGTCGTAGTAACCCTGGCCGATGTACGAGCGGAACACCTGGTTTTTGTCCGCGAGCTCGCGCAGTGCGGCGAGCGCTTCCGCTTCGCTCTTCGGCTGGGCGAACGGGCCGAGCGGCAGCGTTTCCGCGCGGCGGATCGCCGCGGGAATCACGGCGTCGATCAGGGCGGCGCGCGACGCGAAGCCGAGCGTGTCGAGCATCGCCTTCTGGCTGGCGGCGTCAGGGCCGATATGGCGTTCGGCGAACGCGTCGTGCGTTTCGAGCGCAGCGAGCGAGAGGGGCGTGCGGTTCATCAGGCGGTCCGGGTGTTCGAGCTTCATGGTGTTCCAGTGTCGGCCCGAGTTGGCGCGTCAGCGCTTACTCGGGCCCCATGCTTCGCGGTCGACCAGAGTGGGCGCTTGGCGCCTGCTCTGGTCCCACGCGGGGCGCGGCCCGTGCTGCCGGGCCGGCGCGCCGCGCAATGCTTGGGTGGTTGAGTTAGCCGACCAGCTTCTCGTAGGCGGCTGCGTCGAGCAGGCTGTCGGTCGATGCGCCGTCGGCGAGCTTGATCTTGAACAGCCACGCGCTGTACGCGTCGCTGTTGACTTCGTCCGGTGCGTCGACGACTTCCGTGTTGACGGCGACCACTTCGCCCGACACCGGCGAGTAGATGTCGGACGCCGCTTTCACCGACTCGACGACGCCGACGGCGTCGCCTGCCTTCACCTGTTTGCCGACTTGCGGCAGTTCGAGGAAGACGATGTCGCCGAGCGTGCTTTGCGCGTGATCGGTGATGCCGATCGCCAGCGTGCCGTCGGCTTCGGTACGGATCCACTCGTGCTCGTCGGTGTACTTCAGTTCGGCCGGGACGTTGCTCATCGGATGCTCCTGATAGAAAGGGTGTGATTCTTCATTGCGGCGCACCGTGGCGGCGCGCCAGGTATTGTTTTGCCGGGCGCCATGCCGCCCGGCCCTCCAGGTCGTTACGCAGCGAGGACCTTGCCGTTGCGCACGAACGGCAGTTTTACCACGCGCGCGGGGAGTTGTTTGTCGCGAATCTGCACGTGCACGGTGTCGCCGATCTGCACGGCCGTCGGCACGCGCGCGAACGCGATCGATTCCTGCATCGACGGGGAGAACGTGCCGCTCGTGATCTCGCCTTCGCCGTGCGGCGTGACGACCTTCTGGTGCGCGCGCAGCACGCCGCCCGCCTTGCCGTTTTCCTTCTGCAGGATCAGGCCGACGAACGCGGCGCGCGAGCCGTCGCGCTCGAGCACGTCGCGGCCGACGAACGCGCGCGGCGCCGTCAGGTCGACCGTCCATGCGAGGCCTGCGTCGAGCGGGGACACAGTGTCGTCCATGTCCTGGCCGTACAGGTTCATGCCGGCCTCGAGGCGCAGCGTGTCGCGCGCGCCGAGCCCGCACGGGCGCACGCCGTTTTGCTGCAGTGCGTTCCACAGCGCTTCGACGTGAACCGCCGGGACGATCACCTCGAAACCGTCTTCGCCGGTGTAGCCGGTGCGCGCGACGGTGAGGTCGCCGAACGGCGTGCCCGCGACCTGCGCGGCGTTGAACGGCTTCAGCTCGCTCGTTGCGGCGCGCGCGGCGGGAATCGTCGTCCAGGCCTTTTCACGGGCGTTCGGGCCCTGCACGGCGACGATCGCGAAATCGCGGCGCGGCGCGATCGTGATGCCGTAGCCGCCTTCCTCGTTGAGCTGGTTGAACCACGCGATGTCCTTCTCCGCGGTGCCGGCGTTGACGACGACGCGGAAGAAGTCCTCGGTGAAGTAATAGACGATCAGATCGTCGATGACGCCGCCCTGCGGGTTGAGCAGGCACGAGTAGAGCGCCTTGCCGGGCGTCTTGAGCTTGCCGACGTTGTTCGCGATCGCGTGCTCGAAGAACGCGCGCACGCGGCTGCCGGTGAAATCGACGACGCACATGTGCGACACGTCGAACATGCCGGCGTCGGTGCGCACGGCCTGGTGCTCTTCGATTTGCGAGCCGTAGTTGACGGGCATGTCCCAGCCGCCGAAATCGACCATGCGGGCATTGAGCGCGCGGTGCGCGGCGTTGAGCGGGGTGTGTTTGAGTGCGGTCATCGAGGCCTCAGGCAAGCGCTTGCGCGCGGGACAATACGGCGATGTGTCGACCGCCGCGGCCTTGAGCCTGCGGACGATCCTGTACATCCCCTCTGTCCTCGATACCTGAGAGATTGCGTTGCGGGACCAGCCCGGCGAACGCGCGCCCCTTCGGTGGGCAGCCTGCCCGCGCTGACGATGCGCAACGGGCTACTGCCGCTCTCCAGAGTGCGAAGAACGTGGCCTGCGACATGCGCAGGCGGGGTTCTTCGACGCGGCCGGTCCTTTTGCCTGAGAGTTTGCGGGTATGCCCCTTCGGCGGCGCGACCGGCGTTGCTGCAACGCTGTCACGCGCTCTCCCGACGCGTGCGGGCGACTGTACGCGAGCCCGGAAGCCTTGTCAATTTGGGCAAATGAATGTCGCCTGGGGACAAGCGGCGACAGCGCGCCGCCGCGTTTTCGGTGCCGGCGGGCGCCGGCGTCACTCGCCGATCGCGCGCGCCGCGGTGTCGAGTTCCTGGTTCAGCACGCGCTGCTCGTCGGCCGACAGGCCGCCGCCGTGTTGCGCCGACATATCGTTCGATTCCTGGCGGATCACGTCGAGGCGGTGATGGAGCTGCGCGCCATACGGCGGCGGATAGTAGCCACCGTTCACGCGCGCATCGATCCGGCGGTGCAGGTTGTCGATCCGGCCCTGGATCTGCTGCATGCGCTCGTAGCCGACGACTTGCGGATTCACCTGCGGCGCCGGCGCAGGCGCGGGGCGCGGCGCCGGGCGAGGTTGCTGCGGCGGCGTGACGATGCACGCCGCGAGCGAGGAAACCAGGGCGCAGCATGCTGCCGCGCGAATCAACCGTTGCATCACATTCTCCAGGCGGTTTGGTGTCGGATCGACTTTTTTGAGAAACGCGTCAGACAGGAGTACCGCTGACTTTCGTTCCCGCGCGATTTGTAACCGATTGTTCTGAATTGATCGCGCGGGACGGAGCGGCAGCTCGGGGCCGATCGCTTCACACCACCTTGCGCACGAACGGCACGCGCCGGCCTTCGTGCTCGCTTTGCGCGGCGAGCTCGATGATCGTCATCACGTCGACCGCGTCCTGCGGCGTGACGGGGAACGGTGCGCCGTCGCGGATCGACGCGGCGAGCGCGCGATAGAACTCCGCGTACTGGCCGTCGAGCGTCGGCACCGGCCGCTCGGTTTCGACGTCGCCGTCGAGCACGCGCAGCAGGCCGGGCGGGTTGCCGCCGCCGAATTCGACGTGATCGGGCGTCAGGCCCGCCTTCAGCTGGTCTTCCTGCGTGTCGAGCCCGAACTTCTGGTAGCTGCCGCGCGTGCCGTGCAGCATGAAGCGCGCCGGCTCGATTGCCGACAGCGCGCTCGCGTGCAGCGCGACGTCCTTGTCCGGATAGCCGAGCTGCAGATGCACGAAATCGGGCGCCGAACCGTTGTCGCGGCGGACCTTGACCGTCGCGCCGACGGTTTCGGGCAGGCCGAACAGCGCGAGTGCCTGGTCGATCAGGTGCGGGCCGAGGTCGAGCAGCAGGCCGCCGCCGCGCGCGGCTTCCTCGCGCCAGCGGGTGCGCACCTGCGGCCGGAAGCGGTCGAAGTGCGACGCGACGTACGTGATGCGGCCGAGCTCGCCGGAGTCGATCACGCGGCGTACGGTCAGGAAATCGCCGTCCCAGCGGCGGTTGTGGAACGGCGCGAACACGCGGCTGCGTGCGTTCGCGAGCCGCGCGAGCGCGAGCGCCTCGTCGGAGGTGAGCGTCACGGGCTTGTCGACGACGACGTGGCGGCCGGCTTCGAGCACCTGGCGCGCGAGCGGGAAGTGCGTGTCGTTCGGCGTGGCGATCACCACGCATTCGATGTCGTCGAGACTCAGCAGCGCGTCGAGATCGGGCACGACGCGGGCATCCGGATACGCGGCCTTCGCGCGATCCGGCTGGCCGGTGGCGATCGCGGCAACCTGCGTGCGGCCACTCGCCGCGATCACCGGCGCGTGAAACGTCGCGCCGGCGAAACCGAAACCCATCAAACCAATCTTGAGCAATGACGACATGGCACTCCTTGGCAACAAGGGAAACGAAAGGATCAGGCACCTTGGCGGTGCCGACGACCGAATATTTTGGCACGGGGCCGGTGTGGGGATTCACGCATTTTGTCGGACGTATGGCGCGCGACCGACCGTGACCGGCTGTGCCGCGCGCGGCGGCACAGCCGTCGGTATCGCGCGAGAGGGGTTCGCCGGCGATCCAACGGTCACCCGATTGTCGCGCAGCGCGGCCGTCGCAAGGCGGAATTGGCCGAACGGACAAGGGCGCGATCACGCATCCGCCCGCCCGGCCCCGCCCGGCGGGGCTCCGGAAATCGCCGCCGCCGGCGTGTTAACATGCGCGTTCTGCCCGTGCGTCCGCATGCCCGACCTGGCACCCCGCGCGCGGCATCCTCCCGGCGTCCAGCCGTCAACCGCAACACCATCCGCAACCATGTCCGCAGGCCTCAATCCCGCTCAGAACGAAGCGGTGCGCTATCTCGACGGTCCCTGCCTCGTGCTCGCCGGCGCGGGCAGCGGCAAGACGCGCGTGATTACGCAGAAGATCGCGCACCTGATCGAAGCGAAAGGCTTCGAGCCGCGCCACATTGCCGCCGTCACGTTCACGAACAAGGCCGCCGCCGAAATGCGCGAGCGCGTGTCGAAGCTGCTCGAGGGCAAGACGCTCACCACGCCCGGCAAGGAAGGCCGCAAGGTGCCGGTGAACCAGCTCACCGTCTGCACGTTCCACTCGCTCGGCGTGCAGATCCTGCGCCAGGAGGCCGAGCACGTCGGCCTGAAGCCGCAGTTCTCGATCATGGATTCGGACGACTGCTTCGGGATGATCCAGGAGCAGATCGGCACGACCGACAAGGGCCTGATCCGCAAGATCCAGAACATCATCTCGCTGTGGAAGAACGGCCTCGTCACGCCTGAAGAGGCGATGACGATCGCAGCGAACGAGGACGAGCACCAGGCCGCGCTCGTCTACCGCAACTACGTCGCGACGCTGCACGCGTACCAGGCGGTCGACTTCGACGACCTGATCCGCCTGCCGACCGAGCTGTTCGCAAAGAACGAGCAGGTGCGCGATCGCTGGCAGAACAAGCTGCGCTACCTGCTGATCGACGAGTACCAGGACACCAATGCGTGCCAGTACGAGCTGCTGAAGCTGCTCGCGGGCCCGCGCGCGGCATTCACGGCGGTCGGCGACGACGACCAGGCGATCTACGGCTGGCGCGGCGCGACGCTCGAGAACCTCGCGCAGCTCGGCAAGGATTTCCCGAAGCTGCACCTGGTCAAGCTCGAGCAGAATTACCGGTCGACGGTGCGCATCCTCACCGCCGCGAACAACGTGATCGCGAACAACCCGAAGCTGTTCGAGAAGAAGCTGTGGTCCGAGCACGGGATGGGCGATTCGATCACCGTCACGCCGTGCAACGACGAGGAGCACGAGGCCGAATCGGTCGTGTTCCGGCTGTCCGCGCACAAGTTCGAGCGGCGCGCGCAGTTCCGCGACTACGCGATTCTGTATCGCGGCAACTTCCAGGCGCGGATCTTCGAGCAGGTGCTGCGGCGCGAGCGGATCCCGTACGTGCTGTCGGGCGGCCAGTCGTTCTTCGACAAGGCCGAGATCAAGGATCTGTGCGCGTACCTGCGCCTGATCGCGAACGCCGACGACGATCCCGCGTTCATCCGCGCGGTCACGACGCCGCGCCGCGGGATCGGCAACACGACGCTGGAAGCGCTCGGCTCGTTCGCCGGGCAGGCGAAGGTGTCGCTGTTCGAGGCGGTCTACATGGGCGGCATCGAGGCGCGGCTGTCCGCGCGCCAGGTGGAGCCGCTGCGGATGTTCTGCGACTTCATCCAGCGCCTGACCGACCGCGCGGACAAGGAGCCCGCGACCGTCGTGCTCGACGACATGATGGAGGCGATCCACTACGAGGCCTACCTGTACGACGCGTTCGACGAGCGGCAGGCGCAGTCGAAGTGGCAGAACGTGCTCGAATTCCTCGAATGGCTGAAGCGCAAGGGCACGAAGCCCGAGGCGGCGGAGGCGGTCGACGGCGAGGCCCAAGGCTTTCACAACGCGGACGGGCTCGCCGACACCGGCAAGAACCTGCTCGGCCTGATCCAGACCGTCGCGCTGATGTCGATGCTCGAAGGCAAGGACGAGGATCCGGACGCGGTGCGGCTGTCGACCGTCCATGCGTCGAAGGGGCTCGAGTATCCGCACGTGTTCCTGGTCGGCGTCGAGGAGGGGATCATGCCGCACCGCGGCGGCAGTGAGGACGACGGCCCGATCGACAGCGAGCGGATCGAGGAGGAGCGCCGGCTGATGTACGTCGCGATCACGCGTGCCCAGCGCAGCCTGCACCTGAACTGGTGCAAGAAGCGCAAGCGGGCGCGCGAGACGGTCGTGTGCGAGGCGTCCCGCTTTATCCCCGAGATGGGCCTCGACGATGCGCCGCCGCCCACGCCCGAAGAAGCGCCGATGACGCCGAAGGACCGGCTCGCGAGCCTGAAGGCGCTGCTGCAGAAGTGAGGTAGGGGTTGCGCGCGGTGCGGGGGCGGGGCGGGTCAAGTGCCGTCCGACCGGCAGACCGCGCCGTCCCGAGAAAACAAAACCCCCGCGGTGCTTGCGCAGCGCGGGGTTTTTTGTGGCCGGACCGTTGCGTCCGCGTTACTTCGCGGCGTTGACCATATAGTCGACGGCGGCCTTCACGTCGGCATCCGACGCGGTCGATCCGCCCTTCGGCGGCATCGCGCCCTTGCCGTGCAGCGCGTAGTTGTAGACGGTGTCCATCGAGTCCTTCAGCCGCGGCGCCCAGTCGTCCTTGCTGCCGAACTTCGGCGCGCCGAGCACGCCCGCTGCGTGACAGGCCTGGCAGACCTGCGTGTACAGCGCCTTGCCGGCGGATGCGGCGTCAGCGCTCGCCGGCGCGGCGGCGGGCGCTTCACCTGCCTTCGGGATCGCGGCGATCGCGGCCTGCGCGGCGGCGATTTGCGCGCTCGCGGCATCGGCGGCGCCGGACGCGGGGGCGGCGCCTGCGGCCGTGGCGGCTGGTGTGGCATTCGCGGCCGGCGCGGCCGGTTCGGGGAAATTCGCGCCGTCGTTGTTCGCCATGTAGACGATCGCGCGGGCGATCTCGTAGTCGCTGTAGTCGTCGGGGCTCGTGCCGCCGCGCGGGGGCATCGCGCCCTTGCCGGCGAGCGCCGTCTTCAGCAGCGTGTCGAAGCCTTGCGCAAGGCGCGGCGCCCAGTCGTCCTTGTTGCCGAACTTCGGCGCACCCGCGGCGCCGGTGCCGTGGCAGGCCACGCAGACGGCCTTGTAGACTTCCTCGCCGGTCTTGTAGGTGCGCGGCGCGTTGGCGTCCTTCACGTCGACCTGCGCGAGCGGCGCAATGCGCTTCGCGACCTGTTCGTCGGACAGCGCATTGGTGCCGGCGCCCGAGCGGAACGCAACGTTGGCGTAGGTGGCGAACAGGATGATGAAGACTATGGGGATCGCGAACGACGCGACGATGACCGCAATCAGCTGCCGGGGGGTTTTGACGGGAGATTCGTGGGATGCTTCGCTCATGCTTGCCTCGTCTCCGTGAATAGGAATTGTGAGCGGTGCAACGGCAAAATGGCTGTTAAAAGAAGCTCGGACGATTATAGACGGAACGTTTACATCACGGCGAGCGGCGCGGTGGCGCGTGTTTACCCGCACGGAAGGGGCTTCGGCGGCTGATTCGGCGCGCGTGGTGGACGCGTCATGGGAAACCGGGTATCCTTGCCGTCTTGCCAATCGTGGGCGACCAAAGTATCTGGGGTCGTTTCACTGTCACAGGCGCCCGTAGCTCAATGGATAGAGTACTGCCCTCCGAAGGCAGGGGTTGCTGGTTCGATCCCAGCCGGGCGCGCCAAGAATTTCTTTAGATTCAGGTATTTACGGTAGCAACCGCAAACCTGTTTCGATCTCAGCGCACACCCCGCGTCGTATACGAGTCCGATGGTTCCCGGTCAATTTCTGCTTGGTTTGACCTGAGCGAGATTGCTCAGGCACCTTTATTTTACTCTGCCGGACTCGCGAGGCAGTTCCTCCCTCATACCTACCCGGTCAACCGGTGCCGACGGCAGAATGTTCGCGCGGACGAGACCTGATGCGGAGACCAAATGGCGAATCCAAGCTGGACGGACTACGTTGGTGCGCAGCAACCAGATTAAGGCTCCGGACTTGCGGCTGGCGCTTCGGAAAGATT